>JAEINR010000109.1 GCA_016342325.1 Desulfobacterium sp.
TGATAAAGTATTGCATTGTTGTGATGGTAACCGATTGATATTATTACATCCAACTACTATTTGTGATCATAGGAAAAATATGTCCAGTTACATCAGAACGGAACAGGGACCGTTGAGACAAAGTGGCAACATGCGGATGGTAGAATAATCGACGTGCTCCTGAGCTCCACTCCGATTGATCTGGCCGATTTCTCAAAGGGGATTACTTTCTCCGCCCTGGATATTACTTATCTTAAGAACAAGGAATCTGAACTGTCGGAAAGTGAGAGAAAATACCAGGCGATTATGGAGTCCATGCAGGAACCTGTATATATCAGTTCCCAGGAATTTATAATTGAATATATGAACCCGACCATGATTAAACGGACAGGCCGTGATGCCACGGGTGAAAGGTGCTTTAAGGTGATCCATGGGTTTGATGAAAAATGCCCGTGGTGTCATTTTGAGATCATCCAAAAAGGCGACACCAATGAATTGGATATTGTCAGTGCCAAAGATAACCGCTCCTTTCATATCTCCGCCACCCCCATTGCCCATGCCGATGGCTCTGTATCCATGCTCAATGTGCTGCGGGATACAACGAAAATAAAAAAAATAGAAGCCCAGCTCCAGCATGCCCAGAAGATGGAGGCGATCGGAGTGCTTGCAGGGGGCATTGCCCATGATTTCAACAATATCCTATCCGGTATTTTCGGGTATTCCAAGTTGGCTGAAATGCACATTGCTGAAAACCCGGCCAAAGCGCGGGGGCATATCAGGCAGATTCTAAAAGGGGCCCAAAGGGCAACCGGGCTGGTTCAACAAATACTCACCTTTAGCAGGCAGACAGAGGATGAAAAGTATTTGATGAACATTTCGGTTGTGGTGAAAGAGGCGCTTAAATTACTACGATCCTCAATTCCGTCCACCATAGAAATCAGGGAGAACGTTTTTTCAAAATCCCTGGTCATGGCAGACCCTACCCAGATTCATCAGGTGATAATGAATCTGTGTACAAACGCCTACCATGCAATGCGTGTCGGCGGAGGAATATTAACGGTTGAATTGAAAGGATGTGACACCCGGGAGCAGGATTGTCCTTCTGATCTCAATCTGCCGGCGGGTAAATACCTTAATCTGAAGGTGAGCGATACAGGGATGGGGATGGATGAAAAAACATTAGCAAAAGCATTTGATCCCTATTTTACCACAAAAGATGTTGGGGAAGGTACCGGCCTGGGATTGGCATTGGTTTACGGGATTGTTGAAGATCATGGCGGCCATCTCAAAGTCGAGAGTGTTGTTGGAAAAGGATCCACCTTTTATTTGTATTTCCCCATCATCGATGAGAAAATAGCACCTGTTTATCAGGAAAATGATTCTGTCGAGATTATTGCAGGGGGTACCGAAAGGATAATGGTTGTTGATGATGAAGTGAACATCCTCACATCCACCCAGGAATTCTTGAAAGACTATGGGTATGAGGTGAGCGCTTTTTCAAAAAGCCGGGATGCCTTTGATGCGTTTAAAAAAGATCCGTCCCAATTTGATTTGCTCATCACTGATTTGACCATGCCTAAAATGACAGGGTTTGAACTTTCAACCGGAATTTTAAAAATCAATAGTGATTTCCCGATTATTCTCTGTACCGGTTATAGTGAAAACTATGATGAAGAAAAAATCCTGAAAAATGGTATCAAAAAGTATATTCAAAAACCCGTGGATATTCAAGGACTGCTCCCCGTGATCCGTAAATTACTGGATTCGCGAACCACGGGGAACTAAAAATCAAAGTTAAGCCCAGATCGTTTGATCCTTGAATCTCAGTTTGTCAACATGGCGCAACGTATTGGTTCCATCCCGGCCGTCTTGGCTGTCTGTTACAATGGTGTCTGAATCGTTTTTAATGATGGTGTATTCGGAACGCTTCCCTGAAAAAACAATTGTATTGGTACCGTTGTTGCCCGTTATATCATTATCAAAACCATTGACCCTCACATGGGAATCATTGATGCCGGTAAGGGTGATGTTCCTGAGATATTGGGAATGATGGGTGTAGGGAATCCCTTGATCAAAACGCAGGGAAAATGTGCCCTTGAAATCAGCGCTGATTCGCGCATTATACGTCAGGTATGGATGGAAGAATTTGTTGTTCATTAATTCTGCCCCCATGGGGTCGGCTTTCGCGATTGCATCCCTTGTTTTTGAAACGTACATCCCCTGCATTCCGTGGGTGGGGTCTTCCTTCCAGGCTCCCCAAAGTCCGTAATAAACATCTATCACACCCGCCGACGACCAGGCAAAAAAACAAAAATGTCATTATTGAAAATGGTTTCAAGGATCCTCCTTTTTTATGGCCATGGTGATCCCACTGTTTTCCGGTCCATGGCTGACGGCATTTGAAATGAGATTTGTCATGATGGCGGTGAGCATGGTTTTGTCTGACAGGACTAGGGATCTGTTTCCAGGACTTGCAAGGGAATACGTAATGTTTCGTTTCTGAGCTTTTTTCTTGAATTTGTGCCAGATCTCCCCAAGGAGATCGGCAAGATCGATCTTTTCCGCTTTGACAGGCAGGTTGCCGGCATCAGCCCGTGCAAGGGCCAGGAGTGAGTCCGTCAGATTTTGCATTTGAAGCGCTATCTCCAAGGCGTCCTTAAATATAGGACTGGGGATTGTCCGGTTGATCAGGGTTCATTGCAAGTCCCACTTCTGCCAAGGTTTGTTACCTCTATTGAGGCGGCTTTTTCGGCAATTTGGTTGAGGGGGGAAAGACCGGTTTTGATAATTCCAGGCAGGATTACAATACTGCCCAAAGAAAGCAGTATTCCGGTTCCGACCAGTGCGATCAGATTTATCCTTAATATGTTGTCGATCCATTCCCGGGAGCAGGCCATTACGATGAACAACCTGTTACAGTCGTTGTTGCCGATCTTTTTTTCCCCAGGATCTCCATCAAGGTTTTCATGGGGGCGGCAGTTTATGTATGAAAAGGTGACGGCCCGTCCTTTTATGCCGTCGGGTAATTCAATGTCTTCAAATTCATGGGCATCTATTCCCGCTTCAATCCGTGGAAGACCCATGGCCTTGAGTGATCATAGGGTACATTCTCGGACAGAAACAAGCCTTCTTCTCCATCGCCTGTTTTATCAACCGCAATGCCGGCTTTTTTAAACGCTATACCGATATATGTTTGCAGGCGCTCTGAATCTTCAACCAGCAGGACACGCATCTGTCTATTCCTTAAGGACCGCAACTTATTTCATCTGCGGGCCTAAGCCGTTAAAAGTATCTGTCCATCATAAAATCCAACACTATAATACACCCTTGAACATTATGAAACCATTACCCCATTTCATCATTTGTTCTTTACAACCCACTTTGATGTTGGTATCTTAAAAAAATATTTTATCTTTACTCACCGTTTTTAAATTGTCAGGGAAAAAGGTCATTTCCTTATGTGATAAGGGCCGTTCAGTCTTAACAAAAAAGTGAGTAGGAAATTATGAAGAAATTTTTTCTGTTATTCGCTGTTTTGACTTTGACGTTTCCCAATGTGGCAATGGTTATGGAACCAGGGCACATTAATGTAAACATAAGTGCAAGTGGCTCCAACGGGCCCGCTCCAAACTCAGGTGACGGTATTCCGGACGGAAGCGGCAACGACTCCCCCAATGGTCCCAACAAGGGGAAATGACGGAATGAAATGGATACTTCCACGGGTTTGTATCGGGGGCGTTATGTTCGCATTGGCACTGACAACCCTTGTGTATGCTGAGCCTTTGCGTGTGGGGTACTTCAGATTTCCACCGCATACAATGTTTGAGAATGGGAAGGATGTCGGGTCTGCGATTGATTATTTTAAACTGGTTCATGGAAATATGAAACTGGGGGATGTCAGCTTCATCGTTCTTCCCAACGCCCGCCTGTTGAAATATTTAGGGACCGGGGAAATTGATATCGGGTTGGTCTTTGCGAAGAACGCGGAACGCGCCGCCAGGTTCAAATATCCTGTAGAACCTTTTGGGACAATGGTCATGGCGGTCGCGCTGAAAAAAAACCACCCGTTACAGAAAATAAGATCCATTGATGATCTGTTGCCAGTTACGATCGGGTATTTGAAAGAGGCTTATCTGCCGGAGATGTTAAAAGATGAACGTCTGAAATTCCGATTCCTTACCGGAAAGAATTGGACTTTACAAAATCTTCTGAAAGTAAAAGCAGGCCGCATCGGCGCTGCCTTGTCAGACTATTACTCGCTGGCCTACGAAGTAAATAAAAATAATCTTTTACAGGACTTTAAAATTCTGAAACTTGACGGAACTGAAGTCGGCCTCTATTCGGTCATGTCCGAAGGCTGCGCTGAAAAACATCTTCGTTCCTATGAAGCTGCCCTGGAAAAGGTGAAAGTTTCAAAGACCTATAACCAGGTCTTTGAGGCGTTTATCAAGAAATCTGTCAAGTAAATTCAGATTGAATTGATGGCCTTGTCAGAAAGCCTTTTCATTCTTAAGAATGCGTTCGTGATACCTATATTTTAATAAAGATATCAGTGGGAGGTATGGCATGAAAGCATGGCAATGTGGTCTCTGCTCCCATCTCTTTGATGGAGCAAAAGAGCCTGTCCGGTGGGATGATCTCTCCATGGATTGGGCCTGCCCGGTCTGCGGCTCACCCAAAACCGCGTTCAGTGTCGTCAAAGCCCTGCAGCCGTCTATCTCGTCTCCCGGAAAATCCGACGCGCTTGCACCGGCCGTGTACGAATGCGGCCTTTGTTCCCACATCTACGACGAAGCCAAAGAAGGGGTTGCCTGGGCAGCGCTTCCCGATGATTGGACATGTCCGGTCTGCGGATCCGGCAAGGAGAGCTTTTCCCGGGTGATTTCCCAGGTTCCTGTCTCCCCGCCCCCTTTGACAACCATTGAAGCGGCGTATCTGGCTGAGTGGGCCCGTGGGGAAGACGATCTGGAGCGATACATGGCGGACATCCATCGCACCGCTGTTACCGGGCGGTCGGTCATCGAACCCATGCGGACCCGGGTGCCCACCTTTTCCTGGGACGAAATCCTGATCAAGGGTGCCCAGCTTGCCAGACTGCCCCTGAACAAGAGCCAACCCGTGGGCACGCGAACCATTATCGGGCCGGGCGCGGGTGTTCCCCTTGTGATCGAAACCCCTATTTTTGTCACCCATATGTCCTTTGGCGCCCTTTCCAGGGAGGCCAAGCTGGCCTTGGCCCGGGGCAGTGCCCAGGTCGGGACGGCCATGGGGTCCGGGGAAGGCGGAATCCTGCCCGAGTCATTGGCCGCATCCTATAAGTACATCTTTGAGTATGTTCCCAACAAGTACAGTGTGACGGATCAGTACCTGGGTCAGGTGGACGCCGTGGAGATCAAGATTGGCCAATCTGCCAAACCCGGCATGGGCGGCCATCTGCCGGGTCATAAGGTCAGCCGGGAGATCGCCATGATCCGGGGATTCCGCGAAGGCCGGGACATCATTAGCCCGTCCCGTTTCCCGGACATCCGAACCCGGGAGGACCTGAAGAGAACCGTGGACAGCCTGCGGGATAGAACCGGTGGGAAACCCGTGGGGCTCAAGCTTGCGGCCGGTCACCTGGAAGACGATATGGAGATTGCCCTTTTTGCCGGCGTGGATTTTATTACCATTGACGGACGGGCCGGCGGCACCGCTGCTGCCCCCAAGGTGGTCAAGAACGCGGCCTCGGTGCCGACCATATTTGCCCTGGCAAGGGCAAGGCGGGTGCTGGATGCCAGGGGAGCGGACCAGGTCTCTTTGATCATTACCGGTGGCTTGCGGGTCTCGTCCGACGTTGCCAAGGCCCTGGCAATGGGCGCGGATGCCGTGGCCCTGGGCACCGCCCTTATGATGGCTGTGGGGTGCCAGCAATACCGTGTCTGCGACACAGGCAAGTGCCCCGTGGGGATCGCCACCCAGGACCCGGCCCTGCGCGCCCGTCTGGACGTTGACACGTCCGCGGCCCGGGTGGCCAATTTTTTTAAGGTGAACACGGAGGAACTCAAGGATTTTGCCCGGCTGAGCGGCAATCACGATCTCCACGATCTCTCTGTGGCCGACCTTTGCACCACCAATTCTGAAATTTCTAACCATGCAGGTGTTGAACACGTTTAACTGAACCTGGACAAGCCGGAACCAAAGCGGTTCTCTGGTTTCCTTGCCCAAATAACACGAAAATCAGAACCAAGAAGCTAAAACAGCAGGAGGAAGATCACATGGCAACAATGGAAAACCTAGCGGAAGCGTTTGCAGGGGAGAGTCAGGCCAACCGGAAGTACCTGGCGTTTGCGAAAAAGGCTGAACAGGACGGGCTGCCCCAGGTGGCAAAGTTGTTCCGGGCTGCGGCAGAAGCCGAGACCGTGCATGCCCATGCCCACCTGAGAGTGATGGGAGGGATCAGGACCACCACAGAGAACCTGGAAGAGGCGATCCTGGGCGAAGGGGAGGAATTCAGGGATATGTACCCGCGGTTCCTGGCCCAGGCCCAGGAGGAGGGAAACAAGCCGGCCGAGTTCTCGATCAAGAACGCATTGGCAGTGGAAGAGATCCACCACGGTCTCTACTCCAAGGCCCTTGAAGCGGTGAAGGCCGGCAGCGACCTGCCTGGAACGGTGGTTCACGTTTGCCCGGTCTGCGGCAACACCGTGGAGGGCACTGTGCCCGACATCTGCCCGGTCTGCAATGCGGCCGGCAGCACGTTCATGAAGATCGATTAGTTGCTTTAGTGGAGACAGGGGCTGGCAATTGAACGCTTTTACCCCTTGGTCGCCGGGGCCGTGCACACCGCCTTGAGGTGGTAAAAGCTGGAAAAATCGTTGGCAGCCACGAACCCCAGCTCCAGGCTTGCGTACCAGGCAGCGGTGAAGCTTGCCTGATCCGCGCTCCAGAGCCAGTGCTGGCGGGTGTCGAACACCGGCTCCAGGCAGTGGCCCATGCCCTGGGGCAGGGGGGTGAATAGGGTCAACAGTTCGTCCACCGTGGGCATGCGCCAGTGGTCAAGGCCCTGGAATCGGTCCTGGTTCAGTTGCCGGACATGGGCCTGTGCCTCTTTCCAGTTCACCGGGAACCGGGTGCCCGAGCGTTCCCAGATCAACTGGGTGGTCCGGTCCAGCAGGAGGGTGTCGGACCAGGGCTCGAATTGGTTGGTAAAAAGGCGTTGGGGACGCATGAGTTCGTCCAGGTCAAAACGATCCCGGGCCTGGGATTGATATACTTTTTGGGGGGTCTGCCGGATGTGGGGCACGGTTTCCTGGGGATCAGGCGCGTTGAACCACTCCAGGGGGGCCTGGCAGATGCTCTCCTTTTTTTGGGTCCAGGTCTGGGCCAGTCGGTTCAGCTCTTCCGCCATGGCGTCGGCGTCGGCATAGCGCCCGCCGGGCGTGGGAGAGAGGGCCTTGTGGAAGAAATCGTCCCACTCTGTGTCCAGGTCCGGATTGAGGTCACTTGCCCTGAGCTTTTTGTCGGGCAGCCGTCCGGTTACCATCCTGAAAAACATCACCCCCACCGAGTAGAGATCCGCGGTTTCGTCCACCCCGTCCGGGTCTTCCTCCTGCTCAGGCGGGGCATAGTAGGGGGTACCCACCTTGAGGCTCTTGTGGCCCCGGAAGGTTTCGTTCCTCAGCTTGGAGAGGCCGAAATCGCAGATTTTAACATTGTCCAGGTCATCGATGAGGATGTTGAAGGGCTTGATGTCCCGGTGGATCACCGACCGGTGGTGGAGGCAGGCCAGGCCTTCCAGGATTTGGCTGATGTACCGGATGGCCCTTTCCAGCCCGATGATCCGGGAGGGGCGCTCGGTTGCGTAGGATTCGCCCATGAGGGTGCCAAGGTTGTTGCAGTAAAACGCCATGATATAGTAGGGCTTTTTCTCGAACCAGTCAAAGTCCAGGATCTCCACCACGTGGGGGTGGCGGATGGAGGCCATGGTGATGGCCTCGGAAACAAAGAGATCCTCCACGGCCTTTTCCCCCATGAGGGTGACCAGGAGGGGCTCCGGGGCAAGGAGCTTCAACGCCCCGATTTTTCCTGTGACCGGGTATTCAACCTTGAACACCTTGCCCATGCCGCCCTTGCCAAGCAGCCCTGAAATTTTGAATTTACCGATATGTTTCATCCTAGAACCTTTTTGATAGTTTGTCCGCATAGGTGGCCGGAATGCCGGCTTCACGGATCTTGGCAGCCGTGGCATGAAAGTCGTAGGGGATGAACTCCACCGTGAGCACGCCTGTCTCTGTGTCAAAGGAGAGGGCCTTGGCACTGGGATCACCGTCCCGGGGCTGGCCCACGCTGCCGGCATTGACGATATACTTCTTTTGCCTTGAAAGGACCGTCTCTCCCCGGCCAAGCGCCTGGTGGGTCAGGGTTTCGCCGTCCCAGGCGATCAGTTCCAGGTCGTGGGTGTGGCCGGTGAAGCAGATCCATTGGTCCATGGCCTTTATTTTACTCGTAAGTCTTCTGTCGGAGAGCTGGAACAGGTAGACAAAGGGCGAGGTCGGGGGGACCCCGTGGACAAAGCACAACTCATCCAGGACCAGGCGTTTGGGCCACCGGGCCATGGCCTCCCGAAACGGCCTGGAAAGATGGTTAAGGGTGTGGGTCACGGCCTTTCTTGCCACAGGGTTGAAGCAGACGAGGAACGCCGGGTCGACCACGGCCATTTCGTGGTTGCCCTTTACCGAGGAGATATTGCGTCGGCAGACTTCCGCCATCACCCCGTTGGGGTCAGGGCCGTAGCCGATGTTGTCTCCCAGGGAGATCACCCGGTCCGGGCGAATCCGATCCACCCAGGCCAGGACCTCATTCAGGGCCTCCAGGTTGCCGTGGATGTCGGATAAAATTGTTACTAGCATTGCATTGCGTTCCTTTCCTTGTTGCGATTTTTTGTTCAAGATAGCATGGAATGGGGACCTGGATCAAGAATGGGGCAAGGGTTGGCCTTGATCGTCCATGGCGTATCATGGTATGCTGTTGGAAAAGTTTGGCTCTTATCCCCAAAAAATGCAAAAGAGCCTGAAAAAAGGGGATGGATATGTTTTCATTAAAAAAAAAATTCCTGTACCTGTCCGCATCGCTGGTTTTTATATTGGCATTCTCTGCTGCTTTAGGTGCCCGGGAAGCAACCGTTGTTAAACTGGCAGCATTTGATTACCCTCCCTTCTATTATGATAAGGATAATAGGGTTCAGGGCATTGCCGTTGACTTGGTTGATGCGCTTTTCAGTAGAATGAATATGAAACATGAAATCCGGATCTATCCGCTTAAAAGGGCATTAGAGAATCTAAAAACCGGAAAAAATGATGGGATTATGATTTTGATCAAAACCCCGGAAAGAGAACAATCTCTAATTTACACATCTCCGGTTTTAACTGTGCGGGGGGTGTTATGGTGGGCTGCCGATGGAAAAAGGTCTGGATTAGAGTTTGAACGGTTAGAAGATTTGACTCCTTTTCGTATCGGTGTCACCCGGGGATACAGTTATGGAATAGAATTAGATAATATTTTGAAAAATATGACGGTTGACGTTGTTGGCTCTGATTTGCTCAATTTTAAAAAGTTGTTATGGCATAGAATTGATGCGTTTCCATGCAATGAAATTGTTGCAAAGGGATTATTTAAGAGTAATAAAGCGTTCCAGGGCAAATTTATCCATTCAAAAAACGCCTTTATTGAATGGAAGCTGCACATGGCAATCAGTAAAAAATCCGATCTTGCGGATAAGATCAATGACATAAACACCATTATTGATGATTTGAAAAAAGAAGGGTTTATCAATAATACCGTAAAGAAATATATAGAAGAATAAACGGACGGGCAGACCTGGCACTGCAATGAAAATATCAGCCGTCTTGATCACTGGTCTGTATTATCTCTGTACATGGAAGCAATTTCAGGTGACTCCCGGGACTCATAGCCTTCACCTCCCACGTAATCACCGCCGCCCAATTGGCGTTCATAATCCACTCCCCACTCTCGCATCTGCAGCAACGTCGGTACCAGGCTGACGCCAAGGGGCTTGAGGGTGTATTCCACCTTTGGTGGCACTTGGCGGTAAACTTTCCGGTGAATGATTCCATCGGCTTCCAATTCCCGCAGCTGCTTTGTCAGCATCCGTTCGGTCACATCCGGGATGCTTTTTTTCAGCTCCCCAAAACGCATGATCCCTTCCAGTGAGAGGTGATAAAGAATGATGGGTTTCCATTTCCCGCCGATAACCTTGAGGGTGAGTTCAAAAAAACACCGATATGTTTTTCCTTTTAACTCTTTGATTTTACATGGTTCGGGCATTTTTGACGTCTCCATTAGTATACTTTGTGTAAGTACCTTACAAATTAAACCGTACTTGTTCTGCTTGATGAAATCATTATATTAGTCCGGAAACAAGATCAAGACCCATTTACAAAACAACACAATAAGGATAAAGATTATGTATGCGTTAGCGATCAATGGAAGTCCAAGAAAAGGCGGCAACACCGAAATTCTTCTTACCCATGCGCTTGAGCCGTTGAAACAATCCGGCTGGGACACGGAATTGGTTCAGGTGGGCGGGAAAAAAATCAGGGGGTGCAAGGCGTGTGGCAAATGCATGGAAAACAAAGATATGCGCTGTGTCATAACGAAAGATATCTTTAACGATGTCATGGAAAAGATGCTCAAGGCGGATGCGCTGATTCTCGGGTCCCCGACCTATTTTACAGACGTCAGCTCCGAACTGAAAGCGTTGCTGGATCGCTCGGGATTCGTTGCCTTGGCCAATGACCGTGCGTTTCGTGGAAAGATCGGCGCGGCCGTGGTTGCGGTCAGAAGGGCGGGTGCCACCCACGTTTTTGACACCATCAATCACATGTACCTGATGTCACAGATGATCGTGCCGGGCTCCATCTACTGGAACCTGGGCATGGGGTTGGATAAGGGGGATGTGAAAAAGGATGAAGAGGGGTTGCTTAATATGCGAAATCTGGGAGAAACCATTGCATGGCTCGGAAACGCCATGAAACCGCATTTGAAAACCTTTCCCAGCATAACGGATTCCTTTGAATAGATCCGGTGGGGTTTCTCTCTATTTATATTGGGCACGCTTTGTAAGCGTGCATTTATAACTGAAAACAGGGGAGGATGTTATGGAACTTGTCAAAATTATCTGTGCCATTTTACTACCACCTTTGGGCGTGTTCCTCCAGGTGGGGCTGGGGAAACATTTCTGGATCAACATTATTTTAACTTTATTCGGCTATATTCCCGGGATTGTTCATGCCATATGGGTTGTTGCCAAAAACAAATAAGGCGATAGTGATAAAATAGTGTTTGGGATCGAGGAAAAGGAGGAAGGAAAATGGTGAAACGGATACTTTTGGCCGTGGTGATCGTGTTTGTCACCTGGTCTGTTCTGGATTTTATTCTGCACGGATTGCTTCTAAGCTCTACCTACGAGGCGACGTCCAGCCTATGGCGGCCCATGGATCAGATGAACATGCCCCTGATGTATTTTGTCACGTTGGTCTTCACGGTTTGTTTTGTGATGATCTATGCGCTTTGGGTGGAGCAAAAATCAATAAAATCGGGGATTCAATTTGGAGCGCTGTTCGGTCTGGCCACTGGTTTCTCAATGGGGTTCGGGTCCTACAGTTATATGCCCATTCCCTATGCCCTTGCATGGAGTTGGTTCATTGGAACCTGGATCGAAACCGTTGTCGCAGGCGCAATTGTCGGATGGATAATGAAATCCTGACACCCCCTAGGCAGAAGTGGCGGCAACCCTGATCAGGCACATTTCCCAAGGGATGAACTTCTAATTATTCGAAGATCTGTTATAATGGCTTTTTGTTTCTCAACAGCGTTGTTTTACTATAATCGGTTCTTATGGAGAGGATAGGAGAAAATATGGGGGGTCGCTATAAATTTAACCGTATGGAATTTGCCGGGTCGTTGGGCGATCTGGGGACACTCCTCCCCCTGGCCATGGGAATGATCATGGTCAATGGCCTGAACCCATACGGGGTGTTTCTCTCCATCGGTCTGTTCTATATCCTTTCAGGAATCTATTATGGGGTGACTGTTCCTGTGCAGCCAATGAAGGTTATTGGCTCCTATGCCATTGCCACCGCCTTGAGTGGCTCCCAGATTGCGGCTTCAGGACTCCTGGTGGGCCTGCTCCTCCTGATTGTCGGGGGGACCGGCGCCATCACGGTGGTGGGCAGGTATATCCCAAAATCCGTGATCCGGGGCGTTCAGATGGCAACCGGTACCCTGTTGATGGCCCAGGGCGTCAGATTCATGGTGGGCACCTCAAAATTTCAACTCCTCCAAGGTGCGGCAGAACCCTACTTGACCATCCAGAGCCTGGGAGTCATGCCCGTCGGTATCATCATCGGGATCGCCGGCGCCATGATTACGCTCCTGTTTATCGATAACAAACGATTGCCAGCCGGTATCCTGGTTATCCTCTACGGCTTTGTCCTGGGCTTGATCTTTGGCGTCAATGATGGCCTGGGCAGCCTGAGCCTCGGTATCTACTGGCCCGAATTCCTGCCGTTCGGGTTTCCCACCGGTGCTGATTTCTCCTTTGCCCTCATGGTCCTTGTGCTTCCTCAATTGCCCATGACACTTGGGAATGCCGTGGTTGCCAATGGGGATCTGTCCAAGGACTATTTTGACAAGGACTCCAAAAAAGTCACGTACAGGGCCTTGTGCTTCAGCATGGGGCTGGCCAATGTCTTCTCTTTTCTCGTGGGCGGCATGCCCCTGTGCCACGGGGCGGGGGGATTGGCTGCCCACTACAGGTTTGGCGCCCGCACGGCCGGGTCTAACCTCATGATCGGGTTGATCTTTGTGCTGCTGGCCATATTTCTGGGATCCCATATCCTGGCGGTCGTGAACCTGATTCCGTTTTCTGTGCTGGGGGTGCTCCTGATCTTTGCCGGCAGTCAACTCGCCCTTACCATTATTGACATGAAAGAGCGAAATGACCTGTTTGTGATTCTCGTGATGCTGGGCATTACCCTGGCGTCAAATCTTGCCATGGGCTTTTGTGTGGGAATTGTCATGGCATACGCCTTGAAATCTGAGAAACTGACCGTCTGATTATGGGACAGCGCCTTCTCCGTTAATCGAACCCCGGCCGATCACGTTTCCCTGTCTCCTGTCCGTTTCAGGTTTAGAACCGGGTGGTTTCTTCTTTTGGGTTCTGTATTTTCTTATCCACAATGCCGCCGCAAGAAGAACAACGGGATCGGTTGTCTCAACGGTCTGGCCCGGCAGGTAGAGTTGAGCTGTTTCCAATACGCCTGCCCAGACCAAGACAAACAGGGTCGAATGTTTCCAGGGTTTTCCCGTCTCCTCCATGAGCCATACAAGGCTTCCCAGGAAAAATAGTTTTTCAAACAGGGCAATGGTGCTTGCCAGGACCGGGTTGGATAGAAATCCGTCAAAGGGCAGGAGGGTGAAGTCCCCGGTTCCGGCCGAGAAATCAAACGGCCCTAAGCCGTCAACGGTCAGCATGAGCCACAAAAGAACCAGGAGCAGACCTGCTCGCCTGGGAGATCCCTTAAGCCCTGCTTTCCAGATCAGGATGGCGAATATTCCGCCGGCTGCCGTGGAAACGGTTTCCATGCGTCCGTCAACCATGACCACCAGTAAAAAGCTGGTAAAAACCGTGGCCAGGGCGTGGATTGTTTTAAGCGCCCGCTGCTGTGATGAGGAGATCATGTGAAAAAAGAGTATCCAGGCGACCAAGGACAGGGCAAACCCATGGAATGAAACATCGGGGGTAATAAAAAGGTCCTTGATGGAATGGGTCAGATCGGATAAGTGGGGGTAGGGGATGACAGGAACGATCCTTGAGATGATCCAGCAGCAGCCGATGACCAGGGGGGCCGAACGCCACAGCTCATTGGACCTTTGTCCGCCAAGGAACCTGAGACGGTCCAGGCGTCCTGTGACGCTTCCCAAAAGGATGCCAAGGGTTGCGGCAACCACCGTTGCCATGGAAGGCACCCGTGTGTAGAGAAAGAGGTGGGACCACTGGAGAACGAGTTCCATAATGAGGCCTGTTCCCACGAGTTTGGCCACAGCAAGAGTCTTGTTCGTAACCAGGGCGCGGATGCCGAGAAAACCGAACACTGCATATAAAATGAAATTGACCACCAGTTCCCCGGGATCCGTGAAACCGAGGCTGAGGCCCTGGCCTTTGATGCGTTCCAGGGTCGGTATATGGCTGTGGAAATGAAACGGGTAGGTGTTGCTGTAGAAGATGAGAAAGGCAAACACCATGAAAAAGAGAAATTCTGTTTTGGCTGTCTGAAATTTAAACATGGGGCAAATAGAGTATGAACACAAGCCGTTGTCAAGAAAAGAAAGCCCGGCCAATCGATTCTTTCCGGAGCATGATCCTGGGGATGGGTGTGGTCATCGGTGTGATCCTCCTTATGACGCCTTGTGTGGCAAGGGCCCTTGACCCTGATGAGCTCCTTGTGATTGCCAATAAAAATGCTTCAGGCAGCCTGGAACTTGCCCGGTACTACATGGAACAGCGGCAGATCCCCAAGGACAACCTCTTGACCGTTCGGATCACCGATGGGGAGGTGTGCACCAGGGAGGCGTACCTTAAAAAGGTGGCGGCTCCTGTAAGGCAATACCTTGAGAGTGAGAGAGGAAAGAAGATCCGGTGCCTTGTGACCATGTACGGATTGCCCCTCAAGATTTCACCACCCAAGCCTTTGGGTGAGGAAAAAGGGGCGCATAAGAAAGAAAACGACAAATGGGCGGCCCTGGATTCGGAGCTCACCCTTGTGAAGCGAAGGGCGTATCCCCTGGCGTTCTGGCTGGCCAACCCTTTTTACTATCCCCTGAGGAATGCGGAACTGCCCATAAAAAAAAGCGATGTGACCATGGTGTGCCGCCTGGACGGTCCAAATGCCGAAACCGTGAAGCGGGTGATCAATGACTCCATCCAGGCTGAGAAGGATGGACTTGTTGGGATAGCCTATTTTGATGCCAGGTGGCCTGAACCCGATGACGACAAAAAGCTTGCCGGCTATGCCTTGAACGACAAGCTCATCCATCGTGCGGCAAGGAGCGTCAGGGAATGCCAGGTGGCCGAGGTGGTTCTGGATGACACAGGACGGCTGTTTCAACCCGGAGATTGCCCCGATGCTGCCCTCTACTGCGGCTGGTACAGCCTTGCCAACTATGTGGATGCCTTTACCTGGAGCAGGGGAGCGGTCGGGTTCCATGTGGCAAGCAGCGAATGCACCACCCTGAAAAAAAAGGGGAGCAACGTGTGGTGCAAGCGGATGCTTGAAAAGGGAATTGCCGCCACTGTGGGACCCGTGGGTGAGCCCTATGTCCAGTCGTTTCCCAATCCTGAGATTTTTTTCAAGCTCCTTTGTGACGGTTATCTCACCCTGGTGGAAAGCTATTATGTCAGCCTTCCGTTCGTGTCATGGAAAATGGTCCTTGTGGGTGATCCCCTTTACCGACCCTATAAAAAATTCCGGAAATAATGGTTTTATTCCACTTAAATAAAACAACTCATCACGCCCGTCATTGATTGGTATTTCAATCCAGGCATCAAACTTGCATTTAGTGTCCCCAAACATAATAAAAGACGGTTAATTTCACCTAAAAAAAAGGGGACACCATGGATATCAATCAGGATATAAAATATCAAACACACGTTATTGATCAGTCACAATTGAACATTCCGAAACATTTCCCGGAAAATAAGACAGCCGGCCCCCAGGGGACAGGCAGCGAAACTTCCACGGATACTCCGCCTGACGCATCCACGGTCACCCTCTCCGGCGCAGGGCGCGTGGCATCTGTTACAGTCGACTTCAATGCGACAACAGATAATCTCTTAAAATTGGATGCCCTCGGGAACTCAAAATCCTTTGCCAAGGCCCATGGCGTCATCTCCTACGAGAAGGTAAAAAACCTTCTGGAGTAATTAAGCCTCAACCTTTTAGCTGTAGAAACAGAAAAGAAAAACTTCCCGTATTTCTGATCTTTTCTACAGCTTCAACGCATTATTTCGTCGCCGTCAAATATCCATAAGCATGATGGGGGAAAATTGACGGATGGATCTGTAAAATGGAGCGACCACCTTCCGCAATCGTTGGGGTATCTAAAGATAGATACTCCTCAATGATGGGACGAATCTTTTTTTTAGTTATGCTGTGAAAATTACTTTTTGGAGGTAATAATTATCCCAACCGGCTTTGCAACTGACCTGCGGCTGGTACAGCCGTGCCAACTATGTGGATGCCTTTACCGGGGAATGGTTGCAGGACGTGTTGTAAAACGGTTAGGATCAATGATAGGGCTTTAACCTGAGCAGGAGGTGCTGCTATGGAGAAGACATATCGATTGGAAGTGGCAGGGGTGGTTCGTGACCTTCCCATCATTCAGATAAGTGAAACCCTTTGCATTGCAAGCTTTGTGATCCTCGGGGATACCAAGGTAGTCAAGGCGGCGGCTCCCAGGCTGGTGGAACGGCTGCCAGAGGTGGACGTGATCGTCACGGCCGAGGCCAAGGGCATTCCCCTGGCCCATGAGGTTTCTCACCTTTTGGGCCAGGAACGGTACTATGTGGCCAGAAAGAGCATCAAGGCCTATATGAAGGATCCGGTGGTGGACGGGGTCAGCTCCATCACCACCACGGAGAAGCAACTACTGTGTCTTGACGGCACCGATGCCAGGCAGATCCGGGGAAAGCGGGTTGCCATCGTGGATGATGTCATCAGCACCGGGGAATCCATTGAAGCCCTGGTGCGCCTGGTCAAAGCCGCAGGGGGCATGGTCACGGCCAAGGCCGCCATTCTGGCTGAAGGAGATGCTGCCCAGCGGGAGGATATTATCTTCCTTGGGGAGTTGCCGCTCTTTCCCATCAAAAAATAAAGCGCAGGAGCCTGGTTTATCACCAATTAAATTGAACACCCTTGCTTTTTTTTTCTACCGAGAATAAATTATATTCCGTGGAATGAAATACAGTATTCTTCTGGGTAATATACAGCAGAGCGAAGTTACTCGTAGTAAAAGGGCTAAAGGACTGGGTTACGAAAGATAAAAAAATGGAGAGTAACAATGTTAAAAAATAGGTATTTACTTCCTTTATTATGCATTTGTTTCGTTTTTCCACTTTCATCATATGCTGCTGAGAAAAATATTGGGTTATCGAAAGGACAGATTCTTTATGTGCCTGCCTATTCACATATATACAGTGGCAATAAAGAGAGGCCTTTTCTATTAACTGTAACAATGAGTATCAGAAATGTTGATCCGAAACATCAAATTGAAATTATTCTGGTCGACTATTATGAGACACAAGGTAAATTGTTGAAAAAATATATAGATAAGCCAATAACGTTAGAGTCATTAAAATCCTTACGCTATGTTATTGCAGAAAAAGACAAAGAAGGTGGATCCGGCGCCCATTTTATAATTGAATGGCGTTCCGATAAATTTGTTAATCCACCCATTATTGAATCAATAATGATAGGGACACAATCGACGCAAGGGATCTCTTTTACATCTCGTGGCCAAGAAATATTTAACACTGAATAATGAAGGATGTCGAAAAGGCTTTTGCAGCGGAGTGCAAACAGTAACATTAAACATGTATAGAACAACTATATTTCAACATGTGTTTTTATACATGGGTACTCTATAAGATTGCACACACTATTATTAAATATATCAAAAATTACAAGTTGATTTCAAAAGAGGGTTGTTTATGTCTTTGAGTGTCATGTTCATGGTTTTACTGGCTGCGACTTTACATGCGTCCTGGAATTTTTTAATAAAACAAAATGACAATAAACACATAAGTATGGCAGCCGTGGTTCTCGGGCACACGCCTTTTGCCATAGCTGTGCTGTTGGTATCACCTCTTCCCAAAATTGAGTCTCTTCCATATATAATTTTAGGGGCGGTACTACATACGGGGTACCAGTTATTCCTTTTATATTCCTATCGTATAGGTGATTTGAGCCAGGTATACCCTCTGGCGCGTGGGATAGCGCCTTTGATTGTTACAGCGGTATCAATTGTTTTTTTAGGAGTTCACCTTTACCCGATACAGCTGTCAGCAATTGTTATCATCAGTACCGGAATAATGAGTTTAGTTATGGTTCGGCGAAATGATGGATTAAGAAATTATCGTGCCGCATCCATGGCCATAGCAACGGGTGGGTTTATTGCGGCTTATTCTCTGGTGGACGGTTTAGGTGCCCGAGTTGCAACTACGGCACTGGGATTTTACGGGTCCCTCTCTATTTTAAATGCTATTCTTTTTTCCGTTATAATAACAATGATAAGACCCGGTACAATTAAAACGGTTATTCAAGAAAAATATAAATTAGCTTTAAGTGGCGGCTTTGCCTCTTTTACAGCATATGCTATTGTTATCTGGGCCTTTACAATGGCACCTATTGCAGCAGTTACTGCACTAAGAGAAACAAGTATTGTAGTTGCTCTTTTATTAGGCGTCTTTGTACTTAAAGAACCCCTTGATTTAATAAAAGTCTTTGCATCAATGTTCACACTGCTTGGTGCTGGGTTACTGCGGTTGAATCGTTGAAGTAAATGCCTCAAAAATAGATGCATTCTACCTGATCTTTAATGATATTAGGGCTCAGATTTTTGATTCAACATCAAACACTACATCTTGTGGTCGGCTCCTGTCGGTTGAAAAGAAAATTTAATGCATTATAGAATATGATATGGCGATGTTTTTAGATTTTCAGGCTCAGAGGCAACTTTATCTCCAGTAAAGTTGTTTTTTAATGGTAAAAACCTTGCTCTCTTTTTTATCGTACTGTATGAAAAGAAACACTGTTGTGCGTGATGAAAGACATAATAGATATGGAGACATACAGCAGCAATCTGTTCTTTTTAGGGGGGATGATTACACGCCTTAAATATCAAAATGTTAAGAACCTATGACAACTAAAACGATAGATGAAATCAAATTTTCGACTGTTGGGATTTCTAAACAGCGCATTTGGGAATATGATAGAAATGTCGAAATTTTGTCCATTCCAATTAAGGAAGTTCAAAAAATCACTCTTGAATATGGAGCTCCAGTTGAGCGTCCGATATCTCAAGTTTTAGTAAGCTTGTTTCTTATCGGATTGGGAGTAATGTTTGGACTGTTTCCTTTATATAACTTTATTTTAAGGGGAGAATTATAGTGGACCCCAATGTCAAGACAGTTTTTCACTCAACTTAAGCGTCAAATTCGGATGATTTTCCCGAGAAAATTTAATCCGGATTTTACAACAATTTTTGATTTACCATTTACGCTAGCGGAGGTAAAAGTCAGGTCCGAGAATGGGCCTTCAATTAGCCACGTCGGAGGAGTTGACTTTTGCCGGAGCGGGTTTAACGATATCTTTATCATCCCACCAGCCTCAATTGATTTTCACCGTAATATATTTCGGCTGGAGTTTGCCCATCAAAACTCTGGTGAGGTCGTTCATGGTTCAGACCTCGGAAAAAATTTATTTTTGAGCATGTTTTTTTGGACATTTCCTGCTAAATTGGAGAACAACCGACTT
>JAEINR010000110.1 GCA_016342325.1 Desulfobacterium sp.
GAAGTCGGTTGTTCTCCAATTTAGCAGGAAATGTCCAAAAAAACATGCTCAAAAATAAATTTTTTCCGAGGTCTGGACTTAACCTTGTTGTAGCGGTCCCGATCCAGGCGTTTGGGGTTAAAGCAAAGACCTGCATCACCCTTTTGGCCGTTTTTAGAATGCAGCCGGTTGCTCAGTTTCATCGGAACAGCCCCCCTGAAAACAGTTGTTTCCAAAAACCGTCACTGGCGGGTGAGATGCCGGTCAGATCCCCTGCCATCGCCTGGTATTCCCTGTTTATTCGGTGTTTTTCGGCCCCATGGTTCACGGTCTCCCCCTTTGTTGATATTTTCGCAAAAAGCGGATAGTCATTGCTGATCTTCGAAAAAATCTTTTTTTGAAAAACCCCTTCAAGGTCGGATGCTTCCATGGTGCTGTCCTTGAGATACCGATTGATGATCACCTGAACTTTGTCCGGGTCAAACTCCATGTCCCTGAAAAATTCAATCACCTTCTGGACACTTTTCACCGTAGGAATGGTCTGCTGGGTGACAACAAAAACCGTATCCGAAAAGGAGCACACCTTCAGGGTTCTTTCGGAAAAATCATGGGGGCAGTCCACAATGATATAGTCAAAATGCTTTTTAAGCACCCCCAGCATGGAGAGAATATCAGCAGGGCTTACCTGATCTGAATCACTGATCTCACCAGGTGTTGTCATCACATAAAACCCTGCATCATGCTGATCCACAGATGAGAACATCAGGTTTTCATCCATCCGTTCCACATCCCTTAAAAGATCATAGGGCGTATACGCGGTCTCAATGTTCAGATAGCTTGAAATATCCCCCATGAAAAGATTGAGGTCAAACAGGAGTACCTTGTCCCGGGTGAGATCAAACACGTGGCTGGCAAGGTTTATGGCAATGGTTGTGACCCCCACTCCGCCTTTGAGGCTGAAGACCGACACGATCTCTCCCCCCTTGGAAAGGTTCCCCCCCCTGTCAAGGGCATCCTTTACAGAGGCTATGACCGCCTTCTCCTCAAAGGGATAGGTCAGAAAATCCGAGGCCCCGGCCCTCATGCCATCCAGGAGAAGGTCAGGATCCCTTGTTGAACCGACCATGAAGACTTCGGTTTCAGGCTGTACCCGCTTGATCCGCTTTGCAAAATTAATGCAGTCAGGCGCCTTGTCCGTAAGGTCCAGGAACACAAGATCCACATTTGCCTCCCGGGCGAGTTTATACCCACTGGCAATATCAGGTGTCCTCCCGGTTATCTCCACAATGGGTGCAAGGTTTGCGGACAGTTTCTGGTAAAGCCCTTTGTCTTCACTGATTACAATACCTTTAGGTGTGTTATTCATCTGTCCTCAGTATTCCTTCTACTTTGAAAATCCAGTCTTACCCTTGAACTCCGGAATGGTTTTTTCTTTGGTTTCAACCAGCCCAAGGCTGTTTTTAATGAAAAAATCCACATCACTGATCTCTTTTTTAATGTCATGACCGGGCAGATCCGGAATCTCATCCGGGTTCATGGCCCGCACGATCCTCGGGGTGACCATGATCACAAGCTCGGTTTCGCTGTGCTTGTTCTCCTTGCTTGTGAAAAGGCTCCCTAAGAACGGCAGATCTCCAAGAAAGGGAATCTTGTTTTTTGTAACAGAAGATTCCTCTTTTAAAAGACCTGCCATGGCAAAACTTTGGCCGTCCTTGAGTTGGAGGGTGGTGGTCGCCTGCCTGGAAGAGAGCCCGGGAGGATCAAAAGAAAAATCCGGATAGCTCACCTCGGGGTTTACCTCCAGGGTGATGGTCTCTCCGTCCAGCAGAAACGGGGTGAACTTGAGTATGATGCCATAGGCCTGCATTTCAGTAGTGATGTTGCCTTTGTCATCCTTTGAATTGATCGGATAGGACCCGCCCACCTGGAACTCGGCTTTTTGGCCGCTCATGGCAACCAGGGTGGGGGTGGCCAGGGATCTCGCAAGCCCCTGGCCCTTGAGTAGACTGAGATACCCCAGCCAGTTATGCTTTGTGGAATTAAGCGCAATCTGAAAGGCTGAAGTAAAAGGGGTGCCAATGGTGTTGGTCACGGTCTGGGAGGCACTGGTACTGATGATGGGTTTTCCACCGTCAATGGTTATTTCATAGCTGTCACCATCTTTTCCGCCGACGCTCGTCGTCTCCGTTATTCTGGGAGAGGCATAATCCACAGCGCTTTTAAATTCGGTTTTCCCTTCGCTGATCCCCCCCTTGAACAGCCCGAATCCGAGGTTTTCATTGGAATTGAGGAAATTGACACCCATCTGCTTCAGCCCGGACTTTGACACCTCGGCAATGACCACCTTGAGCTGAACCTGCTGGGGACCCTTGAGGTTGATGAGGTTGAAATACCGGATGCCGAAACTCTCCACCACGGTCAAAACCCGTTCAAGGATCACCTGGCTTGACACCTCCCCCTTGAGGATGATCGACTTGGAGTCAATGACCTGTTTTGCGGGCATGATCTCGAGGCTCACCCCCGGGGCAATGGCCTTAACCCGGGATGCCATGAGGTCCAGTATGGAAGGATCAATTCTTGAAAATACGAAGATGTCATAGGTGGCGACCTTGTCTTCATCTTCCCAGAGAATGAGGGTGGTGCTGGCGTTTCTTTTGGATTTGGCAATCAGAAGCAGTTGGGTGGGGGAGAGGACCTTCACATCAGCCACCTTGGGGTCTGCAATGGAAGCCCGGATGATGGGGGCCTCGGTCTCCATGAGATGGGAGTGGTACATCTCGATCCGTATCTGTTGTGACGGCGTATCGGCCATGGACACAGAGACAAGGCAGAGTACGACGGCCATGGCAATGAAACATATAGTGCGGTTCTTCAACATAAATCTCCTTGAAAAATCATGGGCCTGTATCTCAATTTTCATAGAATTTTACGGGATATTTAGACGTACCCTTGAGAATTTCAATCATGCGAAAGGTTCTTTTTTCCTTGATCACAAGATCGGTAAAAAGTTCCCCCCGGCTGTTGACATGTCCCCTGTCCCCAGGGTTTCTTGCAACGATCCGGAATTTCCCGGATTTGGAAGCGTCCGTAACCACGGTAAGCTGTTCCGCCTGTTTGGGTGTTACAACAAGGGTCAGGTACTTGGATTTTTTGGCATTGCCAAGGGCACCCTCCAGGCTATCCTCGGTTTCCAGCACCTCCAGGTCCTGGAGAAGTATCCGGGATGATTTCCGATGACCATTCATCACTCCCTTTGTTCCCACAGCACTGTTCCCCCCTTCGGTGGCAAAAAGTGATTCCATGCAGGAAAAGATAAGATCTACCCGGTCGCCGGGTTCCAGGGTGCCGCATATGCCGTCGTTATTGTCGATTTCAAGGGAGATTGCCCGCATGCCGGGCTTGATCCGGTGGGCCGGGTTAACGTGCCCGTCACGGATGGTCACAAGGCCACTCCGGGTGGTGTAAATGATGGGCCTTGCCCCCAGGACTTCGGTGTCATCATTGTTTCTCAAGAGCAACCGAAGCTTTGCCGCCTCCCCAATGGAGGCAAGTACGGTTCCCTGATCAGGGGTGACCAGCAGGTGAATGGACCATGTTTTTTTCTTCTTAGTCACCTTGTCCGTAAGGCGCTTTTTAAAGGAGGTCTCCTCAAGGTCAAAAACAGTTATATTCTGGAGCACCATGCGGGAAATGGTTCCCCGCTGGGATCCCTGGTAGTCTGTAATGGCAAGTACATCCACCCGGTCCTCTTTCTTAAGTTCCCGGGTAACCCCTGAGATCTCGTCAACCCTTATGGTGACGATCCGCATGCCCTTTGGAATGCCATGGGAAAAGTCCGCTTGAACGGGCGCCTTTTCAATTTTATTTTTCTCAGGTTTCTGGGCAGGTAGCGGCGCTGCTACAGCAACCTGAGCCGTCGGAGGTGCCGGCGCCTTCTTGAGCATGGAGACCCCCTTTACGGCCAGGAGTCCCATTAAGACAGAGAACAAAATTGCAATTACGGTTTTTGCTTTAAACATGGGTGATACTCTCTCCATAGATTGAAAAACAGGGACGATTGAGTATGGTCAGGGGAATGCCAACAGTGATACGGCGCTTATTTTTCGGGGAATCATCTTTTCAGACAAATAACCGGTCAGGGGGGTGTATTCGTAATCAATCACCTTCACTTCAAGATATTGGTAGGCCTCATCCTCCTCAGGATAATTGTTGTCGGTATCCTTGAACCTGACACTGATACCTGAAGTGTTAAAGGACTCATCAAGCCAAAAGGCGTGACTTACGGCATTTTTTGCTATCGACTTAGGATCCTGGTATTGCTCATCACCGGGGTCGAGCCAGTATTTTACCTTGACCCCTGCCCTTGCACCGGATGCCACGGCATTTTCCATCACCATGACATTGGTGAGATACCAGGCATAATCCAGCATTCCAAAGAAAAGCAAAAACCATATGGGTACGAGAATGGCAAATTCCACGGCTGCCGCCCCCCGGTTGTTCAGGCGGGGTGTTTTACAAATTTTCATGCCGCTCCTCCCGCAAGAACGTAGGCAATATATCCTGCAAAGATCGGTACGGAATAGGGAATGCATTCCCTCTCCTTTTTCTGATCTGCCAGACCGGGCGCAAGATGAAACACCAGCAGCTTCAAATCTTCAAAAACGCCGGCCACTGATGCCATTTTACTTTTTCGCAACAACATAAACAAAGAAACCACACCTCCGGCCATGGCACCATAGAGAAAGATCCAGTAGACAACATAGCCCCCGACAATGGCGCCGATGGCACCCAGCAGTTTGACATCCCCCCCGCCGGCCCCGCCCAAAAGAAACGGGGCCATGAGAAACAGTAATCCTGCGACCAGGCCCTTAAAGGCAAAGACAACACCCGGCCCGGCCCCAAGCTGAACCCCATTCAGCCAAAACCCGAGAAGAATAAAAGGCATGGTCAGCCAGTTGGGAATCTTTCGCCATAAAAGATCAGTATAGACTGCCCCACAGACAAGCACCATTGCCGCTGTAAGAGGAGACAGGATCAACTGCTGGCGCCACCATCATTGCTGCTTTTCTTTATTGTCTCTGTGGTCTCGTTGAGTTTCTCTGAGATGGCGTCAAAAAGCCCGCTCAGCTTGTCGCTGAATCCACCCAGGGCAGTTACCAGGAGTGCCGCCATGATGCCTGCAATCAAACCATATTCAATGGCGGTGGCACCGGATTCATCTTCCCATAGTTTTTTAAGCAATCGTTTCATAGTTTCACCTAACTTTAAGTTATACCAGGATTCCTTGAACGGTCCCTATTCCTGTTTCCATGCACCGTTGTCCGGATAGTAATACCCGATTAGCCGATTTTAAGCTTGGACTTTATTGCTTAAAAACCGGATAATTTTGCTATTTACTCAAAAAGAACTTCTTTGCCGACGGACCGAAGCGCTATCCTGAAACAAGGCTGTTCCGCAGAACCGGACCATGACAGTTTAGCTTTCCGTGAAAACGATTTATCCACAGATCCGGCGCAAGCGCCATCCCCACGGTCACAGGCTTTTTTTTGCGGATAAGGGCTTTACGATACACAGACGGACTTGTGCCCTCCATTTTCTTAAACACCCGTGCAAAATAGGAGACATCATTAAATCCCACGGCATAACAGATCTGGGAAACGTTCATATCCGGGTTATCCATCATCCGCTTGGCCGCCTTGATCCGCGTACGGTTCAAATACTCCTTGAAGGAGCAGCCCACAGTATGTTTAAAAATACGGGAGTAGTGATACCGGCTCAATCCGTTGATGGCTGCGACCGCATCCAGGGTAATGGTTCCCATGTATTGGGTTTCGATGTACTCTAGGGATCTCTGGAGTTTTTTACTCCCCTTTGAAATGATCGGTTCCCCACCGGGCATGGGGGCGGAATGGGTCTGAAAATACAGGCTGCCAAGCCGGGCCAAGGCAGCGTTTTCGAAAAAGGCACTGATCTCGGGATAGGCAGTGAGCATGTCGACAAAATCGACCCGGTCTATGGTGTAGCACGTCGTGGGCCGGGTTGCCACAAGGTCGATAATGGAAAGCCCCCTGTCCACAAGGGCCATGAGGCCGTAATACTCTCCCACGGTTAACGAACCGTTCGGCCGGGGAATCCCCCCTTCAGAACAGCGCTCAATGGAAAGGTTTCCGGAAACCACATACCCTATCTGGGTCACCTCACGGTCTTCCTGTAAGAGCAGGGCATCTTTGGAAAAAGTACGCAATTGAAACAAGGATTCTATCTTGTCTCTTGTCGCGGGTTCAAGGGTGCTGAAAGGGGCAATATACTGCAGCAATTCACAAGTTTTCATTCTCAAGCTCCAAAAACAAAAATCCCGACAATAAGATTGCCGGGATTTACGTTTTTAAATCCACTTAAGGTGTCGACGTCCTTTGTCCGTAAGGATAGTCAATTCATGCAGGTCGGTCTTCTGACTTACGGATCACTTTACTTGTCGCGCCTTCCCGTTTTCAAAAAAAACAGTGGCATAAATACGACGTTCATCCCCGTTCACAGCGGCGGGCCCGTCATCGATTTTCACGATGTTCCCATGCTCTATAAAAATGAGCACCTGCACTCTAATTTTTTAATAAAATCATCGTTTTGGTTAAGATGTATGGAAATACCCCAAAACGATATGGGGAGGTTCTAAGAACAATGACAAAAAAAGTCAAGCAATAAAATAAACATCACAGATTGAGTGGGCACCCGCCAAGAGACCACTGTTCACAGGTCAAAACCAACATCAAAATGACTTCTAAAAAATCAGGGAGATTTACAATTTACCTTGTATTTTCTCACAAAACCGTTATCAATAATGGTTGAGCATTAAACCATGACCGAGTGGCAACATTGCCGGAAACAGGAGCTAAAAGCGCAAACAAATCCTATTATCCCGCAATAAATTAATAGCAAAGATGTGGAATCTATCGTATAAAAGGCAGTCTTGGATTGCTTTTCACCCAAGGAAAACAGATAAAGAAGGATTGATATGACACTGTCTGCAAAAAATGAAAAAGGATTTACCCTGATCGAACTGATGGTTGTTGTGGTGATTCTGGGGGTCCTGGCAGGACTCATCGTGCCGAGACTCATGGGAAGAACCGACGAGGCAAAACAGGTCAAGGCCCAGGTTGATATTGCAGCCATTGAGACGGCGTTGAAACTCTATCGCCTGGACAACGGCAACTACCCGCCCACGGAGCAGGGCCTCATGGCCCTTGTGGAGAAACCCGCCTCCGACCCCATGCCGGTCAAATGGCATGAAGGCGGCTATCTTGAAAAGGGCAAGACCCCCAAGGATCCCTGGAACAGGGAGTATCTCTACCTCTGCCCCGGCATCCACGGCGACTTTGACATCATCTCCTACGGCGGAGACGGAGCCCCCGGGGGAGAGGGAAAAGACAGGGACATAAAGAGCTGGGAACTTGAGTAAAGAGCGTTCAGGAAAGGCGGGGTTTACCATCATTGAGCTTGTGATTGTGATGGTCATCGCAGGGGTTCTCCTGTTTTTCGCCCTTCCAACCTTCCAGGATGTACACTTTTTTTCAAACCCGGAAAACGCCCGTGGAAAAACGATTCAATTGATCGACGCGTTAAAAAGAAAGGCGGTGACCGACAACCGGGATTATGTAATGCATGTGGACATTACCGCAGGCCTCATATGGGTTTCGGGCGATGCCATGGATCCTGCGACAATGAAAACCGCCAGGGAAAACGGCATTCAATTCTCAGGGGATACCCGGGTTCTTGATGTGGAATTTCCCGGCGCCATGCCCCTTGCATCGGACGATGTCCAAATAAAATTCCGCAGGCAGGGGTATTCAGACATGGCATTGATCCATCTCCAGGGGGAGACCAACGATGTCACCCTGAGAATCGAACCCTTCCTATCAAGGGTTGAACTCGAAAACAGGAGTGTCTCATTTGACCAGTGCATGTAAACCATCCCTTGTCCGGACGATCCAAGGGTTTACCCTTCTTGAGATAATGGTGAGTCTCTCCATTGTTGCCATTGTCTTTGTTTCCCTGTTCAAGATGCAGTCCTCGAGCATTCTGCTTGCCGGGTACGGCAAATTTCATTCAACAGCCCCCTTTCTTGCACGGCAGACCATCACCCGGATCGAAAGGGATCTTGAGGACGATGCCAACCCCTCAGGTGATTTTGGAGACAGCTTCCCCGGTTACCAATGGAGCGCACGGATATCCGAGTATCAAACCTATGATTCCGCGATCATCCCTGAATCAGCCGCAAAGCGACTCAAGCGGGTGGAGATCGAAATTGTCCGGGGAGAGAACCAATTTACCCTGAGCACCTGGAGATATCTTATTGATGGATAGGGGATTCACGCTGATAGAGATCTTGATCGCCGTCCTGATCTTCGGGGGATTGATGACCACCCTGTTCACCTCGTTCCAGTCGTTCATCTTCTCTTCAACGGCCGTTAACCAAGGGCTGATCCAGGACGAACGCATCAGAACCCTCCTGGGACACCTTGAAAGGGACCTTGGCACCCTTTATATCACCCGGCCCCCGCGGTATAAAAAACCAGAATCCATTTCCGACCCGGATCCATTCAGCTTCCAGGGTACCCAGGAGAGCATTGACGGCACCCTGGTGTCAAGGCTTGGGTTTGCCTCCCTCAGCCACCTGTCCCTGGGAAAAAAAGAGATCCCCGGCGTGGCGCGGATCGTCTACTATGCACGGTCCAATGACGACAATAAAATCGATCTGTGCAGGGCCGACACATTAAGACCCTATGACGCGCCCAAGGAGCGCTCCTGCGATCCTGTTCTTGTCCGCAACATATCGGGATTCGACCTCACCTATGTGGACGGAGAGGGGGATGAACACAGCGACTGGGACTCGGAATCAGACACCGTGAAGTACACCGTTCCCGTTTCCGTCAAATTCAAGATCACCCTCAACACCGACGATGCCCCAAGGATCGTTGAAACACAGATAGCGCTTCCCGTTTCAAGGGAGGCCATGGATTGATGGAAAACCCAAAAAAAACAAGGCCAGGCAACAACAATAACGGCATGGCCCTCCTGATCTGCCTTGCCATCATCTCGGTGCTTGCCGCAGCCGGGCTTGAACTGGGAAAAAGGGTGAGGAGCTCAACCGACCATGCCATTGTACTCCAGGATAGCTTCAGGGCCGAGGAGATGGCCCTGGCCGGTATCAACCTGGCCATGCTCCTCCTGGGAGAGGATGCCAACGCCAACGAGACCGATACCGTCCAGGAGACCTGGGCCGACCCTGAGACACTGGGATCGGCCATCGCTTCCCTGGGATACGACACCGAAAAGATGACCCTCTCCATTGTTGATGAGCTGGGAAAGATCCAGGTAAACGCCCTGATAACCGAATTTCCCGGCAACACCTTCAATAATGACCAGAAAGAGTTTTGGGAGCGTTTTCTGGACATGCTCATCTCGGCAGACAAGTCCGAAGACACAAGGGATCCCATGGAGATCATCAACAGCCTCAAGGACTGGCTGGACGCACTGGATGATGACCTGGAAACAGGTACCTCCGGCGCAGAATCCGCCTATTACCAGGACCTTGAACCGCCCTACACCTGCGCCAACGGCCCCTTTGATCTCCTGGATGAAATTTTTCTGGTCAAGGGCATATCAAAGGATATTCTGGCCCATGAAACGATTGAAGGGGGCCCGGAGGTCACCCTGGAATTCTCAGAAGCCTTTACCGTGTTCGGCATGGATGATCTTGTGTCCGAAAAAGGGCGCTACCGCTTCCCTGGGACCATCAACATCAACACCGCCAATGACATGATTCTGGCGGCCCTTCTTCCGTCAGGCATGGAAGACCAGGCCCAGGAACTGGTGGATTACAGGGTTCAGAAACAGGAAGAGACAGGCGATTTTGTAAACACCCTTGACAAGGGGTGGTACAAAACGGTAATCGACCTGTCAGATAAAGAAGAAAAACGATTCGACCGCCTGATACGCTACTCAAGCCATATTTTCAAGGCAGAGTGCTCGGCAACGGTGGGCGATACACAAAAGACCATCGTGGCCTATATTAACAGGAAAAAGGACAAAGAGACCAACAGATGGACATGCAGAACCATCCGGTTGTTGAGGAATTAAAGGTTTTTTATGAACAGAATGATCCTTGGACTTGACTTAGGAACCCGTTCGCTTTCGGCCGTTGTTGTGGAAAAGCCGTTTAAGGGGTTTTCCATAAGGCAGAGCGTTACCGTCTCCTTTGACGACCTGGAGCACCATGGGAGTTCCGACGCCGAACAGCCGAATGTCAGCCGTTTTGAGCGGGCCGTTTCGGTTCTTTTGGACGAGCTCGACTGCAAGGAGTTTTCCTCTGTGGCCGTGGCCATCCCCTCCTCCTCCGTCTCGTTCAGGAACATCACCCTTCCGTTTCGCTCTCCAAAAAAGATACGCCAGGTCCTTGGGTTTGAGCTTGCCTCCCACCTTCCCCTGGCAGACAAGGCCTATGTGTCGGATTTCACCCTGCCCAAAAGAACAGGCGCAGGTGATTTCCCCCCGTTGCTGACAGCATCGGTTCCGGACGAAAGCCTTGGGGCGTGTTTCATGACCCTGGCAACAGCAGGCCTGAAACCCTCCCTCATCACGGTCCAGGGCTACATAGCAGTCGACCATTTGCTTGGGTCCGACAACGGCGAGGATCACACCCTGTGGATCGATCGTGCCGAAGATCACACCACCCTGTGCCTTGTCATCAAGGGAACCATTGTCCAGGTCCGCTCCCTGGGGGCGAACCTTTCTGCAACCGCCCTGGCAAGGGCCATACACCAGACCGTTCAAGGAGAGAACCAGCGATCCCAGGACGGCTTTTTGCCCCAAAGATGCACCATCACCTCCCGGGAAGCGGATGCCGAAGCCCTGTGCCACCCCCTTGAAGCGGCCCTCGGGTATCCGGTACGTTGTGCCGAGACCGGGGACCCGGACATGGATGCCCACCCCATCAATGCTATGTCAGCCGCCCTTGCCGAGGTGACCTCCAGGCCCGTCTTCAATTTCTGCCAGGGAGACTACTCCGAGGATTCCATCCTGAAACGCTATACAGCCAACATTGTTGTGCTGCTCATCTTTGTTGTCATGGCATTTTCAGCCTTTCTTTTCAAGCTCCATGCCGACATCTCGTACATGGAGAACAATGCGTCAGCGCTTGAGCAGGCAAGCATCGCCGTCTTCAAAAAGAGCTTCCCAAATGTAAAAAGGATCGTGGATCCCCTGATGCAGATGCAGATAGAGCTCAAACAGCTCAAGGAGACCTCGGGCCTTTCAGCCGAGGGAAGCACTCCCCAGGGGGAGCTCCGCCACGGCTGTGTCGACATTCTCGCAGAACTGTCAAAAAAGATACCTGCATCCATGGACGTTGAAACCACCCGGTTTATCCTGAACCCGGGCCGCATTCTCCTGTCCGGGTCCACGGCAAACTTCAACGATGTTGACAGAATAAAGGGGCTCCTTGAAGGGTCTGATCTTTTCAAGCAGGTGGAGATCCAGAGCGCTGCGGCGGATAAAACAGGAAAACGGGTTCGGTTTAAATTTGTCATTACCCTATAGGATAATTTGCGTATGACCATTTCACAACGAGACAAAAAGGCGTTAATCATCTGCGCAGGCTTTCTGATAACCTTTGTTGCTGTTCAGTTTATCCTGGTGCCGGCCCTGGACCGGAAAAAAGAGCTGGCAAACAGGGTGGCGGCAAAAGAGGCCGCCTTGACCGAAATCATCTCACTCCAGCAGGAGTATGCCAGGCTCTCCAGGATGAACATGGCTGACACCGATATTTTGTCCAAACGGGCCAAGGGCTTCACCCTCTTCTCCTTTCTGGACGCCCTGGCCGAAAAGAGCGGCGTCAAGGACAACGTGGCCTACATGAAACCCTCCTCCAGGACCTTCAACGACAAGAACTACGCCGTCTCCATGGTAAAGATAAAGCTGGACACCCTCTACTTAAAGGAGCTGGTGGATTTTCTATACCGGGTTGAAAGCTCCCGAAATGGTGTGCACATACGATCCCTCTCCCTCTCCAAAACAGGAAAGGAGCAGACCCTGCTCGACGCCATTGTCGAGGCTGAAACCCTGGTAAAAGGAGATGCCGCCTGATGGATGCAAAAAGCGTCTCCCTCTACCTGACCTACGCGATCCTTGCCTTTCTCGTCTTTGTATACCTGCTTTTCCCCGGAAAACAGGCAGGCCGTCTCCTGGCCGACAGGCTCAACCAGATCAACCGGGAACTAAAGGTCGAGCTCAACCCGGTGACCCCGGTGCTGCCCCTGGGATTAAAGACCCTGAATCCTGCGATAACCCTTTTCAACACCACCACGGTTACCCTGGATTCACTCCAGTTCACCCCGAACCTCTTCTCCTTGTTCAAATCCGAGAGTTCCGGGAAGTTCAGTGCGGCACTCTTAAATGGGATCGTCACAGGCCATGTTTCAGCACCACGCTCTGCCGCCCCCTCCGGGATCACCCTCACGTCAACCTTTTCAGAACTTGAAATCGCCCCCATGGCGTTCAGCACCGGTGAAACCGACCTGCGTTCCCGTTTCACCCTGGGCGGCACCTTTGATTACGGCACCAATCAGACACCCGGGAATGTCAAGGGGACCCTTCGCCTTTCAAATCTTATCACCGAGGTCAACAACCCTTTGCTTGAACAACTGGGCATCTCTGAATTTCATTTCACCACCGTTGACATCGACTACACCATCAAGAACAACCAGATGGAGATCCAGGGGCTCAAAGCCCTGGGCGAAGAGGCCACCATCACCCTGACCGGCACGGGTGTGCTGAACTCTCCGGTTGAAAAAAGCATACTGAATCTCAAGGGAGAGATTCGGCCCGATACCGCCTATCTGACCAGCTTTGCCGGGCTATCCTCCGTTGCAATGCTGTTTGACGATTCAAAAAAAGGGGGAATTCCCTTCACCATTTCAGGCACCGTGGAGAAACCCATTTTCAGATTATGAAAACTCTTTTTACATGTTTAAATATCATCTGTTTGACGGTGGCCCTCTATTTCTGCGCCGGGATCATGTACAAGCGAATCGAGACCGCAACATACCGGCCTCCCGATCTTTCCCAGCACATGGACAAAGGGGTTCAGAAACACCAGGGCCGGGATGGAAAAAAGGTCTCTGCTGACCAATCCCGGTCAATCACGGACCGCAATCTGTTCAAGGCATCGGTGGCCCCGGGCAAGTCAGAGCAGTCCCCCCCTGAGCTTGATATTGTAAACCAGGCGGAGCTTGAGAAAACCACACTCAACCTGAAGCTGTGGGGAACCGTGGCAGGCATCTCCAGCCGCTCCTTTGCAGTGATCCAGGAGAAATCAAGCAGAACCCAGGCCCTGTACCACGAGGGTGACAGCGTGGCCGGCGCCGAAATAAAAAAGATCCTCCGCGCCAGCGTGATCCTCAACCACAACGGCGAGAACCAGATCCTGGAGATGGAGGCCACCACCCCCAAGGGCCGGGGCAGAACCCCCTCGCCAATAACGGCAACCAGTTCTTCAAACATGACCATACAGCGGTCCGTCATCGATGAAGCCATGGGCGACATGGAAAACCTGATGAAACAGGTGAGGGTAAGGCCCCATTTTTCCAAGGGCAAACCCGACGGACTCTTGATATACGGAATAAAGAGCAATGCCCTTTTCAAGAAAATGGGACTAAAGAACGGAGACATCATCATGGGGGTTGACGGCAAAGAGATCACTTCCATCGACGATGCCCTCTCCCTGTACCAGGGACTGAGGCAGGCCTCCGAGGCCAACATAAAACTGAAAAGGCGAGGCAAGATAAAGGAGATCAACTACCATGTCCAGCAATAAATTTTGGGCACTGCCCCTTTTGGCAATGCTGATTATTACCTGTTTTTCACCCCTTCCACCTGCAGTTGCCCAAGCTCAATCCACGGATTCCAAGGTTGCTGGCAAATATATATCCATTGATTTCAACAACGTGGATATCAACGTGTTCATCAAGTTCATCAGCGAGCTGACCAAAAAGAATTTTGTGGTGGACAAAAGGGTCAAGGGCAACGTGACCATCATCTCTCCGTCCAAGATATCCGTAGATGAGGCCTATGGGGTGTTTGAATCCGTGCTTTCCATCCACGGGTTCACCGCGGTTGAAGCAGGACGGGTGACCAAAATCCTCCCCTCTCCGGAAGCCCGGTCCAAAAACATCGATACCCGGATCTCAAGGGGAGGCGAATCACCGGCGGACAGGATCGTCACCCGGATCATCCCCTTGAAATTTGCCGAGGCCAACGAACTCAAAAAACTCTTCACCCCCCTCATCTCCAAGGGAAGCGTCATCCTTGCCTATGCCGACACCAACACCCTGATCATCACCGACACCCTCTCCAACATCGAGCGGCTTTTGACCATCATCCATGCCGTGGATGTCATGGGCATAGGGAAACGAATCTCCGTGATTCCCATCGAGAATGCCGATGCAGTCAAGCTTGTCAAGAACCTCTCCACCATCTTTATGGCCAGGAGCAGGGGCACCAAAAGCAAGCAGGACCCGGAGATGATCGTAAAATTCGTGGCCGACGAACGCACCAACGCCATGGTGGTGCTGGCAAGCGAGATCGAGACCGACCGGGTCAAGCAACTTGTGGCCCTGCTGGACAAAAAGATTGCCAGGGGAGATGAGAAGATCCGGGTCTACTATCTGGAACACGCATCTGCCGAAGACCTTGCCAAGGTGCTCCAGGATATGCCGGTGAAGAAGAGCGCCCAGTCCAAGACCGGAAAAAAGACCGCCCCGGTGATCTCCGAAACGGTGAAGATCACAGCGGACAAGGCCACCAACAGCCTGATCATCATGGCGGAAAAAGAGGATTATCCGGTTCTCGAAGAGGTGATCCAGAAGCTCGACATCCCCAGGTCCATGGTCTATATTGAATGCCTCATCATGGAAGTGAATGTCAATGCCGGGCTGGATATCGGCACCCAGTGGCGAATCGGGGAGGGGTTTGACCCGGATGCAAACGGCGACGACCAGGGCGCCTATTTCGGCGGGTTCGGGGGAAAAGAGTATAGCAACTTTAATAGTATCGTTGCATCAAAGGGAGGGCTCCCCAATGGATTTTCCGCCGGCATCATGGGAAAATCCATCACCCTCGGCGGCGTAACCTTTCCCAGCATAGGAGCGGTGGTCCAGGCCTATGAATCAGACAAGGACAGCCACATCCTCTCCACCCCCCAGATCCTCACCACGGACAATGAGGAGGCAACCCTCACCATCGGCAAGAACGTGCCCTACCAGACCCGGTCTGCGGCCGAGAGCGGCACCGACACCTACAGCTCCTATGAGTACAAGGATGTGGGCATCACCCTGAAGATCACCCCCCAGATCAGCAAGGACCGCCTGGTGCGCCTCAACGTGTTCCAGGAGATCACCAAGCTGGACACCGCCAACACGTCAACCAATGACCGCCCCACCACCCTGAAACGCAAGATCGAGACCACCCTGATCGTGGAAGACGGCAACACCGTGGTGATCGGCGGCCTCATCGACGAGACCCTCTCCAACACGGAATACAAGGTGCCCTGCCTCGGGGATATCCCCGGGCTCTCCTATCTGTTTAAAAACATCTCCACCGGCGATGAGAAGACCAATCTCTACGTGTTCCTGACCCCCCGGGTGGTGAAAAATCCCCTTGAAGCCAGGGAGCTATACAAGATCAAGCGGAAGGAGATCGATGAAGTGCGCCAGGGGAATGTAAAACTCTATAACGGCACCGAGGTTCAGAAATGAGCGTTGAAAGATTCCTGGAGCATCTCTCCCAAAAGACCTTTGTGGATGATGATGCCCTAGAAACCATCAAAGATCTTTACCAACACCAGGGAGACAATTTTTCCGAGGCCCTGCTGTCATCAAAGCTCGTGCCCGAGGAAGCCATGCTCCATGCCCTGGGGGCCATCTACGCCATCCCCTTTGAGCCTGAACTTGCTCCCGCCACCACCTGGGCCGACTTCACGGAAACGGTGTCCATCCACTTCTTGAAAAAGTTCCTCCTGGTTCCACTCAAGGCAGAGAACGGCCGGACCACCATCGCCCTCCACGACCCAGCTGACCTCCAGGCGGTGGACGATGTTGCCGCCATCCTCGGCCTTGACGACTACAGCCTGGTGCTCTCGTCAAAGGGCAAGATACTATCAGCCATCAACGCCCTGTACAACCAGAGCCAGGACAACGTCCAGCAGATGGTGGAGGACTTGGAGGGAAACGACTCCAACATCATCATGGAGATTGAAAAGACGGCCGATCTGCTGGACGACACCAGCGACGCCCCGGTCATCCGGCTGGTGAACCACATCATATCCAGATCGGTCAAGGCCAATGCCAGCGACATTCATATCGAACCCTTTCAGGAGACGCTCAAGGTAAGATACCGCATCGACGGCATCCTCTACGAGATGCTCACCCCCCCGAAATGGATCCAGTCGGCCCTGATCTCGAGGATCAAGGTGATGGCCAAGATGAACATCGCAGAAAAACGGGCCCCCCAGGACGGCCGGCTCGAGGTGAGGATCGGTGAGCAACAGATCGACATCCGTGTCTCCACCGTGCCCACCTCCTTTGGGGAACGCCTGGTGATGCGGCTTTTGAACAAGTCCGGCTCCCTGCTCAAGCTTATGGAGTTCGGTTTCTCAGAAAAAGACTTAACCCTCATCAAGGAGCTGATCTCCCTCAACAACGGCATCGTGCTCGTGACCGGTCCCACGGGAAGCGGCAAGACCACCACCCTCTATGCCGCCCTGTCCGCCATCAACTCCCCGGACAAGAACATCATCACCATCGAGGATCCCGTGGAGTACAACCTCATGGGCATCGGCCAGATCCAGGTCAACCGGAAAACAGGGGTCACCTTTGCCGCAGGATTGAGATCCATCGTACGCCAGGACCCGGATGTCATCCTCATTGGCGAAATCCGGGATCTCGAAACGGCTGAAATCGCCATACAATCGGCCCTCACCGGCCATCTGGTTTTTTCCACCCTCCACACCAACGACTCGGCAGGGGCCGTGACCCGGCTCACGGACCTTGGGGTAGAGCCTTATCTGATCACCTCCTCGGTCAAGGCGGTGATTGCCCAGCGCCTGGTTCGGGTGCTCTGCGAAACGTGCAAAGAGGCCTACTGCCTGAGCGAGACAGAGCTAGGTTACCTCAAGATCCAGGACCGCACCCCCGGCCAATGCAAGGCATTCAAGGCCAAGGGATGTGCCAACTGCTTTGACACGGGGTACACGGGCAGGCAGGCGATCCTGGAAATCATGGAGATCAATGAAGAGCTCAAGTCCATGATTCTCACCACCTCCGACTCCAACCAGATCAAGTCCCTGGCTCTGAAACACGGCATGGAGACCCTTCGCCAGAACGGGGTTGCCAAGGTGCTGGCCGGTATCACCACGGTGGAAGAGGTGCTACGTGTCACCCAGGAGTAGCGCCGTTTGTGTGATCACCGTTTGTGTAACCCTCCTCCTTGCAAGCGTCCCCCATACAGCGAATTGCCGGGAGAACAGCCATCCACTCCTGAAATTCTACGGAAAGTACATCTCACCGGCGGACGGGGATCGCTGCGCCATGGCCCCCTCCTGCTCCTCTTATGCTGCCGAAGCCTTCAGGAAACACGGCCCCCTTATGGGATGGATCATGACCTGTGACAGGCTGGTCCGGTGCGGCCACGACGAAACCCATCTCTCTTCCAATATCATAAAAGGCAACACCCGACTGACCCTTGATCCGGTTTCAGCCAACGATTTCTGGTGGTACGACAAAGAATGAAAAACATTCAACGCCTGGCCCCAATCATCCTCTCGCTGTTTATTATGCTCATGACCGCCCAGCAACTCTGGGCTGCCGAAGAAAAGGGCCTTTATATCGCCCCTGACATGCAGTATACCTACGCCCAAAAATGCTTTGAGGAGCGAGACTTTTCCACAGCCCTGGTGGAGTTCAAGCGGTTTGCCCACTTTTTCCCCCAGGACCAACGGGTCAGGCAGGCCACATTCTTCACCGGCAAGGCCCTCTACCACATCAAGGACTATAACCGAGCAAAACAAGTATTTGAAACCCTTCTCTTTCCCTTTTCAGAGGATCCCCTGGTCACAGAAGCCTATTTCATGCTGGGCAGCACCTATGAACGAATGGGAAAAAGCGGCCGGGCTGAAGTCGTTCTCCAGAACCTGCTGCTTCTCACCGACGATATCGCAACCAAGGACCGCATCCACGCGACCCTAGGGTGGAGCAACCTGAAGCGCTCCCAAGACATGGAACCTGCCGCCCTTGAAAGGGCTGAATCACACATGGACAAGCTCAGCCAACCGGGTGCCCTGACCTACGGCAAAAAGAGACTAAAAAAGACCCTCACCACCATCCAACAGGAAAAGCAAAAGAGCCCCACCCTGGCAGGCGTTGCCGCCCTGGTGCCGGGCATGGGCTTTCTCTACTGCGAACGCTACAGGGACGCGGCCATCTCGTTTCTCCTGAACGCGGCCCTGATCATGGCGGCCCATGAATCCTTTGATGAAGGCCACGACGCCCTGGGCGGGGTAATCACCTTTGTGGAGGCCGGCTTCTACTCAGGCAACATCTACGGCGCCATCTCCAGCGCCCACAAGTACAACCGAACCCAACGCCAGCAAACCTTAGAATCCCTGGAACAAGACCTAAAACACCCCGCCACCCTCCCCTTCTTCACCTTCAAGTTTTAGGGTCAGGTCTACACTCTTGACAACCTACCCCCTTGAACCAAGACCACTTCTGACCACATGAAATCTAACTTTTCCTTGACGATCTGATTTAAATTTGTAATGGGTTTCATAGACTATTCCCAAAAGGACCACATGGAAAAGCAAAAACTGGAGCGAGACAGGAATGGAAAGCCACAGGCTTTAAAGTAGTAAAAGAGAAAAAGATTCAGGAAGATGATGTGACCTTCACTCAATGGATATGTGCAGCAGAGAACTAAGAATCAATTAGGGTGCGGCTCTTTTGCAACATGCCTGACAACAGTTTTTAGTAGTCATACATATTCCTCATTTTTTTTTATAGGGC
>JAEINR010000111.1 GCA_016342325.1 Desulfobacterium sp.
GTTCGTGTCCCGTAGTTTTTTGATTTGAAGAACAATCAGATTTTACAGCATGAATGACTAAGCCGAACATTTACAATAAAACGCAACTTAATCTTTTTAAAACAACCAGTTTCAGCTTGAAACACAAGCTGATTAAAGGAGGAATTAACGAGTGTCAGGAGTAACGATTAAATCCAGCAGCATCGAATCCATCAAACCCTATGAAAAGAGTCCCAAGAAACATCCGGATTCCCAGGTCGCTATGATTGCAGACTCGATCAAGGAGTTTGGTTTTAATGTGCCCCTGCTGATCGATAAGGATCATGTCATCATTGCCGGTTATGGCCGGTACCTGGCCGCCAAGAAACTTGGGCTGACCCAGGTTCCCACGGTGCTCCTGGAGAGCCTTTCTCCTGACCAGGTCAGGAAATTCAGGCTTGCCGACAATAAGGTGGCGGAGAGCAAGTGGGACGAGGTCCTTTTGTGCGAGGAGCTGCTGGATATCAAAGAGAGCGGATACGGTGTCCTGGACATCCCCGGTTTTTGTGAGGCTGAAATAAACAAGCTGCTCAAAGGGGCCCAGGACACCAAAGGACTCACGGATCCGGACGAGGTGCCGGCACAACGGAAGGACCACGGGATCGTTGAAGGGGATCTGTTTCTCCTGGGATCCCACCGGCTGTTGTGCGGGGATTCAACTTCCCTTGAGGATGTGGAACGACTTCTTGACGGCGGTGTCTGCCAGATGTGCTTTACAGATCCTCCCTACAACGTCAACTACCAGGGGGGCAGCAACGGGAAGCGCCGGAAAATCGAGAACGACAACATGTCCTCAACGGATTTTTACAAATTCATGGATCAGGTTTATGGACTGATTGCCCAGGCCATGGTCCCGGGCGGTGCCTTCTACATCTGCCATGCCGATTCAATGTGGCAGGCGTTCCGTGGTCCCCTGGCCGACCATGGTCTGGTTTTCCGGCAATGCCTCATGTGGGTGAAGAGTCAGTTTGTTCTCTCCAGGGCGGACTACCATTATCGGCATGAACCAATCCTCTATGGTCACAAGGAGGGAAAACGGCACTTCTGGAACGGTGGCCGGGACAAAAGTTCCGTCATGTTCCACCAGGTCCCGTCCATTGTGGTGGAAGAGCATGAAAATGAAAAGCTCATCTACATCAACAGCAACGACTCCACCATCATCATCTCGGTGCCGGAATATAGCCTGGTTTACCAGGATGACGGCATGGAGTCTGTGTGGCATTTTTCAAAGCCGGACCGCTCTCCGGAGCATCCAACCATGAAGCCGGTGGAGCTTGTCAAACGGGCGGTAAGGAATTCATCCGCACCCGGGGAGGCCGTGTATGATCCGTTCCTTGGATCCGGGAGCACCTTGATCGCCTGTGAGGATCTTGGCCGGTGCTGCTTTGGCCTGGAATTGTCTCCCTTTAATTGTGATGTCATCGTGCGGCGCTGGGAAGCGTACACCGGTGAAAAGGCCGTGTTGATCAAGACCGGATCCGAACAGCTGGATGTGAGGGAATGCTCCCATGTCTGATGTTATTGCAGAGCTACTCAAGGTTGCGGATGAACAGGATTCCATCGAGCTCAAAATTTTTAAGAACGCCGTTATCAAAACCTTACAAGAATATCAGGAGTCTCCCACCAGGGCGAACAAGAACAACATGGATGCGGCCCGGGATAACCTGAAACAGAAAAAGGAGGAAATGGTGACAAAATATTTAACCCCTCCTGGAGATGGCGGGCAGGCTCCTTCGTTTGAGAGCCTGCTTTCAGTGTGTGCCCATCTTACAAAAAACGGGTTTAAGATTTCAAAAAGTAAACTTTACCGGGACCGGGACAAGGGGGCGATCCGAATAAATCCGGACGGCACTGTCCTGGAGACCGAGGTGCGGGCCTATGCAGCCACCCTGGAAAGAATAAACGGGGATGTTGCTGACCTTAGCGATGGCCACGCTGTCAAAACACAAAGAGAGATTGAACGCCTTGAAGAACAAATTGCAAAGATGCGGTTTGAGCGGGAAAAAGAGGAGGGCAAGTTTATCCCGAGAAAGGAGTTTGAAGCGGAGCTTGCAGCCAGGGCCGTTGTCATGGAAGCAGGGTTCCGGCACACGTTCAACGTCAAGGTCCGGGAGTGGATCGCCATGGTGGGCGGCAAGGCTGCAAAGTCGGCCGACTTTCTCCAGGAGCTTAACACGGCCCTGGATGAGCAACTCAACAACTTTGCCACGACCAGAACATTTCAAGTCATGTTTGAGGAGGAGGAGTAAGCAATGAAACTATTCAAAGACAATACCGTTTTCAAAATAAAGCATCCCACCTGGTGTCCCAATGATCTATGGGAGTCCCTGCAAGGTCAGATCCGGGAACGTGGCGGCAAGTTCTTCAAACACAGCTTTGCCTTTTCCCGTGCCGAACGCAAGGTGCTGCGCAAGTCCAAACCCATCAAGGTATCCGAGTGGGCCCAAAAGCACAGGGTCTTGACCATGTCCGTGTTGCCGGGCCTGTGGCGTAACAACGTGACCCCTTATCTTGTGGGGATCATGGATGCGGCGGTCCTGGCGTTTGTCAGGGAGATTGTGGTTTGCAAGGCTCCCCAGACCGGAGTCTCCGAGGTTGCCCATAATTTTGTGGGGTACTGCATCGACCGGGATCCCGGGCCGGTGCTCTATGTCTATCCGGACGAGGTCTCCGCAAAGGACAACTCCCAGGACAGGATCCTGCCCATGATCCAGAGTTCCCCTAGGTTGAGGTCCTATTTCACCGGCGCCGACCGGGACAAGTCCACACTGAGGATCAATCTTCAGCACATGCCCATTTATCTTGGCTGGGCCAGGTCTGCCTCCCGCCTGGCAAACAAGCCCATCAAGTATGCCATTGCCGATGAGATCGACAAGGACGGTTTTGATGTGGGCAAAAAAGAAGCCGGGCCCCTGGATCTTATCGACAAGAGGTTGACGACCTTCCGGCCGGTGTCCAAATTCTGGAAGATCTCCACCCCTACCCTTGAGTCCGGCAACATCTGGAAAGAGCTGAACAACAACACCCATGTGATCTTTGACTATTATGTCAGGTGCCCGTTATGCGGCCAGGACCAGCTCATGGAGTTCACCGGGATCAAGTGGGAAGGCGGAGCCGAAGCGGACCCCAAGGTGGTGAAGGCTGATAACCTTGCCTGGTACGAATGCAAGCATTGCAACGGCAAGTGGGATGATGACTTACGGAACAGGGCGGTTCGGGCCGGGGACTGGATTGCCCGGGATAAAAACATTTCCATCAAGACCTACATGAAAATGTTCAGACCGGCCAACATCGGGTTCCACATACCGGCATGGATATCGTTCTTTGTTTCCCTTTCCGAATGTGCAGCCGCCTTTATCGAGGGACAGAACGACTTGTTGAAGCTCCAGGATTTCCAAAACTCCTATTGCGGCCTGCCATGGAAGTCCAGGGTGGAGAACAAATCCGAGACCAATGTACTGAAACACAGGATCGATCTTCCTGCAGGCGTGGTGCCCGAGGATGCCGTTGCCCTCACATGCGGGATCGATGTGCAGAAAAGCGGGTTCTGGTTCGTGGTCAGGTCCTGGAGCCGGGATCTTTCTTCCCACCTGGTTCAGTACGGTTATCTTTCTTCCTGGGAGGATGTGGAACGGCTCGTGTTCAAGACCCGATACCCGATCCAAGGAAAAAGCGAAGATCAAACCATGAGCATCTGGCGTGCTGGCATGGATACCGGTGGCGGCAAGACAGAAGACAATGAGTGGTCAAGGACTGAGGAGATCTATCACTGGATCCGGAAGAACGGCCGGGGCGTGATCCATGGCATCAAGGGAGCCGACAAACCCCAGATTAAAAGGGTCAATCCCAGGGTCATCGATAAAATGGCCAGGGGTAACCGCCCTATTCCTGGCGGCCTCACTCTATTTTTCCTGGATGTAAATCAGTTCAAGGATCTTTTCCATTGGCGGCTTGAAAGGGAAGAAGGTGAAACCCAGTACATGACCCTGAACTCGGACACCGGGGTTGATTATGCAAGGCAGATCCTGGCCGAGGAAAAGCAGAAAGACAGGAGCGGCAAAAGTAAGTGGGTTCCTATCCGAAGGGACAACCATCTCCTGGATTGTGAAAACTATGCGGCCGCCTGCGCGGATCCGGAGTGGGCACCCAGCTTGACCTTTATTGCAAGCAGACTACCGAAGACACAGCCAGGGCAAAACGAAAACAAACAGCCACAGGCCGATCAAAGACCTGGGGCCGGGATAAGAGACGGCAGACCATCATGGTTCCAGAGCCGATAGGGGGTGATATGACACAGCAGCTTAGAGACAGACTTTTAAGTGTAGAACAGGTGCGGAGCAGGCTCGGGTGCAGCCGTAGTCACGTTTATAAGTTGATCAGTAAAATGGAGCTGCCTGCTGTAAAAATCGGTTCCAGAATGGGAATCCGGATTAAAGAAAGTGTAGTTAACCGATTTCTGGAAGATTGCGAGGTAGAGGGATGATGCAACATTATCTCCAATAAAATTGATTTTTGATGATCGTATCCTTGCTATTTTTTTAGTCAGGGTGTATCGAAAATACGTTCGTTTGTAGGTAATGAAGTACATAGGCCTTCTGGATATCATACCGCATCAACATGATACTCGGAAAAAAACTGGTGAATAACTGGTTATCTTTCAAACAATCACGACATGCAGTATTTTAGTAAAAAGTACTTAATTATTAGATGAAGGAATTTAAAGTGAAACTATTGAAACCATTGAATATATTGTTTTTTATTTTTGTATTCGCTGTTTTATTTTTAGTCGTAGTTGCAAGTATTTATTACTTCCATTTCAATGCGGGTGGTGGTTTCAGCAACAACCCATCTGACTGGGGTACGTTTGGGGATTATCTTGGTGGCGTGTTAAATCCACTTTTTGGTTTTCTTACTCTAATTGCATTGCTGATAACAATAATTCTCCAAAAACAAGAACTCGATAATACCAAGATGGAGTTAAATACAACAATAAAAGATGCAGAGAAAAAGAGAATTGAAACAACTATATTTCAAATGTTCAACTTTTTGTCCGAACTTTGTGACAAAGTAACGTGCCACTCCGCCAACTCTATCGACGTTGAAAGCAAACTATACACGGGAAAAAAGGCCTTTAGTGAATTATATTATGTTCTTAGCGCACATAATACTAAGGAGGTTGCGTTAGTTCTACAACAAGGACATTCCATTGATGAGGATAGGATTTTCCGCCAGGCTTTAGAAAATTTTTGGCATTCAGATGGACGAAATATTCTTCATTATTTTCAATTCATCAAACAGTTTCTAAAAAGAATCGATGACAATAACCTTATTGACCAACCTTTTTACATAAACCTTTTAAAATCCCAATTATCGAACGATGAACTTTGTCTTTTCGTCTATTATTGCTTATGGTTCAATGACAAAGAACTAATAGCGCTTGTTGATAAATGGGAATTCTTTATAGCGGTGCAACCCAATTCATTAATCAAAAAAGTCCACCAAGCTGAATTTCGCGGTGCTTTTGGTTGCCCCTTTTAGTTGGCTCTACCCAGAACATTTGATACAAATTGTAAGCTACAGTTTCATACTTTTTTATAAATTCGATTTGTTTTAGCCAGACAAATTTTTGAAAGATAACCAGCGGGTGACCCTTGCTGCCCCAAGATCAAAGCTTATACATTATAAAATTTGATGTGGGTGTGCTTTCTGGCTTCTCAGGCTTAAATGATGCTTTATCTCCAATAAGCTTTGATTTTGATGGTCACCTCCTTGCTATTTTTTTTGTCAGGGTGTATCGGAAATATGTTGCTATAGCAAGGTAATGAAAATCGCCTACAAAAAAACAGGCTTGGACTATCTACCGCTATCCTTTTTAGTCGTTGTTAGTGGTCATAAGGAGAGAATAATTGAGTGTACTTTACGAATATAATCATCCAAAAGATCTCTTGGCAAAAGTAGTTAGAGACGCCAGACGGGTTCATTTTTCGAAATCACCTGAAAACGCATGTGACCACCTTTTTAATTTTTGTGTTACAGCCCATTCCTTGCGAGATTGGTGTATGAAATATTTAGATATTGAGCCCAAAACTCCAGAAGCTAATAAGTTCCACACTGCCTGCAATACAAATGATAATTTACGTTATTGTAGAGATATAGCTAACAGCTCAAAACATTTTGGATTGGACAAAGGAAAAAAATCTACAGTTGACGAAGTTAACGAAAAAAAATCAAACAATACGGCCATAACTTTAGATGGGCATATACTCGAAGATTTTGATATGGAGAGTATCTCGGCAGAAATCGTCTTAGCCAGCGGTGAGAGTAAGTCTGCGTTCATGTTTTTAACTGGTACAGTAAGAGCTTGGATTGCATTGTTTGATAAATACTCTATTGAAAGAGATGATAGAAGCAATCCGGCTCAGATTGTAATCGATTTTTTACCGATAACGTAGCATTGCAGCGGACAAGTCTGAATAGAGAGATGGTTTTTATAAAGAATTTCGGGAGGAGATTAAGATGGATTTAGACGTTTTACAGTATGTCATTGACAATGAACATGAACATCTCATTGAAGCGGTAGAGAGTTCTGGATCAAAAATGGAAACAGCAGTTGGAGTCGGAAAATTACTTCTTGCAAACAATGGTGATCTCAATGTTCTAAAAGGCCGGCAAAATTATGTATATAAAACGTGTATAGAACCAGTTTTTACTGTGGGTTGTGACGGAATTTATGGCGATGATACATGTACTGGGAATGGCTGGGTAGACGAAGAAAGCTTATTTCTGTCGTATCAAGAAGAAGAGTTTCTTTGTCAACATTGCCGGTTTGATGCTGATCGAATTGCAGCAGAGTAATTTATTTTATTTAAATACAGGCTGACATTTTGTCGCATTCATGCCAGCCTGTTATGCGTAATGTTAAAATACGTAAAAAAAGTGCATTCTTAAATCAAAGCTTATATATTACAAAGTTTATTCTGGTGAAACGAGTCCGCCATGAAATTTGCCCAGCCAAGTTTAGCTTCAATAAAATTGATTTTTAATGGTCGCATCCTTGTTTTCTTTTTGATCATGTTGTATCTGAAATAAGTCCCGTTGTGGGTAATTAAATAATAACCCTTCCGAATAATATACAGCAGCAACATGCTACTCGGAAAAAAACTGCTCAACTTATTGTTATGTGCCAAGGAGTAAACATTCGAGAATGAGTTTAAATAGAAAGCTTATTGAATTCCGAAAAATGATAAGAGCTAACCAAAAGAAGGTCATAGATTCGATCATTGATGATCACTCAACAAATATTTGTGTATTTTGTGGTGAGTCCAATAATTTAACAAGAGAGCATGTGATTCCTCAGTGGGTTTATGATCGTTGTACAAGAAGAACGTTTATTACAACCACAAACAACAATACTCAGACCTACAACAGGACTACGGTTCCAGCATGTCAGGACTGCAATAATAGTATTCTTGGTGAGTTAGAAAGACATCTCAAGCACAAATTCAGTGCTATTGATTTACGCAATGAATACTTCTCCGATGATGATATAGACAAAATTATCCTCTGGCTTGAAACTCTTGAGTACAAGTTTCATGTTCTTGACCTACGCAGAAATTTAAATAAAGTCCAAGGATCAGACTATATACCGTATATCGGACAAATGCCTATCGCAATGTTTCAAGGCCCTATGGATCAAAGTCCATCAAAAGTGTTTTCTAACTTACGAAATGCCTTAAAGACACTGAGCATAAAGTCAAAGGATTCAAGGCATAATTCATTGTGCATATTGCACACAACAAACCCAGATTTTCATTTTTTTCACTCAACAAACAATTACATTTTTATAGAGCTTGCACAGTATAATGTTGCATTTTTTTATTTCTACAAGCAGGAGTTCGCTACTGCCAAGGAAGCGTCCACCCAAGCACAAGAAATTGTAAAAACCGAGTACGCATCAACAGGCACAGAACAAGTAAATCCAGGTGACGCCTACGGTGCACCTGATTTAGGCGTTAAGCAGGTCCATCAAAATTAAATTTGAAATACGGTTTTTTTTAATTAATCCTTTTCATGTGGCCCTGGCATTCTGTCAGGGCATTTTTTTTGTGCCCTTTTCAAAAGAACAACCTCCCTTTTAAAACTTCCATAATAATTTTTTTTCGATTTTATTATCTTTTTTTCCGTGGTGTCTCTCCTGTCTCTGGTGTACATGACTACCCACTATATCGTGTGGTATCTTCCTGTCCATGGCACGATATACCCTCGAAAGAATCAATCAAAAGATCGCCCTATGGGAAGCGGCAGACGATGCTGTTTCCACCGGACAAGAGTATTCGATTGCAGGCAAAAGGCTCACCCGGGTTGATGCCGGTTTCATAGAAAAGAAACTGGACAGGCTTTATGCCCAAAGAGATCAGCTTGAGCGTGGCGGTGGACGGGTCATTGTCCGCACCATAAGGGTGGGCCGATAATGCAGCCGACCAAGACTCCCGTCCTTTATGGGCCAGACAACCGCCCTCTTCCCAGCAGCGGCGCCAATCCCTATGGCTCCAATGACGTTTCCCGGACCGCCGGTGGTCTTCGTGGATCCCTGTCCAACTGGTTTGTATCCAGGAACAACTCCTTTTCCATGAAGATGGAGCGGGAGATGATTGCGGACCGGGCCGAGGACCTTGTTGCCAACGATACCCATGCCGCTTCCAGCATCGACTCCATGACAACCAACACCATTGGAACGGGTCTGACTCCCCAGTCACGGCCGAACGGCAAGGTGTTGGGATGGAGCCAGGAAGAAGTTAGGACCTTCCAGGAGCAGGCGGAGTGGGCATTCCATATCTGGCAGAAGGAGGCTGATGCAGCCGGGCGGCACTCTTTCTGGCAGATATGCTTTATTGCCATGCGAAGCCTTCTTGTAAAAGGTGAGTTCTTCAAAATTCCCCTCATGGTTAATAGCCCTGGCCGGACCTTTTCCTTTGCGTTGCAGTCGGTAGATTCCCTTCGCATCTACACTCCCCAGGACAAGACCCAGGCAAAGAACATCAAGGACGGTGTTGAGTTCGGCCGATACGGGATGCCAACGGCATACTGGGTGGCCAATCCCGATGACGGATTCATATCAAGGAGTCTCTCATCCAAACAGTTTACCCGGGTTATGGCCAGGGCGGGGCACCGGCCCGGTGCCATTCATGTGTTCATGGCCAAATCCGAGGAGCAGCTTCGGGGTGTCTCCATCCTGGCGCCTGCCATGAAGTTTTTCAAGGATCTGAACGATTATCTGGACTTTGAGCTGGTGGGGGCCATCGTGGCCGCTTCCTTTCCTGTGTTCATTGAGACTGCGGACCCTTCAGGGTTTGCAGCCGGATTCGACACAGGTCCTGGGCCGGACAGCTCTTCAAAAACACGCTACCAGGAAGCCTCCCCGGGGCAGATGCTCTACGGTAACATTGGAGAAAAACCCCACATCCTCAAGACCGACCGACCCGGCAACTTTAACAGTTTTGTAGAGCGGATTCTCAGGGACATCGGTGCATCCCTTGGCATGCCCTATGAGGTGATTGCCAAGGATTTTTCAAAGACAAACTACTCCTCTGCCCGGGCGGCTTTGCTTGAAGCCTGGAAGGTGTTTGGCGTTTACCAGAAATGGTTGGTGGACGCTTTTTGCCAGAAGGTGTGGGAGATGGTCCTGGAGGAGGCGTGGCTCAGGGGCATGATCATCCTGCCCAAGGGATCCCCTGACTGGTACGACGCCATGCACGCCTACACCCGGGCCGAGTGGATCCCACCAAGGAAGGGTTCTATCGATCCCAAGAAGGATATGGAGGCGTATACCCTGGCCAAGAACAACAACCTGACCCCCCTTGCAACCATTAATGCCGAGATGGGCCAGGGTGAATGGGAGGCCAACCTGGAACAGATCGCAAGGGAGAAGCAGATGGAACGGGAATTGGGCATTGAACCGCCCGTTCCGGTAACGGCCCCGGCAGCGCCCACGGAGGAAACAGATGAAGAAGAGTGATTTTGATATTTTCGGTGAAGCCTGGGGGATCACGGCCGAGGCCCTGGAGTCCATCCTCCACACCTTTTATAAAGATGAGTCTGCCATGGCGGGCATATCAGGAGAGGCATCCAAAGGACCGGACTATCCCATTGATAAGGGGATCGCCATCATTCAGGTTGCGGGTTCCCTTTACCGGTACAGTTACGACCGGATCCGGGCCCAGGTGGCGTCTGCCATTGCAAACCATGGTGTCCGGGCTGTTCTTTTGCTGGTTCAATCCCCTGGGGGCCTTGTGAGCGGCTGCAAAGAGCTGGCTGATTTCATTGCCCAGGCAGGCAAAACCAAGAACATCTACGCCTATGCCGACGGCGCCATGTGCTCGGCGGCCTACTGGATCGGATGCGCTGCGGGTGAGATCGCGGCTCCTGTGACCGCTTCCGTTGGGAGTATCGGTGTCCGGACGGTTCATGTCGACTGGAGCAAGTGGAACGACAAGGCAGGCCTGAGCTTCACCCACGTTGCCGCCGGTGCCTATAAAGCCCTGGGCAATGAGGATGAACCTTTGTCCAAAAAGGCAAAGGACTATATCCAGACCCGGCTGGACAGCCTTTACACCATTTTCGTGGATTCCGTTGCAGGGAACAGAAATGTCTCCCAGGAAAAGGCCCTTGCCATGGCGGACGGCCGGGTGTTCCTGGCGAATGATGCCAAAGAGATCGGCCTCATTGACCGGGTTGAACAGGATTTTCAATCGTATTTTTCACATATTTTAAAAAAGGAGAAGATCATGGATCTTACCACGTTGAAAGAGAGCCATCCGGATCTTTATGCCAAGGTCCTGGATGAGGGTAAAGCCCAGGCCGAGGCCGGGGGAAAGGAGAGCATGGCAACTGCCGTGTCCGGCGAGACGGACCGGGTGCTGGGTTTGGCCGGGGCCGTGCTTGGCAAGGACACGGCGGATAAGTTCACGGCCGTTGTGAAATCAGGGGCAAGCGTTGATGTGGTCACCTCCCTGAAGGAAACCTTTGGGTTCAATGCCGACAAAGGTTCCGGGGAGGCGCATGCTGAGGCAACAACCCGTGGGGAAATTTTAAAGGGTCTTGAGGGTGCCCATTCAAACGGCGTCCACCAGGAGCAATCCCGGGAGACCACGGGCGATGATCAGGATCTTGAACAGCAAGCCAAGGCCTTTGCCGACCTTGCCAACATGTAACCCCATACACAAGGAGAATTAATCATGACTCAATCTTTAGGCACTGCAAGCAGGGTCTTTTCCAGTTCCGAATTCCTGGGGGATCATCCTCCCATCACCGTTGGCGGGATCCTGGGTACCGGCAACCATGTTTCCGGCACGGTGCTCGGCACCGTAACTGCCACCAACAAACATGTGCAGCTTGCCCCAGGTGCTGATGACGGCTCCCAGGTGGCGTCCGTGATTTTGCTGGGGGATCTTGATGCAAGCGTAGCCGGGGAACCGGGGGTGTTTGTGGTCCATGGGGAAGTGCTGGGGCAGTTTTTGACCTGGCCCGACGGCATCACCGATGCACAGAAGACAACGGCAAAAGAAGAACTCAAGGTTGCCGGGATCTACGTAAAATAATTTTTCAAAGGAGAGAGTAAAATAATGGATATACCTAATCTTGAGTGGAGGGTGCAGACCAGGGCAGTGGAGCAGATCAATACCCCTCCCCGGATGCTCCAGGATCTGATTTTCAATGTGCGACATCCCAACGAGACGGACACCATCGATGTTGACATCATCAAGGGCGGTAAAAAGCTTGCTCCCTTTGTGACGGATCTTGAGGGCGGGAAGATCGTAACCGGCACCACCCGGGAGAGCCGCTCCGTGAAGACACCCAGGATCCGGTTGAAAGAACCCATGCCTGCAAAAAAGCTCCTTGGAGAGCGCGGTGTGGGCCAGACCTATTATGCTGGCGGTATTGCAGATGTAAACCAAGCCATGAACCAGAAAATTGCTTGGGAAAACCGGGAGCTCAAGAACAAGATCCTCACCCGGGAGGAATGGATGTGCGCCCAGGCCCTGGGCGGCAAAATCACCGTGGTCCAGGAGAATGTGGCATTCCAGGTGGATTATCTTATGCCAGCATCCCACAAGATCGTCCTGGCCGGTGATGACAAGTGGACGGCTGATGCCGGTGATCCCCTGGCCAACGTGCAGAGCTGGTCGGACATGATCGTCAAGGCCCTGGGATTTGGTCCGGACATCATGATCTGCGGAACCAATGCGGCCGCAGCCCTTAGGAAAAAAATAGCTAAGGACGGATGGTTTGATTCCAGAAGGGTCTCAGCCGGGTCCTTTGACTGGAACATGACCTCCAATTACATGGGGGACCTTGGCGGGATCTCCGTCTACAGATACGGATCAGCCTATGAGGATGGCGCGGGTGTGGATCAGAACCTTATCGATCCCAACAAGATCTATCTTGTTGCAACCCAGGCCCGGTTCTCCATCGAGTTCGGCATCATTCTGGATCTGGATGCCGGGGCCACGGTAGTGGGAGAGTACTTTGCCAAGAACTGGATGACCAAGGATCCTTCCGTTCTCTGGAATTTGATCGAGTCAAGACCCCTTCCTGTCATGTGGCAGCCTGAAGCCGTGATTGAAGTCGTGGTCCTGTAACCGTAACCGCTTAAGACAAAGGGGCCCTTTATGGCCAGGAAGAAAACAAGGCAAATCGTTTTGCTGAAAACGGTGGTGTACCAGGGTGTGCACTACTTCCCCGATGACGTCGTGGAATGGGACAACGAGATCGTAGACGAACTCATCGAAAAGGAGGCGGCAGAGCCCTGTGTGAACGTGAAGCCGGACGTTGATGCCTGATTACTCCAGCAAATCAAAACAGCGCCTTGCCACCTGCCACCCTGATTTGCAGCGGTTGTTCAATGCGGTGATCGAGGCGGTTGATTGCTCCATCATCGAAGGACACCGGAACCGGGACCGGCAGGACCGGTTTTATCGGGAGGGACGGTCAAAGGTTCAGTGGCCCGAGGGCAAGCACAACAAGACCCCGTCCCTGGCGGTGGATGCCGCTCCCTATATCCCGGGCAAGGGGATCTCCTGGGAAGTGAAACAGTGCTGCTATTTTGCCGGAATGGTCAAGATCAAGGCATTGGAGCTGGGGATCGCAATCCGGTGGGGCGGGGACTGGGACAACGACAATGACGTCAACGACCAGAGTTTCAACGATCTGGTCCATTTTGAACTGATATTACCAGATTAAGGAAAATAGAACATGTTCGAAACATCGTTAAAAACTGACAAGATAGGCACCAGGGAGTGGGTGCTCACAAATGACCTGATCTTTGTTTTTGCAAGTCCGGCAAAGATCAAGTGTGAGGGTCAGGTCTACACTCTTGACACCCTTGTGGCTCCCAGGGGGGCCCATACGGACGGCGCCAGCACTCCCCAGCTTTTGTGGCGGGTGGCTCCGCCCATGACCGGCGACCATGCAGAACCGTCGGTCATGCATGACTACCTCTACCGGACCGAGATGTTCCCGAGATACGTGTGCGATGTGGCCTACCGGATGATGCTTATGGCCAACGGTGTTGGCACGGCAAAAAGCAACGCCATGTATGCAGGTGTCAGGGCTGGCGGTTGGTCAACCTGGTCAAAGGATCACTCTTTTGCCAGCCTGGAAAATGCCCGGATGTTGCTGCCGGGTCATCCCTGGGAACCGAACCGTTTTGATCTGGAGAAAGCTGCATGAAAAAGCTGGTTGTTGCAATGATCGTTATTGCCATGGTTGTTCCCGGGTGTGTCGGCTTGCAGGTGGGGTTGTCTGAAAAAGGGTTGACCGTGAATTTATCAGCGGTGACGCCAGAATCGATCCAGAAAAAAATCGGCGTGGAGATCGTAGATGACTAAACAGGAAATTGAGTTGCTGATTCGCATCGATCAACGGGTCGGGGACATGGAAAAAACGATTGAAGACATGAACAAGCAGAGACGCTGTTATACCAACACGGAAAAGATAAGGAGCCTTGAACGTATTGTGTGGACGGCCTTGGGAGCATCCATTGCAGCGGTGGTCAAATCGTTCTGGCCAGCGGGGGGATCATGACATTTAAAGACCAGATGAAGCAGGACCTGGACGTATTTTTCAATCTGAATGAGTTTGCAGAGGAGATCCACTGGGACAACGACACGGTTGTTGTCGTGGTTGAGGACATGGAATCCCAGGAGGGTGATGAGATCGGCACCCGGATTGAAAGGAAAAAGGTGGAGGTCAGGCAAGCGTCTATCAAACAAAGGCCGGTCAGCGGCGATCAGGTCCGGCTTAACTTTGATCCTGGCAAGGTGGACCTGGGGGATTACTGGACCGTGGATTCGGTTGCTGAACCTCCAGGCACCTATGGGATCGTGTTTTACAGGTACGTATCATGATCGACATTGCCATCAACAATAGTGACATAGAGAATGCCGAGCAGTTTATCAAGGCCTTTGGAAAAACAGCTGAACGAGCAGTTTCCCGGGCATTGAACCGGGCCGTGGCCGGTGTAAAAACAGACACAGTCAAGGCCTCCCGGGAAGAGTACAACGTCAAGGCGACCCTGGTCAGGAAGAGTTTTAAGATAAAAAAAGCCGGCAACAGTGTGCTTGAAGCTGCGGCTGTTTCTTCCGGCTCCAAGATCCCGTTGATCCATTTCGGGGCAAGGCCCAACAACCCCCGGGGCAGGAGGCCCGTTGCCGGGGCAACCGTCCAGGTGAAACAGCGTCGCAAAAACATCCGGCACTCCTTTGCCGCAACAATGGGAGCTGGCCATACCGGCCTGTTCCGAAGAAAGGGCAAGGCTCGCCTGCCCATTGAGGAGCTGTACGGTCCGGCTGTCCCCCACATGGTTGGCAATGAAAATGTCTTGAGCGAAATTCAAGAAAACGCCGTGGGTAGATTCAACAAAAATTTAAATCATGAGGTCGAATTTGCCTTGCAAAAAATGGGGGCAAGATAATGTCTTTTTTATTGATCAAGGCCCTTGAGGATCTCTTGAAACAGGGATTTGACCAGACCGTTTTTCGGCAACCGGATAAGGAACCGGGCGTTTATGTTCCTCCCCAGTTTTTTATCGGGGCCCTGCCTCCCAAGCGGAAAAATAACGATCCCGACTATGAACCGCAAAGCGAATTTCCATTTATCGTGAATCGATTCATGGAGGGAGCGGATTCCCAGGATAGCTCCATGGTCACTATTAAAACCTTGTGTGGGATATACACGGCCGGGGATGTGGAGGCAGGTGAAAACGATATCGCCAATATGGTGTTTCGCTGTCGTCGGTTAATCCTTCAAAAGCAGATGCTTGATGACCGGTACGAACTGGAAATGCCGTTAAAGTGGACCCTGGGGAATGCAGAGGAGCAGCACAACCAGCCCTACCCTTATTATGGCGGGGAGATCGTTTCCCGCTGGACCATACCAATTATCGAACAATGCATGACACCTGAAGAGGAGATTAAAATCTATGGCTCAGGCCAATAAAAAAACACCGGCAAAGACCGGGAAAGAAAAGGGCGTCTCCCTGGTCTATATCGGGCCGAATATGGGAAGGGACCTTTTGATGACCCAGTTTTCAACGTTCAAGAACGGTCTGCCCCTTCCGGTGAAGGAGCAGTTTGACTCAGACAAGGAATTTAAAGCCTTGTTTGTTCCGGTGGCTGATCTGGGATCGGCCAGGGCAAAACTTGCCGACCCGGGCTCACGCTTAGCAAGGGCGTTCAGGGCCATAGTTCAACGATACATTTTGATAAAAAAGGAGGCATAATCCATGACATACAAACATGGTGTCGATATCTATGAGCAGGCCACCTCCATTGTTCCGCCGGTTCACGTGGGCGCTGCCATGCCGGTGGTGTTTGGTACGGCTCCGGTGCATAAGCTGGTGGACGGTATGGGTCCTGTGAACACCCCAAAGCTCTGCTACTCCTACAAGGAGGCTGTCTCCCTGTTCGGCTATGATAACGACTGGGACAAGTACACCCTTTGCGAATTCTTCAAGGCCTACTTTGCTTTGTTTAATGTCGCTCCCATGGTGGTGGTCAATGTGTTTGATCCGGGTGTCCATAAGACTTCCGTGACCGGGGAGAGCAAGACCTTTGAAGACGATGAACTCATGCTTGACCATGACGGGATCATCGGCGATGTGGTGGTTAAAAACGAGGCTGGCGAAACCACCTATATAAAAGATACCGACTATGAGGTTGACCCGATCTCCGGAAGGGTGACCCGGCTTGAGGCCGGATCCATTGTGGCCGGGGCAACGGTGAAGATCGATTACGCATATGGGGATCCGACCCAGGTGGGCAATGACGACATCATCGGCGGCATCGATGGGGTCACCGGCAAACCTGAAGGACTGGAGCTTGTCAACTCGGTGTTCCCCATGTTCGGCCTGGTGGCGGGTCAGGTGGTTGCGCCTGGCTGGTCCCATGATCCGGGTGTCGCTGCTGTCATGCACGCCAAGGCAGGCAACATCAACGCCCATTTCAAGGCCATGGCCATTGTGGACATCGATTCCGACACGGTCACCAAATACACGGAGGTGTCCGCCAGCAAGAACGCCAACAATTTAACGGACGAGCTCCTGGTGATTTGTTGGCCTAAGGTGAAACTTGGTGATGAAACGTTCTGGATGAGCTCCCAGCTTGCGGGCCTCATTGCCCAGGTGGACGGTAAGAACGAGGATATTCCCTACACCAGTCCTTCAAACAAGAACTTCCAGATGAACGCTGCCGTTGCAAACAAGGAGGAGGTGTGGATGGGACCCGAGCAGGCCGCCTATCTCAACGGCCAGGGAGTTGTCACGGCCCTGAACTTTGTGGGCGGCTGGAAGTGCTGGGGCAACCGGACCGGGTGTTATCCGTCCGTGACCGATGTCAAGGATTCCATGATTCCCATCCGGCGGATGTTCAACTGGATCGGCAACACCCTGACGCTGACTTTTTGGCAAAAGGTGGACTACCCTGCAAACAGACGGTTGATCGAAACCATTGTTGATTCTGCAAACATCTGGCTCAACGGCCTTGCTGCCCGCCAGTTTATTCTGGGCGGTCGGGTGGAGTTCCAGGCGGATGAGAATCCCGTGACCGATCTCATGGACGGCAACATCAAGTTCCATGTTTATGTGACCCCGCCAAGCCCGGCCCGGGAGATCGATTTTATCCTCGAGTATGACCCGGCCTATGTGGCCACCCTATTTGGATAAGGAGAACAATAGATGTCAAACAAAATGGCAGAAAAATTAACCAACTTCCGTGTCTACCTGGACGGCAAGGATCTGCTTGGTTCGGCGGATGTCCAGCTTCCCGAGCTTGCAGCCATGACCGACTCGGTCAAAGGCGCTGGCATTGCAGGAGAGGTCGAGGTTCCCATCATTGGCCATTACAGTTCCATGGCGCTTACGATCAACTGGCGAACCTTTAATGGGGACACCACAACCCTGGCAAAACCCATGGCCCACCACCTGGAGCTTCGCGGATCCGTCCAGGTCTATGATGCCGGCACCGGCAAGTATTCCATTGTGGGCCAGAAGATTGTTGTGAAAGCGGTTCCGAAAAAGACCGCCCTGGGCAAACTCGATGTGGGCGCCGGACAGGATTCAAGCTCTGAATTTGAGGTCAACTACATCAAAGTGTTCCTGGACGGCAAGGAAAAGCTGGAAATCGACAAGTACAATTACATTTGCATAATTGACGGCGAGGATTTCCTTGCCGAAACGAGAACGGCACTGGGGTTATAAATTATGAAAGAGACAATAAAACTGACCAAACCGGTCATGAACGACGGCAAGGAGATCAAAGAGGTTGAGTTTGATCTGGACAACCTCACCGGTGCCGATATGGCAGAAGCGGAAAGGGAGTATCTTGTGACTGGCGGGATCCCCACGAACCTCAATTCTTCAATTTCCTATCTCCAGCATGTGGCTTCCCGGGCTTGCGGTGTCGAGGTTGATCTGATCGGGAGAATGAGTGCCAAGGATTCAGTTTACCTGACAACGAGGACTCAATTTTTTTTGCTGGATATGGAACTTCCTTCAGCGTCAGGGCGTTCCGAAAACTCTGCATCAAACTAGCGGTTAAAACCCACACAGGGATAGATTTCTTTTGGAATCTTCCCCTGGAAGAGGCCTATTCCTGGCTTGAAACCTTTCTTGAAATGGAGAAATAGTGGCACGGGCAAAAATATATGAAGTAGCCTTTCAGATCGGCGGCAAGATGCAGAGTTCGTTCTCCGGGTCCATGCTCAATGCCCAGAAGAACCTGGGCATGCTCAATCAGAAGGTCACCCAGCTTGAGCGGGGCGGCAAGGATGTTGAGCGGTTCAGGAGGCTGAAAAAGGATGTGCAAGGAACGGAGGACGAGCTCCGCAATGTTCAGAAGGAGGTCGCTCGCTTTGCAAAAGAACTTGAGGCCACGGACAATCCCTCAAAAAAGCTCCAGGCCAATTTTGAACGCTCCAGGAAAAAGGCCCGGCAACTCAAGGACCGCCTGCTGGATCAGCGGACAGCCACTGCAAAGCTGAGTCGGGAAATGGGCAAGGCCGGGATCTCCACCAGGAACCTTGCCGCAGAGAATGCCGCCCTTGAAAAACGTCTGAATAAAACCAGAGCTGCCCAGCAAAGACTTAACAAGGTCTTGCTCAAGCAGAAAGCAAATAAAGAGAAGCGTAATTCATATCAAGATAAAATACTTGAAGTCGGAGCCTTGGGCTTATCCCTGGGTGGTTTGATCAATTCCTACGGAAGGGTGGCGTCCGCCCAAGGAGAGATTGCATCTTTAGTTTCTTAGCTCTTATTTTCGTGTTTTATTGGCAAGAGAATCATGTGCTTTTCACATAAGCCTTTGTCAATT
>JAEINR010000112.1 GCA_016342325.1 Desulfobacterium sp.
CGATTTAGTTTTAAAACACTATCTCGACCGGACAAGATAATTGACGCGAACCGGACAAAGTAATTGACGCGAGACAGCATCAGTTCGGTTCCGTTTTCAAGCACCTTGGTGAGCTTGATGCGCCCCCCTTTGATCAGAAAGACTTCATCGGCAGAGTCTCCCTGCATAAATACGGTCTCCCCTTTTTTCATTTTTCTTCTTAACGCCTTTTGGGAAAGGGCCTGAACGTCGTCCGGGGCAAGATTTTCAAAAATCCAGAGGTTCCCGATACACGTGGGTGACAATTCAATATCATCCCCTGCAATTTGTTTACATAAACAAGTCATGTTGAACCTTTCATGCGCAATGGCATAAATTATTTCATTTTTTTGTACAAACCATCCAAAACCTGCTGGTAAACCTTTACTGGCTGGGCGCCTTTAAGGAAATCTGAGCGGTTAAGGACCATTGTCGGTACAGACGACACCCCCAATCCATGCCAGTGTGCTTCCTGGGTTTGAGTCCGCTCCCGAACACTTTCATCATCTAATTTTGCCAGCGCCCCCTGGCCATTTAATCCGACGGTTTGTAATTCCCGGGCCAGAATCTGCCAGTCAGAGATATCTTTCCCTTCACTGAAAAAGGCTTCAAACAGGCGGATTGCCAGCTGGGTCTGTTTACCGAAGGCTTTTGCATACGCAAGCAGAATATGCGCATCCCGTGTAGGAACTGACCCGGTTCCCGTTTACATCGGGAAGTGTAAACCCAGGCAAGATTTCGCCGACCTTGATCGCTTTAGAGGACGATTAATGCCTACCTGATATTTAGATTGTAATTAACTTTTCGTCATCTTTAAGGATTTGAGTTAAAGGGAGGCCCTGGTAAATGACTTCAAGATTAAGCCCTTCCAATATCTCCGTAACCCCCAACTGGTCAGCGCAGCCTTTGCAAACGGTAACATGTACCCCTTCAAGTTTGGCTTCTACGATGAGGTCTTGTATCAGTTTATTTTCACTTACCAGTTGTACGGTGGCACCCCAAATGATGATGGTTACCTCATCCCACCAGTTTCTTGTTTTTGCGTTTATCCCATACATAAAAACCATTTTTTCCGCTGTAATTACATTGTCATTGGTCCACAGTATGGTAAGTCTATTTTTTGTTGTCATGATCGTTCCTTTTAAATTATTTTGTGAGCACCTCAAATTTCAGTTCATCTCTCCTAATTTTTCGATTGAAAAATCTTTTTGATCACTCGTTCAAAATAAGCCACAAGAGGGGCCTTGTCAATAACTTTTTGAATACCCGTTCAAAATGATCTTGTAAATTTAAAGAATGATGTTAAAATAGGTGTAATAAAAAGAATGGAAACAGTGAAAGACGAGGTTAACATATGGCAAAAGCCCTATTTGATAGAAATGAGGTAATTGATAAATCCATCCAGCTTTTTTGGCAAAATGGCTTCAGCGCCTCATCCATGCAGCAGGTTGTGAAAGCCACCGGCCTTAAGCCGGGATCAATTTATCACGCTTTCGGCAATAAAGAAGGACTGTTTAAAGAAGCCCTGGAAGGTTATGCCCGCAAAGGACTTGTGAAAATACGCAAGATACTGGACGGTGCCCCAAGTGTCGGGGAAGGTATTTGCATGCTTCTTGAAAAAAACATCAAGGACTCTACTCGGAAAGATTATTGCAGCTGTTTTCTGATCAAAACACAGCTTGAACTGGCCGCCGAAGGGAGCGAGCTTTATGAATTAGCATCCGCAAAATTAGGCGAAATAGAAGCATTGTACCAACGTTATCTTGAAAAAGAATTTAACAAAACACAGAGCCGGCAACGTGCAACAAGCCTCATGCTGCATATTTTCGGGATGAGGGTTTACGGCTACCGTAATGGCTCGGCCAACCGGATGCGCGAGGGACTGCGGGAGGGGCTTCCCTGGCTTCCCTGGGATCAGGATAATGCATGGCCGGATGCTGAGATTTCAACCCAAAGCATGTAAAAGTGACCAATACTTTCATGATCTTTTCTCCTTTTAATGAATTAATATGATGGAACCTTAAAACAGCTTCGAATCACACAATATGAGAATTCCATGAACCCGTCTGTAGCATCTGCTACATTCTTAAAATCAATTTTTTCTAGGCCAGTTTCGTCCCATGGATATGCGCGCTTAATTTCGAGAAGACTGTATCCCGGCTGGTAACCACATCGATGACACCCACATGATCAAAAGGCGCCACGGGTTGAGGCGTCGGCTAACATTTCGATATATTCCCAATTGTTAAAAACAAAATATAAATTGACATGAAAGGTGTAAACGTTTTATTAGTTGATACGATCAACCAAATAAGATGGGGAACCATGGCTGAAAATATTGAATTGTTTTTAAAATATATCGATGAAATCGTCTGGCACTTTGGAATTCATACCCAGGACAGCAGCTGTTGCCATGGGATGTCCTATGCCGATATCAGGGCATTGACAGAGATTTCCCAGGAGAATGACTGCTCCATGCAGAATATTGCACAAAAACTGGGAATTACAAAAAGCGGCGCCACACGGGTGGTGGACCGCCTGCAGAAGAAGGCCCTTGCAGAGAGACGGAAAAGTGAGACAGATGGCCGTGTCTGCTGTGTGATGGCCACTCCAAAAGGCAGAGAGGCCCTTAAAGAGATCAACGATAATGCCCATGCCAGAATGAGTGATGTGGTTGAAAAAATCGATGAACCCATGAGGCAGATCATTCTGACCGCGTTAAGCAGCTTTATCAGTGCTGCTAAGAAGTAATAACACTGAAAAAGTATCTGTCCGCAATCCCCCGGAAACAGTGATAATGTTTTGCCCCGGAGAGCTTGGTTACAAAGCCTTCCGGGACAAAAAGTATAGATTTAAATCGTTGAAGGGACAACGTGTGAGTCCCTACCCCATCATCTTCCACAAGATCCGGACACCCGATGCCATGAGAACCAAAGCCAGAATCAAGTGGATCCGGCCCTGGTCAATCCGATGCATTGCCCGGGTGCCGATCATGCCCCCTGCCATGGGCGGACAGGTTTCACGTTCTTTATCCCGGGTCTGCCGGAACGGCAAAATCATCAGGAGTCCGGAAAAGACCATGAAAAAAGCAAACACCCCCAGGAGAATATCCTGGGGAATCCGGGAGGATACCCAGGCACCGACAGGGGCCGCCGGAAGTGAAAACACGATCAGCGGCCACCAGGAACCCGGCCTAAATTTGTCGTTTCTGAGATTATGGATGGTGGCCCCGCCAAGACTTGCCACATTGACAAGCAGTGCCACCGGCCGGGCCACCCCCCCGGGAACTCCAATGACGATCAGAGCCGGGACCAAAGCCACAGCACTGCCCACTCCACCAAGGGCGAATAAAAAGCTCAAACCAAACGCCAATGCGGCAATGACGATCAGCATCATGTACTGCAATTACAGGGCGTTCGATCCCCAGTCGGGTTTGGGCTCGGAGGATCGGTTAGCTGCACCCCGGCTCCATACAATGGCCCGGGCTTCAGCATCTTTACCATTTCAGGCAATCCTTGGGGAATTACAGATACCTGATCAAATCCCTTTGCAATGAGATAGGCCAACCCTACACTTGAACGCCAGGGACCATTGGAAAAGAGAATCACCGGAACATCCCCGGGTAATTCGTCAAGGCGATCCGGCAGTTCATTCAGGGGGATATGCATGGTACTTACTCCTTTTAGCAGCCACATCCGCAACCGGTATTTTTTGCCACTTTTTTTTCAGATTCATTTACAGATGTTTCCCCATTCGGATTCGATCCGGTTTCAGGAACCTCTTCGAATTCAACCGCACAGCAGCTGCTTGTTTTGTTCATGCCAAAAAGTTTCGCGAAAAACCCTGACTTTTTTTCTTATCCATTGTGTTTCTCCTTATTTAGTAGTGGTTTATTTCGTACAGCATTTGTTGCTGAAGATGAATCTGCCCGACTCGATCCAAAGATCAAATCATGTTAAACACATAACCGCCGATCACAGCAGTGGCGAAAATAACAACCACAATGGAGGCCACAAGCCGTTTGCGGAAAATACTTGCCAGCATGCTCATTTCAGGGATCGCCATCCCGGCACCGCCAATGATCAGAGCAATGACGGCCCCCATGCTCATCCCTTTCTGTGAGAGAGCCAGCCCAACGGGAATGGCCGTCTCTGCACGGATATAGAGGGGAATACCAATAACGGCTGCAACGGGAATGGCAAAGGGGTTACCAGGTCCTGCAAGCCTTGCCACAAACGCCTGGGGTAGGTATCCGTAAATGGCAGCTCCGATGCCGACCCCCATCAGCAGATAGATCAGCACCCCGCGAAAATCTGTCCATGCGGAAAAAAACGAGACTTTCGGCTTACCGCCGAATTTAGCCGGAACCTCTTTTGGGTCATTGTTATTGCCATTTTTCAGCCGGACTTTTTTTACATATTCATAGTTGACAATGTCAACCTTTTAGTGAAATTTTTTTACTGACATTTTAAGACAGGATCCCCTATTTACGGGTTACCCACCCCACATGATCAGCAAAACAGCTTAACACACAACATATATGGCACCTACCACTGGCCTCCATGTAGTTGATGGCGTCAACTACATGGGTTTAAGTTGATGTTGTCAACTAATAAATAGGGGCAGAGTTTACAACGGGTGAAGGACAAAGGTACTTACTGCATGAGCTGCAATCCCGGAACATATACCTTTTTTTCTATGATGGCCATGATCTTGGCCACGGTAAACACCATGATGATGTAAATGATTGCAGCCAACAGGTAAGATTCAAAATATCGAAAATTCATGGCCCCGTTAATCTCTGCCTGTGCCAAAAGCTCCGGTACCCCCACGGCAAACGCCACCGATGTATATTTGAACATATAGATGATTTCATTGGAAGAGGACGGAATCACAAGCCTCAATGCCTGGGGCAGGATAACATACCGGATGGCTTTCCACTTGCTGAGCCCCATGGCCCTGGCAGCGGTCATCTGCCCGGGTTTAATGGACTGTATGGCCCCCCTGAAATATTCGGCCTGGTACACGGATGTGTTGATCCCAAGGGCAATACCGGCTGCAATCACGGGCTTGAGCAGCAGCCCCATATCTCCCAGACCATAATAGATAAAAAACAGCTGAAGCAGACAGGGAGTCCCCCGCAGAAATTCAACATAGCCTGTTACGATCCAGTAAATATATTTACTGGAATACACCCGTGCAACCCCCAGCACCATACCGAAAAGAATACCCACGGTGATGCAGACAACCGCTAGCTGTATGGTGACCCAGGCACCTGATAACATATCCGGTAATATCTCGATGGCATAATGGAAGAAACTGATCATTTGCTTAAACTCTCCGGTTCATGGGATATCGGCTATTGCAGGCCGACAAAATTACTCAAAAACAGCTTGGTCCTTTCATGGCGGGGGTGTGCAAACATTTTTTCGGGCACCCCCTGCTCCACGATAACGCCCTGGTCAATGAAAATGGCCTTGTCTGCAACGGATTGTGCAAACCCCATCTCATGGGTGACGACAATGGCGGTCATACCGTCGTTTGCAAGGCCGGTCATGACGCTCAAGACCTCTCCTGTGAGTTCCGGATCAAGGGCGGAAGTGGGCTCGTCAAAAAGGATCAGTTTGGGTCGTAACGCCAGGGCCCTGGCAATGGAAATTCGCTGCTGCTGTCCGCCGGAAAGCTGTGCCGGGTAGAAATCGATCTTATCGATCATGCCCACCCTCTCGATTTCGTTCATGGCAATTTCCCGGGCTTCTTTCTTCGACATTCCCCGAACCCTTAAAGGACCGAACATTACATTATCCAGAACGCTCAAATGGATAAACAGGTTAAAATCCTGGAACACAAATCCCATATCCGCCCGAACCGTGTTAAGGTCAATACCAGGGGCGTTGATGTTCACACCTTCCAGCAGGACCTGGCCTGAATCCGGTGGAGACAATTGATTCAGGCACCTGAGCATGGTGCTTTTCCCGGAGCCGGATGAGCCGATTACAGCAAGGGTCTCGCCTTTTTTCAATTTAAAGGAGATGCCTTTGAGCACCTCTATGTCAGCAAATTTTTTGGTCAAATCTTTAACTTCGAGTATGGTGGACATGAAAATATCAGCTCCTTTTTTCAAAACCAGGAACCCAAAGTCTTTCTTCTAATCTATAAAAGAAATATGTTCCTATTCTTGTCAAAATAAAATAAAGGACTCCCACAAACAGGTAGACCGCAGCAGTATTGCCAAAGGTATATGCGATAATATACTTTGCCTGCCGCATGATTTCCACGACCCCAACCACATAGGCAAGGGAGGTGTCCTTGAGTTCCGAGGAAAATTCATTTGTCCATGGTCCGATGGACAAACGGATCATCTGGGGAATAACGATGTAGAAAATGATTTTGGGTTTGCTTAACCCCATGGCCTTTGCCGCCTCGATCTGGCCGGATTGAACCGAGAGTATGGCCCCGCGGAATATCTGGGATTGAAACGCTGAAGAACATAACCCAAGGGCGATGATGGCAGCTAAAACAGGATTCAGATCAAAGGGAAGATAAAAAACAAGGAACAAAAGAACAAGTTGTGGAATGGCCCATAGAAATTTTCGCACGGTTGTTGCGAAAAACTTTACAACGGTATTGCCGAATATTTCAGCCAAAGCAATTGCAAGTCCAAGCACAAGGCCGAGAAACAATAATCCTGCAAGGACTTCTAATGCGACCAGGGTGCCCTTTGCAAATTGGGGAAGTTCTGAAATAAGTATTCTGATTATTTCCATAAATCTTGTTCCTGTACCTAACAAGGGTCTAGCAGATCAGTCAAGTCCGGGTCCGGATCATTTGATCCGAACCCGGAGCTCAATGGCTCTGATAAAATAACAATAGAACACTATCTCTGTTCTGATAACTTATTTGGATTCGGTGCAAAGTTCCTTATAATCAACAGCATAGGGAATCGGCTCGACAGATGCCCAGGGCAGGTATTTTCGAACCAGTTCTTCAATCTTGCCGGACGCGTATGCTTTTTTAATACCGGAGTTTATTTTTTCAATCAGTTTGTTTGGATCCCCCGGTGTTACCCCATAGGCACTGTAATCAAAATGCAATCCCTTACAGACAGGTTTTACATTTCTTTTGGCCTCAATAAATCCCCTGGCCGTGGGTGAATCAACATGGAGGGAGTCGAGTCTGCCATTTTCAAGCTCTTTGATTCCCAGTTCAACAGATTCATATCCCCTGATATTGATCTCAACGCCATTGTCCTTGAGCTCTTCCTTGAGCCATCTGTATCCGGTTGTTCCGGCCTGGGCGCCAACGTTGGCGCCATTGCCCATTGCAGTAACGCAATTTAGTTTTGAATCGCCCTTAACCAATGTCCAGTAATCTGTTTTCCAATGGGGCAGTGCAAAGTCAATCACTTTATCACGCTTGCATGTATAGGACAGGCCACCAGCAAGAATATCAATCTTCCCTTTGGAAAGAGCGGTAATAATGGCAGACCATGGGATATCAGCCGCTTCCACCTTAAATCCCTCAACTTCTCCGATATATTGAAAAAGTTCCCAGTCAAAGCCTTTGATCTCCCCCTTTTCCGCCCATGTCCATGGGGGGAATGCTGCATCAATACCCAACTTGTAAACAGGAAAATCACCCGCAGTTGCAATCGTACTGATAAAAAGTGTCGCAAACATGAACAACACGCCTAAAACCTGCTTTTTAAATCTAAACATCCCCTCTCCTTTCTCTAGGTTAAATGTACAAAAAGAACAATGCTATGGCATTTGACTTGTTAAAATTTTGATCCAATGAAAAACTTAATGTAGGAAAAATATAATGTCAAGAAAATTTACAAACTCAAAATAAATAGCATGAATATTTAGCTTTTTAAAAATTCATCCCATGTTTTTTCGCCTGTTATTTCCAATAAATAGAGATTGTGTAAATCAAGCTATCGCGCAGTTTTGAGTAAATATTTTAGCAATATTCATTAATTTCATAAGGAATTTGATGGATATGGAAAAATAAACCCGAATGAAAAACAACCCTCCTGGTCCCATACAATTTTATAATTACATCCCTGAAGCAATTACACGGACGAATACACTGATTCTTTTCTTTACAGTATCCTTCTAAAAAAATGTTCTTGCGGTGAATCCAGCATCACCAAAACGTTTCAAGGTTAAATATGAGGTGGTAAATGTGACTTCACCGAACGACTCAGCCCCAAGTCAAGCAATAGGATGGTTTTGCCAGCTATCCTCAATGTCGCCCCTATATTGCCCTTGCTGCCCCCCCCATTTAGTTAAATTCCGAAATCGAGTGGTATTTTACACTCAATTCACATCACGCATACCACCAAAAAAGATTTATTGACAAATAGGACCCACCCATATAACCATAAATCAGACGACAAACAACACATAACCCAGGATACACCATGAATGACAAGAAACTTGACATTTCGAAATATGACGTTTTCACCGGCGAACCCAATTCATCATGGAACCAGGACGACATCAACGAACTGGTTGTAAAACTGGCCGAAAAACGGGTCGACTCCAGTACTTCGGGCAGTTCCAAAAAAAAGATGTCCTACAGCATCTCCCCCCTCTCCCAGGTCCTGATAAAAAAAACAGCAGAGGAGACCGGCACGACCCAGGGAAGCATTGTCGAAACCGCCCCCCTTTTGTTTGCAAAAATGGCCATGGATTCCCTTGAACGACGCTCAAAAGCACTCAAAACCCTAAAAACCCTTCATTCACAAATTTCAAGGTCATTGCACACCTTTGCAAGCCTTGCCCCCCACCTTGATCCGTTCACGGAACAGCTTGAGACCCTCATGGATGAACTCCTGACAATGGAGGAAGAAGCGGTGACTGACAAAAACTATCAAGGCGTTGATACTTCAGGCTATCCGTCCCTGAACAAGCTGAAAACCGGCCACGGTGAGCGGGAGCCACCCTACAACAAGGAGATCACGGAGTTTCTACAGGAGAACAAACTTCTCGCCTCATTGTTTAAACAAAATAAGGGATAGAAAATGAAAAAAATAAAACATGCCTTGATGTCGTCCATGATGTCACTCATTTGTCTAAAATCCTATGGTCAGTGGAGCGCTGAGAAAGCCCATGACCTCATCTACCAGGGCCACGACAGGAGTGACTGTTTCAAAAAAATCGTACAGAATGCATTTGGTGATGAATTCCCGGAAGATGTGGATGGTTTCAGCTTTGTAACCCTTACAGACCTTAAGGAGACTGCCGAACATCTCAATATAGGCCCGGGCGATAGATTGGTTGATCTTGGCTGCGGCCGGGGAGGACCGGGCATGTGGATCGCGCGCAAGACCGGTTCGGATCTAATCGGTATCGACATCTCAACATCAGCCCTTGCTTCGGCAAAAAAAAGACTAATGAACTTCGGCCTTGATGGCCGGGCCGATTTCCGACTCGGGAATTTTTATGACACCGGATTAACAAATTGTTCCTGCAACGGCGCCACCAGCATAGACGCCCTGTGGCATGCGCCGGACAAAAGCCGGGCCCTGGACGAGATTGCCCGTATATTAAAACCCAATGCCCGGTTGGTCTTTACAACCTGGGACGGCAACATTCCTTTCATGCCTAAGGATCACAAGGGGCTCTTGGAAAATTCAGGATTCAAGGTCGAAGTTTATCGGGAAACACCCGGGTGGAAGGAAAGGCAACTTGCGGTCTACCATGGAATCCTTGACACAAAAGAGGTCCTGATACAAGAGATGGGCAAAAAACACGCCATACCCATGATAAAAGAGGCAAAGTCCGTTATCCCGGTACTTGACACCAGCCTGAGGGTCTTTGTTGTTGCAAGAAAACGGTAATTCCGCCGTCTCGCTTCACGGTATTGCCGGATGCGGGGCAAATAAAACCAACAAAGGGGACACTTCCGCACAGAAGCGTCCCCTTTGTTGAAATCCCGTATTAGTATCACGTTGTTGCGATGACGCGATATTCTCAGATTCGCCTTCAGCAGAGCTTCAAGACGGATCATCAGACCTCGAAAAACAAATCACAAACTCCGGGAATTCAGCCAAGGGGATAGTTGACTTAATCCCCCGGATGCTGTATGTCAGTAGAAGGATTCACGATGCTAATTTGTTAGTTTGACTAGGATAATCTTGTTGAGGATTTCAAAATGTTTTACGAAGCCATTTACGCACCGCAGGAAACCAAAAAGCTGAAAGACAAGGCTTTGAAATTCGTTGGGAAGCAAGTCGCCATCCAGGATGGAGGTCAGGAGGAGCTAACACCCGGCCGTTCAACGGTTGTCTACATTGCATCCCCCAATTTCGGACTCATACCAAACCACGATCTCAAGTCCATTACCTCCATCCCCCTCAGCCGGTGGAACGAACTAGCGGAGCGAAACAAACAAGAGCTCTAACACCCGCGCACCACCATTTTATCCGCCGTGCTTATTTCGATGTAGGATGCCCCACTGGACGCTCCAAAATGACCGGCCAGAACTGTGATCAGGGTATCGTCCTTAAGACTACCCTGATCAAGAAGCCGGGAAATCGCCTTTCGCAAGGGAATGGTCGTTGTCTCTGCCCTGTCGATATAATCGGCATGGACCCCGAAACTTAAGGAGAGCTCCCTCATCACCTGGGGGTCGTAGACCTGGGCAAAGATGGGATTGTCCCCTCGATAGGCGGCAATGGCCCGGATGGTGGTTCCGGAGATGGAGTCTGCGACAATGGCCTTGGTGTTGAGCCGCATGGACGCCTTGACTGCGGCCTTTGCCAGATAACCGGTGACCTTGTTTTCAAGGTCATAGGGAGTGTCGATAAAAGTGCTGCGGTCCGACTCGACTTCGGCGGCGATCCTTGCCATTGTTCGAACGGCCAGAACCGGGTAGTCACCGTTGGCTGTTTCGCCGGAGAGCATCAAAGCGTCGGTGGAGTCCAGGCAGGCATTGGCTACGTCAGACACCTCAGCCCGGGTGGGTCTTGGCGATTTGATCATGGAGTGAAGCATCTGGGTGGCAACGATCACGGGGGCGCGCTTTTCGATGCAGCGCTTGACCATGGCTTTCTGAACCAGGGGAATCCTTTCTGCGGGGATCTCCACGGCAAGGTCGCCACGGGCGATCATGATGCCGTAGGCCGACTCAAGAATTTCGTCAAGGTTTTCCACCCCTTCGCTGTTTTCGATCTTGGCGATAATCTTGATGGCGCTCTTTTTTTCGTCCAAAATATTCTGCACGGCCAGAACATCTTCCCTGTGGCGCACAAACGAGTGGGCAATGAAGTCAACGTTGTTGTCGGCTGCAAAGCGAATAAATCCCTTGTCCTTTTCGCTCAAGGCAGGAAGCTTCACATGGACCGCAGGAATGTTGACACTTTTTCGGCCATGGATCACCCCATCATTTTCCACGACGCAGGAGAGGTACTCCTCGTCCTTTTCCATCACGGCCAGGGCAACATAACCGTCATCGATGAGGATAGAGCTCCCAACCGGTACATCCTTAACAAAGTCACGGTGGGATACGCACACCACATTTCCGTGGGAACGCTCATCCGGGGCGCCCTTAATGCGAACGGAATCCCCGTAGACGACCTTGAGGGGCGCATCGGCTTCACAGGTCCGGATCTCCGGTCCCTTGGTGTCGATGAGAATGGCGATCTTGTCAGAGACCTTCCTGACATTCTCGATCACCTTGAGGGCCTGGTCATGGGTCTGGTGGGCGGTGTTGAGGCGAACCACATCCATTCCCGCATCATGGAGTTGCTGCAAAAACTCGGGCTCACAGTTTCTGTCCGATATTGTGGCAACTATTTTGGTTTTTCTATTCATGGATTTCTCCTTTTGTGCACAGCCGGATGACAAGGTCGTCCAGCACGATTTCTGGGTCATTTGACGAGCTCTTCATTTTAAGATCGACCTCGTTGAGCTGGGTGAGCGAATTAAAAAGCTCCTCCAGGGTAAATTTATCGGACTTCAGGAATGTATGGTATACAGGATAGGTGTTTTTTTTATTAGGGGCAATTAAAAGATCGGTTAGGACCTTCTTTTTTTTCTTTGCATCCCCCTCTTCTGGAGCAGCCAGGGTGTCATTCCACAGTTTGGCCTTTGCAGCCACAGCTGCGTCCGCCCGTTCCACCTCCGGCATTGTCTCCTGGCGGAACCGGTTATAATCCTTACCCCGCTGCCAGCAAGGTCGTCCCTTTGCCCGGCAGTCGTCGACAAAGAGCTTCACCAGGACAAGTTTACGCATCTGGTTGGTCAGGGCAGTGAGTATCTGGAGGGGATGAAATCCGCCCTTTAGCAGGGATTTCAGATAAAACAAGGCCGTGGCCGGATTCCGTTCACTGACCGCATTGGTCAGCTCGAAGATGGGATCCTTGCGGGTTCGCTTGACCACCCGCCTCACATCATCAACGGTAATGCTCCTGCGCTCCCCGATGAACGACACCAGCTTATCAAGGTTGTCGCTGAAGGTGCTGGGTTCAAACCCGGTGTAGTCCACAAGGCAGGCAAACGCGTCGTTGTCAATGCCCTTTTTGGCCCTTGAGAGAACAGCCTCCATGGTGGTTCGCAGCAAGGCCGTCTGCTGGTTCTTGTCCGCCTGTCGGCTCCCCTTGGGCACCGTGCAGTCCACGGCCATGCCGATATCCTTGATGACCTTGAAGAGCGCCCGGCGCTTGTCTGCCGAGTCTGTTGTAAGAACAAGATAGTGACCTTCGGGAAAGGCGTTTTTGATAAATTCCTGGAACGCCTCGATCTCAGGCTTTGAAAATCCCGCCTGTTTCGGGGTGCCGGGCCCGGGAAAAACCGGCGCATTTTTCACGGCAACCACCACCAATTCCTCAAAGGAGTAGGTGGAAATCCGCTCCATGACATTGGGAAGGGCCGCCTCTACACCCTCCAGGAGTTCATAGGAGAGTTGCCGTTTCTCCGTGGGAACAAGCCTGTCAATGATCCTGTCAAATGCCTTACGGGTTAAGAACTCCTCGCCATAGGCCAAAAACAAGCGGGGAAGCGCTTCCGCCTTTTCCGAGGCAAGAAAATGATCTAACTCGCTATAGTGAATCTCAGCCATGGTTTCCCTGTCTTGAGAGTCGAACCAGCATGAACGCGGCAAAGACGGACATCGTGATTCCGATGGTCTGGGAAACCGAAAGAATTTCCAGGAAAAAGTCCCCCCTGAAATCACCCCTGAACATCTCGATAAAGGAACGAAACAGACCGTAGATGAAGATATAGGCCCAAAAAACCTGACCCTTGAACCGTTTTTTTCGATCTATCCAAAGCACAATCACGAAGATCAATAGGTTGGAGAACACCGAATAGAGTTGGGTGGGGTGGAGAAGTATCCCCAGGGGAGCCAGGGAGTCGGGATTGTGAAACGCCATGGCCCAGGGAAGATGACACTCCCTTCCGTAACAGCACCCGGCAAACAGGCATCCCAGCCGGCCCACGGCATGGCCAAGAGCAATGGGCGGTGCCAAAAGATCAGCCATATTCCAGAGGTCAAGGCCCTGTTTCTTCACCCAGACCATGGCTGTCACCAGGGCTGTGATAAAGCCGCCGTAAAAGACAAGCCCGCCGTTCCAAATCTTGAATATGTTCAGCAGGTCGGAGGTGAATTCCGAAAGGTTCAGCACCACGTAAAAAACCCGGGCACCGATGATGGATGCCACAAGCACCACAAAAAAAAGATCAGATACCTGTTCGGATGTGACGCCCCTTGTTGCGGCCCGCTTGTTGGCGAGCCACACGGCTACCATGAATCCGAGCCCTACAAAAAGCCCGTAGGTATAAAGGGTGATGCTGCCGAATTTAAAAAGTACAGGATGCATGGTTCTCCTAATCTGGATAAGCCAGAACCAAATAACACAAGAATCAGAGCGAAGAACCTAAAGCTCAGGAGCCTTGTTGAGAAGGACATGATAGACAAAGACAATCATACCCAGGGTAATGGCCGAATCCGCAACATTGAATGCCGGCCAATGATAGGTCCCCAGATAGACGTCCAGGAAATCCACCACCTTGCCAAACCGGAACCGATCGATGAGGTTGCCCACTGCCCCGGCAAAGATGGCTGCAAGCCCATAGGAAAGCGCCCTGTGGGTGGCAGCCGTTTTCCGGTAGTACCATAGGATCACCAGGGTCACCAGGGAACTGACAAAGAGAAAGAAAAAACGCCTGATCTCGGGAGAGTGTTCGGCAAACAGCCCAAACGCACCCCCGGGGTTCAGAATATGGGTGAGGTTGAAACAGCCGTCAATCAAGGGGATGGTCTCATAGAGTGCCAGCGTGTTAATAACAAAAGCCTTGGTGACCTGGTCAAGCAAGATGATAACACTACTTACCAGACCAAGCCGTACCAGGGCTTTTGTCTGTATGGAATTAATTTTCAATGGTCGTTATCGTATCCAGGGCAGTTGAACATCTTTTACAAGCACCCTCGTGGCATGCTTCGTCTCCCACGGTGGTGTCGTACTTCCAGCATCGGCTGCACTTCACACCCTCGGCTTTGGTCACCTGAATGCCAAGGCCTTCCATATCCTTGCTCATGTAGCAGTCACCGTCCAGGGTATCGGTGAGGGCGGCAGAAGAGACGATGAAGATGTCCCTTAAGTCCTCACCAAAACCGGCCAGCAGCGCCTTGAGTTCGTCGGTGGGCGCCTTGATGGCAATGCATGCGTCCAGGGGATGGCCGATCAGTTTAGCCGTCCGGGCTTCTTCAAGGGCCTTTGTCACCTCAGCCCTTAATTCAAGGATCTTTTCCCACTCTGCGGCAAGGGCATCATCCTTCCAGGCATCATTCACAACCGGTAACTCGGACAGATGAACGCTTTCGGGGCGACCGTCCACCTCGGGCATGTGGCTCCAGACCTCTTCGGCCGTGAACGAAAGGATCGGGGCCATGAGCCGTGTGATGTTGTCCAGGATGATGTACATGGTGGTCTGGGCTTCCCGTCTGTCCACGTCCGTGGAAGGCGACGTGTAGAGCCTGTCCTTGATGATATCCAGGTAAAAGGCGGAGAGATCCACCACGCAGAAGTTGTGCAGCGAATGGTAAATGGTGTGGAACTCGTAGCTGTCATAGGCGGCAAGGCATCGCTCAAGAAGCACGTTAAGCCTGTGGAGGATGAACCGGTCAAGACCCGACAGGTCTGCCACCGGCCGTGCATCGGTAACCGGGTTGAAGTCATAGAAATTACCCAGCATGAACCTGCAGGTGTTTCGAATGCGCCGGTAGGCGTCGGACAACTGTTTCACGATGTTGTCGGAGATCCTGACATCGTCCCGGTAGTCGGCAGATGCCACCCAGAGTCGCAGAATGTCTGCCCCGTGGGTTTTGATGATCTTTTCAGGGGCAACCACGTTGCCCACTGACTTTGACATCTTTTTGCCTTGGGAGTCCACAACAAATCCATGGGTGAGGACCGCCTTGTAGGGGGCCTTACCGGTTCTTCCCACTGAGGTCAAAAGGGAGCTGTGGAACCATCCACGGTGCTGGTCGCTGCCTTCCAGGTAAAGATCCGCAGGCCGTTGAAGACCCTCCCGCTCCTCAAGAACCGCAGCATGGCTCACACCGGAATCAAACCATACGTCCAGGATGTTGTGATCCTTAGTAAAGGCGTCACTGCCGCATTTTTCACAGACCGCACCCTCGGGCATGAGATCCCTGGCCTCTTTTTCGAACCAGATATCGGAACTGTGCTCGGTAAAGAGCGCGTGGATCTTGTCCACGGACTCCCGGGTCACATGGACCTCTCCGCACTTCTCGCAGTGGAACACTGGAATGGGAACCCCCCAGGAGCGCTGGCGGGACAAACACCAGTCCGGGCGGTTCTCGATCATGGAGTAGATCCGTGCCTTTCCCCAGGAGGGAATCCAGTTGACATTGTCGATCTCCGTGAGACTCTGCTTGCGAAGGCCTTTTTTGTCCATGGAAATGAACCACTGGGGGGTGGCCCTGAAGATCACGGGTTTCTTGCATCGCCAGCAGTGGGGATAGGAATGATTCATCTCCTCATGCTTCAACAGCGCCCCGAGCTGGTCGAGCTTTTCCATGATGCCCTTGTTGGCCTTGAGAATAAACTGACCCTTGAAATCTTCCACTTCATCGGAGAAGCAGCCGTTGTCAAGGACGGGCGAGTAGGGCTCAAGGCCGTACTTCAGTCCGACAATATGATCGTCCGCACCATGGCCGGGGGCCGTGTGAACACATCCGGTACCCGCCTCAAGCGTAACATGATCTCCCAGGATCACCAGGGATTCCCGTTCATACATGGGGTGGCTACACCGGATCTTTTCAAGGTTCTTGGCATCAAGGTCCCCGAGGACAGTGTATGAATCCATGCCAAAGGTGGCCATCACATTTTCAACCATCTCCTTGGCAATGATGAGCACACCATGGTTCTCCGTCTCAACCGCCGCATAGACAAACTCAGGATGAAGTGAAATGCCGAGGTTGGCAGGAATGGTCCAGGGGGTGGTGGTCCAGATCACAAAGGAGACCTCTTTTCCGGCAAGCCCAGGCAACTGCACGGACAGGTCGTCCTTTACGGCAAACTTCACATAGATGGAGGGGGAGCTCACATCCTTGTATTCGATTTCTGCCTCGGCAAGGGCTGTCTGGCAGGAGCAGCACCAGTAGATGGGTTTTTTACCGAGGAACATGTCCCCGCTCAAGGCAAACTCACCGCATTCCTTGGCGATCCTTGCCTCATAGGCGTTGTTCATGGTGAGATAGGGTTCGTCCCATTCTCCGGCAACTCCGAACCGTTTGAACTCGTCCCTCTGGATGTCCACAAATCCCTTTGCATACGTCCGGCACGCCTTTCTGACGTCCACAGGAGACATCTCCTTTTTCTTGGAGCCGAGCTTCTTGTCCACGTTGTGCTCGATGGGAAGACCGTGGCAGTCCCATCCGGGAACGTAGGGCGCGTCAAATCCGGACATCTGCTTTGACCGAATGATAACGTCCTTTAGTATTTTATTGAGTGCATGTCCGATGTGAAGATGGCCGTTGGCATAGGGAGGGCCGTCGTGGATAATGAAACTGGGTTTCCCTTTGGAGGCGCTTCTGATTTTCTTGTAAAGCCCGGTTTCATCCCAGGCTTTGAGCTGGGCTGGTTCGCGGTTGGCCAGGTTTGCCTTCATGGCAAACTTGGTTGATGGCAGGTTCAGCGTCTTTTTATAATCCATGGATCCTCCAAATATCGGATGGTAGCAATTGTATATATCTAATTAATGTAAAATGATAAATCTAAGTCAATATCCGTGCAAAAGTCAAGGCCTATCCATTAGCAGACGGAAAAACCAGTTTTACAAAGAAGCCGGGACGCCCATGGCTCAAGTCACGGGCATGACACGAACAATGTTGCGTGAATGGTTCTCCAGGGGAAGCAGATAGGGGATTAACGAGATGCGATAATCGGTTTCCGACAGAAGCCCTGCCTCCTCCTCGCCTGCCCCGCCCTTCATGGCCAGAATGATACCCCCGTTGGAAAGAAACGGACGGGCAAGTGAAACAAACCGATCCAGGGCGGTGAAAGCCCTGGATGTCACCACGTCAAACTGACCGGCAAACGCGTCATCCTCGGCAAGGGCTTCAGCCCTGACATGGACGGCCTTCACCGATTCAAGCCCGGATTGACGCACTATAAAGTTAAGAAATGAAACCCGTTTCCGTGATGCATCCGCCATGACGACCTTTAAATCCGGCCTCACCACCTTCAGGGGAAACCCGGGAAACCCGCCGCCGGACCCAAGATCAAGGACCGACGCGTTCTCAGGCACATGGGGAGCCAGGGCAAGACTGTCGATAAAGTGTTTGGTTGCAATTTGCCTTGGATCCACGATGGAGGTGATGTTGAACTTTTTATTCCAGCGTATGAGTTCCTGGGCGTGCATGGCCATGAGATCCAGGCTTTCCGGCCCAAGATCCAGGCCATAATCCCCTGCACCCTTGCGGATGATATCTTTCCATTGACTGTCAAAAATCTGTTTCATATCGGTGTTCCAGTTAAAGTTCTGTAGGTGTTTGCATTTGAATTGACCCCAAAGGGCCTATTGTAAAAAAAAACAGGGTCTATTCATAGGCGAAGAGGTCTAACATAAAAAAATGCCTGCACCCCAGTAAAGCGCCATGCCCAGAATAATGGTTCCCCCCAAGGGATCGTGCTTTTAAAGCAAAGGCAAGGGTCGGGATGGCAACGGCAGATTTGAGGGTCAGCCGGGACCGAGTACTACCTCCCAAATATACGGAAAGGGAAAAACCCATGGGGAAATGCCTCAGATTGACCACAAAGGTAGTCAAAACAATGGCCGTTGCCCAGGCCCCCTGAACCAGCATGGAAACAGCAATAAATTGCCCGCTCCCGGCAAAGACAAAAAGGGACATGAATCCCGTTCCCAACGGTGTCATCCCTGACTTTTGTGCAAGAGCGCCCAGGGCAAGCCCAGGGGTAAATAACCAAAACATACGGGCCAAACGGCCCTCAACCCATCCATAAGGGTTTGTATGGACAGGAACACACCCTGATCCATCGCTTTTTCACTTGACTTCATTACCACAGCATTATAATATATCGAAATTTTTTAACAGTGTGCCGCCTTAACCAAAACACTGATATTAACAGAGCCGATACCAATTATCAATAATTAAAAATTGATTAAAAAGCGGTAACATTTTTCCATTATATCTGTATATAATGGAGTGTGCATTAATTTTAGTCAAAGGACAGTTTGATCATGCTTAAGGACCTAGAAAAAGTAAGGAATATCGGAATCAGCGCCCATATCGATTCGGGTAAAACAACGCTTAC
>JAEINR010000113.1 GCA_016342325.1 Desulfobacterium sp.
TTGTTCAAACCTTAGGCGGATGGATTCGTTATGCACAACTTAAACTGCTGTCTTAAAACCTGGGTCCACTATAGGGTGATTATGTCGCTGGACGGACAGATCCCAATGTAACGGTTGCTGACGGCTACTTAACCCTGTTGCATCCATTAAATCGCGGGATTAGTTATATAGGCCACGGTCAAGTCGACTTGCTTGCTGAACCAGACCATATTGTTGAAATTCGGTATCGCATTGACAACAGAGGCGCGCCGCTTTTTACTCTGCAAACGTTATTAAATTGGGATGGCCAATCAGGTGGTGCCGATTCTGATGGCAGAATATCATATGACACAATTATAGATGGTCAGTTTCATACGGTGAGACTGACCGTGGGGGCGTCAGCCAGAAAAATGATTGACCACTGGTATGATGGAGGTGCCGGCGGTTGGGTGGGCAAGGTAGATACCTTCAGGTTTATTTTTGCCCATTTTCAAAACATTGTTTCGACATCACATGTTGATGGCGGGTATTACTGGGGGAACCGTGGAACATCCATGGCGGCTCCGGCAGTGACCGGTACCGTGGCATTAATGCTCCAGCAGTTTGTGAGAACCCATGGTGTCAACCTTAATTATGAGAATGATCAAGCCGGAAACCCTCCACCGCTTCCCTCCACAATCAAGGCCATTCTGATCCAGACAACAACGGATTTGATACATGAAACGCCCCGCCCAAAAGACGGGGACAACCCGGATACCGGAAGCCCGGTGCTATATCATGAAGACCCTGATTTTGCCACGGGGTATGGATTAATCAATGCTGAATCTGCCACCCATTTTATATCGGATGCCGCAAATAATCGCCTGCTTTATGAGTCTGAACTGGACATTGAACAGCGGGAAATTTATAAAATCAATGTGGCATTCCCATTACCCGAACTAAAAGTGACCCTTGTCTGGGATGACATGGAATCGAGCGCTTTACTCGGCGACGATCGACTAGCGCGTTTGGTAAATGATCTTGATCTTGTTTTGATCGACCCCGGGGGGGATTGGCATTATCCGTGGAGATTAGACCCTTTGCCTTTTGCTGATTGTGGCGGTGGAAAGCCGGGGTGTGGAGAATTGGATCCCATTCGGCCTTCCGATGTCAGGCCGGCATACAAAGGCCCCGATGCCCGGAATAATGTAGAACAAGTGAAGATTGACAATCCGTCAATGGGAGAGTGGCAAGTCGTAATCGAAGGCTTTGGAATTCAGAATGTCAGTGACGGCCCCCAGCGGTATTCCCTAGTTTCAAGCCAATCATTAAGCAAAATTACGGAATACGCATATATTCTTTCGCCAAATTTAACCCACTCCCTTGACCTGGGAGTTAACAAAAAGGACGGCACTTTCTCTAATCCTTTTCTTGTCGGAGATGATTTGGGCGTTAATTATGGGGAATCAGCCATTGCTGATTTTAATGGGGACGGCAATCCGGATCATATTGTTTCAACAGATGAGAACCCGGCCCGGCTATATCTTCACTCCATGGGGTGTTGCGGTACGTTACTTGGCTCTCTTGATGAAGATCCAAAAGCCGATTACTATCTGAGCCGGAACAGCCCGCTGCTTGCCCCTGACTATGGCCTCGGTCTAATTGCGGCTGACCTTGATAATGATGGCGAGATGGACTTTCTTGAGAACATTAATTATGACTTTGGCAGTGGAAAATTCTGGATAGCAAAAGGCAATGCCTATCTTAATGACGGCAGCGGCAACTTTACTAAAATATCCAATGCTTTTGACTTTCACATGATCTCAACCGGGTGGATCCTGGGGATGAGCAGCACAATTGTGGACATCAATGGAGATGGCTATCCGGATATGTTAGCCAGTGAGCAACGTAGCGGCCTGGCGGTAAGTTCAAAGGTCTATCTGCTTAAAGGGCTTGGAAACGGGAGGTTTGAGGTGGTTGATGCCAATGGCGATGGCGTGTTTGATAAAACAGACGACTACGTTTTCCAGACAGACCACCATCCGGCGACCCACATCACCCTTGGAGACTTTAACAATGATGGAAAGGTAGATGCCCTTGTCGGGCAAGACGATGATGGCGATCCCGGAGCGGCATTTCTGTTTTTAGGTCATGGCAAGGGATTATTTGCTCAAACCGGCATTGAGGCATTTGATGTTTGTAAGGATATCGAGTCTGGCACGGATCAACCGTGTGCCGGTAAATTCCAGGCATAAACACACGAAAGCACAATCCGAAATGAACTACGTGTCAACAATGTAGTAAATAATTCAAATCCCAAACTAGTTAAAGATCAAGAATCACAAAGGGAAGTCCATACAAAAACCTAACCGGACACCACTGTCTGAGCTTAGGCGTCTCAATTTAAGTGAGCGCTATAGAGGGGTGATATTTATTTGCTTTGAGATGAGGGCAGGTGGTTAAGCGTGGTGAAATTTGAAATTTTAAAGCTTGGATCGAGGCTTTTGTAGAAACCGCTGATGAGGGCTGCCTTTTTTGCGATGGCTGGATAGCGCGATGCCAGATTAACCAGTTCAACGGGTGCGTCCAACAAAAGTTCGGCGTAGGTGTTTATGTCATTTTCCTGACTTGAGCGACCATAACCGGCGACGAAACCACGTGCATAAATGACGTCCATTTCAGCAGCAGATGGATAGTCTTGCAGGGCCTCAAGCCGCTCTTGATCCGTTTTAGGGAAGCTGAAACCAGCCGGGAGCGTTGCTTCCCAGTCAGAATGGGGAAACGGCGTATTTGCGATCAGGATGCTTGAGAATTCGTGATGGAAAGTGCGCCGCATAAATTGGAGGTCAAGGGAAGGTAGCAGATAATTGCTTGCCAGTATTACCCAGCTTTTTGGGGGTCGTATTTGGACCGTACCGGAGATTGGGTGCCCAAGAAGGCTCAGCTGGTTAGCGAGCAGAATATTGGGGCCCTGTGACTTGAGAAACATGGGCGGATATGCATCGAGCGCTTGATCAATAGCCCACAGCGCAAACAGGGATTGCAAAGCTCCGGCTTTGTCACCCAAGATGCGATTATTCAGCTTATGCCCCTGTGTACCATTTTGATATAGTCGCGCACCAGTGCGCTGGGGCACCTCTTTTTGCAGGTGCTTTAACGTCAGGAACCCTGCCCCCCATATAAGGGTGCAGATGATCACAAGGCTTGCAAGAAAGTGTATGGGTTTGACAGTGGTCAATTGAGTATCAGTACCTTTTTTGATCGTGGGCGGTACGGACACTGATCGTGACCGCAGTACCACCAACAAGCAGAATCCCCATGGCCGACGCATAGCCCGGAGCAGCAAGAGATGTGCCTCCTCCGGTGAAAACGACACTGGCACCATAAGCCACGGTTACAACTGTCGCCACAACCAGCACTCCAACTGATGCGTCTTTGATCGCCTCCCACCAGTCCGTTCCAGGCTTAGGCATCTGGCGCGCGCTTGGCGTTTGCTCATAGACCTTAACAGGAACTGGCCGTGGGGGGATGGGCTGGCGTGGTTCGATTTCGATTTCGATCTTCAACGCCATCACAGTATACGAATCCTGACCAATACGTCCCTTTAGTTCCGGATAGAGAATTTCGGTTTTCAGAACAGGCATGCCGGAGGCTGTGGACGTTTCAATCCCGACTGCATAGCTCGGGCCGGGGATATTGCTTGCACAAGTAATCATTTTATTCGAGAATTTGATATGTCCAGTGGCGGGGTCATAACCTACCTGAGTTTCTGACATCAGGCTTGTAAATGTGTTATCGGAGCGACTCTTTGCTGTAGCTTCAAAATTCCCATTAGCTACAAGTGTCAACGGCAAAGCATTGCCAAGGGTGACAACCACCCGGCCTACCATTTTCACCCTCGCAATGTAAGTGCCGAAATCAAACAACATCAAGTTGTTTTTCAGCTCATACGCTGATGCGTATGGCATTGAAATGCTGGGAAGTTTGTCGCGTAATCGACCGGGGTGCGGTACATTAGCAGAAGGCAGGTTCTGCGAATGCCCAGCAGGAGGAAGTGGCATCGAAGCAACAGGCGTCCCAGGGGATTGCAGGATTGGCAAACGTAAGGTAGAACCGGCATAAATAAGGTCCGGATCTATGATGCGTCGCGCGCCTGCCCTAACAACCTCGTTGCGGTTGTTGAATTCGTAAAGACGTGGCCATTCAGTTGGTGATCCAAGATGAGTTGCTGCTAAATTCCAGAGCGTATCACCCTGCTTTATTTTATATGAAATCCCAGTATAGCCCATTTTATCCTTCCAATTTTCTGATTATAACGGATTTGGGGGTCGAATGCAGGGGGCGATAGAATAGGTTTAAAATATCCATCCTTTATGATATATGATGACACCCAATTCTGATACCACCTCCCGATTGAATCGAACTATTTGTATGTACTTTTGTCAAGCAGAATATGAAATTTGTGCCTAAATTACTTGCAATTCGTGATGGTTGCCCGGATTTTTCTGGGAAATCAGTCCCCGGTGTCTGCGGTTGCTGGGTACCGGATCATCAATTCGTCTTGCTGGTGGACGAGGCCAGTGGCCGAAGCCTCACCCTTGATTTTAAAGTGGCCCGCCTGGCAGGATTCGAACCTGCGATTCCCTTATTCCTCATCAGGAAAGCGGTTTTCGTGATGTTACCTGTCGACGGGCGGTATCGAAAAATCAGCTTTGCAGATAGAAAATTAAAGACATTGGGCCACAATCTCAATGGGATGGAGAACGGGCTTGTCCCAGAAGGCTTGCATCTGCATGGTGCAGGTGGGGCAGTCGGTTGCTCCGGTATCCGCACCGGAGTTGTTGAGTTGTTGGATGAGATCAGAGCCTATCTTTTGGCTGAGGTCATAGTTCTTGGCCATCATACCCCAGGTGCCGGCCATGCCGCAGCAGTGGCTCTCCAGGGGATTCACCTCAATGCCGGGAAGGGCTTTGAGCATCTCAATGGTGCTTGGGGCCTCGGGCTGAACCTTGAGGTGGCAGGGGGTGTGATAGGCGATTTTCCGGCGGGTTGCCTTGAATTTCAGTTCATGCATATGATCCTGGATGAGTTTTGTGCCGTGGATGGTTTTTGCTGCCACCTCCCGGACCAGGTCTGTCTGGTTGAGGTACTGCCATTTGCTCTTCAGGGCAAGGCCGCAGGTGGAGCAGGTCACGGCAATGTGATCCACCTCTTTTACCAGGTCTCCCCACTGTTTCAGGTTCTTTTCAATGGTGCCGATGGCTTTGCCGGTCATCCCTTTTGAAAGCATGGGAAGGCCGCAGCAGTGGGCGGTTGGGACATAAACCTCCATGCCCAGGGCAGAGAGAACCTTGATGAAGGCCGTGGCTGTTTCAGGCCGGATCCAGCTTGCATAACACCCCGGGAAATAGAGCACTTTTTTACCGTGCGCTTCGCTGTTGCCTTGCGCTTTGCTTTTGGGTGGGGCCTGTTTGGCCAGTCTCTTTTCAAGGGAGTCTTTTGCAAAGAAGACCAAGGGCCGTTGGGCGGAGATGCCCAGGAGCTTTTCCCCTGCCTGCTTGAAAAAGGGCGTGTCCACCATGGGCATCACCAGGTGGGAGAGACCGTGGGCCAGGCGTGCCCCTGTGTCTGCCGAGGTAAGAAGGTGGTCCGTAAGACCGGATCCGAACTTTTTGGCATAATCTGCCTTGGCCGCCATGACCATTCTGGGAATGTTCACCTGGGAAGGGCATTCATGGTGGCAGCTGCCGCAGTTAATGCAGTGGTTGAGCACATGGAACAGGCCGTCGGCATAGGCCTGTTTCTCTTGGATGGCACCGCTGATCAGGGCCCTTAAAATGTTGGCCTTGGCCTTGGGGGCGGCAGCCTCGTCCCGGGTGGCCTTGTAAACCGGGCACATGCGGGTGGCGTGGGTGACGGTGGTGCATTTGGAGCAGCCATGGCACTTTTCCACCTCGGTCAGAAAGTCGTTGTTTTGAAACACCGGACTCTGGTAGGTGGGGGTTGCCCTGTATTCCGGCCCGTATCTCAGGGAGTGGGTGAGCCCGTCTTTGGCTTCGCCGGTGATGATATCGGGGTTGAGGAGGTTTCCCGGGTCCAGGATCTTTTTGGTTTCCAGGAACAGGTGAAATATGTCCGGGTACTGGGCGCGGATGTAGGGACTTCGAAGCCGTCCGTCCCCGTGCTCACCGGAGATGGCCCCGCCAAGGGCGTTCACAAGCTTGAACACGCCGTCGGCAATGGGTTTCAAGAGGTCGACATCATGCTTGTCCTTGAGGTTGAGCATGGGGCGGGTGTGCATCAGGCCCTTGGAGATGTGGCCGAAGAGCACAAAGTTGACCCCCAGATCCCCCAGGATCTTGTAGATGCCCTGGAAGTATTCCACCAGCCTGTCCACGGGCACGGCCGCATCCTCGATAAGAGCTAATACCTTTTTTTCGCCCTTGAGCCGGTACAGGATAGGCACGGCTGCCTTGCGGATGGCCCAGAAATTGGCCTGCTCTTCCTTGGAAACTGCCAAATGCAAGGTGTCGGACCAGTTGTTCTCCCGGATCAGGCTGACGGCGGCCTCGGCCTTTTCCAGGCAGGCCTCCCGGGTATGCTCGTCAAACCCGATGAGCAGCAGGTTGTCTATATCCTTTGGCATGGCTGCGTCCAGGCTGGGGTCGTTCTTCCTTGCCAGGCCCAACAGGGATTTATCCATCACCTCGATGCCGCAGGGGTTCAGGGGCAGAATCTTTTCTACTGCCTTGGCCGATGAGACAATGTCCTTGAAATAGGCCACCACCAGGCTGTCATGGGCGGGTTTTTCAAGGAGCTTGAATTTCAGCCGGGTTATGATACCCAGGGTGCCTTCGGAACCGGCAAAGAGCCCGCGGAGGTCAAGGTGACCATGGGTGACAAGGTTCCTTAGGTTGTAGCCGGTGGTGTTGAACCGCACCGGCGGATAGGCGGTCTCGATCTGTTCGGCGTTGTTTTGGTATAGATCGAACAGGGGCTTCAGGGTCTCCGGCAGTTGGGAGCCCTCCCGGGACAGAAGATCCGACAGGGTGATGACGCTGCCGTCGCTGAGGACGATGTCTGCGTCCAGGCAGTAATCGCCCACATTGCCGTATTTCACCGAGTGGGCGCCGCTGGCATTGGTGTTGTACATGCCGCCGAAGCTTGCGTATTCGCCGCTGGAGGGATCCGGGGGAAAGAAGAGGTTGGAGCCCTTGAGGGCCACCTCCAGTTCTCCCAAGCGAAAGCCTGGTTCGCACTCAAAGCTGTGGTCGTCATGGTCAAGGCGGATGAGGTGGTTCATGTGCTTTGTGAAATCCATGACAATGCCCCGGCCCAGGGCGGAACCGCATACGCCGCTGCCGGTTCCCCTGGAGTGGACACTCAGGTTGTGCGCCCTTGCAAAGGAGAGAACTTCGACCACATCACCCCGGTCTGCGGGATAGACCACGCATTCTGGCTGGAAATTGAAAATGCTGCCGTCCGTGGCAAGCATGTGGCGTCTGAAAATATCCCGGTGGAGGTCTCCCCGGAGTTTTTTTTCAAGGGATTTATAGAGGGTCATGGGGCTTCATTGCCTTCTTTAGGGTGTAGTTGAGATGGTCTGCCATGGCCGTTGATGCGTCCTCGGGATTACGGTTGGCAATGGCGTTGACAATGCAATGGTGCTGCTGGGTCAGCTCCTGCTTGCGTTTGGGATTCTTTGGATGGCCGGCATAGACCTTTTGGGTGATGGTGGAAATACATGTCAGGATGGAGCCCATCATATGGATGAGAAACGGGTTGTGGGTGGCCGAGGTGATCTGGCTGTGGAGTTTTACATTGAGTTCATACCCCATTTTTTCGGTCTGATGATTCTCCATCTCCCTGACTGTTTCCTTGAGGCCCTGGATCTCTTCCGTGGTGGCCCGGACGGCAGCCGTGGCTGCGGCCCAGGTCTCAAGGACGTTCCGGGTTTCCATGAGGCCGGATAGAAAATCCTTTTCCCCTGTCATCTCTTCCATGTAGTCCTGGATGGGGGCCTGGGTCACGGATTTCACAAAGGTGCCGTCCCCCCGTTTCTGTTCCACAAATCCAAGGCATTCCAGTTTCAGGATCGCCTCCCTCACAGACGATCGGCTCACATTGAACAGGTTTGTCAGCTCCATCTCCGGGGGGATCTTCTGGCCGGGAAGAATTTTGCCGGTGATGATGAGGGTCTTGATCTGTTCAAACACCTTGTCACTGACCTTTTTCTGGGGAATCTTTTTAAATAGATGTTCCATGGGCGTTAATCCATTTGCAGTTCAGGCGCGGTCCTTGCCTGTACAAGGTAAAGGACGGTGAAAAGCACGGCGCCTCCAGCATGGAGATAGATTATAGGCCACAGAAACAGGACGGCAGAGATGAAATACCCCACCCTGAGAAGCCAGCTAAGGGTTGTTCTGTGGTAGCCCTCAAAAAATGCGGCAAAACAGAAGAGCCCGAACAGTCCGCTGATGGCGGTTTCTGCCACAAGGAACGCTGATCCTTCAAAAAGGATGGGGGTGTAAACAAACAACAGGGGAATGATATAAAGGCCCTTGGCAAGCTTCCAGGATTCAAATCCCGTGGCCAGGGGAGGGCTGCCGGATATACCGGCTGCGGAATAGGCGGCAAGGCAGACCGGGGGGGTGACGTTGGCGTCCTGGGAATACCAGAAAATGAGCATGTGGGCGCCGATGAGGGAAGCCCCCAGCATCTCCAGGGACGGGGCCGCCAGCACCGCAAGAACGATGTAGGAGGCGGTTACCGGAAGTCCCATGCCCAGCACCAGGGAGGCCAGGGCGATGAGAACGATGGTGATCATGAGGCTGCCCCCGGCCAGGGTCGAGATCATGATGGAAAACTTGATGCCCGCACCCACCATGAGTACCACGCCGATGACAATGCCCGAGCAAAGGAGAATGATCCCTGTGGTGACCATGCCCTTGGCGCCGTCGGAGAACGCATCCAGAACATCGGTGGGGGTCATCCTTGTTTTTTTGTTCAGCCAGCTTGACGCAACAATGGAGGCAATGCCTGCACAGGCCGCATAGGTGGGGGTGAACCCGCTCATCAAAAGGCCAATGAGAACGCCAATGGGAATGAAGAAGTTCCAGCCCTCCTTGAGTACGTCCATGACGGCTGGGATCTCATGGTCTTCCATGGGTTGCAGCCCCAGCTTCTTGGCCCGCAGGTGAACGAAAAAAACCACGCTCATGAAATACATGAAGGCCGGGATGATGGCCACACCCACAATGGTCAAGTAGGGAATCTGGGTCCACTGGCTCATGATAAAGGCGCCGGCCCCCATGATGGGGGGCATGAGCTGGCCGCCGGTTGAGGCAGCGGCCTCCACAGCCCCGGCAAAGGTTGCACCGAATCCCACCCGCTTCATCAGGGGAATGGTGATGGAGCCCGTTCCCACGGTGTTGGCCACGGCGCTGCCCGAGATGGAGCCCATGAGACCGCTCGCAAACACTGCCATCTTGGCAGGGCCACCGATCATCTTGCCCATGACGGCGATGGAGAGGCGGATGATGAAATCCCCTGCACCGGATTTGAGAAGAAACGCGGCAAACAGCACAAACAGAAACACAAAAGTGGAGGAGATGGTGGCGATGGTGCCGAAGATGCCGTCCGGGGCAAAGTACATGCGGTAGAGCATCCGCTGGACCGTGACACCGGGAAAGGTCCACATGCCGCCAAAGTATTTACCGAACCACAGGGCATATCCCAGGAAGAAGAGGGCGATGCCGGGAATGATGTATCCTGCCGTGCGCCGGGTGATCTCCAGCATCAGCACAATGGCAATGGCGGCAAAGATCAGATCCGGGAGTATGGGCACCTCGTTCCGGGCGTGGAGGGCATCCTCAAACAGCACCAGGTAGGCGGCCGCGGCCACGGACAGAACGGCGAGGAATATATCCAGCCATTTGAGCTTTGTTGCGGTTTTTACACTAAACGGGTAGATGAGGTAGCCCATGAACAGAATGAATCCAAAATGGACTGCATTGCGCTGTATCTCGGGCATGATGCCCACCGTGTTCACCCACAGGTGAAACAGGGACATGGCAACGCCTGTCCAGTATAAGACCTGGGTGGAAACCTTTGACAGTTTTTTACGGCTCACCACAACTTCACCGCTTGAATCTTCAATGACGCCTTCGGGGTTGTCAGACATGGGCTGCTCCATCTATTGTTCTCTGGGTTGGGGGAGGCTGCGCACAGCCTCCCTTGTTTACTTAAGGTCTTACAGGAGCGCTTCAGGGATGGTGAGGCCGGCTTCCCTGTAATATTTGGCAGCACCCGGATGCAGGGGTACGGGCAGGCCGTTGATCGCTTTTTCGATCTTCATCACCTTGGTTGCCTTGTGAATCGTGGCAAGAAAGGGGAGGTTCTCATAGATGGTTTTTGTGATCAGGTATACGGTCTCTTCGGACACATTGGGATGAACAGCCAGGAAGTTGGGCTGGGAGATGGTCTTGATATCATCTTTCTGTCCGGGATAGGTGCCGGCTTTGATGAGGTAACGGTTCCAGATGGGAAATTTCGCCTGGATGGTCGTGAGCTGTTGATCCGTGAAATCCAGGATTTTAACCTTTTTGTCGCCCAGCTGGGCAAAGAGCTGGGTAATGGAGGCAACCGGAGGACCGGCGGGAATGTTGCCGCCCACGATGCGGCCGTCCATCATGGCCTGGGCTGTGGGATTGTAGCTGAGAAACTCCAGGGTCATATCCTTTTTAGGATCGATTCCCTGGGTGGCGAGAATGGTGCGGCCGGATCCTTCGGTGCCGCTGCCCCGTTTTCCAATGGAAAATTTCTTGCCCTGGATTTTTTGCAGATCGGTAATGGTACCGGTTGTGGCGTATTTCTTGAGCAGGGCAAAATGCTCGACATTTTCCCAGAGCATGGTGACCGAGCGGAAATCCTTCATGGGGCTTCCGGCATAGGGGCCTTCACCGCGATAGGCATTGAGTCCGTAAAGGGCCTGGAGAATGGCCATCTGGGCCTCATTATTTTTCAGCATCTGGATGTTTTCACCGGAACCTGCTGAATTGATCGCCGTGACGGTGATCTGATGGCTCTTGGCAAGTTTGATGCTCGAAAGGGTGCCGATGGCAACACCCACGGGGTAATAGGTGCCCCCGGTGGTGGCGGTGGCAAGGATCAGATTATCCTTTGCGCTTGGTTCTTCAACATTAAAGGCAAAGGCAAGGGTCAGGGCCAGGATGGAAAGCAACGTTCTTTTAACCATTTAAATCTCCTTTAAAGATAGTAATATATCCGATCCACCTGGCAGGTCATCTGCCATGGAACTATCGTGGATCAGGGGGGAGTACGAAAATCCATGGCATGGAGCCGGGCTTCCCTGGCCAATACCTTGGTATCGTACAAATGGTCTTCATATTTTGCTTTACTCTCGATTCCCAGGGGGGGTGCAATTTTGCTTTACTCTCCATTCCCTGGGTGGTATGCACTAATGAGAGTATCTGTCAGATGTCTGACATCTGATCAATTTCATATATATCAATTCCATATCTGTCAAGGATTAAGTGTTTTTTGGGGGTGTTTCCATGCGTTATCCAAAGTATATAGAAGATGATTTCCTTTTTCCTGATTTCTACCGTGTGCAAATGAATCACCCCGGCCGGGGCCTTGAAGATCCGGTAAAGGCCCTCCTTGACTCCCTGGACGATGCATTTTTAACATCCCGGATAAAAAAAGGGGATACCGTGGCGATTGGTGTGGGCAGCCGGGGAATCGCCAATATCGCCCAGCTGGTGACGGCCCTTTGTCAACGGTTCCGGGACGTGGGGGCAAAACCCCATATCATTCCCGCCATGGGCAGCCATGGCAGTGCCACAGCCGAAGGTCAGGTGCAGGTGCTGGCAAAGCTCGGCATCACCGAAGCCGTGTGCGGCGCGCCGGTGGTCTCCACCATGGACGTGGTCAGGGTGGGTGAGGTGATGGGGGAGGTGCCGGTCTATTTTTCAAAGGATGCCCTTTCCATGGACCATAGTGTCTGCATCAACCGGATCAAACCCCATACGAAATTCAAGGGGGCCGTGGAAAGCGGACTGTGCAAGATGCTCTGTATCGGCATGGGAAAACATCAAGGGGCCTTGGCCTATCATAACATGGCGCTCAAGTATGGGTTCTTTCCCCTTCTTAAAACCATGGCGGAAAAGATCATCTCCACCACAAACTTCAGGTTCGGCATTGCCCTTGTGGAGGATCTTTTTGAGGATACCATGGTGATCGAACCGGTGCCTGGAGAAGAAGTGGTTGAACGGGAGTCCCGGCTGCTCAATATCGCCAGGGATAACTTCCCCCATCTTCCCTTCAGGTCCCTGGATGCCCTTATCATCCGGGAGATCGGCAAGGATATCAGCGGTTCGGGCATGGACCCCAATGTCACCGGCCGGACCTATGATCTCATGGAAGATGATTTCTCCGGGATTCTTCAGGCAGGCCGCATCGCCATTCTCAACCTTTCCGAGAAAACCGGCGGCAACGCCATCGGCCTTGGCAATGCTGACATCATCACGGAAAAAGTGTTCAAGGGACTTGACTATGAAAGCACGGTGATGAATGCCCTCACCAGCATCTCTTTGAGAAAGGCCTACATCCCCATCCGCCTGCCCAATGACCAAAAGGCGATCCAGGCCGCCTTTACAACCCTGGGACCCCTTTCGCCTGACAAGGCCCGGGCCGTGATCATCCAGGATACCCTGCATACCCAGGGGTTCTGGGCAAGCCAGGCGCTCCTGCCCGAGGTTGAAGCCATGGAAAATGCCGAAATCATGGAGAAAAAGAACCTGGTATTTGACGAAAACGGGGATCTGAACTTGACATGATCGGTCAAACCGATTAGGTATGAAATCATTGCTGGGAAATCATCCTTATTATATGAAACTCCGGCTAAATTGATGTAATCAGTGAAGTCTCATTTTTCGTTGTGGCCGAAGCACAAATACCATGCTTTGGCCATGCCGGTTATTTAGAAAAGAGGAAGCAGAATGAACCGTTTTAGGGATCTACCGTTGCTATTGAAATTTTTGTCCTCCGGGATACTCGTCATGGCCATTCTCATTGGCGTTCTGTTTTTCCTTTATTATAAGAGTGACCAGAAGACCACGGTGGACGCCTTAGTGGAAAAGGCCCGTGCCATCTGCCTGATCACCGAGTCCGCCCGGGACGAAATGGAAGATAAATGGAACATGGGGATCTTTTCCGTGGACATGGTTAAATCCTATGTGAACGCCGGGGAAATGGACAAAGTCCTGGCAACCATCCCGGTTGTATCGGCCTGGAACGCTTCCATGAAAAAAGCCGAAGCCGGGGGGTATACCTTCCGGGTACCCAAGTTCAGTCCCCGAAACCCCAAAAATGAACCCGATTACGGCCTGGCGAAAAAGATTGAAGGCCCGGCCCTGGAAAAGATCAAGCGGGAAAATCTGGCTGAATATTATGTGATGGACGAGTCCATCAATTCCATTCGGTATTTCCTGCCGGTGAAATTGACCCAGGGGTGCCTTATCTGCCACGGTCATCCTGATCTGTCTAAAACCCTGTGGGAACGCACCGATGGCAAGGATCCCACCGGTGGTCCAATGGAAGATTGGAAGGTCGGGGAGATGCACGGTGCCTTTGAAATCGTCCAGTCCTTGGATGCTGCCGATGCCGCCCTCCATGCTCGGCTGCTAAAAGCCGCTCTTGTGGCGCTCATGGGCTTTTTCCTTGCCGGGATTGTTTTTTTCCTGGTGGCCCGGTCCATTACCCGGCCGATTATCCGGGGGGTTGAGTTTGCCAAAAAAATGGCCACAGGGGATCTGTCCCAGGATCTTGAGATCAACCAGAAAGACGAGGTCGGGATCCTGGCCAGCGCCATGAACGAGATGACCGCCAACCTGCGCACCATGTTCAGCGATATCACGGACAGTGCCGATCGTATGGATGTTTCATCCGGGGAACTCACCGATGCGGCCCAGGTCATGTCCAAGGAATCCGATGAGACCTCACACCTGGCCAACAGTGTTGCCGCTGCTGCCGAAGAGATGAGCAGCAACATGAATAACGTGGCCGCTGCCGTGGAAGAGACCTCAACCAACGTCAGCATGGTGGCTGCTGCTGCCGAAGAGATGAGTGCCACCATCGGCGAGATTGCAGGGAAGTCGGAAGAATCCCGCAAGATCACCAGTGAGGCCGTATCCAAGGCTGAAAACACCTCCCTGAAAATGGCTGATCTGAGAGCGGCTGCAAGCGAGATCGGTCTTGTTACCGGTACCATTTCCGAAATCTCCGACCAGACCAATCTCCTTGCCCTGAACGCAACCATTGAAGCGGCCCGGGCAGGGGAGGCCGGTAAGGGATTTGCCGTGGTCGCCAATGAGATCAAGGCCCTTGCCACCCAGACCTCGGATGCCACCCAGGAAATTACCGTAAAAATCGACCGGATGCAAACCTCCACCAATGAGACCATCGACAATATCAAAGATATCACCGGTGTGATCAACGACGTCAATGAGATTGTGTCCTCCATTGCTGCCGCAGTTGAACAGCAATCCACAGTGACCATGGAAATTGCCGAGAACGTGTCCCAGGCATCCCTTGGCATTGCCGAAGTTACGGAAAATGTCTCCCAGACCTCCCAGGTCGCAGGCGAAGTTGCCAGGGACATCGCCGTGGTCAGCGGATCAGCAGGCGAAATATCCAATCGCAGCTCTGTTGTCAATGGCAGCTCTTCAGAGCTGTCCGGCCTGGCAAACCGGCTCAATTCCATGGTGCGGCGCTTTAAACTAAAGTAGCCGTTTTTTAAACACGAGGCAGTAGAGTGCCCCTGGAAAGGGGCACTTCCATGGGTCTTCCCTGTGCCGCCATCATAAAGATATGGAGTCTTTCAGTGGATTTTATTCCTTGTCATAAGCATCAGCTCATTCGGAAAACCGTGAGGGAGTTTGCGGAAAATGAGATCAAACCCCGGGTCTCTGAACTGGACCGGGAAGCCGAGTTCCCCTTTGATATTATTGAAAAGATGAAACCCCTGAATTATTTCGGGCTCCAGGTGCCCAGGGAACTCGGGGGTGCGGATCTGGATACCATCAGTTATGCCATCGTTGTTGAAGAGATCTCCCGGGTGTCGGCAGCAATCGGCTTGTGCGTGACCGTGCACAACAGTGTGGGCATTTACCCCATCATGAAGTTCGGCACCCAAGAGCAGCAACAACGGTTTGTGCCGGCCATGGCAGCGGGTGAGAGCATCGGGGCATTTTGCCTGACCGAGGCCAATGCCGGGTCAGATGCCGGCGGCGTTGAAACATCCGCCCAAAAAACCGGGGACGAATATGTGATCAACGGCACCAAGATCTTTGTGACCAACGGCGGGGTCTGCGGCACCATCCTCGTCTTTGCCGTGACCGAGGGCGAACGGGATCTTGCCAATGTCTTTATCGTGGAAAAGGAGCGGCCCGGATTCTCAGTGGGAGAGATCGAGGACCTGTGCGGCATGCGGGCAAATCCGGTCTCATCCCTGTTTTTTGAGGACTGCCGGGTGCCGGTGGATAATCTGCTGGGCAAGACGGGCCAGGGGCTGAAGATCGGCCTCAACGCCTTGGATGCCGGGCGTATCGGCATTGCTGCCCAGGCCCTTGGCATTGCCCAGGCAGCATTTGAGGATTCCGTCTCCTATGCCAGGGAGCGCCAGCAGTTTAACAAACCCCTGGCAAAGTTCCAGACCATCCAGAATTACCTGGCCGAGATGGCCACCCGGATTGATGCCTCCCGGCTGCTGCTCTACAGGGCCGCTGCGGTTAAAGACAGCGGCAAATCCTTTTCAGCCGAGGCATCCATGGCCAAGCTCCATTGCAGCGCCACAGCAAGGGAGGTAACCGACCTTGCCGTCCAGATCCATGGCGGCTATGGATACAGCAAGGAATATGATGTGGAACGGTATTTCAGGGATGCCAAGGTCACCGAGATCTACGAAGGCACCAGCGAAATCCAGAAGATGGTGATTGCCCGGCATATCCTGAACCAACCCAGTTAACAAAGGCAGGAATAATGTTTAAGATAATCGTATGCATAAAACAGGTGCCCATGGTCTCTGAACTGCCCTGGGATTCCAAAACCGGCACGCTGAAACGGGAACTTGCCCAGGGCATGATGGACCCCGCTTCCAGAAGGGCCCTTGAGGCCGCCCTTCAGATAAAGGAAGACCGGGACGACACCCATATCACCGTGATTTCCATGGGGCCTGCCATGGCCCGGGAGATCCTGTATGAGGCAAAAGCCCTGGGTGCGGATACAGGGGTGCTGCTTTCCGACCGGAGAATGGCGGGGGCAGATACCTTTTTGACCTCTTTTATCCTGGCGGAATATATAAAAAAAGAATGCCCCGACTTTGACCTTTTGCTCTGCGGTTCCCAGACCAGTGACAGTGAGACCGCCCAGGTGGGGCCCCAGCTGGCCGGAGAGCTTTTAATCCCGGCCATGGGGTATGTGCAGTCCATTGAGCTTGCAAACGGCATGGTAAGGGTTCAACGTCATGTGGATGATTTCATGGAGGTGCTTGAGATGGACCTTCCCGGCCTTTTGACCATTGACCAGGCAGCCTTCGGGCCAAGGTATGTGGCCCTTGAAGGCATTGAAAGGGCATTTCAGACAGATGATATTTGTGTTGTAAACGCCGAAGACCTTGGACTGGACAAAAACTTCAATGCCCTGAAAGATTCTCCCACACGGATTATCGATGTCTATTCCCCTGCCACCCGAAAAGAAAACCTGGTCCTTAAAGGGGCGGTCAAGAAAGTCGTGGGCCAGCTCTTTGACGATTACGGCAAGATCATCTCAGGCGCCATGGGCAAAGATCTGAAAACACATGAACATGAAGGGGCAAAATGACAGATTCGAAAGAGATATGGGTGCTTGGGGATTATCGGAATTATTTTCATAGCCGGGTGACGTTGCAGATTCTGGCCAGGGCTTCCAGCCTTGCGGAAAAAACCGGCGGCAGGGTCTGCGCCGTGGTTTTTGGTGACCATGTGGACGAATATGTGAACGAGTATATTGCCCATGGCGCTGAAAAGGTTTATGTCATAGATGACCCGGCTTTAAAAAATTATTCCGTTGAAAATTACTCCTTCCTGATGACACAACTGGTCCATGAATTCAAGCCTGAAACCCTTCTTGTGGGTGCGACCCGGTTTGGACAGGAGATTGCGCCCAGGGTGGCAAAATACCTTAAAACCGGGCTGACAGCAGACTGCATTGACCTTGAGATCGATGAAAAAGGGCGGCTTGTACAAATCGCCCCTTCCTTTGGCGGCAATTTGATCGCAAAGATCATCACCCCGGAAAAAAGGCCCCAGATGGCCACCGTCCGGCCAGGCACCTTCCAGGAACTGACCCATGACTATGATGCCAAAGGAGAGGTGATCCGCCTGCCCCTGCCATCTGACCTGCCCAAGGAAAAAATCAGGTGCATCCGCTCCGAGTATAAGCCTTCCAGGAACCGGAAACTTGAAGAAGCAGACATCGTGATCATCGGCGGCCGGGGCATGGGCAGTAAACGCAAATTCAAAAAACTATTTGAACTGGCCGAGCTTGTGAACGGCGAGGTCGGTGCCACCAGACCCGTGGTCTATGCAGACTGGATCTCCCATGACGCCCTGGTGGGCCAGGCCGGAAAGCATATCAAGCCCAGGGTGTTATTTTCCTTTGGGGTCAGCGGGGCCATCCAGCATACTGCTGCTGTGACAGATGCCGACTTTATCGTGGCAATCAATAAAAACCCCAATGCCACAATGATGAAAATGGCGGATGTGGCCATCATGGCCGATGCCAACCAGGTTTGTTCCGGAATCATCCGGGCGGTGAAAGACAAAATCAGGGATTGATCAAAATCAGGGATTTCTTGCATTCTTTTGGAGTTATATGGAGTGTTCTCCTGTTAGAAAATTGAGTGCCAGGCTTCAAAATAGGTTGTCAAGCCATGTCATATTTGATACCGCATGGGTGTTATCCGACAGCGGAGATACTCAGAAAAAAAACTGGTCAACATCTTGTTAAAAAAACAGAAATATCGTTTTATCATTTTATAGGATAATGTCATGAAAGTGTTTTTAAGTTGGTCTGGTGACAACAGTAGACAATTGGCGGAGGTATTTAAAAACTGGCTTCCTCAAGTTCAGAGCTCCTGACATAAGGGGCTGAAAACCCTATTGTTATTGACTTTTTGCTAAGAATGATATAAGTTTGA
>JAEINR010000114.1 GCA_016342325.1 Desulfobacterium sp.
GTCACGCTATGGCTCAAACTAAAGAGACATAGGATCAGAAGCAAATTTTACGCCAACCGTTATTTGTGGCAATAGTATTTTTCATATCCCACATACTCATATTCTTCCTGGGTCGGGTATAAACGCCTTGCGCTTTGCCCGATCAATTCTTCCCGTGAATATCCGGTTATTTCAGAAAGTTTATCATTAACCTGATGAAAAACCCTGTCAAAAACAAGCCCGATTCCCGTGGGTGCCGCACGGAATATGCTTATTATCTTTTCTTCACTCTTTCTTAACTTATCTTCGGTTCTTTTGTGTTCAACCAATTCCTTTGTTAATTTTGCAGTTTTATTTTTCACCTGAACAGCTAATACCCATGACCAGATAAACCCTGTGGCCATCAGAATTAACAGGGGGATAATCGCCCACAAGGATTTTTTAAAAATATCAGTAGCGGTTAAAGCGTCCGAGTTAAAAGCGCCAAACCATTTTTCATAAATGGCATCAAACTCCCCGGACGTCTTTATGATAAAGAGCCCTTCGTTGAATTTCGCCAATAGGTTATCGTTTCCTTTGGTAACGGCGATACAGTATTTTTTCTGCAGAATAGGCTTCCCAACAGGCTGGATGTTTGTGATACCCTCTTTTTGTAACAAATGGATTCCCTGGATCCTTGAAACAATGGCACAATCCCCTTGCCCCCGGGCAAGGGTTTTGATCACATTTTCCCAATCCTCTTCCAGGATGAGCGTGTTGCTGATATTATTTTCAACAACATAATCGTGGTCAAGATCCCCTTTTTGGAGAACAATGGTTTTCCCGAAACAGTTGTCAATCCCGGTTATGGGGGACCCCTTTCTCACAAAGACACTGTAGGTGGAAATAAAATGGGGAACAGAAAAGTTCAGTTTCTCCCCCCTGGCCTGGGTGCTGTACATGCCTGCCAAGGCATCGATCTCCCCATCTTCAAGTTGTTTCCGAACAAGATGCCATGGCCCAAGATCAATCTTAACCGGCATGTGCATGGCCTGGGAAATGGCCCTGAGAATCTCAATATTAAAACCGTCCGGATCGCCATCTTCATTGAGATACTCAAAGGGAGGATAATTCTGATCCCCGCGAACAACGATGATTGGCGGGTCATTTGCCAGATTTTCGGCAAACGTCGGGGCACACATCACACTGAATAAAACAGTGAACACAACAAAAACAGGCATATGCACTTTATGAAATTTCATTAATTCCCCTGGCCCACCTAAGCCTATAAAATCACAAAACATTTTTCCATCTCCGTCTCTTTTTCAAAGAGGAGCTTACTATACTATGGAAGGGGCAGGCAAATCAAATTAAAGATCAAACAGCCCGTATTCATATAGAATGAATACGGGCTGTTTCCGGGAATTGCGATCCGGGTTAAACGATAAACTTACCCGCAATGGCGCTCAGGTGGGCGGCCATTTCATGTAAGTCCATATCCCAAAAATGACGATTTAGCCGGATGCCCACCGAAAAAGGCGAAAACCGTTCGCTTCCGGCCAGCGGAAGTAACGGACGGCCGACCAGCAGCCCCGGGCACCACTGCCCCATCTCCCCAAGGAACAAAATGGGGGACGCCCCCATCTCCCGTCTCCTTAATTCTTCTTGACAGTTTTTTCTAACGGTGGTCAGATAAACACCCGTTAACTTGAAACCGGAACGCTTTAAACCGTAAAGGAAAAGTTATGAAACGTTTTTTGAGTTTAACGATCATTCTGTTTTACTTTTTAGCTGCATCCAGTGCCCTGGCGTCAACCTATTATGTGACAAACAATTCCCAACAGAATCCCGGGTGGGGGATTGGTGATGACAGCAATGACGGCGTATCAAAAGAGACTCCTTTTTTGACGATACAGCATGCCATCGGCACGGAAACCAGCCAGGTCATGGCTGGGGGAGACACCCTGATTATTGCCGATGGCACTTATACGAGATCCGATTCCAATGATAAGCGGTACCGGATAGATAAGTTCTCATATTTACCCTGGGGCAACAATGGGCCAGATGAAATCGATGGTACGGCAGATGATATCTACACTACCATTCGGGCTGAGCATGACGGCGGGGTGATTATAGATGGGTTTGGGTATGAGTTAAAGGGAAGAGAAACCATCGACGGCCAGGCACCTGACGATAGCTACAGGTATCCGAACAACTATGTCTGTTTAAGGGGACTGCTCTTTATCAATGCAAAAACCACCGCTCTTTCCGTGCGCAATTCAAAATATGTAAAAATCATAAATTGCGGTGCCACCGGCAGCCCGGATATTCATTCCGGGAACTCACTCATGGGCATGGCCTACGCGTCATACTGCTTATTTGAAGGCTGCTATGCCTGGGGGAACACCGGCTATTATGTTATGCAGGCAACCCACACGGATCATTGCATCTGGCGAAATTGCGTGATCCGGTATGACCGGTCATCCTCCACGGATAACGCCCAGTGTGGCGCTCTGACCAATTATTCCTGCGCCAACAATGAAATTCAAAACTGTATTGTAATAGATGGCGATACAGGCTGGGAATACATGGGAGATTATACCGGCACCCAGGGGGCTTTTTCCAACCCCGGCACATCCCCCAGGTATGATTCAACCAGCTATGGGCCAAACAGATTCAATAATTGTATTGCACTGAATAACACCCAGCGATTTTCAACATCAGACCGTGGTGCCGGCGTCGGTGAACATGACGGCATCCCCTATGATTATAGAAACTTCAGCCAATTTACAAATTGCATTGGATGGGATCTGTCCCTTCCGCCGGGAAAATCCGTGAGAAATATAATCAGCCGTGAAGACCTCTGCTATTCCAATGCTGAATGGAATGGATTGCTTGAAACAATCAGGGATACGGATGAGAACAATTTCAAAGCCCGGATTTTAAGAGATCTCTTTGTTGATAAGGAACTGCTGGATGAATTGATACTGGGGAGCGTAAGCCAAACCTATGATGGAACCATTTATACGTTTTCCTATGACACATGGCCGACCAATATATATGCAAGACCGTTCAATGAAAAAATGGCGCTAATCTATCTTATTCGAAAAATTGGAACGGCATTTGCCGATTCGTTTGAATTGATGAGAAAGGATATTTCATTTTGCGAAAAGGATGGTTTTTCAGATCTTGATTTCAGTGGAGCGGATGAAGCAAACGAGAAATTAAACCGTTTAACAGCTGCCGGGAGTATCACAAGGAACCCGGATGGGTCCCTGACTGTGACGCCTGGGCCCTCTGACGTTGAGGTAAAACATATTCAAAGATACAATTTACTTGCGCTGATGAGCATATACGGTCAGATTCACACATTAAGACCGACCGCCCTTACCGGCTCAGAAGGATGGTGCAGTTTCAATCAAAGTACATTCGGAGAGATTGCTCCCTATGACGACGATGCTTTGCTTCATCCTGACAGCGGGATCTTTTCCGGAACAGGTGCGTATAATGAGATGGTAAATTGCGTCATACATAATATCGACAAAGGGAACATGTTCCGAAGTTTTGAGATCTTGAACACCATCAATATTACAGGGTTTTCTTCGGAATACGCACTGATCAGAAAGCCTGCGACCTATGGCAATATCAGGGTGGACACAGTTACAAATTTACTTGATCATCCATTTACCAATCAATATCTGACTCTTATGGAAGAGGACAACCCGTTGAATACCGCCGGTAATAATAATTCACGGGTGGGCGCCCACGTATTGTATCAATATGGAAGATCCGGCACCCTATGGGGCCAGGATGGATATGATCAGCTGCAGGATGGTAAAAACGGACAAGGCATTACAAGGCTATGGCCGTTTCCCAACCAAGATTTGATCAGAGAAAAGGCACAAACCTTCAATTATTCTGATCCTGCCGGCATATTGCCGCCCATCAACGGGAAACGTGGGTTTTGCCAGGACGGTCAAACCCTGACAAAATATATATGGGAGTATTTAGGATCTTCAATGCCAGATTTAGAGGATATCTATGGGACCGCCCCTTTCCTTTCAGCAGATATCGACAGGGACGGGGATGTTGACGGATCAGATCTTGCGGCCTTTGCTGAAGGCGGAACAGATATTACATTGGAAGAATTCACCCGGGATTTCGGCAAGACCGGGTTTAGGAAGTAAGCTCTCCAATTATTTATTTGAGGATGTGGCCAAAAGAACGCCAAAGCCGATAAAAATGGACCCGCTTGTTCGATTGAAGACGCTGACTCTATTGGGTTGGGTGAGCCAATATTTTGCCCTGTGGGCCAACAGGGCATAGGTAAAGCTGCGCAGCGTCCCGATCAGAATATATTCGGCATGGTCCTTATCTTTTCTATCTGTAAGCTGCCCGATTCGGAATACAGATTTAGCTGCAATGACGAATCCGACGCCTTCAGGCTTTCCAACAAGCACAAACATGAAAGCCAGAAGTCGCTCAAGCATACCGATGGTTGTACCTCCCTTTGGCAAACCGTTTTTCACGGTACCCCCCAACTCTGCAGCAAACCCGGCCATCTGATGCTTCAAAATTTTCCCGATTCCCCCCAAACACGCAGCAAGTCCAATCAAGAGGATAAGTCCCTTGGCATAACTCATCCCCCAGAGCGTAGTCCAGTAATTCGCCAAGTGCTCTGCCGCCCCCGATTGACCCACGCAGAACCAAAGCGCGACGATTGATAGCATGTGAAACACTTGAGCCCCAACGAACCATAGAAAGAGATAATCCGACTGTGCCTGGCGAGTTTCATCACTACCTCCATGGATCTGGGTCGATTCGCTGGAAACCGTGTTACCAGCATGGGAACAGTTTTGGCTCTTATTGCTGCCCCAAACTGTTATACAGTCAACAAGCCAGTGGAAAAGTAGAAGAAGTCCCGCGATCCACCATGCACGAAGATTCCCCAGAAGAACCCATGTTGTTGTAGAAACCAGCGAGACATGGCATAGCATCCACGCTTGGTGATTCGCCTTTCGTTCAGCCAGCCTGTCTGTCTGAAGGACGAAGTCCCCAAGGAAATGCCCGCAGATGAGGGCCAAAAGTTGAGGGTCAACGTTCATGGGTCTCACCTTCGGACAACCTTTCCGGGTTGTTTTCCGCAATACAACCTTTAAGGGTTGTTTCCATCCATCGCAAAGCGGGTTCAATCGCTGGCCACCCAGCAGATAGCAGATGCTTGTGTACGGCCTGTTGAGAAATTGGAGGATTCCATTTTTTGGCAATTTCGACCTGTGCAAGGCCTTGCAGCGCAAAGGAAACTGCTTGGGCCTGCAAGGCAGTCCAATGGTGTGCAAGGGCATCAACAACACCTAAAAGGCTATCCATAAAAAGGTCGATTTCTCCGAGTCCGGCAACCCCCATTCCCGGTACTCGACGGCGAAGTTTATCTAGTCTCTTCCCGGAATATTCATACGCTTTCCCTCCGCCGGCCAGTGAGGTTTCACTGGGCATATATTTAATACTGCCGAACCCGATGGAGGCTGAAGTATGTATTCTTTTGCCGAATTCCTGATTGCTATGGACAAGTAATGAAGAACGAAAAAAAAGTGTGGCTCGCACTGCCATTCCCGGATCTCCTATGACAAACTGCCAGGAATCACCACGAAAATTGGTGAATCCAGCCGCTTTCGCATCGGCCAGCGCCGAAACTACATCCTGAAAACAAGTATTCAGCACGTGTTCCAAGCGCCGGGCATCCTCCTCCAACATCCTTGTGGATGCATTGACATCACCGGTCACCACAGCTACTGTACGTCTCTGCATTAACGCAGTCTCCTTTCAAATATACGTTCCAGGCGCACTTGAATAGATATTGAACCTAAACTACAAATGCGATCTATACATTATTTCATTTGCACCCCACACACAACCTTAAAAGGTTGTATTTCGAAAAACAACCCTAAAACAGTGTTTCCCGTGAATGCGCAACAGTTAAGAGGTGCGCAGACGGTTCCTGGGAATTGCGATCCAGGTCGCAAACAATCTCTTTCGAACCCAGGAGAAGGTGAACGGGGTGCATGGCAGGGTGTTGCGGGGGCTTGAGGAGCAAGCCCCCGGACAACACTGGGGAGTTATTTCTTCTTTTCTTTTTTCATTTTACGTTTTTCCTTTAGATTAAGCTGGGCCTTTTTCTGGACTTCCTTTTTGCCTTTGTCTTTTTTCCCCTTTTCACCCATGCCCTTTTCTCCTTAGTTGAACGTTAATTGTGCCGAACTGTGGCAGATGAGATGGTTTGGCGTCATTGCCAAAGGTCTCAACCCTGCCCCGGAAGGTCATCAAAAAACAGTTCAGCTATTTCGTCAGTTCGCCTGATCGTATTTCAAAACCATGGAATTTGCGTACACAGGGGGGTGCATTGGAATTGGGGAAACAGGACCACGCCAGGATCCGGACACTGGATATTTTCAGTTTGGTTTATATGGATAAGGCTTATAATTTATTCGCAAATTACAATTGGTTCGTCAAGGTAAAACAGTGTTTGCGAAAAATTGGGTCCGGATGGATTCTGATGGGGTGGGCCGTTAAAAAGTGTGCAGGCTGTTCCGGGGAATGGCGATCCTTGTCTCGCTTCCGGGTTCAAGCCTGTTTTTGACCACCTCCCGGCGGGTCCACTGGGCCATGAATTCCACCTCCTGCACCTGGATGAAAACATCATAGTAAAACCCCCGGTTCACAAGCTTTTGGATTGTCCCGGGAAAGCGGTTCGCCCCGGTGGCGCGGCCATGGGGGTCACAGACGATCTCTTCCGGGCGCAGGGCAAGGTGATCGTGGTCCATGACGGGATGGCCCAGCTGGATGTCAAGGCCGTTGAGGGTGACAGATGCGCCGTTGCAGGGCGTGATGGGAAAAACGTTCTTCATGCCCACAAACTGGGCTGCAAACGGTGAGCCCGGCTGTTCGAAGAGCTCCTGGATCGTCCCTGTTTGTTTGATTTCACCCTTGTGAATGATGGCGCCCCGGTTGGCCAGGAAAAGCACGTCCGAGAAATCGTGGGAGACCATGACAAAGGTGGCACCAAGCTCCTGGTGGAGGGATTTCAAAAGGTTCTTGAGATCGTCCTGGAGCATGGGATCAAGGGCGGACAGGGGCTCGTCAAGGAGGAGCACCCCGGGGTTGAGGATCAGGGCCCGGGAAAGGGCCACCCGCTGCTTTTCCCCGCCGCTCAGGGTCATGGGATGCCGGGTTAAGAGATGGGAAAGGTTCATGGTGTCCACCAGGAACCGGAACCGCTCTTGGCTCTCCTTTTCCGGGATGGAATGGTAGCGCACCCCAAAGAGGATGTTTGCCTTGACATCCAGGTGGGGAAACAGGGCATAGTCCTGGTAAACGATGCCAAGGCCCCGCTCTTCCGGGGGGATGGCGGTGATGTCCCGGCCGTTAAGAAGGATGGTTCCGTTGTCCACGGGCAGAAGGCCCATGATCGCCTCAAGGAGCAGGGATTTTCCCGATCCCGTGGGACCGATCAGGGCGAAGAAATCGTGGTCTTCCACCCTGAGGTTCGCGGATTTCAGGCTGAACCCCGGCAGATGGATGGTGAGATCCGTGACCTCAATCATTGAATTCTCCTTTGCCTGGAAAAGAGCCGCATCATGACAAACAAAACCAGGGAGATGGCGATGAGCCAGAACGCGACGCACTGGGAATACTTCAGGCCGTAGGCGGTGAACCGCTCGTAGATCAGCACCGGGGCGGTCATGGGATGGTAGGCCACGATGATCACGGCACCGAACTCGCTGATGGCCCGGGCGGTGCACATCACTGCCCCCAGGACCATGTTCCGCCAGACCATGGGAAAGGTGACCCGGAAAAAGGTGGATGTCATACCGGCCCCAAGGGTCCGGGAAGCCTTTTCAAGGCGGATGGGAACACTTTCAAACCCCGCCTTGACCGTGTTCACATAAAAGGGCGCCCCCACAAACACGAGGACCATGACGATGCCGGTCAGGGATCCCATGATCTCGATGCCCACCTGGTCAAGCATCCTGCCCAGGATGGCGTTCCGGCCAAAGAGACTCAGGATGGCGATGCCGATCACCGGGTGGGGAATCATGATGGGAAGATCGATGAGCCCTTCTACCACTTTTTTACCAAAAAAGTTCTTCCGGGCCATGATATAGGCAAGGGGGGTGCCAAACACCATGGCAACAGCGGTGGCGGCAAGGGCGGTAAACAGGGACCGGCCCAGGGCTTCAAGCACCACCCGCTCTTTCAGGGCGGCCATGAGGTCCGAAAACTCCGGCATGAGCATCATTTTCCCAAGGGGAGCGATGATGAGAAAAATCAGGGGAAGACTCAACAGCACAAAGCAGTGCCAGAAGAGATCGGGCCGTTTTACTTTTGGAAAGGGGTTCAGTATTGCCTTATCTCCGGCTTGGTCAGGGTACGCCACCGGGCCTTGTCAGCCCCCTGGTCCCCATGGGTTCTTGTAACCATGACCACCCGCTGGTTGTTTGTGAACATGGTCTTGACCTTGTCCGCTGCAAGCCAGATCCCGGTGTCCGGGGCAAGCAGTTCGCCGTCAACGGTCTTTACCCCGTCGATATACCCCTCGGTGCAAAGGGTTGCAACCGTTGTCAGGGTGCCTGTGTGTCCGAAATGGGCCCAGCCCCTGAACCGTCCGTCATTGCCGGAAAGCCTGAGGCCGATGCCGGCAATGGCACCCACCACACCGTCCCCGGTGCCGCCGTGTTCGGAAAGGTGAACCCCAAGATCCTTTGCAAGGTCATAGGCAAGGGCCTTTGAAAGCACCTCACACTTTGCCCTGCGTCCAAAGTCCATCAAGGCGTCCCTGTCAAGGCCGTTGTCAAGGGGGACCACGCAGAACCCGGGATCGGATCCTTTTGCCGACCGCTCCTCAAGGAACCCTGCGCCAAAATCGATCAGCCCTGCCAGCTCCCCGGTAAAATCGATCCCAAAACACATGGCGCTGTTGTGGGAGGTGTAGGGGATATCGTCGTGCACAAAAAGCTGGTGCCTGGACACAGCAGAACAACTTCCCCACTGTTTATCCTCTATTATATCCGCCATAATTTGGGAGAGCTTTCCCGTTCCAATGGTTTCAAGATTATCCGTATCATCAACACAAACCAGTACCTTCACACATCCTCCGATCTACAATTAAACACCCGGCATCCCAATGGCCGATTTTCAAACAAATAGAGTTTTATAGATCCTTCTTTAAAAGGTGTCAATCTTATCTTTAACAACGCCACAAACAGACTATAAACAACGATAATAGACACAAAAGGAGGATGTCAGTCCTGATTCTCCCGGTACATGGCCACAAACCGCTGGAGCTTGGCGGCCTGGTCGTCCATGTAGTCCACCCAGATGGAAAGCACCTCCCTGCCCTCCCCGGTGATGGTGTACATGCGCTTGGCAGCCCCGGCCTCGGTGGTGTCCCACTCCGAGGTCACAAGCCCGTCCTCCTCCAAACGGCGAAGGTGCCGGTAGATCATCCCGGGCGGGGCCTGGCCCTCAATGAATCCGTAAAGTTGGATGGTGTTGATCAGTTCATACCCGTAACAGGGCTTGGAGAGCAGGCCCATGAGGATGGACGCCTGGATATAGCGCTCCTGTCGGCCCGAAAGCCGGCTCTGATTATTGTCCTTCTTCATCGTCCTATCTCCTTCTTGACATATATCCTTCAAGGATATATCTTATTATTAAACATACTACCACATAGTAGTATGTCCCCCCAAAAACCGCAACAAAGGGAGGCGTGTCATGTCAAAAATTTTTGTCAGGGAAAGAAGAAAAATTGAGGACGGGGAAAAAAAGCCCAGATTCCGTGTGGTGGGCGTGAGCGGAGGCGATATCAAGCTCTATGTTAAGCACATCCGCAAAAAGGAACTCAAACAGATTGCCGCCGACACCGGTGCAGATGTTGTGTATCTCCCGGTCAGGGGTGCAGGCAACAAGGACGGTTCAGGAAAAAAATAGAAAAAAACACCCCCGGCTGACGAACTAGCCGGGGGATCGAAACATGCTGTTATTTATAAATAATGGTTCCCACCCGCTCCCCCTTAAGGGCGGCCGAAATGTACTCGGGATGATTGAGGGCATCGATGATCTGAAGCTCTTTAAGGCATTTTGACCGTTTCAGAAAGGTCAGAATGGGACGCTCGATCACAAGATCGTCAAGGTCCAGTTCCAGGAGTTCGTCAACGGAAATCCTGTCGTAGAATTTAAGCTTCTCCCCCTGTTTCGCCTTTTTAGGATCCTTTTCATAGAGCCCTGTTTCATCCTTGAGATAAATCAGGGATCGGGCACCGATGTTCTCGGCCAGCAAAAAAGCGCCGCAGTCTGTCCGGTGGGGCGGAATGGATCCAAACTCCGCCGGATGCTCGAAAAAGCCGTAGGGCGGAATGCCGTAAGTGATGGGCAGATACCCCAGCTGGCAGAACATGGTGAGCTGCTCAAGGTTATCGCCGTGGCCGATCTTTACCCCGCCGTGCTTGGCAAGGAGGGCGGAAAGCATCTCTGCGTTCTGCCAGGAAACCTTGTCCCCAAGCTTGGAGAGAATGCCCGTGGGCATGCCGAGATCCACCCCGATGTTGTAGACGTGGCGGGCCCGGGTGCCCCCGCCGGTCATGATCAGGATCTTGTGCTCCTCCTTGAGCTTGATCAATTCGTCAAGGATGGGAAGCACGGCCTTGGCCCCCCGGTCCATGATGCTCTGGCCACCGATCTTCAGGACGTTCACATCCGGATGCATGCGAAAATATTCGCTGGACTCCGTCTTTTTGAGAAACTCCTTACTGACAAGGGACTCTCCCATCATTGGGGTGTCAATATGGAGTCTTCCCTTTTCATCTTCCTCTTTGATCAATTTAACCATGGTTCCCCCTTGGGTTGCGATGTTGAAAAAAAAGAAACGACGCGGTCATGATGGTGTGGATGGATATCCAAAAAAGTACCATCATCCTTTGGGGGAATCAAGGCAAAGGAGGAATTTAGTTTTTCACCTCCACCAACTTCCCAAGGCCCTGGGGCAGGGCTGCCTTTATTTCGTCGGAGGACACGCGACAGGGAACAAAGGGAGGCTGGCCCATGGACGCGAGGGTCGCAAGACCGCCGTCGGCGGAAAGAAGGTAATCCAGGAAGAGCTCGGCCGCCGCAGGATTGCGACTGTTCTTGATCATGGTGAGACCGTAGGTGCAGGATTTACCGTTCTTGGTCTTAAAGGTGCCGGGTTTCTTTCCCGTGACTTCGACCTTGGCCTGTTTGTAAAAAGCGTCGTACTTATAGTTTCCAAGGTTGATGTGGTCGTCCAGGGTGATATACTTAAGGCCATGCTGAACCGCCACGGAGAGATATTCCCAGGCATAGTCCATGTTGCCGGTCTTGAGAAGATTGACAAGCTCCACGGATTTGGGACGGACATTTTTCATGGGCCGGTTGTCGATCAGTTTCTGGTAGAGCCCGTCAATGTTGTAGAACTTCTCGGCAAGCTGGAGCACCATGAGGCTACGGTAGCCGCAGGGATCAAGATTGGGATCGGAATGCCCCCAGACAACCCCTTTTTTAGTCAGGATATCGTGCCAGTTGTCACGGGTTACGGTGTCGCTGAACCGACTCTGGTCCGTATAGCAGAGCACAAGCTGGTTGGTTGCAAACCGGATGTTCCAGTCGGCAAAGTTGGGCACGAGATTGTTGTCGATCACCTTGTAGTCGGCAGAAGCCATGATATCGGCCCTTTTTCCCACCTCCGAGATCAGCCGTGCCATCTTAGTGCTTCCCCCGGCCTCCCTCAGCACATCGATTTCGGGATGGAGGGCCTCAAAGTCCTTTTCAATCTTGGCAAAGGGAACACTCAGACTTCCGGCATGGAAGAGAATCACCTTACCCTTGGGGGCGGCAAGGGCCAGGGTGGTGGACAGAAAAAACACTGTCGATGCAAGTGCAATATGGCGTAACGCGGTTCTGAATTTCATAAAAAACTCCTTTCATTTAGGTTGAGATTTAAGCTATCGCTTATTTCAACCCTTCGACAAAGTCAATATATTTTAAAAAAGAGAAAAAAGCAGGACAAAACAAACCATAAGCAACCACAAACAACACCAGAAGAAAACCCCTTTAAAAGGATTTGATCTTCACGCCCGGATGACGTAAACACAACACATGACCATTAATCATCAGATAGCAGGGAGAGACGATGTTTGAATATGAAAAGCCGGACAATCTTGTGGATACCTTGGAACAAAGCATTGGACTTTATCCAGACAATCCCCTGTTCGGGACAAAGGACAGCAACAACCACTACGGCTGGATCACCTACGGGGCGTTCGGAAGGCGGGTGGACAACCTCAGGGCCGGTCTTGCCCTGCTGGGTATCGGCAAGGGCGATACCGTGGGAATCATCGCCAACAACCGAACCGAGTGGGCTGTGGCCGCCTTTGCAGGCTTCGGCCTTGGGGCGGTGTTCTCTCCCATGTATGAAAAAGAGCTCGCCCGGATCTGGCGACACATCATCCTGGACAGCGCCGTCAAAGTCCTCTTTGTCTCCACCCGGGAGATCTTTGATGCAGTGGCTCCCCTGGTGGACGAGATCGACACCCTGGAGAAGGTGGTGTGCATTGACGCCAGCGGCAAGGACACCATGGCGAACCTTGAGGAAAAGGGCAAGGCCACCCCTGTGCCCTCCATCGCCCCGGGTGCCGGGGATGCTGCCTGCTGCATCTACACCTCCGGCACCACGGGAAACCCCAAGGGGGTCATGCTCACCCACGGGAGCTTCACCGCCAATGCCCGGGCGGGATTCCGGCGCTTTCCCAATCTCTCATCATCGGCCAGGAGCATCTCCATCCTTCCCTGGGCCCACTCCTACGGGTTTACGGCCGAGCTTGTCAACTTCATCCAGTTCGGCGGCAGCATCGGTTTCATGGAAAAGGTCGCCACTCTGGCCGATGACATGGCAAGCCTTGAGCCAAGCTTCCTGATCGGGGTTCCCCGGATATTCAACAAAATCTATGACAGCATCCTCTCCCGGGTCAATGAACGGGGGGGGATCACCAAATACCTGTTTGACCAGGCCCTTGCAGCGGCAAAAGAGCGGCGTGAGCTGGGTGAACAGAAAAAAAGCGCCCCAATGACAAACCTCAAGTTCGCCATCCTTGACCGGCTCGTCCTTAAAAAGATCCGGGCCAGGTTCGGCGGAAACCTTGAAGGGGCCCTCACGGCAAGCGCCACCTCCAACCCGGAAATCGCCCAGTTCTTTGAGGACATCGGCGTCCCGACCTTTGACGCCTACGGCATGACCGAGTGCGCCCCGGCCGTTGCCATGAACGGACCCGGTGCAAACCGGTTCGGCAGCGTGGGACGCCCCCTGGAACATGTGAGGATTGAAATCAACAGATCCGCCATGGAAGGCGAGGGAGAGGACGGCGAGATCATCGTCCACAGCCCGGGAGTAATGATGGGCTACCGGAACAACCCCGAAAAAACAGCCGAGACACTGACCCCGGACGGCGGCATGCGCACGGGGGACCGGGGACGGATCGACAAAGACGGCTATCTCTACATCACCGGAAGAATCAAGGAGCAGTACAAGCTTGAAAACGGGAAATTCGTGTCCCCCGCCGCCCTGGAGGAGGCGATCAACTTCCTTCCCTATGTGGAAGCGTCCATGATCCATGGCGACGGAAAACCCTACAATGTCTGCTTTGTGGTCCTGGACATGGAAACCATCCACACCTATGCCAAGACGGTCCGCCTCAAAGCCTCACCGGAAGAGATCCTGTCCCACAATGCCACCCTGGAGCTGATCTGCTCGGAGATCAAGCAGCACCTGCGGCCCAACTACGGCTCCTATGAGATCCCCAAGCGGTTCATCTTTCTAAAGGAGGGATTCACCTCGGAGAACGGGCTGTTGACCCAGACCATGAAGATCAAGCGGGCCAGTGTGACCCGGGAATTCAAGCACCTGATCAACAAGGCCTACCAGGGAGACAAAAAGATCATCACCCCCTAGCACCGTTGGTGAGATAGCCCGGGCAGCCATGAAGACCGCCCGGGCTTCCCGGCCCCTTTTCCTTAGTTGTCCTGGCAAGCGGCGCATACAAGGCGAAGATCCTTGGAAAATGCGACCCTGTACATGCTCTGGCCGCAGGCTTCACAGACCAGGGGATCCATCGACTTTGTCACAGGGTTGTAGATCATCGACAGGGTTCTCTTCTGCTTTCCCGATACAGCATTAAACAGCACCTTGATGCCGGGGGTGATGACAGCCATGACCGCCGCAAGAGAGACCTTGACCCGGATGCTGTACTTGTTCAAAAGGTCTTTCTGCTTTGCGGCAAGTTCCTCCGGGATCAGGGCGATCTTTTCATCCCGTTCCCGCCGGAGCTTGTCCGACAGGCCTGACCGTTCGAGGCTCTCTGTCATTTCCTGTTCCAGGGCCCGGTAGTAATCGTCAAGACTTGACGCATCTCGCAGGAACCGCCGGTTCATGCTCTTCTTGAATTCGAGCAGATTCTGTTCTACCTCCTCCGACACATGGAGGCCGGTCAGTTTGACGATTCTTCGGATCTCCTCTCTTGTATAAGCATGGCTGAGGGTGGTCTGATACTTTTTTTCCGCAAATGAGAGGTTGTCAACCATGCCAGGGACCACGGCACCGTTCTCCATGTTAACGGCCAGATCAACCAGTCCCTCCTTTTGCTCGTCGCTCTGGGCAAGGTACCGGGTGGTCAGGATCAGATAGTGCACCTTCACCTCTCCAAATCCTGATACCGTGCCCTTTGCCTTGTAAAATTCAAACTGTTCGTCAATCCGGGACTCATACCCGCCGGCCTTGATGTAATCAAACATCAGGGAGACCTGGACCAGGGGCGGGTTCGCACCGGCCATGGCAGAGACCTTCTCGAGCAGGCCGGAACCGAAATGAACCGGATACAGGGTTCGGCCCGGCGGCGATGCACAGGGATCCGATCCCTGTGTAACGGAAATATACTCCTCCACCCCAAGGGCGGCGGCAAGGGAGGCAGGTAACAAAAGGTCCATCCTGTTATCCCTTGCTTCAACAAGGGCGCCCTTCTCTTCAAGGAACCGGCACACAAAGGAGACAAGCTCTCCATCCTGACCCGTAAAAAGGGGATTATAGCTCATAGCTGTCTCCAAACAGTTTTTCATCCAGTTCCCTGGTCTTTTCGTATCCGGTCCTGGCCCGTTTCAACCGGGTACCCAGGTTACTGAACCCTTTATGGCGATCCTGGTCAGACCCGGAATCTACCCATATGTCATAGACTAGGTCCTCGAACTCCTTTTCATCCCTGACTCTGCCAAGGATCATGTCAATCTCGCCGACCACCATCTCAAACATGTTTATCTTCCGGTCAAGGATATCGAGGATATGGTCCTCGATACTGCCGGCGGCACATAGATTGAAGATATGCACCTCTTTTTCCTGGCCGATTCGGTGAATACGACCGATTCTCTGTTCAATTTTCATGGGATTCCAGGGAAGATCATAGTTCACCATCTGGCAGCAGAACTGGAGGTTTCGTCCCTCCCCACCGATCTCGGTGGTGACAAGCACCTTTGTTTCATTCCGGAAGGCTTCGATGGCAAGGTCTTTTTTCCGGTTATCCATCTGGCCGTGGAACAGGGCTGTGGAAATCCCGTTTTCCTCTAAAAACGCGCTGATGTGATCAAGGGTGGCCCTGTATTTGACAAAGACGATCATCTTCTCCCGGGACGCGCGGATTAGTTTTAAAAGCGCACGATTCTTCGGGGTATCCGGGCCTGACCGGCACAGTTTTTTCACCGCCTTTAACGCCTTTCCATGGTCAGCCAGATATTCCTTTTTCTCTAACATTCTTGAAATGGCGCCCTCCACGGCCCCAGGGCATGAGCCTGCCTGGGCCAGGATATTTTTGGAAACGAGTCGTCCCCGGCCCCGGGCGCTGGTGTTCAATTCCATGACCAGGGTTTCCAGCCGGGCATAAAACTCAAGCTCATGCTTTGACGGCTCAATTCGGATGGTACTGGCATACCGGGGGGGAATATTGATCCCGGCAAGTGCCCTTGTGTTGCGAATCATAACTTCCTGCAGAAGTTCCTTGAGCTGGGCCCGGTTTCTGGGATCAGTGGGGTCCCCCCGTTTCATGAATTTCTCCCTGAACGCCGTGGCCGTCTCAAGCTGTCCGGGTTTGAGCAGGGTAATGAGATTATAGAGCTCCATGAGATTGTTTTCCACCGGAGTGGCCGTGAGAAGCAGAATGAAGCGTTTCTGGATTGCGTTGACAAGTTTCCAGTTCAGAGTGGTCCGGTTTTTCAAATGATGGGCCTCATCAACGATCACCATGTCGTACTCTCTGGCGGTGACCAGATCAAAGTTCTTCTTGGACTTTGCCTGGTTGATGGAGGCGAGGATAAAGGGGGCCTCCCAGAAATGGCTCCCCTTTTTTTTGAAATCGGGATCATCTGTGGAGGGTATATCAAGCCCGAACTTTGATTTCATCTCATCCTTCCACTGGCTTACCAGGGGGGTGGGGGTCAGAATCAACCCGGTTTTGACCATCCCCCGCTTGACATATTCACTGAAGATGATCAAGGCCTCGATGGTTTTGCCCAAGCCGACCTCATCAGAAAGAAGCGCCCGTCCCCGAAAGCGTTTGAGTACTTTTTTTGCCGTCTCCTCCTGGTACCAGTAAGAGCGCACCTGGGAAAGGGAAGAGAGACAGACAAGGCTCTCAAACGACTCTTTGAAGCGAATGGAGTGGCTCTCAAGGGCAAGATCGTACAGGGCAGGCCCGGAAGAAGCGGGATTCGAAAACAGATCAAAAAAAGAGTCCTCGTCAAGGTCGAAGGCCAGGGGAATTTCCGGCAGCCGCTTTTCAGGCTCACAAACCGATTCCGCGGCTGCTTCCTTCGGAGGGGCAGGGTTTTTCTTTTTATCGAGTCCTTGTTTCTCTGCACCCCTGGACTTCCTGGCAGCTGCCTTTGCCGCCTGGGCAACAGCAAGGCCGGAATCATAAACAGCTTGGCTTCGCTTTCGTAGTCTTTCCTTTTCCAGTTCCTGGCGGCAGTAAGCCTTGATTTCTCTTATATCTTTTCTAATTTTGACCTTGCCCCGGATGTTAAGATCGGAGATGATCTCAAACAAAGACTCTGCATATTCCAGACATTCCTGATGCCGGTCCATTTTAAATAAGATTCCGAGGCGGGTTAGCCGCTCCGAATCCCGTATCCGGCCGCATTCTTCGAGTCCTGCCAGGGCTTCGAGTTCAAGGGCCCCACGTCCCGATTCCCTGGCGATATTTCCCATGAGCCTCAGCACCTCGGGATCCCCCGGGCGCAGTTTAGAGGCTTTTTTCACAGTTTCCACTGCCTTGCCCAGGTTGCCTGTTTCCCAGTAATAAGACGCCTTATAGGCAAGCTGATCTCCCCTGTCCCGGGCCGCCGAACGCTGTCGATCCGAACGAACCTGTTTCTGCTTTGCCTTGCGTTTCTGCTGTTTTTTGTCTTTTGAAGATTTTGCCAAAATAAAATTCCTGCTGCTGATAAATCATAACAGGTCTGCACCCGTATCCCTTTTATTCTAATGTTCTCTTACACGAAAGACCCTTTAAACACCAGTCTTTTCCCCATACCTGATGACCTCCTCCGTCCCGTCCCAAGAGCCTAAAACGGACCCCCTATAACTTGAAGGTGAAGAGGGGAGGTCACCTGTATGTTGCAGCTCACAGCTTTTCAAGTGAGATGGGTTCAAAACCGACAAAATGCGCTGTACCCTTCCAGGTGACATTTTGCACCCCGCTCTGCTTTGCGAGCATCACCTTTGCCAGTTCTGTAAATCCATCGGAATCTTCCATGACTGAATCGACATCGGCAAGCTTTTTTATTTCCTTGGCATGCTTGCCTTCTGCGGGAAAGAAAACGATTGAGCCATCATTTTTAATAACAAAAGCATTCCCCTGTCATCGCTCTATTGTGGAAATACACATTCATCCTAGCGGCATTGCCCTGGGAAAAATTCCGAATTGCTCCCTTGACTTGAATCGGAAATGTCCAAAGCAGATCGGCGACATCCCCATATAGACGGTTGTGAATAGTTGGGATAAAACACTGGGACTTTGAGTTGACAATCCATAGCAATATCAGTATTTGTGTATAATACTGAGTTGGCTCCTTTCCATTTCATGTGGGTAAAATTGCTAATGTGTAGGAAAAGCTCTTGGTTAAATATCGTGGTTTTTTC
>JAEINR010000008.1 GCA_016342325.1 Desulfobacterium sp.
CAGAAAAAACCATGATATTTAACCAAGAGCTTTTCCTACACATTAGCAATTTTACCCACATGAAATGGAAAGGAGCCCCTTTTTACCCCTGGCATGGTTAAAAAACGATATTCTTCGTACGCCTGAGATACTCAATGACGGCATTTGCAGCCGTGCTATGTCCTATATTGCTCCAATGGGTGTCGTTGGGCAGAAAAATATCCATTTCCCCTGCCGTTCGTATTTTTTGTGACAAGAATTCATGGATGGGTAAAACATTGAGGGAATTGACATCTCCCAACAACTTTAAAGCCGAAAGTATCGGTTTTGGAGAGTTTTGGATGTATGGCTTGTAAATACTTGATTTGTCAGCTGCAATCATTAACAGGAAAAGGGTCTGCCCATTGGCCTGTACCCTGTTTTGTAATTTATGCAAATCACTATTTACAGAAATCCATTGATCTGGATTTATATCATTTTTCGAGAAATCGCCATAATAAATCAGGATTTCATCAGATGATTCATTGGAAAAAAAACGCCCATTGGAAAGCGGGAGTCTGAACACCTTTTGCCTTGATCCGGTCGCTTTCTTAATTGATTTTTGCAGTCGGTGGATACCATGGGAGATATCCATGTCAAAGGATAAAGCCTCTTTTTTTACGACTTTTTCTTTGGGAACGGGGTTTAGTTGTATTGCACCGTCAGGCCGTTTTGATCCGCTCTTACCCCCGTGTTCCGCCCCTTTAAAGCGAAAGTCGTGGAGGCCATGTTCCGCTATTTCATAGATGAAAATTTTGGGAGGATGCTTTTGAAACGCTTCGGAATTAAGCAGGTCCGGTATATTCACATCGGATTTATGAAAGGTTAGAATCGACCAGCCGCTTTTTTCTGCAATATAATTCTGCCAGCCGTACGCTTTGTTTTGTGAAAAAGAATCCCCCACCACCAGGACGTCATGATAGGCCTTATACTCCCGTAAGTTGAAAATTTTGGTGAAGGCCGGTTTCTGGAATCGTATTTGGGGCTGTTTGGGTGCAAACGCTTGTTCACTATACCCGCCGATCCGGGTCAAGTCCCCTATAAAGCAAGGGGTTGTAAAAACAAACAGCGTAATAATACCCCACAACGGTATAAAGCCAATCAAAAACAATTTAAAGTAGTTACGATTATTCATAATATTCAAAATTGATAGTATAAAAATTCGCTCACTGTACTCATATTCCATAATGAAACCAGCAGGCAGATTAGGGTTAAGCTTAACCAGACGGCATTGGGTTTCCATTGAAATCTGGAAATCCGTTGCTGTAAATTGTTCTCATCCAGGGAAATGTCGGGAAATAATTCCTTTGTATTGGGAAACCCCCATGCAATGAGGCAAGCCACCAGGATGATTGCCAGGGGCTTGCTGTGGAATTCACCTAGGATCATGACGTTCGCTCCGATTTTTTCAAACCACATCCCCCATTCGGCAGGAATAATAATTTGGCCTGCCCCAATCATGATTTTCCAGAGACTCAAGGCGCTTTCCATATTTGGACTACGAAAAACCACCCAAGCAAAGACAACAAATATAAATGTGGCACCCGGGGATAAATAACGCCCAAACCGAGTAGGACTATTTTGAACTGTCGCCCGCCAGATATGATTAATACTGATGGCAACCCCGTGCATGGCCCCCCAGACAATGAACGTCCACCCGGCACCGTGCCAGACGCCGCCGATCAGCATTGTCAAAAACACATTGAGTGTTTTTCGCCACTGGCCCACACGCCCACCCCCAAAAGGAAAATAGACATAATCCCGCAAAAAGTTGGACAGGGTGATATGCCATCGCCGCCAGAATTCAATGATACTTGATGATTGATACGGGGAATAAAAATTAATTGGAAGCCTTATTCCGAAAAGACATCCAATTCCGACCGCCATATCGCTGTACCCTGAAAAATCAAAATAAATTTGAAATGTGTATGCCACAGCCCCTACCCAGGCATCAAAGATATTAACAAGATTGCCGTGGGCAATATCGTTGAAAACCGGGGTCACCAAAAGGCTTAGATTGTCTGCCAATACCGTCTTTTTAAACAGGCCAATGGTAAAGATGGAGATGCCCTTATTTATATTCTCCAACTTGAATGCTTCCAGCAAATTTTTGATCTGGGGCGTAAAGTCCCTATGGTGTACAATCGGTCCTGCAATCAGCTGGGGGAAAAAGGAAACAAAAAGTGCATATTCAATCAGCGGTTTGGGTTTTGTATGGCCCCGGCGTACATCCACCAGGTATGCAATTTGCTGAAAGGTAAAAAAGGAGATCCCAATGGGCAAAACAACATTCAAATGCCCAACACCCGCATTGGAAATCTGATTCACCACATCAATGCTAAAGTTCGCGTATTTAAAGAAAAACAAAAGCAGTAAATTTAATGCAACACCCAGGGTGAGGACATAGCCTTTAAAAACCCTTGTTCGATGGATACGCCTTGCCCAAAAATGATTGATCAAAATCGATCCGATAATCAGCGGTAGGAATTTTGGGTTCCACCAGGCATAATAAATCAAAGATGAAATGAACAATGCCCATATCGTTCCCCCCAACATCCTTTTTGAAATTAAAAAAAACACCACAAGCAATAGAATGGGGATGAAAACAAATATGAAAATATAACTATTGAAAAGCACGTTCCGCCTAGGTTTTTATCTGTTCCGATGTTAAAGCCAGCCTGTTTATATCGGTAATGATATGGAAAATCAAGCATATCCTGGTCGAACAAACAGGGCCAAGGCATGGAGCGTCACGGGGCGTTGTGTAAAATAGGAAGTGATTTTTTTAAAATATAGTAAATTGAAAGGTATAGGCTTATGCTGGCAGGAAGGGAGATGATTCGGGCGTTCCACCGGGAGATTAGGTAGCCCTAGGAAATGGTAAGCAATGTTCTCCAGGTGTCCACAGTGAATAAGAAGGGTGATCTGTCTGCGCCAGAATTTACCATAATTATTCTCATAAGGATATTGGAATTAAAGCTGTTTTTCCGTGGGAGAGGGCTGAAAGACGTTCCGGGTAAACCCGTTGGCAAAGATTAAAGGAAAACGGATCGCTTTGGCCGATGATGTCTATACCAACTGTGCCACGGCAAGGGAGGCGGCTTTGCGCTTACTTAACGCCGCCTCACTTGCCGTTGAGCTACAAATTTTGGTTCGTGCTTGAAAGAGGGGTTATTTCAGTTTATCGAACTTGTCGTGCCATGCGCAGTCATTGCAAAAGGTTTCGGTGCTTTCATCCACCGCAGGTGTCTCAGATGCATCCATGTCCGTATCAAAACGGACTTTTCCCCCTTTGCATTCAAATTCAAAGATATCATACTCATCTTCAGGGTTCTTTACATAGAATTGTTTACACCCGCATACCGGGCACTTCCCTTCTGGCATTGCTCACGCTCCTTAAACCTGGGTTATAATTTTTCGGTCAGGACCTTTCCGTACTGCTGGCAGGCCTTTGCGCCCTCATCGCTTTCCATCATGGCTTCGGTGAGATTTAAGGGGCCGAGATCCACGGTATCCATTTTAAACACATGCTGCATGGTATCAAAGATCATGGGGGCTGACTCGCCGCTGTGGGTATGGGAGCCAAAGGCCCCTGCGACCTTACCTATTAGATTGGCTTTCTCCGCCAGGAACAGAAACTGTTTCATACCGGAGGTTATATCCTTGTGATAGGTGGGGCAGCCAAAGATATATGCATCAAAACCGGAGAGTGCTTTTTCGTTTTTAATGGATGAGGTTTTCATCAACTCCGCTTCTTGTCCGCCCATGCGAACACCTTCTGCCAGATAGTTGGCCATTTTTTCGGTAACACCGGTTCTGCTTACATACGCGATTAAAACTTTTTTCATGTTATCCCCTTTTGGTTTTTACGTTGCAGAGAGTGGTACATCAATTGGGTTTTCCCCATTCTATGGGATTCGCTTTATGCGATATCTCCTACAGTTGCAAAAGAGATGCCATTACTTTTTATGGTTGGGAACTGAACTCAAAATATTAAAGAAAGAAGGGTTGTCTACCAGGAAGGCGTTGTTTTTATTGGCTTATTTTTTTAAGATAGGTACTGTCATTTTTGTGGGAGGGAAGGAAACCCGGGCCGGGAAAACATATGTGTATCATTGTGTGGACGCAATCGTTTCATTTGAGACAATGTATGCAGGGATTTATCTTTGTTTTTCTTATTAAACTCTTTTTATCAACATCCTAATAAGTGGTACGAATTATGCTATTTATCCATGACTGTTGAATGACAATGGGATTGACTGCAACGGGTAACGGATTTACGCTTGACCTGGACAAGCCAGACCAAAGAGGCCCTCTTATTTGTTGCCAAAATAATACGATCATCAGAGATTTTAGAACCTAAAGGAGATCATACCATGTATTTCAAACAGATAGCTGTCGAGGGAATGGGGTGTTTGTCTTATCTTATCGGGTGTCCCCAGGCCAAGGTTGCCTGTGTTGTGGATCCCAAACGGGACGTACAGACCTACATCGACCTTGCCCGGGAGAACGGGATGACGATCACCCACATATTTGAAACCCATATCCATGCCGACCATGTCAGCGGCAACCAGGAACTTCGCTCCCGCACCGGCGCCAGGATCTGCTTCATGGAAGATACGCCGGTCACCTTTGATCACCTGGCCTTGACCCAGGGACAAACCATGGATTTCGGGAATGCCCACCTTGGGTTTTTAAAGACACCCGGACACACCCCCAATGCCATGTCCATACTGGTATCGGACCTGGCCCGGAGCCAGGATCCTTGGCTTGTTCTCACCGGGGATTGCCTGTTTGTGGGAGACATTGGCCGCCCGGATCTCGCTGGAAAGGAACGCATCGACGAACAGATCGATAACCTCTACCACTCCCTCTACAATAAGCTGGGCGTTATGGCCAACGACCTTGAGGTGTTTCCGGCCCATGGGGAAGGCTCCCTGTGCGGCAGGGGGATGAGTTCAAAATCCAACTCAACCATTGGGTTTGAAAAAAGAAACAACGATCTTTTGAACCTTGACCTGGAGCAGTTCCAGGTCCGGATGAAACAAAGTTTTCCCGAGCGTCCCAAAAGCTTTGCCCACATCATCAAGACCAATCAAACCGGGGCCCCGTTGCTGGACCGCTGCCCCATGGTCCGGGACATGGCGCCGTTCCAGGTCAAGGCGGAGATCCGCAAGGGGGCACTGGTGCTGGACACCCGGGATACGGCGGCCTTCGGTGGGGTTCATATCCCCGGCGCCATCAACATCGGATTTGCCAAACAGACGGCCAACTGGATCGGAATGGTGATTGCGCCCAAAGTCCCCATCATCCTCATCGTTTCCGATGAAAAGGCCTATGATGAGATGCGGCTGCACCTTCACCGTATCGGTTATGACAATATTATCGGTTATCTCTACGGGGGCATGGCGGCCTGGCAGGAAGCGGGTCTTCCCATCAGGCAATTATGGCAAATCTCCACGGAAAAGCTGGGGCAGAAGATCGAAACCGGTCGGCTTGACTACCTGCTTGATGTGAGAACCCCTGGAGAGTGGGAAGGCGGCCACATTGATCATGCCATCCATCTGCCCTTGACTGCATTGCTCCGGGAGACGCCGGATATTCCCAGGGATAAAGAGGTGATCGTCGCCTGTGGTGTGGGGTACCGGGGAAACATTGCAGCAAGCTTTCTCCAGAGCCAGGGCTTCGAGCATGTGCACAGCCTTGCCGGTGGTATGACGGCATGGATCAACAGCGGGCAGCCCCTGGTGGGTTGATGCCCCCCTGGAATTGAAAGTCCCCGGGCTCAAAGCCGACCTCCGGGGGCTTTGGGGGTGTGAAAAAACCAGGGTAACCATTATTGAGGAATGTTTTTTTAATTGTTCCGTCATGGTTGCCCCTGGGTTTTGTTTTTCTCAAGAACCGAAATTTTCCGCAAATTCCTGCAACTCCCCAATGCTCAGATTGCTTACCAGAGTGGCCAGGTCATATCCGTCCACATCGTTGTCCTTATCAAAATCCCCGAAAAATAAAGGTTCTGTGGTGTCAAATACGACCCGGCTGATTGCCATTCCCATGGCGGAGTAAATACTATAATATTCGTCATTATCAATGGTAAAGGAGACAAGGTTTTTCCACATGGGATCGGAAAAGGTTTCCAGGGACGACCATGCCACATTCTTTGCGGCAGAAGTCGTGATCGTGGTGCCGTCACCATACGCTAGGGTGAAGATAAGGTTGATATCGTCATATCCTGCAGCGCTTTTAATGCCTCCTCTCAGATCAAGAGAAACAAGATCAAAGGTGCCGCCGTCATCCCGTGTTATGGTATCAACATAGGACGTACTTGTACCAATTTCCTGACCCATATATGCCGAAGAACTGGTTCCTCTGTAACTAAAAAAATGGGATCCGTAGGGGGGCAGTTTATGGAACCCTGTAATGGTGAAGTTATCGGACCGGTAGCCCGGTTCTGGAAGAAAATGGATATATCCTTCTTCAACAGGGATATCATCAAAATTCCAGGTGACATAATCCCCCCAGGCAACAGAAACGATACAACTTACCATGAGCAGGCATGATATTAGTGCTTTCATTTTAATCCTCCGTGTTTAGTCTGTTAGGCATGTTTATGGGTTTTAACTTGAAATTGATTTGTTACATTCCCGTGATTCTCATCTGTCGGCATATATCGACATCAGCAATTCCGATGCCTGGAAAAGTTGTTTTCAATGGGAGAAATGTTTTTAATTGTATCTACCAATGGTTAGGTATGAAAAAAAACTGTGGGTAATTCCATTGTTTGGACCGTACCCAGGTATAATTCAAAAAAAACAGGGTTTTCTACTAAATGGTGCAGTGAATTTCATACACATTAAGGGGCCAGAATTATAAGATTCCTTGACTATGCCTGGGATTAAAGGAAATCAATATGTAGGGAATACCATTCAGGTATATTTAAGCCCAGGCCGTTCCAGGCCGGCCAGGCGGTTTCCTAGCCGGATTCTATTCTTCTGTAACTTCGGGCGTTACACTGTGAAGGGTATTCCCTTCACTAAAACGGCGTATCCCTGTCCTTTTTATTCCTTTGGGGGATAGTAACGATTTTATCTCCCATCATTTTAAATCGTTATATAAAAAGTAAAATCATCGGTATTTATCTTGCTTTTCAGACGCTGAACAAAAAAGCGAATGAATAAAAGAGAGGGGAACCCATGAAGCTTTTAATGAAAATCATTTTAATGGCATGTTGCATATTTTTAATTCTGCCGTACTGTGCAACGGCAGATGATGTCCGGGAACCTGTGCTGCTAAAGCAGATAAAATGGACAGGCACATCATGGTATGGGTCTCCTGTGATTCATGATCTGGGAACGGGCGAGCCTAAGCTGATCGGAACATTTTACTCCATATTTGTATGGGATAAAGACTTTAATCAACTGGCAAAGGTCCCCTATGGTTCAGGGTTTCCCCATAGGGGCCGTATTTATCCGCCGGCTGTGTGTGCGGATCTGGAAGGGGACGGCATCTTTGAAATCATTGTGGGGTCTACCCAGGGATCTGTGGCTGCCTATGAATGGCGGGACAACACCCTTTCCATAAAGGCCGGGTGGCCGGCAAGTGCCTGTGATGCAGGCCAGTGCCCTGAAGTGCGGGGAATGGCTGCAGATGATCTTGACAATGACGGTGATATTGAAATTATTGTGACGACCACCCAGACGAATAATGGCGCCCAGGTTTTTGTGTTCAATCCTGACGGATCATTATATCAACCCGTGGACCAGTCATGCCCTGCATGGCCCCGGTATCGTCAGGAACCCGGTCCTTGCGGGGATGCCCATGCCAATGGCCCGGGCAATCACGGATATGGGTGCTTTGGCCTTAATGTTGGGACGGGAAACCTGGATGATGACCCGGATAAAGAAATCGTTGTGACATTTGACAATCACCAGATTAATGTTTTTGATCCTAGGGGCAGCAGCATGCTTGCGTCAGATTATTTTACCAACCGTTCTTTTGCGTATTCCGGCAACAGGCTCAACTGGGGCCAGTTTATACGCTGGTTTGATTTTAAGACTGAAAACCACCATTATCATCTGCATACCAATGACTGGCCCCATCCTGTCTCAGACAAATGGATGCAATGGACAAGTTCCCCGCCCAATGTTGTGGATGTGAACCATGACGGGAAAAATGAGGTGGTTTGTGTGGCCAACGTAGAAAAGGACCTGCCCTATGATACCAAGCATCATTCAATCATGGTTCTGGAAGGATCTTACACCAACGGCCCACGAAGTGCCAGGCGGCTCCCCGGATGGGAGACGCTGCCCTCCTCGGGGTCTCCCCTGGACCGGGGTGATCGCACCTGGTACCCCCCGAGAAATCCGCCGGCCCCGGTTACCGTAAATATCTTGGGCGATGCCCGTCCGGAAACGATTTATGCCGCCCATGACGGTTATATTTACTGCACGTCCCCGTTGTCCCAGCTTTTGTGGGAATTTGATTTTACCCATAACCGGGCCCTTATGTATGCATCTGAAGTCATGGTGGCAGACCTGAACCAGGACAATGTGCCGGAACTGGTCTTTACCACCTATGGCGACCCGGAAAATATCACACCGGGTCAATCCCATGGCTATCTCATGATCCTGGACGCAAACGGCACCCCGCTTTTTGATATGGAACTGCCCCAACAGGGAACCAATGGTAACGGCAAAGGAGCGCCAGCCGCCCCCACCATAATGGACTTGAACCAGGATGGTAACCTTGAGATTATTGTTCAGACCTTTGGCGCAGGAATGTTTATATACTCGGTTCCCGGGTCAGCTGAAAACCAGTTGCTTTGGCCGACAGGGCGGGGAAACTATCTTCGGAACGGCCAGGCATTTGTTGATATTGAATTGTTCAATTATGATCTGGACAGGGACGGGGATGTTGACGGCATGGATCTGACCCGATTTTCAAGCAGTGGGGCCGGTGTTGACGAGCTGCCCTTGCTGGCTGCTGGGTTTGGCAGACAGCGATAGCTGCTGCCTGACTGTTCGCATCCGGCTGACGGCGCAATGACCTGTTTAAAGTTTGTCTTTGATGCCGGGGGCCATCCATTGGTTCAGCCCGGCATAGGGGATGGTTACCCGTCGTTCGTCCAAGGCGCGGGACCCGGCCTGATAGACGGGAAAGAAAAAGGTGATTCCGTTCTGGTCGAGGTTGAAGTGTTGGAAATTTTGTTCCGCCGGCTGGAGCCTCTCCCGTGCCCTGGCGGACAGCCCATGGACGGATGTGGTTTCCAGTTGCCGGACAGCGGTTGTGGAAATGGATTCCAATGCCTTACCCGGCAGGGTAAAAAGGTCGGTCAGGCTTAGACAATGTCCGGTTTTCATATCAAAGACAAATGTCTCAATATAGGTATTGTGATGTGCGCCTTCCACGAATTCAGCAATGTCGAACTTTAAGCTCAGGAATGGGTGCCGGCTCACGTGACGGGTGATGCGCCCTTCCAACGTCTTGGGCTCACTGTCCGGGGGGGCATTGGCGCTGCTTTCTGCGGAAAAGTCATCCACGATTTCAGAAATCCAGGCGTTTAAGCGTTTTTCAGCCTTTTTATTGCTTAAAAGCGGTCTGTCAAAGCTGACCTCAAAGGCTTCGGATCTGCGGATTTCCCTGTCAATGGGAATGGGGAATTGCTTTTTCGCCGGTATCTGCCGCGATGGGAGATGGGGGGTGATCAGGCAGAAAATGACAATCAGAAGGCCAAACACCCGGGACCAATTACCTGTGACCAAACCTGCGGCTGTAAAGAGCATGACGGCATCCTTTTAGCTGAAGATTTAATATTCATCATCTAACGGATAAAGCATATACCCAAAAGGGAGCCGATGTAAAGATGCTTACCGGGTCACAGCCGTTAAAAAGAGCCTGGGGTCATCGGTCTCCATTGTCAATAAACCTGCGAATGTGCCGGACACAGGCCTCCAGATCTTCCATGGGCGCGAAATGTCCACAGTTGTCCAGGGTGATCACCCGGCACTGGGGAATTTTCTTTTCCAGGCGATGGGCGGCATTTTTTCGGAATACGTTGGAAGTGGCTCCCCGAATCACCAGGGTAGGGCATTGAATTTTTCCCGCGTGCTTCCAGGTATCCATCTGAATGGATTCGAACACCTGGGCTTCCAGTTCCGGGCAGCACTTCAGGACTGCGGATCCGTTGAGGTCCATGAGTCCGTGTTCCACATAGGACCTGACGAACGCATCACTCCAGCCGGAAAACATCCCCCGTCCGCTGCTAAAACGTTCGTAGGCTTCCTCCCGGCTGTTGAATTTCCATTTTCTTCTCCGGGCCCCTTCCGCAAGGGGCACCTTTCCCCGAAGTCCTAGGACCTGTGTACCCCAGATCAATGCCAGAAACGATGGAGCGAAGATCACCGGATCGATGAGCACCAGTTTCGAAAACAGTTCCGGGTACAAGGCGGCGGCCATGTAGGTTACATATCCCCCCAGGGAGTGACCGATCCCCACCACCGGTCCGGTCCCGGCATGGGAAAGCACATCCTTCAGGTTTTGTGCAAACGGGGTCCAGTCCCGGATGGGCTCGGTTTCCCTGCGCTGGGATTCCCCATGTCCCTGGATATCGCTGGCGATGATATGATATTCGTCCCCCATGGCCCGGTAGAGCGGGGCGTACATCTCCCCATTGAATCCATTGGCATGGAGAAAATGAATTGGGGTTCCATTCCGGCGTGACCTGATGTAGTGAAGTCTGTTTTTTCCTGAGAAAATATAGTGTTTACTGTAATTTTGCAAAACAACCTCGGCTTGTGATTTTCAGGAGAATTCGGTGCGGGTAACACATTTAAGCAACAGCTGTGTCATGGTCCCCCCAGGAATACATTTACTACCTCCCATGTCTGCTTTTTCTTTCTCATATCATCTTTGAAGCCGTCTGCCAAGGCGGGTCCGTATATTTCGGGTTACAAAAAAACGTTGTTAATTGTTCCGGCTCCAGGTATATTTGCGCTTTTGTACAATCCACAGGAATTGAAACGATGAAGACCGAAAACACCCTGGGCGCACCCTACTCTTTAGAGGATATCAAGGCGTGCATTCCTTTGCTTGAATCCCTTGTGAGCGACAGTGAAATGCTTGCCGAGCTTGAGGACGAGGAGCGTATTGCGCTGCTGGCGGCGGCGGGCCGGCTTTCCCGGCCGGATAGAAAGGAGATAAAGAAACGTCGAAAGGCGCTCAACCGTGCACAGATGAGGCCTTTGAAGGAGAAGGAGAGGGAGGCCAGGGCCCATACCGGCATTCGCCAGGCCAGAATCGCACCGGTGTTTGAAGCACCCGAGCAGCTTATCGAACTGGATGCCAGTGTTTCCCATGGGGCAGGGGCGGAGGAGCTCAACACCCCCCGGAACTGCTATGTGTGCAAGAAAGCGTTTACACGGCTCCATTCCTTCTACGACACCATGTGCCAGGAGTGCGGGGACTTCAATTACAAGAAGCGCTTCCAGACCGCCTCCCTGGAAAACCAGGTGGCCCTGATCACCGGGGCCAGGGTGAAGATCGGGTTCCAGGCGACGTTGCTGATGCTGAGGGCCGGGGCCAAGGTCATTGCAACGACACGGTTTCCCAGGGATGCGGCCATTCGCTATTCGGGTGAGAAGGATTTTGCCAAATGGGGTCACCGCCTTCAGATCTTTGGCCTGGACCTGAGACACACCCCGAGTGTTGAGATCTTTGCCTCCTATATCGAGACCCACTATGAGCGCCTGGATATCCTGATCAACAATGCGGCCCAGACCGTGAGACGGCCTCCGGGATTCTATACCCACCTCATGGAGAACGAAAACCGTTCCCTTGGGGAGTATGCAACCGGGGTGCAGTCCCTGTTAAATATGCACGAGAGTTGTAAGCATGAACTCCTTGACTGTTGCAATACACCGGAATCGGCCGAGAATGCGCTTCCTGTGGCGTGGCATGGCCAGGGACCGGGGGTAGGGCTTCGTGCTTCGGCCCAGCTCTCCCAGGTTCCCTACAGCTATGACAACTCCCTGGATGTTGAGAAGGTGTTTCCCAAGGGGGAGCTTGATGCGGATCTCCAGCAGAAGGATTACCGGAAGACCAACTCCTGGCGGTATACCATGGGAGAGATCCAGACCCCGGAACTTCTGGAGGTGCAGCTGGTCAATGCGGTGGCGCCCTTTGTGCTGTGCAACCGGCTGGTCTCGCTGATGAAGCGAGACCCTACAGGGCAAAAACACATTGTCAATGTTACGGCAATGGAGGGGAAGTTCTTCCGGTTCAAGCAGGCCTCCCGTCATCCCCACACCAACATGGCCAAGGCGGCCCTCAACATGATGACCCATACCGCGGCAGGGGATCTTTCCAAGCACGGCATCTACATGAACGCCGTTGATACGGGATGGGTGACGGATGAGGATCCGGTTGAACTGTCCCAGATAAAAGTAGAAGTCCATGATTTCCAACCTCCCCTTGATATCGTGGACGGGGCGGCCAGGATATGTGATCCGTTCTTTGACGGGATACTCACCGGCAAGCACTGGTGCGGCAAGTTCCTCAAGGATTACCGGCCCATCGACTGGTAGGTCAGGAATTTTGTATGGAGAGTGAGATTCGTTTGCTCTTGATGTCCTTTTTAGGATGGTGACCGCCACTTGCTGACGGACCTTAACCTTCTCGTTAGGGTCCGTCAGCAAGGTGGTCGGTAAGCTCGGTAAGCTCGGTGGCAAGGTTCGGTTCGGGTGGTCACCATGCCTGGCGTTTCGATTGTATAGGGGGCAGGGCCAACCGTTTTACCTTAAACCGTTGTCAGTACTTTCTTATTAGTGTCCCGGAGACGGGTGCTGAGCATTTTTAAAAAACTTAATAAGATTTTATTGCCGCTTTCAGCATTTTTAGTGATGATCTCACGGAAACTGGCTTTGGTTATAATCAGCAATACAGCATTCGCGCTGATCCGGGCTGATGCGGATCGTGGTTCGTCATCAATCATGGACATTTCACCAACAAACGAACCGGCCTTAAGTTTTGCCAGGCTTATTTCAGAGGGTCTCGCTTTTTGAAATATTTCGATTTCCCCACTTTTTACGATATACATGACACCCCCCCTCATGCCTTCCTTGAACAAAGTGGTCCCTTTTTTAAAGGTTTCTTCAGAAACATAAATCTTAATCCTATCCAGTTCGTCATTGGAAAGGTCTTTAAATACACTGACACACTTTAAATCTTTTGATTCTATCATTGGATCCAGTCCTCGACATCTTTCAGAAATCAGCTTATGGCAATAGGATCTGTCTTATTGCCGTTTTCTTGTTGGCAAGTATCGCAAAGGGTTACCGGCCCGACGATTGGTAATTTAGCTTCTTATCTCTGATTCTCGTGTTATTTTGGCAAGAGATCAGAACCCTTTTTAGGTCTGGCTTGTCCACGTTAGGGTTTACGCATGGACAGTGAGATGCGCTTTCTCTTGATGTCCACTTCCAGGATGGTGACCTCCACCTGCTGGCGGACTTTAACCACTTCGTTGGGGTCTTTTACATAGCGGTCGGCAAGCTGGCTGATATGCACGAGGCCGTCCTGGTGCACCCCGATGTCCACAAAGGCGCCAAATGCCGTGACATTGGTCACGAGCCCCGGCACCCGCATGCCCGGAACCAGATCCTCGATCTTGTGGATGGTGTCGTCAAAGCTGAAGGCCTTGAAGCTTTCCCTGGGGTCCCTTCCGGGCCGGGCAAGCTCGGCGGCAATATCCTTGAGGGTCACCATGCCTGTTGTTTCGGTCACATAGGGGGCAAGGTCCATGGTTCTCACCAGGGCGTCGTTGCCCACAAGTTCCTTGACCGTGTGACCGGCATTTTTGGCCATGGCTTCCACGATTTTGTAGGATTCCGGGTGGATGCCGCTGCTGTCTAAGGGGTTGTCACCGTCGTGGATCCTCAGGAAGCCTGCGCACTGCTCAAAGGCCTTGGGACCCAGGCGGGGGACTTTTAACAGTTCCCGTCGCAGGGAAAACGGGCCGTTGGCGTCCCTGTAATTGACGATGTTGGCTGCAATGGTTTTGTTGAGGCCTGCCACATGGGTGAGTAGTTCGGGGCTGGCCGTGTTGACCTCGACTCCTACCCGGTTGACGCAGATCTCAATCACATCGTTGAGGGCGTTTTGAAGCAGCTTCTGGTCCACATCGTGCTGGTACTGGCCGACCCCGATGGATTTGGGATCGATCTTTACCAGCTCTGCCAGGGGATCCATGAGGCGTCTGCCGATGGAGACGGACCCCCGCACGGTGATGTCGTGGTCCGGGAATTCGTTCCTGGCGGTCTCCGAGGCCGAGTAGATGGATGCGCCGCTCTCGTCCACCATGATGATCTGGATGCTGTCGTCAAGGTTGGCCGCCCGGACAAAGGCCTCGGTCTCCCGGCCGGCCGTACCGTTGCCGATGGCCACGGCTTCGGTTTTATATTTTTGGGTCAGCTTTTTCAGCGTATTGCCGGTCTTGTCTGAATTGGAAAAGGGGTAGATCACGTCATGGTGGAGAAGCGCCCCCTGGCGGTCGAGGCAGACCACCTTGCATCCGGACCTGAACCCGGGATCAATGGCAAGTACCCGTTTTTGGCCCAGGGGCGGAAACAGGAGCAATTCCTTGATGTTGCTGGCAAACACCTTGATGGACGCTTGGTCTGCCGAGAGTTTGAGCGTTGCCATGGTCTCTTTTTCAAGGGATTTACCCATGAGCCGCTTGTAGGCGTCCTTGATGGCAACCTTGACCTCCTGGGCGGCCTTTGTGCTGTTCTTGATGACCCGGTTCTCGATCATGGAGAGAGCCGTCTCTTCCGGGGGCAGCACATGGACGGTGAGGAAGGATTCCGCTTCCCCCCTGAACATGGCAAGGATTCGGTGGGAGGGGGTCTTGGCTGCCGGTTCCGACCAGTCAAAATAGTCCCGGAACTTTGCGCCGTCGGTATCCTTGCCTTTTTTCACCGTGGATTTGATTTGGGCCTTTGACGTAAAGAGCCTGCGCAGGGCTGATCGGATGGCTGCATCCTCGTTAACGGTCTCGGCCAGGATGTCCCTTGCGCCTGCCAGGGCCTGTTCCGGGGTATCAACGCCCTTGTCCGGGTTGACAAACCGCCGGGCCTCGGTCAAGGGGGTGTTGCCTTGCTGTTTCAGCAGAAGGGCGGCCAGGGGATCGAGTCCCAGCTCCCGGGCGGCCTGGGCCTTTGTTTTGCGTTTGGGCCGGTATTTCTCGTAGAGATCCTCAAGGTCGGTTCGGGTTGAGGCCCGGTCGATGGCCGCTCTCAAGTCCTTTGTGATGAGGTCCCGCTCTTCCAGGGAGGTGACAATGGTCTGTTTTCTTGCGGCCAGTTCCTTGGCTTTGGCAACCCTGTCCCGGATGGCGGCGATGGCCACCTCGTCCAGGGAGCCGGTGCGCTCTTTTCGATACCGGGCGATGAAGGGGATGGTTGCGCCTTCGTCAAACAGCTGGGTAACGGTTTCGACCTGGCCGGGTTTCAGTCCCAGCTCTTTTGCGATGGTGGTGATCATCGTTTTAGAATCTCCTTGAGGAAATGGCCCGTGTGGGAGCCTTCGAGTTCGGCGATCTCTTCCGGGGTGCCGGCACCTATTATTTCTCCTCCCCGGTCTCCGCCTTCAGGGCCAAGGTCAATCACGTGGTCCGCGTACTTGATGACGTCCAGGTTATGCTCGATCACCACAATGGTGTTGCCCATTTCAACCAGGCGGTTGAGCACCGAGAGCAACCGGTTGATGTCGTCGGTGTGAAGGCCGGTGGTGGGTTCGTCCAGGATGTAGATGGTCCGGCCGGTGCTCCGTTTACTGAGCTCCCTTGCAAGCTTGATCCGCTGGGCTTCTCCACCGGAGAGGGTGGTGCCTGCCTGGCCGATCTTGATATAGCCGAGTCCCACGTCCACCAGGGTCTCAAGCTTTATTCGGATGGAGGAGACCCGGTCGAAAAATTTCAAGGCCTGGTTCACGGTCATGTCAAGGACGTTGGCAATGCTCTTTCCCTTATACTTGATGTCAAGGGTCTCTCGGTTGTATCGTTTGCCCTTGCACACGTCGCAGGCCACATAGACATCCGGCAGAAAGTGCATCTCGATCTTGATGATGCCGTCTCCGGCGCAGGCTTCGCACCGACCGCCTTTGACATTAAAGCTGAACCGGCCGGACTTGTATCCCATGGCCCTTGCTTCCGGGGTCTTGGCAAAGATCTCTCTTATAAAGGTAAAGATTCCCGTATAGGTGCCGGGGTTGCTCCGGGGGGTGCGGCCGATGGGGGACTGGTCGATGTGGATCACCTTGTCCAGGTGCCGGAGCCCTGACACGCCGGTGTGCTTGCCCGCAGGGAACCTTGAGTTGTAGAGGCGGTTGGAGAGCAGCCGGAACAGGGTGGTGAGCACCAGGGTGGATTTCCCCGAACCCGACACCCCGGTGACGCAGGTGAAGCATCCCAGGGGAAAGGAGGCATCAATGCTTTTAAGGTTGTTGGTGGAGGCGCCGGTGATGGTGAGAAAGGCATTTTTTCCCTGGCGTCGGTGTTTTGGAACCTCGATGCGCTTTCTGCCGGAAAGATAATCTCCAGTGAGGGAACCGGTGGTTTTCAAAAGCGCCTGGGGGGTTCCGGAAAAGACCACCTCGCCGCCTTTCAGGCCGGCACCGGGCCCCATGTCGATGATGTGGTCGGAGCTGAGCATGGTCTCTTCGTCGTGCTCCACCACGAGCACGCTGTTGCCGATGTCCCTTAAGTGTAAAAGGGTATCCAGCAGTCGCTTGTTGTCCCGCTGGTGGAGGCCGATGCTCGGCTCGTCCAGCACATAGAGGACCCCGGTGAGCTTGGAACCGATCTGGGTGGCAAGCCGTATCCGCTGGCTCTCCCCGCCGGAGAGGGTGGCGGCGGATCGGTTCAGGGTGAGGTAGTCGAGTCCCACGCTGGTTAGAAATCCGAGCCTTGCGCTTATTTCAGCGATGATTCCCTTGGCAATGACGGCGTCCTTGCCCGTTAATTGAATGGTTTCAAAAAAGATCTCGGCGTTCTCAACCGACAGGGCGGTGATCTCAAACAGGGTTTTCTCTCCCACCCTCACGGCGCTGGATGCCTTGTTGAGCCGGGTGCCCTTGCATCTGGAACAGGAGGTGAAGTTCATGTACTGCTTGATCTCTTCCCTGGACTGGTGGGAGTCGGTTTCGTGGTAGCGCCGTTTCAGGTTGGGGATCACCCCTTCGAATTTCTTCTTGTAGGTGATGCGCCGTCCTCCTTTTTCAAAGTAGAACGGGATCTCCTGTTTGCCGGAACCGGAAATGAGCACCCTCTGAAACTTTGCGGAGAGCTTGGAAAAGGGGGTGTAAATATCTTCGTTGTAGAACGAGGTCAACGCATCCAGGAATTCGGCAAACTGCACTGAATCCCTGCCGGTCCAAGGGGCCATGGCGCCTTCCCGTAAGGAAAGTTCCGGGTTGGGGATGATGAGGTCGGAGTCGAACTCTGTCACGGTGCCAAGGCCGTCGCACTTGGGGCAGGCGCCCTGGGGCGAGTTAAAGGAGAAACTTGCCGGAACGAACTCCGGATAGCTGACCCCGCATTTCACGCAGGAGGAGCGCTCGCTGAAAAAAATCTCCTGGTTGTCGTCCAGGCACAGCACAATGACGATGCCGTTGGCAAGGGAGAGGGCCAGCTCCAGGGAGTCCGACAGCCTTTTTTCAATGCCCGGCTTTACAATGAGTCGGTCCACCACCGCTTCGATCTTGTGCTTCACGGTTTTTTTTAATTGGGGCAGGTCGTCGGTGGGGTAGATCTCTCCATCGATCCTCACCCTGGCATAACCGTCGGTTTTAAGCTGTTTCAGCTGCTTCTCATGGCTGCCTTTCTGGTCTGAGACCAGGGGGGCGAGGAGGATGATCTTGGCGCGCTCGGGAAGGGCCATCACCCGGTCCGTGATCTGGTCCACGGTCATGGAGGTGATGGCAAGACCGCATTTGTGGCAATAGGGCTTCCCGGCCCTGGCAAAGAGCAGGCGCAGGTAGTCGTAGATCTCGGTGACCGTTCCCACGGTGGACCGGGGGTTGTGGCTTGCGGTCTTCTGTTCGATGGAGATGGCAGGAGAGAGGCCGTCGATGAAATCCACATCCGGCTTCTCCATTTGACCCAGGAACTGCCGGGCATAGGTTGACAGGGATTCGACATAGCGACGTTGACCTTCGGCGTAGAGGGTGTCAAAGGCAAGGGTGGATTTGCCGGAGCCTGAAAGCCCGGTGATGGTGACAAGCCGGTTTCTGGGAATCTCCACATCGATGTTCTTGAGATTGTGTTCCCTGGCGCCTTTGATGGTGATGTAGTCTGTGGTCATTGGTAGATACAACCCGTTTTTAAGATAGCTGTCTGCTGGTTTCTGCCTGAAGGGCGGCCATGCGGATCGCAGCAACCAGGCTCGACGGGTCTGCAACGCCTTTCCAAGCGATGTCATAGGCCGTGCCGTGGTCCACCGAGGTCCTGATGATGGGTAGTCCCAGGGTTGTGTTGACGCCGTCGCTGAAGTGGATCATCTTAAAAGGGATGAGTCCCTGGTCGTGGTACATGCACACCACGGTGTCGAATTTGCCGTTTGCTGCGTTGAAAAACAGGGTATCCGGCGGGTAGGGGCCGGATACGTTGAACCCCTCGTCCCTTGCCCGGTCAACGGCAGGGGAGATGATCTCCTCCTCCTCGGTGCCGAACATGGCATCTTCCCCTGCATGGGGATTGAGGCCTGCCACGGCAATCCTGGGTTCCTTCATGCCGAACCGCTCGGTCAATGCCGTTGAGGTGAGCCGGATGGTGTTGATGATCTCGTCCTGGGTTAACCCCGGCGCGACTTCAGAAAGGGGGATGTGGATGGTAACAAGGACGACCTTGAGACGATCCCCCGCCATCATCATGGCCACCTTTGGGGTATTTGTCCGGTGGGCAATGAGTTCTGTATGACCGTGGAATGTCGATTCCGCAAGTTTCATGGCGGTCTTGGTGATGGGGCAGGTGGCAATGGCCTGAATCTGGTTGCCCATGGCAAGGTCAACCCCCCGGGTGATGTAGTCGATCATGGCCCGGCCGGTTTCCGGGGTCGGTTCTCCCGGAGAGAGCCGCTTTGATTCAAGTTGGGACAGGGGCATGAGATCGATGGCGCCAAAGGTGTAACGGCCGGTTTCCGGGGCGGTTGTCCTGTGTATTGTAATAGGGCTCGCCTTGAGGGCCAGGGCGTGCTCCATGACGGATGGGTCCCCAAGGACCAGGGGTCGGCACCATTTGTACAGATCTGGCTGGTCAAGGGCTGAAACAATAATCTCCGGTCCGATTCCCACAGGGTCACCCATGGTGATGCCGATGACAGGACGTTTTTCGTTCATGGGCCTAACGCTCCTTACGTTGCTTCGTTGAATATCTTGCCCGGCCCCCCTCTTGCTAAAAACGATGGTATTCATGCCTGGCCTTTTGTGCTTGAAAATCAGCTTTTAAGTATACTATTGGCAGGCGAGGGTGTAAACAAAAAATCCAAAATCAACCCTTGAATGCAGACACGGGGGATGGGTCGGTATAGGTAAATTTTTCATGGGATCTGTTTAGTTTTTGTCATAGATACATGCTCTTTTTTACCCCATTTCAGGTCTGCCGGAATACCGATAATTGTGCAACCATTTATCGGTTCAGGCTTACATGTGGGTGTGCCATCTTGTGGTGTAGATATTGCACTGAACTATCTTAAATCGATCTTCTGAACGTTAAAAAAAAATACACCACTTGTGGAGCGGAAATGGAACGTCATTGGATCGAAATAATCTTCTTTGTGAAACCATTGAAAAAATTGTATCCTTGGGTGTTAACCTCGGAATGGTAAAAACAGGAGCTATTGGGAGAAAATCGGAGGAATTTGAAGAAAAATATTTTTCAAGATTTTTGGTACTACTCCTGGAATAGCGGTTATTCCAAGGGAATATAACCCCTTAGGGAAGTTGCTGTAATTAAAGGTAAAAGGCCTGTTTCACGAATTAAAACCCTGTAAAATCAGTGGATAGCCGTTAGGGTTGTGACAAACAATAATAATTTTTTAAACAAAGGGTTATCAGATTTGACTTGGCGCATGAGATGGCATAGAAGAGACTACATTTTTATTCGTTTTGAATTGTGACTATGGCGTAACCGCCTGTGAATACACCCTTTCGGGGTATGGTATTAATGCTTAACATAAACAAAAGAGATCGGAGTTCCATGGAGTCAAGCTGGGAAAAAGTTAAATTAGAGATGAAACAATCTTTACCAGACCACAGTTACAGAATGTGGATTCAACCCATGGGTTATTTGGAATCAGGCACCGACGTCGTAACACTCTCCTGCCCCAATTCATTTTCAAAGAGGCGTATCAGGGAGAATTATCTGGCGGGTTTGGAAGCCCAGTTCAAAAAACTGGGGTGGGCCGATACAAAAATTGATCTCATGGTTGAAACTGCAACGGTTAAGAAAAAAACCGTTAAAAAAAGCAGCACAACAGCAGCGGCTGCGACAGGGGTCTACCCAGCTGTTTCAATAAATGTACCAAGAAGAACAAACCGTCCAAGGCAAATGACGCTTCCCGGCCTCAACCTCAGGTCTGATAGCGGCAGAATGCTGAAAAAAGGGTATACCTTTGATCGCTTTGTGGTGGGGGATAATTGTGATTTTGCCTATTCGGCCGCCCTCTCCCTTGCCCAGCACGGATCGTCCAACAACGGCGCCCTGTACCTGCTGTCAGATACGGGTCTTGGCAAGAGTCATCTCTCCCAGGCCGTTGGGCACCATGTGATGTCCCAGGGGATTTCCGACAAGGTCTATTATGTGACGGCCGAGGATTTTACCAATGAGATGGTCTCGGCCCTCAAGGAAAACACAATCAGCAGATTTAAAGATAAGTACCGTAAAAAATGCGATGTTCTGATCCTTGAGGATGTTCACTTTCTTTCGGGGAAGGATGCCACCCAGAAGGAGCTCGCCATGACCCTGGACTATCTTCTGGATTCTGATAAAAAAATCATCTTCAGCGGGTGTTACCTGCCGGACGACATCCCCAAGATGAACGAACAGCTCAAGTCGAGGCTTACCCTGGGACTGGTTACAAAGATCGATACGCCGGATTTCAAGACCCGGGTGAAGATCCTCAAGAACAAGTCGAAATTCAATGATTTTATCATTCCCAACGATGTCACAGACTACCTTGCCCAGGAGCTTTGTGACAACGTAAGGCAGCTTGAAAGCGGACTTATGGGTGTTGCAAGAAAGGGCGCCCTCATGGGTGAAAAGATCGATATCAACCTTGCCCAGAGCGTGCTGTCCACCATTGCACGGAACCGGAAGGCGGTCACGGTTGATTCCATCAAAAAGCTTGTGTGTACCGAGTACAGCCTTTCCGAGAATGAACTGGTCTCGCCGTCAAGGAAAAGGCGGGTTGTCAAACCCCGACAGGTGGCGATTTACCTTTCCAGGAAATATACGGACCAGCCCTTGAAAAAGATCGGCAGGAGCTTTAACCGTTACCATGCAACAGCCATTTATTCCATCAATGCGGTTGAAAAGCAGTTGAAGCAGCAGGGTATTTTCAGCGAGCAAATGAACCATCTATATCGAAAGATCGAGTCGGGAAAGCTTAGATGACCCTTCCCGATTCGTTGTACAGAGAATTGGAAAAGATAACGGGCTCCGCCGGGATCACCACTGATCCCGAGGAGCTCGTTTGTTATTCCTTTGATGCAACGGCCCGTTCCTTTCTCCCGGATATTGTCGTCTTTCCCTCCTCAACCCTCCAGGTTTCAAAGATCCTTGAACTTGCCACCCGGCATTCAGTTTGCGTGACCCCCAGGGGGAGCGGCTCCGGCATGACCGGTGGAACCCTGCCCGTCAAGGGTGGGATTGTCATGGTGATGACCCGGATGAACCGGATTGTGGAGATTGATACGGAAAATCTCGTTGCCCGGGTCGAACCCGGTGTTGTGACGGGAGACCTCCACCGTGCTGCGGAAAAGCAGGGGCTTTTCTATCCGCCTGACCCGGCAAGCTCCGCCTTTTGCACCATTGGCGGAAACATCGGCGAATGCGCCGGTGGTCCCCGGGCTGTCAAGTACGGCGTGACCCGGGATTATGTGCTGGGGCTCGAGGCGGTGTTACCGTCCGGTCAGATCATCAAAACCGGTGTGAGTACGGCCAAGGGTGTGGCCGGCTATGACCTGACCCGGCTCATCGTGGGGTCGGAGGGAACCCTGGCCGTGGTGACCGGTATTATCTTGAGGCTTGTTCCCCTGCCCGAAGCGGTCAAAACCATGTCCGCCGTGTTCAATAGCATGAAAACAGCCGCGGAAACGGTTTCCGGAATCATCCGGGAGTCGGTGGTGCCCCGGTGTATTGAGTTTGTGGACCGGGCGTCCATTGATTGTGTCAGGGAAGATATTGACCTTGATCTGTCCTCCGATGTCCGGGCCATACTGATCATCGAGGTGGACGGTACTGCCCAGACCGTGGCGGCTGATACCGTAAAATTGGAGCGTTATTGCCTGGATAAAGGGGCGTCAACCGTTGTGATTGCCCAGACACCGGCAGAGGCAAAAGAGCTCTGGAAGGCCAGAAAAGCACTCTCTCCAGCGCTTTTCAAGATCGCTTCCGGCAAGCTGAACGAAGATATAGTGGTGCCCATCAGCCGGATTCCGGAGATGGTGGCCAGGATAGAGTCCATTCAGGAGCGTTCCGGGCTTACCATTGTCAGTTTCGGCCATGCCGGGGATGGGAACATCCACTGCAACATCATGTACGACAAAAGGGACAAGGATCAACTCCAGCGGGCCGAGGCCGCCGTGGACGAACTCTTTGACGCAACCCTGGCGCTTGGGGGAACCATCACGGGTGAACACGGGGTGGGGATCACGAAGCAGAAATACCTCAGCCGGGAGATCGGTGATACGGAACTTGCGGTTATGAAGGGGATTAAAAAGGTGTTTGATCCCGGGAATCTGTTGAATCCCGGGAAGATTTTCTAGTGTATCTTGGCGGGGAAAAAGTCCATGGTCAGAATATGGTCGAGAAGATCGACCCTTGGATTCTGGCTCTGCTCAATGGCGCAACGGATCGAGTAGGAGCAGTAGGTCGTACAGATCTTGTCTTCTTTGCTGAATTCTCCAAAGCAGTCAAGATTGTCACTTGAGTCTTCGAGTACTGAATCGTCAGCTATTACCTGGTTTGTCTGGTTAAATTTCATACTTGTCTCAATATGCTCCAGCGTTTATAAGGAAGGTTATGCTTCTGGACCGTTAAAAGCCTAACCCCTGTTCTTTGTTTGGTGCCAATATAATAGATCCCAGGATGATGGTCAACCTGTTTGTTGGCGAACCATGGATTCCAAGCGGCTCACAAGGGGCCTCAAGCTTTCGGGTCTGGTGGCGGATATCAGGGTCCCCTGGTTCAGGAGCCAGGGATTGTCAAATTCTGACAGCTCGATCCTGTCCTGCTTGTTGAACACGTAGAGCACCGGGGTTTTTTCCAGGTCGAGTTTCCTTAATATGGCCTCCACAGAGTGCATCTGTTGCTCGTATCTGGGGTTGCTGACATCAACGACATGGAGCAGGATGTCCGCATCCTGGAGTTCTTCCAGGGTTGCATGGAACGCTTCCATGAGTTCGTCCGGAAGATCCTGGATAAAGCCCACGGTGTCCGTGATGATCACCTCAGTGTCCCTGGGGAATTTCAGCCGCCTTGAAGAGGGGTCGAGGGTTGCGAACAAACGATTTTCAGCGATGATGGTGCTTTGGGTCAGGGTGTTGAGCAGGGTCGATTTTCCCGCATTGGTGTATCCCACAATGGAGATCACCGGCACGCCTTTCCTGTTTCTTTTTGAGCGCTGCTGGGTGCGCTGCTTTCTAATCTTTGCGATCTCTTTGGTGAGTCGGGTGACCCTGTCCCTGACCCGCCGCCGGTTGATCTCAAGCTTGGTCTCACCCGGCCCCCTGCCGCCGATTCCGCCGGTGAGCCTGGACATGGCCGTGTTTTTGGTGGCAAGTCTGGGCAGAAGGTACTTCATCTGGGCAAGCTCCACCTGGAGTTTTCCCTCCCGGCTCTTGGCGTGGCGGGCAAAGATGTCAAGGATGAGCTGGGTTCGGTCGATCACCTTCATCTCCACAAAGTCGGTGACCGAGCGGATCTGGGAGGGGCTCAGTTCCCTGTCAAATACCAGCAGGGTCGCATGTTTCTGAAGGGCCCGGATGACAAGATCGGCAAGCTTGCCTTTTCCCACGACAAATTTGGGGTCGATTTTCTTTCGTTTCTGCAGGGCCGTGTCAAGGACCGTGATGCTGGAGGACCGGCACAGCTCCTTGAGTTCGTCAAGGGAAGCGACGGCCTCCTTGACCTTTTCAGTGAATACGTTGATCAGCAGCGCTTTTTCTTCACCGGATGTCACGGTGTGGAGGGCGTCCTTTCGGGTAAGCTCATCCTCCAGGGCATCGATTCTCCCAGTGCAGTCGATGTTAAGGGCGTTTGCATGGATGGGATCCATGAGCTGATAGGGCTCATCTTCATCCCCGGGAAGGATGTGACCCAGGTGGATCTTTCCGGGTAATCCTTTCGGTGTAATGCAGACAGCCGCCATGAAGTCCAGGCGGAGCAGGGCGAGGTCGGTGAGGTCATCCCGAGTGAGGCCTTCTTCGTTGAGATGGGAGTGGATGCACCGGAGTCCTTTCAGTCGTCCGGGGATGGCCTTGAAATCCGGGGTGTCCGGAATGACGATCCTGTGGGGTTCACCGGCGATGACATGGAGGGTCTTGCCGTTCCTTCCCAGGAGGATTCCAACCTGGCGCCGGATGTCGGTGGAGATGGCCACAAGGGCCTCCAGCTGTTCCCTTGAAACGAGATCCTCCGGGTGGGTCCTGAACTGGTACAGGTTTTCAAGCTGCCTGATCTGGGATGCTGACAGGCCGGTGGTGGAACCGAAGATTTTTTTCATCGAACCTCTTTTTTATTCATACCCCTGGTAGGATTCTGCGGCCAGCTCTTCAAACCGGGTGTAGGCGCCTATGAATGTCATGTGGGCCGTTCCGGTGGAGCCGTTCCTGTTCTTGGCGATGATTATTTCAGCCTTTCCCTTGTTGGGGTTGTTCTCTTCCTTATTATATACCTCATCTCTGTAGATGAATGCAATGATATCGGCATCCTGCTCCAGGGCTCCGGACTCACGAAGATCGGACATGAGGGGGCGTTTTTCGGCACGCTGCTCCAGCATACGGTTGAGCTGGGACAGGGCTATCACCGGAATCTCCAGCTCCTTTGCAAGGGCCTTGAGGTTTCGGGAAATCTCTGCAATTTCAAGGTCCCTCCGGTCGGAGTGGAACGGGGCTTTCATGAGCTGGAGGTAGTCGATCACCACAAGGCCGAGTCCCTTTTCCATCTTGAGACGCCGACATTTGGCCCGGACCTCCAAGGAGGAGATGTTGGGGGTGTCATCGATGAAGATGGGTACCTCGTTGAGGATGCCTGCAGCATCAGTGGCGTTCTGCCAATCTTCCGGGCTAATGAAACCTGTTCTCAGCCGGTTGGAGTCTATCTTGGATTCGGAGGTCAGAAGACGCATGGAAAGTTGGTCCTTTGACATCTCAAGGGAGAACACGGCCACTGGAACCCGTTCTTCAACGGCAACGTTCCTGGCAATGTTCAGGGCAAAGGCGGTTTTTCCCATACTCGGCCGTGCCGCAAGGATGATGAGGTCTGACTTCTGCAGTCCCGAGGTGAGGGAATCGAGGCGTGAATAACCGGTGGACAACCCAGATAGTCCACCGCTGGATCCTTGGCGCTCCTCCAGGGTGTCGATATTCATGTCGATGAGCTGGCCCAGGCTTGAGAACGATTTTCCACCCTTTGATTCGGCGATCTTGAACACCTGGTTCTCGGCAAAATCGATGATATCCGCAAAATTTCCCTGGTCCTTGAGGGACCGCTCGATGATGGCGGATGCGCTGGAGATGAGGGCGCGAAGGGATGATTTTCCCTTGATGATATTCGCGTAGTGAACCCCGTTGACGGCCATGGGGGCTGAGTCAGCGATGGAGGCAAGAAGGGCTGCTCCTCCGGATTCTTCCAGTTCATCCTTTTCATTCAACCTGGATGCGACGGTGACAAGGTCGGCGGGTTCGTCCCTGGAAAAAAGTTCTAAAATGGCTGAGAAGATCTTTCCATGGGCTTTTTTGTAAAAATCTTCGGGCTTGAGGATTTCGATGACGTCGTAGAGGTTATCGTTGTCGATGAGGAGGGCGCTTAAAACCGCCTCTTCAGCGTCAAGGTCGTGGGGAGGGACCTTGCTCAGCAGGGGGTCTTTCGTTGTTTTTTCATTCATTGGTGCTGCTGCTCTTCAAAAAGTGCCTGCCGTTGCCCGGTGGGATGGGCAACGGCAAGGCGGGTATTTATTTTACATCTTCTTCGGGTACGACCTTGACGGTGATCTCCGGTTCAACATCCTTGTAAAGACGGATGGGAACCTTGTACTCACCGGTCTCCCGGATGGGCTCAACAAGAAGGATGGACCGTCGTTCCAGGGTAATCTCCTGGGCGTTCAGGGCAGCCTTGATGTCATGGGTCGTGATGGAGCCGTAGAGTCGGACGTCCTCATGGACCTTGGCCTTGATGGTGACTTCAACGGTCTTGAGTCGGTCAGCCATCTCCAGGGCAAGCTTTCTTTCTTTTGCAATCTGGAGCTCAAACTTGGCCTTGGCCTGCTCGATCACCTTTCTGTTCTGGGGGGTGGCTTCGATGGCCTTGCCCTGGGGCAGCAGGTAGTTGCGGGCATAACCCCGGGCAACATCACACTCTGAGCCAACGATTCCGAGAGTGTCTATTGTTTCTTTTAATATTACTTTCATTTCAACCTCCGATAAAGGTTCAACCTGATGACAGGCTGGCAATTATTTTTTTGATCAGTTGCAGTTGCTCTTATCTGATCATATTTGTTTAGTTTTGTTCTTTCCCATCACCGACTGCGCCAAGTTTCCTGAAGTCGATCCATGTGTCAAAAAAACCGAGTCCCACAACAACAAACAGAAATATCTGCTGGATTGCGATGATGCTGTAGATGAAGAATCTCAACATCCCGGGGAAGCGCCGTTTTTCAAACACAAAGGATACAACCGCTATGCCCTGGAAAAAATAAACGGGCATGAGAACGAAGATGCAGTTGAGTCCCACGATCTTAAGGGTCGATACCGGAACCAGCAAAAGCAGGCCGAACGCAATGGCCAGCCACACAAGCTTTTCCGGCGCTCTCCATCGGTCAAGTCCGTCAAGCTGGGCAATACGGATCCCCTTTTTCATCAATAGGGTCTTGATGGACAGGATGTTTACCCATACCACGAACATGATCATCATGGTAAACAACGCCGGCATGATCCTGACCATCACATAGTGGATGGTGTCGATGGAGCGGGATACCAGGTCGATGCTCTCCTGGGGAACGCCCATGCCGGAGTAGAGGGACAGGGTCATTTCAAGGTTGGCAGCAACATAGTCTGAAACCATTGAAAATAGATCCTGGCCGGCGGTGATCGAGTAAAGGAGGAGAACGAGGAGGCAGGTTCCCATGGTGGCCAGGCAGGTGTATAATCCTACCTTTTCAACCGGAACATGCATCTCGATAAATTCCCCCAGGAAAAAACCGGTCAGCAGCAAAGCACCGAAAAAGAGTACGTCCAGGGATACGCCTCCGGTAACACCCGCGATAACACAGCAAACAATCGCCATTATCAGGGCTCCCATATTCCTGCCCAGCTTGAGCCTGTAAAAGGTCACGGGCATGGGAAGAATCAGGGCAAGGAAGAATCCGAGCAGCGGCAGATAGAGGGTTGCGGAAAATATCAGCAGGGAAACGGATACGCCTGTGATACAATCTCTTATCACCGAATTTAGTGCTCTTTGTTGGGTCAATGTTGCTCTCCGCTACAGGGCTGTTTCCAGCTTAACTGAGTTTTCCCACATAGGGTAACAGAGCAATGGTTCTTGCCTGTTTGATGGCGGTTGAAAGCGTCCTCTGGTGCTTGGCACAAGTGCCGGTGATTCTTCTGGGAATGATCTTGCCCCGCTCTGTGATAAAGGGTCTCAGGGCTTTTCCATCCTTGTAGTTGATCTCAAGGGTGGAATCTGCACAGAACCTGCAGACTTTACGACGCTGATAAAATCTTTTTTTGGTGTTTTTTCGCTGAAAGGCCATGTTATTTATCCTCCTCGATCTCTTCGGTTCCAGCCTCTACTTCGCCGGTCTCGTCCGCGGCTGTCTCAACTGCCTCTTCTGCCTTGGGCTCTTCGGTCTTGGCAGCTTCGGTCTTGGCAGCCTCGGTCTTGGCTGCTTCGGTCTTGGCAGCTTCGGTTTCAGCTTTGGCTTCTGCTTCGGCCTGGGCCTCAGCTTCGATCTGCTGCTTCAGCGCTTCCGGATCAATGTCTTTTTCAAGAAGGATGGTCATGTACTTGAGGACTTTGTCATCCAGACGAAAGTTACGCTCAAGCTCTGTGATGAGCGCGCCTGTTCCGCCGTAGGTCATGCATACATAGTGACCCCTGGATTTTTTGGCTATCTCATAGGCCAGTTTCTTGTTTCCCCAGTCATCGAAATTCGCCAGAATTCCACCCTCTTGAACGAGGATGTTCTTGAATTTCTCAAACAGGTCTTTCCGAACTTCGTCCTGAAGATCGGGGTCAGCGATAAAAATGGTTTCATACATTCTCATACTCTGTCTCCTCACGGATATTAAGCCCCGACTGTAGGCCGGAGCAAGGATTAAAAACGGCACCCTCTTTTTGGGGGTGCCATGGGCATCTGCACTGATTGTGGATGCTTTGCATAAAAGGAGAATTATATATCATTGATCCGGGTGGCGGTCAAGATCAATTTAACCCTCGACAAGAGGCGGTATAGAGTCAGGAGAGGTCTTTGAGGGTTTCGAGTTCTTCCCAGCGGGCATAGAGCCGTTCAACCGACTCCTGGCCCTGTTGAAGTCTGGAGCAGACATCCTTCAGTTTTTCCGGGTTTGACATGACCAACTGATCTTCCATGGCAAGTTCAAGTTCGCTGACCTCTGTTTCTGCCCCAAGGATTTTGGTTTCAATCTGTTCGAGTTCAAATTTATCTTTATAAGAGAACTTGATGGATTTTCTTTGATTCTTGACAGGCTTTGCCTTGTCCGTCTTTTTTGCCTTTTTGACCGGCGCTTTTGGGGTCAGGCATTGGGTGCAATCCGCATAGAGCCCAGTGCCGCCGTTGCCGTCAAAATGGAGGACGCGGGTGGCGACCCGGTCCAGGAGGAACCGGTCGTGGGACACCAGGACAATGGCCCCGGGAAATTCCACAAGGCTTTGCTCAAGGATCTCAAGGGAGGGGATGTCAAGATCGTTTGTCGGCTCATCAAGGAGAAGAAGGTCGGCTGGCTGGAGCATGATGTTGGCGATGAGTATCCGTGCTTTTTCCCCTCCTGAGAGGCGCCGCACCGGCAGGGTGAGCTGTTTTGGGGTAAAGAGAAATCGTTTTGCCCAGGAAGCGACATGGACACTTTGTCCATTGTATACCACAGCGTCTCCGGCAGGGCTCAGCGCCTGTTTCAGGGTGATGTCAGGGTCCAGCCGGGATCTGTTCTGGTCAAATACGGCTACCTTCAGCTTATCAGCCCGCTTGACACTTCCCTGGTCCGGTTCAAGGGTGCCCTCGATGATGTTCATGAAGGTGGTTTTGCCGCAGCCGTTGTCCCCCACAAGTCCCAGCCGGGTGCCGGGTAGAAGCTCCAGGTTGATCTTGGAAAAGAGCTGTCTGTCCCCCAGGGATTTCCCGATATCTTCACAGGTGAGAAGCTTTTTTGTCTTTCGGTGGGTGGCGTTAAAGTCGATCTTTACCCGGTCGGTCTGCCGGTTTCTTATTTTGATGTTGGAGAGCTCGTCATCCAGTTTGTCGGCCTGGTCGATGCGGTATTTTGCCTTGGTTGATCTGGCCTTGGCCCCCTGTCTCAGCCATTCGGTTTCCCGCTTCATCTTGTTGGAAAGGACCTCCTCCTGGCGCATCTGGGTTTCGAGGACCCGGGCCTGTTCCTTTATAAAGGTGGTGTATCCGCCGTTGATCTTCAGGAATCCTTCCGGGTAGCACCGGCCAAGCTCGGTGACGGTTTTGCAAACCGCCTCGAGAAAACAGCGGTCATGGCTGACCACCACAAATGCAAAATCAGGATCCCTGAGCAGGGCCTCAAGCCACAGGATGCCGCTGATGTCAAGGTGGTTGGTGGGCTCGTCCAGCATCAGAATGTCCGGGGCAAGGCTTACGGCCCTGGTGATGGCAAGGCGCTTTCGCCACCCACCGGACAGGGTGCCGCAGGCTTGGGAGGCGTCTGCAAAGCCCCCCAGGCCGATCATTTTCTTGACCCGCCTGTACTGTTCCTGGTCGTCCAGGTTCTCCTGGGCAAGTCCGTCAAACAGGGTCTCCTGGATGGTCTTGTCCGGATCGAGTTTATCCTTCTGGGGCAGATAGACAAGCCGGGTGTTCTTCTTGAGATAGCGTTCTCCCTGTTCCGGGGTGTCTTCGTCCGCAACGAGTTTAAGAAGGGTTGATTTGCCGGAGCCGTTGCTGCCGATGAGGCCGAGGCGTTCGTCATCCTCGAAGTTGATGGTAAGATTATCGAACACCGGGGTGTCGCCATAGGATTTAAAAATGGATCGATAGCTGAAAACGAGTGTCATAGGATTATTCTTTTAGTCTCTTGTAAACCCCTGCCATCCTGATGATGAATCCCACCAGCAGGGTCAGGCTGATGAGAATGATCAGGCATGCGGCAAAAAAGGTTATGATAAAGTAGAATGGATTCTTCAAGGCGTATGCCCCGAGCAGGAGATCGACGCCAAAGATCAGGAAAAAGAGGGAGACAAGGACGAGTCCGACCTGGAGCGGCCACCAGAAATATTTCATTAAAAACAATTCCTTAAGGGTTGAATTCCGTGGCGAACCTCCTTCTTTTTTGAAAAAAAGTGTCGTCATGGTCTGTTTTTACGAGTCGTACTATACCGGTTTTTTCCGGGTAAAGCAATCGGGTTTGTCTGCCCGGGTTTTCCCTTTATTTTGTTTCTCCCCTATGATTAATATGAAGGGTTAAAGCGACTGAGTGGGTTTATAATTAAATTTAGATGGAGCACAGGGGTTGAACCATGAGGATCTTGCTGGTTGAGGATGATGTCAAGATTGCCGATTTTGTAGTCAAGGGGCTTACGGCTGCCGGATTTGTGGTGGACCATGCCACCAACGGCAGGGACGGGCTTCACATGGCCTTGTATGAAGAGAATGACCTGATGGTGGTGGATGTCATGCTGCCCGGGCTTGACGGGCTTTCCCTGATAAAACGACTCAGGGGGGAAAAGATCAACACCCCGGTCATTGTTTTGAGCGCCAAGGACCGGGTGGATGACCGGGTCAAGGGGCTCGAGGCCGGTGCCGACGACTACCTGACCAAACCCTTTGCTTTTTCAGAGCTCCTGGCCCGGATCCAGGCCCTGATGCGAAGGGCAGGCGGCATCACCGATCCCACGTCCCTCACCTGCGGGGATCTTGTCCTGGATCTTCTGAAACGGGAGGTGAGACGGGGGGGCAAGCTTGTGGAACTCCAGCCCCTGGAGTTTTCCCTGCTGGAATACCTCATGAGAAACCAGGAGCGGGTCGTGTCAAAGACCATGATCATGGAGCATGTCTGGAACTACAACTTTGACCCCATGACCAATGTGGTGGAGGCCCGGGTGTGCAGGCTCCGGGATAAGGTGGACAAGGGATTTGCTTCACGGCTCATCCATACGGTCCGGGGGGCGGGCTATGTCCTGAGGCAGGCAGATGATGCCTAAGCTCTTCAGGACCCTGGCCTTTAGGCTCACCCTCTGGTATGCTGGGATCTTCACCGTCTCCTCCTGCGTGGCCTTTGTGCTCTTCTATTTTCTCGTCTCCCACACCATCTTAAACAGGATCGATCAGGATCTTCTTGACAAGGCCAACGTTTTTTCAACGGTGTTCTCGGTAAAAGGGGTCCCCGGCATAAAAACGCTTGCCGTGCTTGAGGCCCGGGCGGCGGGGGAGAAGAAGATTTTTTTCCGGCTCCTCTATTCCAGTGGTGAAGCGTTTGCCACTTCCCACATGGCCTACTGGCAGAACATCCGTGTGGGGGAGGACGCTGTCAAGGCCTTGATCGCCGGGAAGAAAAAGGTGTTTGAGACCGTCACCCTCAGGCCCCATTCCCAGCGGGTGAGGGTTCTCTATCATTTTTCAGGGCCCGGGGTGATTCTCCAGACAGGGATTTCCATGGAGACCTACTCCCATTTTTTTGTTGCCTTCAAGCGGGTTTTCACCGTTGCCATGGCCGTTGTGGTGCTCCTGTCCGCCCTGTGCGGATGGTTTTTGTCGAAAAAGGCCCTTTCCGGGGTGGGGGCCGTCACCGAAACAGCCTCAAGGATCTCCGGGTCCAACCTGGATGCCAGGGTGCTTGAGACCGGCAACCAGGACGAGTTGGATTATCTTGCCAAGACCTTCAACAAGATGCTGGACAGGATCGCGGGGTTGGTGGCCAGCATTCGGGAGATGAGCGACAACATTGCCCATGATCTTAAGAGTCCCATCACTCGCATCCGGGGCCTTGCCGAGATTACCCTGGTCCAGGGGAGTGACAAACAGGCCTTTGAATCCATGGCTGCCTCGACCATTGAGGAGTCTGACCGGCTTCTCGACATGATCAACACCATGCTGGTGATCTCCAGGGCCGATGCCGGGGAAGGGGGATTCCGGTTTGAGCCGGTGGATCTCTCAACCCTTGTGGTTGAGGCCTGTGACCTGTTTGCGCCGGTTGCCGAAGACAGGGGGGTGCAGCTTGAGTGCTCCACCCCGGCCAGGGCGGAGGTCATGGCGGATATCGGCATGGTCCAGCGGTGTCTTACGAACCTCATGGACAACGCCCTTAAATACACTCCGGCCCAGGGCCGGGTGTGGATTGAAGTCGACGCTGATCCTTTAAACCGGGTCGAGATCCGGGTCAACGACACAGGTGAGGGCATCAAGGAGGCCGAGCGCGGGCGCATATTTGAGCGTTTTTACAGGGTCGATCCTTCCCGGAGCGAGGCGGGCGCAGGCCTAGGGCTCTGCCTTGCCAGGGCCATTGCCAGGGGCCATGGCGGGGATGTGACCGTCACCAGTGGTTCGGGCAGGGGCAGCTGTTTTTCCATTACATTACCAAAAGGTAATGTTCGGGTCATTTAACCGTTATCTTTCTGCTGTATAGTCTTGGGTAAATGGAGTCGATGCCCGTTGAAGGCAGCATGGAAGAAGGTGTTCCGCTGTCGGTCGATCTTCAGGTTTAAAATGATACTTATTTAATATTCCGGCAAATCCGGGAGAGGAGTCTGACAATGATCTTTAATAGAAATTTCCCACGTTTTTTTCTGTCTGTTGCCTGCCTTGCGCTGGTGGTTTCCATGTCCATGCCCCCGGCTGCATCCTGGGGCAAGTCCGTACCCATGGTGCCGGCAAGTTTCAGTGAGCTTGCCAAGACTGCAAAGCCTGCCGTGGTAAACATCCGGGCGGTGAAGGTGAACAAGGGCGGGGGCAGGGTGTACAAGCATTTTTTCGGCCAGCCCTTTGGCAACAATGATCCGTTCCGGGATTTTTTCGAACCCTTCATGCGCCAGCAGCCCCAGAGGGATTTCAAGCAGCAGAGCCTTGGATCGGGATTCATCATCAGCCGTGACGGCTATATCGTAACCAACAACCATGTGGTGGCCGAGGCCGACGAGATCCGGGTGAAGCTCTACAACGATAAAGAGTATGATGCCACCATCGTGGGGGCCGATCCAAAGACCGATCTCGCCCTGCTCAAGGTGGAGGCAGACGACCTTGAACACCTTGAGCTGGGGGATTCCGAATCCCTGGAGGTGGGAACCTGGGTGGTTGCCATTGGAAGCCCCTTTGGTCTTGAACAGACCGTTACGGCAGGCATTGTCAGTGCCAAGGGCCGCATCATCGGGTCCGGGCCCTATGATGATTTTATCCAGACAGATGCATCCATCAATCCCGGTAACAGCGGTGGCCCTCTGCTGAACCTTGAAGGGGAGGTGGTCGGAATTAATACCGCCATTATCGCCTCGGGCCAGGGCATCGGCTTTGCCATTCCCGCAAACCTTGCCAGGGGCATCATTGATCAGCTACGGGATTCAGGTGAGGTTACCCGGGGGTGGATGGGTGTCGCCATCCAGGATATTACCCCCGAGCTTGCCGAGTATTACAATATTGAGGAGAAGTCCGGTGTGCTGGTGGCAAAGGTGTATAAGAACGATCCTGCAGACAAGGCCGGCATTGTTCCGGGTGATATCGTGACCCATGTCAAGGATGTCCGGGTGAAATCCAGCCGGGATCTCTCCAGTGCCATCGCAGGCCTTGGGGTTGGAAAGAAGATTCCCATCACCCTGATACGGGAAGGCAAGGAAAAGACCGTGTCTGTTGTCCTTGCAAAGCGAAGCGATTCCGAGCCCGGGGCGGCGCTTTCTGAAACCGGGTTTGATCCGTTCGGATTGGGGTTTCAGGAGCTCGATTCTGCCAATGCCAATGATTTTGGTTACGCCCGGGATGTCCGGGGGCTTGTGGTCGCGGATCTGAAGCCTGATGGCCAGGGTGCAACCACCGGAATAAGGCGTGGGGATCTATTAAAAGAGGTGAACCATACACCGGTGGCTACGGTTGAGCAGTATCTGGATGTTTTGTCTAAGATCAAAAAGGGGCAAACGGTGCAGCTCCTTTTCAGGCGGGGTAACACAAACTTCATTGTTGTGCGGCTCACCAAGTGATCTCAGGGGCGCTCCTCCTTGCCCTTGTGACATGATGTCTTGATCAGGAATGCCGGCCGATTTGGCCGGCATTCCCTGCTTTCCGTTTTTTTAATTCACTCCGAATTCCTTGCCTTGCCAAACGCCTCCCCCTGGGATCTCCTTTTGTCTGTAAATATCTGACTTGAATCTGTTTGTTGTCGGGCAACCATTAAATTTTATGGTATGATGACCAAACAACGGGATTTGACTGTCGGTTTATACCCATACAGGAATACTGTTTTTCGGGATACGTCTCAAAAGGGGGAGATGAAAATCATGGAAAACCGCGATATTTCAGATGCGATGACAATCAAAATGGATGAAATATTTACCCAACTTCCTGAAATGCCCGATTTTGTTGAAGGGATAAGACGGGCACCCAACAGACCGCTTCATCTAAATAAAAACGAAATTGAGCTGGCCCTTAAAAATGCCCTGCGATATGTGCCGGAAAAATGGCAGGAGCAGCTGGCGTCGGAGTTTCTGGATGAGCTTTTGACCCGGGGGCGAATTTACGGATACCGGTTCAGGCCCGGGGGACGACTTTCTGGTAAACCCCTAGAACAATATAAGGGACGGTGCATTGAGGGGCAGGCGTGCCAGGTGATGATCGAAAATAACCTGGATTTTGAGATTGGCCTTTACCCTTACGAACTTGTGACTTACGGAGAGACCGGTCAGGTCTGCCAGAACTGGATGCAGTATCGCTTGATAAAAAAATACCTGGAAAACCTGACCCGGGATCAAACCCTTGTGGTGGAATCGGGTCATCCCCTGGGTCTGTTTCAATCTTCCCCTGAAGCACCCCGGGTGATCATTACCAATGCAATGATGGTCGGACGCTTTGATGATGAGAAAAACTGGGAGCGGGCCATCTCCCTGGGTGTTGCCAATTATGGACAGATGACGGCCGGCGGCTGGATGTATATCGGTCCCCAGGGCATCGTCCATGGCACCTACGGAACCTTGCTGAATGCGGCCCGTAAGGAGTTGGGCGTTGCAGAAGACGGGGATCTTACAGGAAAGCTGTTTGTAACCTCAGGGTTAGGGGGAATGAGTGGTGCCCAGGGCAAGGCCATCGAGATTGCAAATGGGGTGGGAATCATCGCTGAAGTGGATTATTCCCGGATCGAGACCCGGCATGACCAGGGCTGGGTCAGTATGATCACCAAAGATCCGGGTGACGCATTTGAGGCGGCACAAAAGGCGGTGGCGGAGAAAAGGGCCGCTGCCATCGCCTTTCACGGTAATATCGTTGATATCCTGGAATATGTGGTTGACAACCATATCAATATCGATCTTCTTTCAGACCAGACCTCCTGCCATGTGGCCTATACCGGCGGATACTGTCCCCAGGGCCTGACCTTTGAAGCGCGCACCACAATGCTCAAGGATGATCCTGGGAAGTTCAAGGGCCTTGTGGAAAAATCCCTTGTTCGCCATTACCAGCTGATAAAGACCCTGGTTGACCGGGGTGTTTATTTCTTTGACTATGGCAATGCCTTCATGGGGGCCGTGTTTGATGCCGGTGTAACGGAAATTTGCAGGAATGGGGAAAATACCCTGGATGGTTTCATCTTTCCTTCCTATGTGGAAGATATCATGGGGCCCCTGATGTTTGACTATGGGTATGGCCCGTTCAGGTGGGTATGCCTCTCCGGGAAATCCGGGGATCTTCTCAAGACCGACCAGGCGGCCATGTCATGTATCGATCCTCACAGAAGGTTCCAGGACAGGGATAACTATAACTGGATCAGGGATGCGGCGAAAAACCGGCTGGTCGTGGGAACCCAGGCCAGGATCCTGTACCAGGATGCCATGGGCAGGGTGAAGATTGCCCTGAAATTTAACAGCATGGTGAGAACGGGGGAGATCGGGCCTGTGATGCTGGGCAGGGATCACCATGATACCGGAGGGACGGATTCGCCCTTCAGGGAAACCGCCAACATAAAGGATGGAAGTAATCTCATGGCAGATATGGCCGTCCAGTGTTTTGCAGGAAATTGCGCAAGGGGCATGAGTCTTGTGGCCCTTCATAACGGCGGCGGCGTCGGCATCGGTAAGGCCGTCAATGGGGGGTTCGGCCTTGTCCTCGATGGCAGCGCCCGGATAGACGGGGTGATCAGAAAAGCCATGCTCTGGGATGTCATGGGAGGGGTTGCAAGAAGGGCCTGGGCAAGAAACGAACATTCCATGGAAACATGTGTTGAATTTAACGACAGGTGCAAAGGGGAGGCCCACATAACGATTCCTTACCTTACGGATAACGATAAGATTGCGGAACTTGTGGCGGCGAAAATTAACAAGTAAAGGGGTTGACTTCGTTAAAGGAGTAAAAAAGTGAGTGGAAACATAATCGTAAAGAATGCGGCCCAGGTCGTCACCTGCAGTGGGTTTAAGGCAAAGCAGGGAAAAGAGATGTCTGATCTTGGTGTCATTGAAAATGGGGCAGTGATCATTGAAGACGGTATTATCAAAGCCGTGGGACCCTCCCATGACGTGCTGGCGCATTTTGACACCAACGGATTCACAGTCGTAGATGCCGCAAACAAGGCGGTCCTGCCGGGGTTTGTGGATTCCCATACCCATTTTGTATTTGGCGGATACAGGGCAGATGAGTTTTCATGGCGGCTTGGGGGTGAGAGCTATATGGATATCATGAACCGTGGGGGCGGCATTGCAAACACGGTCAGGGCAACCCGAAAAACTTCAAAAGATGAGCTTGCCCGGCTTGGGCTGAAACGTCTTGATTCCATGCTCTCATTTGGGGTGACAACGGTTGAAGGCAAAAGCGGTTATGGACTCGACCATGATACGGAAATAAAACAGCTTGAAGTGATGAAGCGGCTGGATGGGGTTCATCCTGTTGATATCGTCCCCACCTTTCTGGGTGCCCATGCCGTTCCGCCGGAGTTTAGGGGGAAAGCGGATGATTTTATCGATCTTGTCATCCGCATGCTTCCTGGGATCGTTGAGGGGCAACTGGCTGAATTCTGTGACGTTTTCTGCGAAAAGAATGTTTTTTCCGTGGCCCAGTCCCGGAGGCTGTTCTTGAAGGCAAAGGCCCTCGGGCTAAAACTGAAAATCCATGCCGATGAGATGGTGCAGCTGGGAGGAAGCGAACTTGCGGCAGAAGTGGGTGCCGTGTCTGCGGATCATCTTCTCCAGGCATCGGACCAGGGAATCAAAGATATGGCAGGAACAGGTGTTGTTGCAACGCTTCTGCCGGTAACCGCCTTCAGCCTTAAGGAAGATTACGCCAGGGCACGGTATATGATCGATCAGGGGTGTGCCGTGGCCCTTGCAACGGATCTGAATCCCGGCAGCTGTTTTTCAGAATCAATCCCCCTTGTTTTTGCCCTGGCCTGCCTGTATATGAATCTCACCCCTGAAGAGGCTTTGACAGCCCTTACCATAAATGGCGCAGCTGCCCTGGATCGTGCCCAAACCCTGGGAAGTATAGACAAAGGAAAACTTGGCGACCTTGTGATCCTGGAATTCCCCTCCTATCGGTTCATTCCCTACCATGTTGGCGTAAATACCGTTGAAACCGTTGTTAAAAAAGGTGAAATCGTTTTCACGAAAAATGGGTCGAAGGCCCGGAGCCAACATCACTGAATCCATCGATTTGACAGGCGTTTCATATAAAAAACCTTGACAAGGTATAGAGTTATCTGGTTAACGTTAATCGTTTAAAATGAGCACGGAACAAAAAGGGTGTAAACGATTACTCAGCTAGGAAACCGGTGCTTTGCTTTGTGGTACACGTTTTGAAAAACAGGGGAGAGATACTTACATGATGTCTTCCTTGGTTTGTTAAAAAGAATCATCGATCTGTGATAAACCTCAATCAACTGACCCCGAAATTCAATTCATATCCAGGCATAAATTTTATCATCAGACCGGAAACGGTTAAAGAGTATATAGAGGAGTATTATGAAGATACATGAGTACCAGGCAAAGGAGCTGTTCAGGACCTTTGGTGTACCTGTCCCGGACGGGGACGTGGCTTTTTCCGTGGATGGGGCCGTGGACGTCGCCAAGGGGCTTGGGGGCTATCCTGTTGTTGTCAAGGCCCAGATCCATGCCGGGGGCCGGGGAAAGGGCGGGGGAGTGAAACTTGCCGCCTCCGAAGCCGAAGCCAGGGCGTTTGCCGACGAGATCCTTGGCATGACGCTTGTGACCCACCAGACCGGTCCTGAAGGCAGGTTGGTGAATACGCTTCTGGTGGAGGCGGGTCAGGAGATTGCAAAGGAGCTCTATCTGAGCCTTCTGGTGGACAGGGCCACGGCCGGTATTGTGATCATGGCAAGCCGGGAGGGGGGCATGGACATCGAGGAGGTCGCGGCCACTACCCCTGAAAAGATCATCAAGGTGAGGGTCGATCCCCTCACGGGTATCCAGGGTTACCATCTCAGGGAGGTGGGATTCGGTCTCGGCCTTCCAGAGGCCGCCCTTAAACCGTTTTCAGTGCTTCTCAAGAATCTCTATACCCTGTTTGTCACAAACGACTGCTCCCTTCTGGAGATCAATCCCCTGATCCTCACCCGGGACGACAGGGTCATGGCCCTGGATGCCAAGGTGGATATCGATTCCAACGCCTTGTTCCGGCATAAAGACCTGCTGGCGCTCAGGGACCTTGATGAGGAGGATCCCCTGGAGGTGGAGGCTTCCAAGTTCAACCTCAACTACATCAACCTGGACGGGAACGTGGGGAACATCGTCAACGGTGCAGGCCTTGCCATGGCCACCATGGATATCATCAAGAACGCAGGGGCCGAACCCGCCAACTTCATGGATGTGGGAGGGGGGGCCACCTCGGAGATGGTGGAGAACGCCTTCAGGATCATTCTCATGGATGAGAAGGTCAAGGCGGTTCTCATCAACATTTTCGGCGGCATCCTCCGGTGTGACGTCTTTTCCCAGGGCGTTGTCAGCGCCGCAAAAAAGACCGGTATCCGCATTCCCGTTGTGGTTCGCATGGAAGGGACCAATGTGGAAGAGGGAAAGAATATCCTTGCCGAGTCCGGTCTGAACCTGATCAATGCCGTGGATTTAAAAGATGCAGCCGCAAAGGTTGCAGCAGCCATATAAACGATAGCGGGCGGAATTTTAGCTTTAGCTCAAATTTAAGTTTTAACCAAAATTTAAGCAAAAACTTGTTTCCGCCATGGGGAGTACGTTGTGAGTATATTTATAAATAGAGAAACAAAACTCGTTGTCCAGGGTATTACGGGCAAGGAGGGCCGGTTCCATACCCGGCAGTGTATGGAATACGGCACCAATGTGGTTGCCGGGGTCACCCCGGGCAAGGGCGGCCAGACCATGGATAATGTCCCGGTGTTCAACACGGTCCGTTTGGCGGTTGAGGCAACAGGGGCCAACGCCAGCATGATCTTTGTGCCCCCGCCGTTCTGCGCCGACGCCATCATGGAGGCGGCGGACAGCGGGGTGGAACTCATCGTGGCCATCACCGAGGGGATTCCCGTGCTCGACATGGTAAAGGTGAAGAACTTCCTTGCCACAAAGACCTGCCGGCTCATCGGTCCCAACTGTCCGGGTATCATCACCCCCGGGGAGTGCAAGATCGGCATCATGCCGGGCAAGATTCACCTGGAAGGAGGTCCTGCAGGGGTGGTTTCCAGGTCCGGGACCCTCACCTACGAGGTGGTGGACCAGCTCACCAAGCTCGGCATCGGCCAGACCACCTGCATCGGCATCGGCGGCGATCCCGTGAACGGCACCAACTTTATTGATGTGCTCGAGGCCTTTGAGAACGATGCCGAGACCCAGGGCATTGTCATGGTCGGCGAGATCGGCGGCAGTGGGGAAGAGGAGGCAGCCGCCTACATCAAGGCCCATGTGACCAAGCCCGTGGTGGGCTTCATCGCAGGATTGACAGCCCCTCCCGGAAGAACAATGGGCCATGCCGGCGCCATCATCAGCGGGAGCAGTGGCACGGGCCAGGCTAAGATCGAGGCCATGGAGCAGAACGGTATCCGGGTGTGTAAGAATCTGGGTACCCTTGGCGAGCTGTGTAAAGATGTTTTCTGATATTGAGCAGTGGGAGGAAAAAAATGACCGCATTCAAATATAAGCCCATGTTTCCCCTGGGAAAGGATACCACCGAATACAAACAGGTCTCCAGGGACTATGTCAACCTAAAGGAGTTCGGCGGAAAGGAGGTCCTCACCATCGAGCCCCAGGCCCTGACGTTGCTTGCAAAGGCAGCGTTCAAGGAGGTGGCCCACCTTTACCGGCCCGGCCATCTTGCAAAGCTCAAAGGGATCCTTGACGACTCGGAAAGCAGTGACAACGACAGGTACATCGCCCTTGAGTTGTTGAAGAACGCTGTGATATCCGCCGAAAAGGTCTATCCCATGTGCCAGGATACGGGAACGGCCATTGTCATGGGCAAGAAGGGACAGCAGGTCTGGACCTGGTCCGATGACGAGGAGGAGCTCTCAAAGGGCGTGTTCGAGGCCTATACCGAGAACGCCCTGAGGTACTCCCAGAACGCCCCCATCACCATGTACGAGGAGAAGAACACACGGTGTAACCTGCCGGCCCAGATCGATCTCTATGCCACCCAGGGTGATGAGTATCGGTTCCTGTTCATGGCCAAGGGCGGGGGGTCTGCCAACAAGACCTTTCTCTACCAGATGACCAAGGCCGTGCTCAACTCCGAGGAGATCCTGCTGGACTTCATGACCGAGAAAATGAAGAGCCTTGGCACGGCAGCCTGTCCTCCCTATTATCTCTCCTTTGTCATTGGCGGCACCTCGGCCGAAACCAACCTCAAGACGGTGAAGCTGGCCTCGACCCGGTATCTGGATACCCTGCCCACAAAAGGGGATGACACCGGCCACGCCTTCAGGGATGTTGCCCTTGAGAAAAAGGTGCTGGACCGGGCCCGGAATCTCGGCCTTGGCGCCCAGTTCGGGGGCAAGCATTTTGCCCTGGATGTCAGGGTGGTAAGACTCCCCCGCCACGGCGCCTCCTGTCCTGTGGGTATCGGTGTCAGCTGCTCCGCCGACCGCCAGATCAAGGCAAAGATCACCCGGAAGGGGCTTTTCATTGAAAAGCTTGAGGAGAATCCGGCAAAGTTTCTGCCGTTGATAGAGCCTGTGATGGCAGAGGCGGTCAGGGTGGACCTCAACAAGTCCATGGACGAGATCCGGGACCAGCTGACGGCATATCCCGTTGCCACAAGGCTTCTCCTTTCCGGCAAGATCATCGTTGCCAGGGATATTGCCCATTCAAAATTCAAGGAGCGCCTGGACAGGGGAGAGGGACTTCCCGATTACATTAAGGATCACATCATCTACTATGCAGGTCCGGCCAAGACCCCGGACGGCCAGACCTCTGGCGCCCTGGGCCCCACCACGGCAGGGCGGATGGATCCCTATGTGCCGATCTTCCAGGAGCAGGGGGCTTCCATGGTCATGCTGGCCAAGGGCAACCGTTCCAGCCAGGTGACCGATGCCTGCAAAAAGTTCGGTGGGTTCTATCTTGGGTCCCCGGGGGGGACTGCCGCACGCCTGGGCCGGGATTTCATCAAAAAGGTGGAGGTCGTGGAGTATGAAGAACTCGGCATGGAAGCGGTCTTCATGGTGACGGTGGTGGATTTTCCGGCCTTTATCATCGTGGATGACAAGGGCAACGATTTTTACAGTGAACTCATGTAACCGTTTCAAGCTATAGCTTCTTAGCTCTTATGTTCGCGTTATTTTGGCAAGAGAATCAGAGAACCTCTTTGGTTCTGGCTTGTCCAGGTCAGGGACATATAGCGGTAACGCCATCCCGCCGGCTCTGTGAATAAAAAGGCCCGAAGTCACGACTTCGGGCCTTACATCTCGCACATCGTCACCATGGCGGGAAGCGCCCTCACTATTCTAACTTCTTATCCAATCGTTTCTTTTTCGCTTTAATATACCAGCTTTCCTTGCCATAAAGGATATCGGAACACTCAGCGCATAGACCATGGCTGAACAAAACCTCTGAATGGCTCTCAATGTATCCTTCCAAATTGTTCCAATACCCTTTATCATCACGAATTTTCTTACATTTGGAGCAGATCGGAAGCAGGCCACTCAAGGTCTTAACGTCTTCAAGTGCTTGCTGAAGTTCCGTGATCAGTTTTTCCCGTTCTTTCTCTGTTTTCTTGCGGTCGGTTATATCTCTCGTAATGGCTATCACAAGTTTTTTATCGCCCAAAAGCATGGCACTGAGTGATATCATAACAGGAAACTGCTTCCCGTTTCGATTCAGGTGTAGCCATTCAAAAATGATGGACCCTTCCATAAATGCCGTCTGGATATATTCTTGTGCCAGGTCCTGGGACGATTTTCCATTGGCTTGAAATTTAGGAGACATCCGGGCCGGTGTCAACCCAATGAAATCGCTACGTGTTTTTATCTCATATACTTTTAATGCAGCCGTATTGCAATCTATGAACGTGCCGGTGTTCACATCAAGTATTGAGATGGCGTCAACAGAAGATTCAAAAAGCGTCCTGTATTTTTTATCGTTTTCTTTAATTTTCTCCTCATCCCGTTTGCGCTGGGTGATATCCAATACCTGGATAAGGGAATTTGTGTGGCCTTTGGAATCCTTATATACGACGCTGCTGATCTGTCCATTTCTAAGTTCACCATTTTTATGGATAAATGAAAACTCATAAAAATCCGGTACATCCTCTCCGCGATGTCGTTTTGAAAATCTTTCAACAGCCAGTTCCTTGCTTTTTCCCGTTAGCATAAAAAAGAAAGGTTTGCCAATGATCTGCTCTTTTCTGTAGCCTGACATGTTGCAGAACTCGTTGTTTGCGAAAATATATTGCGAATCATCGTTGATAATGGCAATGCCCATGGGTGAATTTTCCACTACAGATCGATACCTTTCCTCACTCTCATGGAGCGCCTGCTCGACCTGCTTTCGTTTGGTTATGTCAATGTGGGTGCCTGTTACTCGCAATGGCTTGCCGTCAATGTCCCAGTCCATTACCTTACCCCGGGTAAATATCCATATCCAGTCCCTGTTCTTGGGCCGAATTCTATATTCAGCTTCAAAATAGGGCCTACGGCCTTCCAAATGTGCGTTCATTTTTTTTCCGATATGGGGTTTGTCATCCGGATGAACAAGTCCTTGCCACGATTCCATATTGGGCTTGATTGTATCAATATCGTATCCCACCATCTCTGCCCAGCGATCGTTGGAAACCACTTGCCCGGTCTGAATGTTCCAGTCCCATAGGCCCAGATCGCCGCCCTTGAGAGCCAGTTCCAGCCGTTCTTCGTTGCGTTTCAGCTTTTCGGTCTGCTGGTTGATACGCTCTTTTAGTAAGGCATTGCTTGTTTCGAGTATTTGCTGGCGGATGCGAAAAAAACCGGCACTTATCACCAGGAGGAAAACTGCGAAAAATATACCTGAGATAATGCGCTGCATTCGGAGACCATAAAGGGTTTTGTTGATTTCAATATCCGGGGCGGAGAGGCAGATTATTAATTTGTGATCACCAACCACCGCCGAATTCCAAACGATCAACTTACGTGAAAGCCGGTCGCCCCGTTTGACCGTAAAGCTGTATTCATCCGCTCCGGAAGGTTCGCTTATCAAGCGTTTGTCTACTTGAATTAATTCGGCGTATTGGGCGTGCATTCCATCAAAAATAGTTTTGCCGATGATCTCAGTCTCGTTGTCATAAACAACGGTTCCCCGTTCATCAATAAGATAACCTGCCCCATATTGGCCTGAACCTAGGGGGGCGATATAGTGATGAATGATCGGTTTCAGGTCGACAATAACTGCCAGCACGCCCCGCATTGATTCGTCCACCCGGATAGGAAAAAGCATCCCGAATAACTGATGTTTTTGGGTGATGTTAAAAAAAGGAATAAGCGGTCCCGTTTCCATGACCGTTAATTCCGCCCAGTGCTCAGAAGCCCATTCCACAGCCAGTCGGTTTGCCTCAACCCCTGGAGGTGAGCTTTTGCTTTGGGTTTGTATCACATGTCCCGGAGCGTCCAGGAATACATGGGCCAGATTTTCCGGATAAACGGCCTGCTCATATATAAACAGTTCGCGTAAAGACTTTAAATCGCGCTTTCCTGAAGCAAACTCGGGCAAGGAATGGGCGGCCAGTATACTGGCTTCTTTTAAGATTCCTTTTATGCTGGCTTCCAGGGCGATTTTTGCAAGTAAAACCTGGGTGGTCTGCTGGTCCTGAAAGTTCTTTTCATGTTGCAGAATGATTTTTTTATTAAAGAACAAGGTTACAATAACCAATATGGCTATCACCGATAATACGGTAGAGATGAGTATGATAATATTTTTTCGCTCAGAAGCGGATGAAAAGATTGCTTCCTTGTCGGTCAAAGGCTTTTGCATAGTTGGCTGATCCATTTAAAACAATACTGTTCACGCATCTAAACCAAATGTATAAAATTATAACCAAAAAACTATCAGGCTATTGGTCAAATGGCAATATGAAATATGGTCATACCCTTTGGCAAAGAGGGGGGGGCCGATGTCCGGGGAGAGTTCTTTTGCACCGGGGGTTGCCATTTTAATCAAATGGGATTAAATTCGGGTCTCTAATTGGCGATAAAGGATGAAAGGAAATAAATGTTGTGAAAGTTGTTAAGATTGGCGGCGGCTGCTTAAAAGGGAAGAAGACCATCGATGGGATCCTGGATCTTGTGGAGGAGAGGGGACCTGGAAATATCTTTGTTGTTTCGGCATTGAACGGAATAACGGATATCCTGATCAAGGGCATGGCGGATGCCCTCGTGGATGAGAGTACAATCGCCCCTCTGATGGGACGTCTGAAAAACAAACACATGGTTGTGGCCCGGCATATTGTTCGGGATACCGGACATCTTAAACGTTTTTCCAAGGATCTGAACACAGCCCTTCTGAAACTTGAGAGATACTATTACGGCCTTAACTTTACCGCCGAGATCTCTCCTAAAATGCGGGATACCATCAGCAGTTTTGGTGAGCGCATCAGTGCGGAGCTGCTCTCTGCGGCTGTTTTGTCCCGGGGGGTTCCTTCGGCCTGCCGGATGCCCCATGATATCGGTCTTGTGACCGATGGTAAGTTCGGGGATGCCTCGGCTGATCTGGAAGTGACCCGGAAAAACTTCAAAAAACACCTGACCCCGCTTGTGGGGAAAAAGGTCGTTCTCTTTATTCCGGGGTTTTACGGGATCAGCGAGAACGGAGACATTACCACTTTTGGAAGGGGCGGCAGCGATTATTCGGCAGCCGTTGCCACGGTGGCAATGGAGGCCGGGATTTTGGAATTCTGGAAGGATGTGGCAGGGTTCATGAGTGCGGACCCCCGGATTGTCAGCGATGCTGAGTTGATTCCGGTTCTTTCCTATGGCGAGGCGGCCGAGCTCTGTTATTTCGGCGCAAAAATTCTCCACCCCCGGGCCGTGGAGCCGGTGAGGCGGTATGGCCTGGACATTGCCATCAAAAGCACCCTGGACCCGGATACGGCCGGGAGTCTCATCACCAGTGAAAGCCCGGAAACCGAGCAGGTGGTTAAAAGTGTGACCCAGAACACGGAGATCGGCATTTTAAAAATCCATGCATCGGGCATGGGGGCGCGGCCCGGCATGCTCGCCACGGTGGTGGGGTGTGTGACAGACAAAGGCATCAACATCAAATCTGTGGTTACTTCCCAGACTTGCATCAGTCTGCTTCTTGATTATGGGGATCTTGAAACCGGTTATAGCGCCCTGAAGACTATGGACCCCATGCCATTTCGCAGCATCGAAAAGGAAGAGGATGTCGCGCTTCTGGGGGTTGTCGGAGAGGGGCTCAGCACCCGGAAAGGGGTGGCAGGTCGTTGTTTTACCGCAATGGATGAGGCTGGCGTGAATGTGGAGATGATCTCCTTTGGGCCCTCCCGGGTTGCGCTTTATTTTATTGTTCAGAAGAATGATCTTAAGCGGGCGGTCCGCGCTATTCACAAAACCTTTTTTGCTTAGCGGTTGCCCCGGCAGCGCCGCCGGGGACCAACCCAAAAACCGGCCAGGGAACCAGGAATGCAGCCTGGCCGGTTTTGTCTCCATTGCCTTGGCTGAAACCGGATATAAAGCCGTTCCATCCATGTCAACAAATATAAGGGGGGATTAAAAAGGCAGAGCCAATTGATTTGACCCTGCCTTAGCGAATGCACGACTAAATATCGTTGCCGTTATTTTTTTAGGTTTCTTCTGCCGACTGCTGCAAAACCGAGGAGCCCAAGGCCAAGGAGGAGCATTGGGGCCGGTTCTGGTGTTGGGATGATTTCTACATCGTCCAGAAAACCCCCTAGGGTATTTTCAATTCCAGTGGCTGAGAACATAAGCTCATAATCTGCTGCTGTTTCAACGTTAAATGAATAGCTATATTCAAGCCAGTCCATAAAATCGTCTCTCACTCCATCAGCGCTGCCGGAGAGTAGCGGATCTTCTTGAGGGGTGAGATTGCTGTTATATATCCAAAAATCTATGCCATTGTCATTGGGGGTATGGGTTCGAGCCATATACCAGAAAGAAAGGTTATACATGCCGCGGTCTAAAAAAACAGTTTGCGTAATAGAACTGTTAGAGTTTGGATAAGGGTGGCTGTCGAGTTCTACATAAAAATTCTGGGAATGAGCCTGGACAACAGTATTATATTGAATTTCAACTCCTGAATCACTATCGCCGGAGCGCCATCCCTCAATGGAGTCATATACATCCCATTGCCCGGATACCATCTCATCTAGTTTGATTTTATTGACGAGACCTTTATCCGGAGAATAGTTTTGTATACTGTCAAAGTTTCCGTTCACTAATGGTAATGCGCTTGAGGTTCCTGCAATACCAGCCAATATGGATGTAAACAAAAATATTACAAGTAATTTTTTCATTTTCATGTGTCCTTTCAACCCTAGCGAAGACAAACAAACCGTCTTCCCATGGTTCCTTTGAGGTTCTCGTCCATATTTCTGTAACCGTTCTGCCTTTGTTATCTATTGAATAACCAATAGCAATGAATATGCCAGTATCTTGAAAGTTGGGGTAAGTTGCTGAATTGGTAGGGAAATATAGGGCAGGGTGTGCCGTGTTTGTTTTATGCTATTGTTAAAGTGTTACGTTTAGTAAATAAAAAGGCCTACTTTATGTGTTTTTATGTAAAAAAGGTAACATATTCGGTCTTGAACAACGCATATTGTGATAATAGTCTGATGTTTTTGGAAACACATAGGAAGGTAAGCCATAAAAAAATCCTTTTTTGCACCAGCGTGGCCCTGAATGGAGACACCCTGGGTAAAAAGGATATTTAAAGCTTAAGTAACTGAAATGATAGTTTTTGGTGGAGCTGAGGGGGATCGAACCCCTGACCTCATGGCTGCCAGCCATGCGCTCTCCCAGCTGAGCTACAGCCCCTCCTAAAAACAGCGTCTTTATAGTCTATGGGGCTTTCCGTGTCAACTAAAAAAACAATCACGCTGTTTTTTTGAAGCTTACTTTTGCGGGTGCCTCAAATAATTGCCGATTAATACCCTAGGTTTGATTCTGTCAACCGTGCTGGCCTGAATGTCCATCCTTCGTTCCAATATATTTCATTCTGCAACTTCTTTATTGCCTTCTTAATTGATGATAACGTTCTTTATATGCACGAAATTCAAATACCTGTATGGGATTTTTTTATTAATGTCAGAAGAAATCATAGAATCAGCCAAAGCCGTTCAAGAAGTTGCCAAAGTAACTTGGAAAACAATTCAAAGTACAGAGAGCAATTGGTGATTTTTTTTCACGTGTAATGAACGAAAATATAGAAGCAACATGGGGAATGCTTTTGTGAGGATAATTCAGCAGCTTGAGTCTGTTGTTCGAGTTAAGAATAGTGCTTCGAATTTATTTTGATGTTCGCAGGAATTGATTTTAGGTAAATTGCAGATCGATGGGCGGACGTTTCGGACCTCGATTGATAATTTGATAAGACAAAGACTTGCCGCAACCTATGTTGAATATGGAATTATTAGTGAAGATAATTACGATGAAAAGGAAACATCTGTTGATCAAGGGTATCGTGTGGTCTGTCTAACTGATTTGGGGTATTAATTCGTCAAAGCATGTCTACCAATAAAATAATGTCGATGGATGGCCCTGGTGATGACGATCGACAGCAAGAGTATCAGAGTGAGTGTTAAATCTGAAGAGCTTAATTCCTGCGTGGGAACAGTTCGGGACGTAATTTCCTGTGGGAGTAATTTCGACCGTCAGCACCAGAAGGATACCTTTAATCATATTCACCGGGATCTGTCAACTCTCCAATTAGCACCAGTATGGGCTTGCCAACTTTAAGGTAATAGTTGGCGAGTGGCGAATCCTTCAAGATCCCCTGGTGTCAAAGGTCTTAACCGCTTTGGTAAAAAATCTGTTTGACCCTGCTGCTATTTTGACTTGCTCAATAATGCCACTAAATCAACTCAGAGTTAACAAATAAAGGTTTGGCCGTGACGAATCCCAACCACCCGACCAAAGGCTCCAAGATTTCAGTTGAACCGATCGAGGCCATCAAGGCTGCAGACTATGAGCCTGATGATTACGTTTTTCGGTATCAGTGAGGGGGCGTGCTGACTGTCCCTTCATTGTTCCGGTTGGTCAAGACGTGGTGCAAGATGATTCACCTCAAGGGAAACTATGCAAGCCACACGCTTCGTAAGGTCTGACATTCACAAACGATACCTTACCGATGTCCAAGCTTATACTTCAGAGTACACTGTTGAGTTGGTTTTTTAGCGATGTTTTTTGGTGGGATTTTATCCCGCTGCTACCAATTTTAATCCTGGTTTTTGCAGTCCATTGGTTCGTGCTATTATCTTCCATGGAAAAGCAGGGGCCTAGGGTTTGGGTATAACGTAGGTAGGTGTCAAAACAAAAAAAGCTCCTTCAACTGAAGACGTACCTTGAATCAGTACTTTACAGAAGAAAAGAGCCTAAAATGTGTCTAACATATTGGTTTGACAGTTTTTGGTGGAGCTGAGGGGGATCGAACCCCTGACCTCATGGCTGCCAGCCATGCGCTCTCCCAGCTGAGCTACAGCCCCTCGAAAAACTTTGCACTTTATAGTCGATGCGGTTTGCTGTGTCAATGAAAAAAAAGGCATGGAACGAAAAAAAAGTGATATTCAATTAAGTATTGACACAACCTCTTATATAACGGTATGAAAACAGTTTCATAATCGAATTTATCTATTTGGGATAGTAAGGAGAGTGTAATGCTCAAGTACATGCGTGAAAATACCGGGTCATGGGTTATTAAAATCCTGCTTGGTCTTATTGTTTTAGTGTTTGTTTTTCTTGGAATGGGTTCCATCGGATCCAAGCGTGGCAACCAGGTTGCCACAGTCAACGATGAGCCGATAACCATGGATGAGTACAAACGATCTTATCAAAATATTCTTGAGCAGATGCGCCAGCGGTTTGGAGATAATCTCAACGATGAGGTTCTTGAGATGCTCCAGGTGAAAAAGCAGGCCCTTGACCGGCTCATTGACGAGCGCTTGGTTACAAGCGAGGCTGGCAGGCTTAAGATCAGCATCTCCGACCAGGAACTTCGTGATTCGCTTCTTAATATTCCGGCTTTCAGGAAAAACGGTGCATTTGATGCTGCAACCTACAAGATGGTGCTTACAAGGAACCGCATGAGCCCGGAATCCTTTGAGCAGATGCAGCGGGAAGCGTTGAAACAACAAAAGGTTCGGGATCTTGTTTTAAGTACCATCACGGCATCGGACCAGGAGGCCAGGGAGTGGTACACCTATGGTAAGACTGAGATGGGTATTGATTATTCCACGTTTGAGCCGGCGGCCTATAAAGATATCAAGCCCGATGACAAAAGCGTGACCGAATACTATGAGGCCAACAAGGAAAATTACAAGTCCGAGCCCAAGGTTAGTGTTGAATACCTTGAGTTTGCAATCAATGATTATAAGGATAAGGTTGCGATTTCCGATGGGGACATCAAAGTCTACTACGAGGAGAACCTTGAACAGTATCAGGTTCCCGAGAAGGTGGAGGCTCGCCACATCCTGATCCGGATTCCGGAGGAGGCTGACGAGGCTGCAGTTGAAACGGCAAAAAAAGAAGCCGAAGCGATCTACGATAAGGCGGCAAGTGGTGACGATTTCTCAGAGCTTGCAAAGCAGTTTTCCCAGGGACCGACAAAGGATAGCGGCGGATACCTCGGATCGTTCTCCAAGGATACCATGGTAAAACCCTTTGCAGATGCGGCCTTTGCCATGGCTCCCGGGGAGATCAGCAAGCCTGTTCGGTCCAGTTTCGGCTGGCACGTGATCAAGGTTGAAGCCAAATTTCCGGCCGCCACGACCTCCATTGAATCGGTGACCACCGATATCCGGAAAAAACTTGAATCTTCCGAGATCAAGAACCTTGCCTACGATGATGCCGGCAAGGCCTTTGACGGCATTATCGACGGGGATGATCTGGAGCAGGCAGGTCTTGTTACTGGAAACAAGGTTCTTACGGCAGGGCCGTTCACAAAGAAGGGACCCGACGCTGTGGCCTCAGACAGCCGACGATTTGCAGAGGCGGCGTTTGCTTTGCCCCTGAAGGAGATCGGTGAGGTTCAGGAGATCGGGGATGCCTATTACATTATTAAGCCCGTCGAAAAAATCGAGCCTGAGGTTCTGGCCCTTGAAGCGGTTCGGGCAAGTGTTGTAACCGATTTGACTGCCAAGCTTCAGCAGGAGCGGGCAAAGCTTGAGGCGGACACTTTTCTTGCTGCGCTGAAAGAGAGTAAGGATTTGAAGTCCCTGGCCAAGGAAAAGGGTCTTGAGGTAAAGGCGTCTTCCCTGTTTGCCCGGGGCGGCTCAGCACCCGAATTTGGCGGGAATCAAGAAATTGCACGGGCCGCATTTGAGCTCACCTCCAAGGCCCCCATCTACTCCAAGGTGATCCAGGGTAATGGCAGTTACTATGTCATCGCTTATCGGGAGAAAAAATTGCCTGATGATGCCGAAATCAACGAGAATCTGGCGGATGTGAAAAAATCGGTTGTCCAGTCGAAACAGGGCAAAATCTACGAAGAATGGCTCCAGGAACTGAAGAAACGCGGCACAATCAAAATCGAGCCGGGATTCCTGAATTAACCATATATAATAGAGTGGTGCAGGCGCTCCATCGCCTGCATCACCCTAATAAGGTAGAGAAAAGCCATGTATCGGGTAAAGCTGTTTTTTGTTGTTTGTCTTTTTGGTATAACGGCTTGTACTCAAGCCGGTAAGAATATAACCCATTCACCTGAGGCCCGGTCCGGTCCGGAGCGTCTTGAAACTGATTCCCACCTCATCCGGGGAACCCTTCCCAACGGTTTTACCTACCTCCTCCTTGAAAATTCAAATCCGGAAAACAGGGTCAGTATGCACCTGGACATCCAGGCCGGTTCCATGAACGAGACCGAGGAACAGCGAGGGGTGGCCCATTATCTAGAGCACATGCTCTTTAACGGTTCCACCCATTTCAAGCCCGATGAGCTGGTTGAATATTTTCAGTCCATCGGGATGCGTTTTGGTTCGGATGCCAATGCCCATACCGGCTTTTTTGAAACCGTTTATGACGTTTTTCTTCCTGCAGGCGACCGGGAGAGCATTGATCAGGGTTTCCTGGTTCTTGACGATTTTGCCCGGGGTGCGCTGATCCTCGACTCTGAAGTCGACAGGGAGCGGGGGGTGATCTTGTCGGAGAAGCGGGAGAGGGATTCGGTTTCCTTTAGAACCTTGGAGGCGACCCTCGAATTTGAGCTTCCCGGGTCAAGGATTGCGAGGCGTTTTCCCATTGGCACGGAAGCGGTCATCACCCAAGCCGATCGGGCGCTGTTGAAAGGGTTTTACGATACCTGGTACCGGCCCGACACCATGGTTTTGGTGGTGGTTGGGGATTTTGATGTTGCCATCGTGGAAACGCTCATCAAGGAGCGGTTTTCCGGGATGCAGCCCAGGGAAGCAAAGCAGGTTGTGAATAGGGACTCCTGGGAAGGGGCTTCCCAAGACAGGGCGTTTTACCACTTTGAGCCGGAAGCCGGAAACACCACTGTTTCCATTGAGACGGTTGTGCCGGTGCCGTTTGAGGCGGACACCCTGGCGGCTTTCAAGGAAAGAGCTGTGCGGGATGTGGCTGAGGCAATTGTGCAGAACAGGCTGTCCAGAGCTGTGAGGAAGCAGGGGGCCCTTCTTTCCGATGCCGGGATCTATTCCGGTAGTTTTCTTCAGGGCGTTCATTTTTCGGCCATTACTGCTGAAACCCAGCCCGACCGGTGGGAGGAGACCCTTGGTGTTCTGGAGAAGAGTCTTCGAAGGGCCCTCGAGTTCGGTTTCTCAGACCAGGAACTGGCCCGGGTAAAGGCAGATTTTATCCAGGAGCTGGAAAGCTTCGTCAAAGAGGCTTCCACCCGGAAGAGCAGTCAGCTTGCCCGGGAAATCATCCGAACGACAAACAAGAAACAGGTGTTCCAGTCTCCCCGGCAGAGACGGGATATCCTGGAACCCTACATTCGGTCGCTTACCCTTGGGGATGTGGTACGGGCCTTCAGGGATACCTGGGCCAAGGAGCATCGATTGGTTCTTGTGACCGGAAGTGCTGTCATTGATTCATCAAGCGGATCTGGTGCCGACCAGGTGATATTAACGGCGTTTAACCGGAGCCGCTCCCAGGCCGTGTTGCCCGCACAGGGTCATGACCGGGTCAGTTTTCCCTATCTTCCGGAACCTGGAACCCCTGGCCCAATCAAGGCGCAAAAATCCATTGATGACCTTGGTATCTCAGTTGTAGAATTTGGCAACCAGGTAAAATTGAGTCTCAAGCCCACAGAGTATAAAAAGGGTGAATTTATTTTCAAAATCGGGTTTGGCCAGGGAATGAAGGCTGAACCTGAAGATATGCCCGGGCTCGCCCTCCTTGGTGCCAGTGTCATCAATGAGAGCGGATTTGGAGGAATTGATAAAGATCAGCTGGAAGAGACGCTGGCAGGCAGGAACGTAAATATTCATTTTGTGGCCGGTCCGGACAGGTTTTTTCTGGAAGGCTCTGCCGGACCTGATGAGGCTGAGCTGGTATTTCAACTGGCTCGCACCTATCTCCTTGATCCAGGATTCAGGGCCGATGCTCTAACGCTTGCAAAGGAGCGGTACAGGCAGATGCACAGGGAGATGATTGGAACTCCCCAAGGCGTCATGGAACTCAAGGGAAGAAGGTTTCTGGCCAATGGCGATTCCCGATTCGGCCTGCCGACCCTGGAGGCCGTGGAAGCAATCACCCTCAAGGATATTGAATCCTGGATGAGGCCCTTTTTTGATCATGGCAGTGTGGCGGTTTCCGTGGTTGGGGATGTGGACCCATCCACAGTGGTCGACGCCGTTGCCCGGAATTTGGGATCCCTGCCTGAACGGGACGGGGTCGTACTTGAGCAGCATCGTTTGGATCCCGGCTTTCCCGTTGGAAAGTCCCTTGAACTAACCGTGGATACGGCCTTGGACAAGGCCTTGGTTCAGCTGGCGTTTCCAACCGACGATTTTTGGGATATTGGGCAGACCCGGCGTTTGAATCTTGTTGCTGCCATTTTTTCGGACCGGCTCAGGAAGAACGTGCGTGAAAAATTAGGCGCTTCCTATTCTCCCTATGCGTATAACGATCCCTCCAGGTGCTATGACGGGTATGGAATCCTGCGCGCCGTTGTGGGGGTCGAACCGGGTGCCGCCCCCATGGTGATGGATGAGATCCAGTCAATTGCCGCCTCCCTTGCCGAAAACGGGGTGAGCCAGAAGGAGGTAGATCTTGCGCGCAAGCCAGTTCTAACCCATATCAAGGACATTAAAAAGTCCAATGGGTATTGGCTCGAATCCGTACTCTCAGGTTCTGGCGATCATCCCGAAAAATTTGAATGGGCAAGGCGCATTCTCGATGATTATGAATCGATAACCGTTGACGAAATCAACGAGCTTGCAAATAATTATTGCGACCCGAAAAGAGGGGCTTCAATTGTTATAAAGTCCCTTAATTAAAGTCGCTTTCTGCTAGGAATGGCCCCGGGGCTAGTGTGCCTCGGGGGTATTTTCCACTGTTTCGATTACGTTGTTTCTCAAGTAGAAGTCAAGGTCGAACAACTGTTTAAAGGTCAGTTCCGTAAATCTAACACGTCGTTTTCTTAGTTTCATGGAACTGAACGAGGGATAGTTGGTTATTTCGTAATCTTCAATGGTTTTAAAGGGCAGTTCTCCGACATAATATCCAAGGCTGCTCAAGAAGATCGACCGTTCCGGCTTATCTTCTCTGTCATCGTTGTTGTCGATATATTTGAATGCAAGCCCTCCCATGCTTATATCGACGATTTGGCCTAACTTTCTCGAATGGGGGCTGATCGCTGCGTAAGCCCCTTCTTTCGCTCTATATCTCTTGTTTTTTCGTCTTTCAACTGTTCTTTTTCTGGTAGCCATGTTGAGTTCCTTTATAGACACCAATGTATGTTAAAATAACGACGTTGAAGGGTAAGAATGCAAATAATATACCGTTTGTTTACATTCGGGGCGAATGGCGGGGATAGGATCGTTACCCTAGGGTAGATCGCTTTTCTCGTCGCCATGTGATGATAAAAAGTCATCCAGTTACCCAATTTAACCGGATAACTGTTCGGGATTTTGTGTAAATGTGAAGAAGTTGTAATACTTCTTATGGAATAATCTTCTCATTTGACATTTTTCTTTATCGCTTTTCTTCAAATTGCTTTCGCTCTCGATTTTTTTGAGTCTTTTCCGGGTCAAAGATCCTTCCGCTGATTGCGATGTAGACGCCGGGGGGCAGGGTCTGGACCGCGGCGATGGCACAGCCGAGGTTGAAGGTTGCATCGCTGGATTTGAACCCGGCGGGTTCCATGGCACCGGTGAGAACGATGGTCTTGTTTTTTATCTGCTTAAGGGCTACGCCTGTTTCAACCATGGTGTCTGTTCCGTGGGTGATGACGATGCGATCGTGGGGGTCTGCCACCACTGCCTTAAGGAGACTTTTTCTGTCCTGGTCTGTCATGTCCAGGGAGTCTTTTTTCAGGAGGGAGTCCACCTCGTAGTCAAAGTTGATCCGGGCATCCTTTAGGATCTCCTGGATACTGGGCGGCCCAATCTCATACCTGCTCATGGCGTCAAAATAGACCTTGTCAATGGTTCCACCCAGGGTGATAAATTTGATTTTCAACGGTACTCCTCTGATCGATGGTTTGGATCCAGGCAATTTCGGTAGGTTGAGATCGAGACCTCATAGCCGAATCCCCTGTTTCTTAAATGGTTCATCACCTTTTTCTTAAAGGTTTCCCTGTCAAGATTTTGCCACTGGCCGAGCTTGGATTTGACGGCTCTCAGGGCTGTGTCAAAATCGTCAACCCCAGCGATGGTTTCCTGGATGATGGCGTCGCTGATCCCCTTTTGTCTCAGTTCATATTTCAGGGCAAACCTGGATTTGGGTCGAAATCGCTCCCTGCTTTCAACAAACAGTGCGGCGAATTCCTTGTCATCAAGCAGGCGCTCTTGCTTGAGGGTTGATACGGTCTGGTCGATCACCTGGGACTCAAACCCCTTTTTTTTGAGGTTCACCTCTGTCTCCTTTATGCTCCTTGCCCGGGGGGCAAGGAATCGGATCGCCTGGTTATAGGCCTTTGAACAATCACTCATTTTCAGTTCTGGGGCCTCCACGAGATGTTAATCCGGGCAAGTTCCATGGTTCCCTTTTTTCCCAGGATGGAGTGCCGGGTTTGAGGCCCTTCCCGGGTTTCAATGATCTGGGTCCTGGATACGATGGCCTCTCCGTAAAAGGACTCCCTGTGAAAGGTGACATTGATCGTTTCCGGCTTGTAGTTTAAGAACAGGGACTCCGGAACCGTTTCAACGGCCCACTCCACGTAGATGGCATTGTTTACGTGGTGGTTCAGATCTAGGTCGTGCATCCGTATCTTAAACGGCAGTTCGAAATCAACCTGATCAGGGCTTTTGAGCGCCTGAAAAAACTCTGTGGCTGAGGGGGTGTTCTGCTGCAGAAATCTGTCCGAAAGATATCTGCTCAACCGGACGGGCCTGCCGTTCTGCTTCTTGACCATCACCCAGAATGCCCTGGCCGTGACGATCTCCGTGGCGTTGCTGTCTATGATTCTGAAATGCCGCAACTCGTAGAGGTTTTTTACCGGAGTTCTCCAGGTCTCTATCCATATTTCGTCACGCCATTTGGGGGGTGCTTTTATCTCTATCTGATATCGTGAGATGACCCAGGCAAGATCTTCTCTGGCCAGGTCAAATCCTGAAACGCCCAAGGTCGCGGCATGTTCCGAGGCCGCATCCTGAAGAAAGTTGAGAATGCTTACGATCTTGAGCTGTCCTTGGGAACCTAGTGTCGAGTATCCGATATCTGCGTTTTTGGTGTAGATGGAATCAGGATCAGGCATCATTGTCGTCTTTGTTGCTCTCTGTCAGTATCAGGTCATTCAAGGTTGTTATTTTCACAGCATGGTAAGCCGGCTCTTCATATGGGTGCGTATCGACCAGTTCCATTAGAACCGCTTTAATAATATCATTGTTACAGATCAAATCAACCTTATATTCTACTTCCCGGTGAATTTTTCCTTGGTTGCCTGTGAAAGGGGTGCTGCCGGCAAGGGCACGAAACTGGCCGACCCCCTTTGTCTGCCATGCACAGCAGTCGTAGCTGCCCAATTTGCCGGCCCCTTTTTTAAACAGCGCTGTTTTTACGGTTTCCAGGTGGGAATCGGGTACATAAAACGATACAAGATACATGGAACCTCCTTGTCGATCAGTTGTTCGGAAGCTTTTCAATAAGCTTGAACGGTGTTTCAAGAATTCGCTGCATGGTTCCGACCAGCCCTTTGCCGACTTCGGAGGGGGGAAGCAGGAACACCTTAGGATCATGGAGGTTTCCAACAGCCTTTACAGGAATGGAAATCAACCTTCCATTGAGAATCGTTCCAAGGATGGGAATCTTTTCAATGAGGATATCAGCGGTCTTGAACGGGGCAACAAGGCAGGTGAGTTCCATGGTTTGCTTTACCGGGTCGATCCAGCCGGTGAAAATGAGGGTCATGTCTGCACCGTCGATTACGGCGCTGTTAAGAACGATTCTGCTGTCTTTTACATCGGCATCCACCGTCAACGATGTGTAGGCAAAGCCGTTCTGTTCGATGTCCGGCAGTTTTCCACTGAAAAGCGCTGATATGTTGACCACCGAGAGGATCCTGGAGAGCAGTGTCAGTTTGTAGATGCGTCCACCCTGGGAGGTGAGGTCGACAGGGCCCTGGACGTTGCCGGCCACGGTCTCTGCACTGCCGCTTGCGTGGAGATTTGCCTTGAGGGAGTACTCTCCCTTGATCAGATTTTTTTTGCCCCAGATGCATGAAAAAGTCTTGTTCAGGTCTCCCTTTGGGATATCAACGGCTGCTTTGATATCAATGGCACCGTCATTATTGACCATGGTGCCGGTGCCGTCCAGGGTGCAACATCGGGCGTGGACGATGGTAATGTCTGTTTTTGGGCCGTTCAAGGAGACCCTGGCCTCAACCGGGCTGAAAATGTATCCCTTATACTTAACGGCTTTGGCTTTCAGGGTGATGGGTTTGGAGAAAACCTGTTTAAGGACCGGCTCTTTTTTCGTTTCTGCTCCGGGTGTTTTGATTGTATCCAGGTCGATAAAATCAGCCACCACCGTAATGCTGTTTTCAATGTTGGATTCGATTGAAAAATGCTTTCCCTGGGTCAGGGAGAGGAGGCGTTTCAGAATCAGGCTGCCTGGGGCCAAAAGGGGCTCCAGGGTCCGGGTATCCAGGTTGCCAAGAAAGTTCAGGCGGTCTTCCTGAATTGACAGTTGGGCGTTGGTTCGGTCTTTCTCCCTGAGTTCCGCCCGGTTGATCACATAGGCATCGGGGGTGCCCTTGATGTTGAGGAACAGGTCGGTTTCCCTGTCAAATGTGAGCTGCCCTTTGAACTCGGGTGTTCCCTCGCCTGTACTGAAAAATCCTTTGGACAAGGTGAGGGGCATGGCCAGTTCGTCTATATAGGGCACCTTTGTCAACGAGGAGACCAACCCCGGCCCGGTGACGGTTCCAGCCATGTTGGTGAGCGTTGCCGTTTGGTGGGAAACACGGAAATCACAGGCAGCGTCGTATATCTCAGCCTTTGAATTTGCGGTTCCCAGGTCCAGGTCGGCCAGGTCGCCGGTGACGTCGTACTGCCATTTTTCAGGCGTCAGAACCGGCCCCTCCATGGTGATCCGGTCAACCTTTAATTTGCCCAGGGCCGATTTGATAGGGAACAATGCGGTTTGAACAGGGTTGAATGAGGTGAGCCATGGAAAGAACCTTGACAGATCAAGCTGGGCCCCGGCTGTCTCTATTGTGAGAAAGGGGGTGCTGCCCAGGGTGACCGAGCCGGTGACATTGGAGAACGTTCCCATGTCAGACGCGCCATTCATGTTGTTGACGGAGATGGCGTCGGCCTCGTAGGTGAACTCCTTTGCGATGATGTGCATGTTGCCGGGAATGCGGTTGTATTCACCATCAAGGCTGATCTCTGTGGCCTTGACCCATACGGAAAGGTCGCCGTTGCCTTTTTTCAGGTGGAGAACGCCCTCAGCCTTCCCCTGGATTCGGTCACAGCGGTCAAGTTCTTTTGCCAGAAGGGTGTCGGGTAGGAGTTTTTTTAAAGCCCGGGGAAGTCTTGACAGATCTGCGGAAAGGTCGAATTCACCTTCAAAGGCGTTGTGATCGCCAAGGATATCCACATCCAGGGTGCCTTTACGGATCAACGCCCCCTCGACACGGCCGTTGGTCACATCTGTGTGGAGAATTCCCTTTGCCATGGTCACCGTTCCCTGGATGTTGGAAACGGTAAGCACTGTTTCAGGGATCCTGACACCTCCCTTTATGATGAAGCCGGTGATGACCATGGCTTCAGGGTCGAACAGGTCTTTCAAGCTGTCTGAATTGAACGAGACTGTGACAGAAGGGGCAAGGCCGCTTCGTAATATCCAGAATATTTCCTGGCAGACCTCGTCGGATTTGAGGAGCTCAAGGGCGGCGCTCCTTGTCTGGTCGATGTTGACATTGGTTCCTTTGAAGGTGATGGCGGAGCGCTTTGTCTTGCGGTCAAAGGTAAAGTCGATGGCGCAGTCAAGTTTGGGGGAGTCAAGCTGGATCGGATCGATGGACGCAGCGATTCGCTCCTTGGTTAAAACGGCCCTTGCCGTTATTTTTTGTCCCGAGATTTCCGGGGCCTTTGGGTTTTTCAGCAAAATCTTCGGAGACACCAACTCCAGGTCAAGGGTGAGGAAGGTCGACTGGGTGTAGGAAAATTGTATCTTTACACGTTCCGAGGTCACGGATGTGATGGTTTCTCCCAGGGAGAGGCCCGGGATGGTATTCTCCCCAAGCTTGAGGTCTCGAATCAATGCCTCTCCGTTGATTCTCCGGGTTTTAGGCGAGACCATAAAGGATGCATCCATCCTAGCAAACAGGTCTGACTGAAAATTTTCTACAACCACGGCAAGGTCGTTCTGGGTTTCCGGAAGCAGGGAAAAGAGCGCCGGCTCCGATATCTCCATCAGGGGCGGCAGCCCCGGTTGCTTCCTTTTTATTGCTGTTTTAGCATCCACCTGTGAGGCCAGAACCGTTTTAAAGCATATCTTGTTGATATCGATCTTGCCCATTGCAAGGTTCAGGACGTCGGGGTAGAGCAGGGTCTCGTTGACGGAGAGGCGGATCCTGCCCTTGATATCCATGCCAAGGCCTTGGATGGTCAAAAGAGGGCGGGGAAAAAATTTAAAATCGATGTTGTGGGTGGTTGTGGTGGCGTGGAGTCGCTTGGATAGAAACGTTGAGATCTCGTGTTTAACAAAGGCCGAGTCAACGATCCAGGGAAGGGATGCCATGAGGCCCGTGACGCAGATAATCACAAACAGGGTGATGAAAAGGAGGGGGCGTTTAAAGCTTTTTTCTTTTGGGGTCATGGTCAGGAGGGTTTATGGTGTTTCCACTCGAATTGATGTCTGTTTTACCGCATGTGAAAAGACATGGGGTCTATTCATATCCGAGGCGCTATAATCCCAGCACCGGCGGAAAACAGAGGCCGGCGCTGGAATGGGATGCCTATTCAGTGCGGCTGGTGACTTCAACCACATGGTAACCGAAATCGGTTTTTACAGGACCATGGGGTTTTCCAACCTCTTCGTTAAATACAACCCGGTCAAATTCCGGAACCATCTGTCCTGGGCCAAACTCGCCAAGGTCTCCGCCCTGTCGTCCGGAAGGGCATTTTGAATGCTGTTTCGCAAGCTCAGCAAAATCGGTTCCGTTGTTGATCTGGTCGATAAGGTCCTGGCACTGATCTTCTTTGTCTACAAGAATATGGCGCGCACACGCTTTTGCCATGGGTTTCTCCTTTTTTGTAGGTTATGGCTCCTTGCATATGAATTGAGCCTTTTCTGATTACACTTCGGTAAGTCAGGTATCAATTCGAGTGCAAGCATCTGTAATTAATCATACAGGGCGAAATACTAACCAATTACAGGCCAAATAGCAAGGATTACCAGTGTAGTTCCTTGGTTTTGGCAAGGTCAATGAAATCGACAACCACCTGTTCTGTTTCCTTCAGGAGAAAGTCATGGTCGTTTTTGCCCTCCTCGGTTCTATCCTCGTTCTCCTCCATCTTTTCCAGGGGGGCAAGGCCCTTGGCCTGTCGGGATCGGTTCTCGATCTCAAGCTCCATGGTGGTGAATCGCTCTTTCTGTTCTTTGCGCATTGTCTCGTTCAACGACCACTGCTTCAGGTTGTATATGTCCGAGGCAAGGCGATATTTTGATCTGAGGTAGAGAAAGTCCGGGCTTGTTTCGGTTCGTTTTTCATGGTTTGCCCGAAGTGTCCCTATGAACGGTGACAGGTCTTTGTAGGGCTGGAACTCTGCCCTACGGGACATGTCCCAGGGAAGGGCGCCCTTGAGGGAACTTTCACCCGTCTCCTCGGGGTTGTAGAGCCTTGGATAACTGATGTCCGGAGCCACCCCAAGGTTCTGGGTGCTCTTGCCGGAGATCCTGTAAAATTTGGCGCTGGTGAGCTTCAGCTGGCCCTTGTCTATGGATTGAAGGGCTTGGACTGTTCCCTTGCCAAAGCTTCTGGTCCCGGTGATAATGCCCCGGTTGTAATCCTTTATGGCCCCTGCAAAAATTTCGGAGGCCGAAGCGCTCATGCGGTTTATCATGACCACCAGGGGGCCTGTGTAGACGATGGAGGGGTCAGGATCGTTGAGCCGGGACATGAACCCGTTTCTTCCACGGATCTGCACCGTCGGCCCGGAGTTGATAAAAAGCCCCACAAGCTGGTTGACTTCCTGGAGGGAGCCGCCGCCGTTGTTTCTAAGGTCGATGATGAGTCCGTCGATGTTTTCCTTTTTGAGCTCCTCGATCAACTGTCTGACATCCCGGGTGGTGCTCCGGTAGTCGGTGGCCCCGGCCTGGGAACCCTTGAAATCCTGGTAAAAGGCGGGGATATCGATGATGCCGATGGTGTAATCCCGGCCATTGGCATGGACGGTTTCCACTGTCTTCTTGGCGGCTTGGTCTTCAAGTTTTACCTTGTCCCGCTTGATGCTGACAAGCCTTGCGTTGTGGTCGCCTTTTTTTTCAGCCGGAATGATCTTGAGTCGGACGACGGTGTCCTTGGGGCCCCGGATCAGCTTTACCACATCGTCGATTCTCCAGCCCACAACATCCTGGATCTCCCCCAGGTCGTCCTGGCCAACGCCGATGATCCTGTCCCCGGGCATGAGCTGGTTTGATTTTTCAGCAGGGCCTGCCGTGATGAGCCTGACAACTTTAGTGTACTCATATTCGTTTTGGAGCACAGCGCCAATGCCTTCCAGGCTGAGACTCATCTGGATATCGAAATCCTCCGAGATTCTGGGGGGATAATATTGGGTGTGGGGGTCAAAGCTCATGGCAACGGCGTTCATGTAAGTTCTGAAGCCGTCGGCCGAGGTTGTCTGGGCAAGCCGCTTGAGCCTGCTCGTATAGCGCTTTGTCAATGTTTCGGTGATGGCGTCGTTTGGTTCCTTGTCAAGCTTCAGGGTCAGAACGGTGTTTTTAAGCGCTTTTTTCCACAGAAGTTCAAGTGCTTTCTTGTTGGCGGGCCATGGTATCTCCTCCCTGGAGAGGTCGATGGTCTCAGTGGTGGTGAAGTCCAGGTCCGTTTCCCAGGTTTTTGCAAGGGAGATGATATAATCGAGCCGTTCACGGGACCGCTCAATAAAGAGGTTGAAGAGATCGTTTCCCGGGGTCAGGTCACCCTTTTTCAGGGTGTTGTCCAACCGGTATCGCAGGGGCTCGAACCGATCGATATCCTCCTGGGTGAACAGGTTCTTGGACGGGTCCAGCATGGTGAGGTACCTGTCGAGAATCCGTGATGACACAGCGTTGTTGAGGCGGTTTCCCGAGTAGTGGTTCCGTTCAAGGGAGTTGATGATGGCAACGCAGGTGGTTCGGTCATCTGAAGTGAAGGTGATCTGGTCGGGGGGGGCAGGGTTTTTGCCTGACGCTGTTGCCAAGGCAGGCGGAACAAAAACCATGATGGCTGCTGCAAGAAGGGCAGCGATTGAAACAATCGGTAGACGCTTCATATGGTCTCCATGGGGATGGTATCGTTGGGGGTCTCAAGGCTGATTCGGCCGAGTTTTCCTGCCCGAAGTTCCCGGATCAGGATTTCCGACGCCTTTTGGTAATTGAGGGTACCCCCTTTCTGCAGGCATCCCCGTTTGGCTCCGATGGCCTCCACAAGGGCGAGTCCCTCACTGGGCAGGGGCTCGCTCAGCTTATACCGTTCACACAAAAGAGCCGGGTAGTGTTTCACGAGAATTTCTGCCGTAAAGCAGGCGATCTCGGTATAATCGATGGCCGTGTCGGAGATGGCACCGCTGGCTGCCAGGCGGTAGGTGGTCTCCTGGTTATCCATCACCGGCCAGAGAATGCCCGGGGTATCGTAGATGTCGACACCGTTTTTCAGCCCTGTTCGCTGCTGTTGCCGGGTGATGGCCGGCACATCCCCCGTCCTGGCAATCTTTTTGCCAGCCAGGGTGTTGATGATGGTCGACTTTCCCGTGTTGGGAATGCCCACGACCATCATTCGGGTGCGTCTGGCCCTTCCTTTGTTGACTTTTTGGAGACAGAGATCGGCGGCTTTCCAGGTCCCTGAACTCTCTGTGCCCGTTATTGCAATGGCTTTTGTGGCGGGCTGTTGTCTGAAATACTCGAGCCACAATCGGGTCGTTTCGGGGTCGGCAAGGTCGTTTTTGTTGAGCACCTTGATCCTCAGGACGTTATTGCAGATCTTGTCAAGAAGGGGATTGCTGCTTGAGATCGGGATTCTGGCATCAAGAATTTCCATTACCACATCAACCTTTGAGACCGCTTTTTTCAGGAGCTCTTTGGTCTCTCTCATATGTCCCGGGAACCACTGGATATCCATTCGTTTTTTACTCTCTCCTATTGCTTTTGATGGCTTGGATTTCTTTCTCCAGGCAATTGATTCTTTTTTTGTCACTCTCCGGCTTGCTTTTCAGGATAAGCTTGGGCTGTTCCTTTTGGGGGAGGGCGGTGACGGTTTCGGGATGGGGTGTTTCTTCTTCCTCTTCCTCTTCGGCGGTAAAGTAGAGGTAGATGAAAAAGAGGCCGCCTATAGCGCTTCCTGTAAAACCACCTGCTGCACTCGCGAAGAGGGTTTCAAGGTGGGTCTGTCCGAACATGACACCGTAGGTGGCCCCGGCCAGAGTTCCGATGATTAATAGGGCTGTTGCTATACTGTACATGGATGCCAGTGTATCACACATTGCAGCAACGATAAATGCCAAAAACGTTGATTGGCGGGCAAGAATCATCGGAGCTTCAAGAGAACCGAGGCCGGGGAGAACCCTTCCTTTCCTTTTGCAGGTTCCAGGCTCTTGGGTTCCACCATGAAGATTCGCCCGGCATCTATGACGCCCTTAGCCAGGATCCGGTCGGCCACTTCCAGGGCTCGGGCATGGGCGAGGTGTCCCAGGTCGTAGTCGCTTACGACAATGGTTTTTCTCACACGTTGCTCCATTTGGGCAAGATCGGGCCCTGTTTCTTCGGAATCGGTTGCAGGCTCCGTACCCGGGGGGCTGTCCAAATCTGTAAGGGTTGCCTTGTACGCCTTTGCAAGGTAATCGGCAAACTCCCCATCCGAGAGGGGAATCTCATCCACCGGCATGCCCTGGGCGCCCTGGTCGATCATTTCAGAGAGCTTGATGGCTCTCAAGGTTCGTTTAAACCTGCGATCCTCGATAAACGTCCTGTCCTTGTCAAGGTCGGCATGGCCTGTGATTTCAAGACCGAGTCCGGGGCGCTCCCCAAGGGCCTTGGTAAGGACGGCAATCTTCTCCAGGGCCCGGGGGGTGGGGGCTGTGCCGCCGGGGGGGAACTCAATGACGTTCAGATCCTCCCCTCCGCCGAACATTGAACCCAACAGGGCAAAGGGGGATGTGGCAGCCTTGGCAAGAAGGTTTGTGATTATTTTAACGACGATGCCTGCGACACTGAATTCGGGATCGTCCAGGTTGCCCTTGACCGGCAGGTTCAGGCTGATTTTTCCGCTGGTATCCTTTAACAGGGCAACGGCAAGTTTGACCGGTGCATTTACGGCCACCTCACTCCCGGTGGGGTTCCCAAAATCAAACTGGTCGATGAAAAGATCGTTCTTTGCATCAAGGGCCTGGTTGTCGATGTGGTAGCTCAGATCTATGGATAGCTTTCCCTTTTGGATGGTGTAGCCGGCATATTTCCCCGCATAGGGGCTGACAGGGCCAAGGTCCATGTCCTGTAGCGTTACCCGGGTGTCCAGAAAAAGATCCTGTTTCAAGGGATTGATCTGTCCGTTGATTTCAAGGCTTGCATGGTTGTTCACCTGGGCATTGAACTCAACATCGGCCCTTTGGGTCTCCCGGGAGTCCAGGTTCTTGATGGATGTGTTGATATCGCTCAGGCTCACCTTGAATTCCGGTTGAATGGATCTGTCCGTGAACTCGAGGTTTCCCTTTTCCAGGACAATTCGGTGGATGGTCACCGGAATCGTCTCGCCCGGTTGTTTCTTTTCCAGGTCTTTTTCGTTGGGTTTTGGGGTGTCCTGTTTTCGGGGTTTCAGGATTTTCTGAACATTGAGTCGCTTGTCCTGATCCATGATAATGCGTCCCAACGGGCGTTTCAGGGAAATCTCGGCAATGGACGCATGCACCGGAGCAATGCCGATATCCATGCCGTTGAAGCCAAGGCTCTCCCAGGCAAGGATTTCGTTTCCCTGGAGGGGGTCGGTAACACTCAGGTCGTTTACCTGGGCCTTGCCAGTGAATCCCGCCTTGAAATCCGGGGTACCGGGATTCCCTAGGGCCAGGTTTCCCTTTACCGCCAGGTTTCCCTTTGAAATCATGGGGTTCAGGTGGTCGGAGAGAAAGGGCTGGGCCCAGGCAAGATCGATCCCCCCAAGGGTGATGCCCAGGTCGGCCATGACCGGGTTCAGTCCCACCGTGCCCTTAACCCCCAGGCCTCCGGTTTTATTGATCCTTAAGCCCAGATCCACAGGGGTTTGTTTGTCGGCCAGGGTGGAGAGGGCTGTTGCCCTGAACGTGATCTTGTCCAGGAGGATGTCTCCTTGGCCGGGCCGGGCCAGGCCCGTGCCCTTGATGGCAAAATTGTCCAGCACCACCTCATCAACCTCGGCCTTCCAGGGTGAGGACGGTTGGGCGGTTGGCGTTTCATTCTCCCGATCGGCGTTCTTCCGGCCATCGTTGGCCAGGGCTTCCAGGTTCAGCCGGTTGTCCGTTGATCGTTGGATCGTCAGAACGCCGTTGTCGGCAATGAACCGTCCCAGTTTGATGCGCTTTTCTTTTGAGTCGATCCTTGCTTGACTTGCCACCAGGGAGAAAAGGGTTGCAAGCGCCTGGGGTTCAGGTGGGGTGTCGTTGGTATTGAACCGGTCTGTTACAAGGACTTTTCCCTGGTTGAGCCGTGCCTCATTCAGGGTAATGGTGAAGGGGAGGGGCGCTTGTTCGCTTTTGGGCGCGCTCTCTTCCTTTGGCACGAGGTTGCTCAGGTTGAGATCGCCCCGGGCATCCCTGACCAGATGGATGGTGGGGGCGTCCAGGAGGACATGATCTATATTGAAAATGCCGTTAAGGGGTTTCGAAGGGTTGAGCACTGCCTCGAATCGTTTGAAGGAAAGCAGGGTGTCTCCCTGGGTGGTTATCACCCCAAGGTCGGTCAGGTTCAGTGTCCCTGACAAGGAGGCCCTTGGTGTGTCCGGTTGCGCCTTTGAATAGCAAAGGGCCAGGGAGAGGTCGGCAGTGCCTGTAACGCTTTTTATGTTTGTCTCCACCGGCAGGTAGGAGAGATAGCGATTTAGATTCATGCCCTTGAGATCAATGTCGATACATGTTTCAAGGGAGTTGGCAAAGGGTTTTGTCTTTGCTGAAACCGTCAAAAGAGCATCGTTGATACGAAGCGAGAAATGGGGGGTAACAAAGGTCTCCCCATGGGATACCAGGCTGGAAACAAAGGGGACTGCCAGGTTGAGATTGGCAAGGGTATGGGTCTTTCCCTTGACCTTGTCCTGGATATCGATCCGGCCGTTATGGATTGACAGGTTGGCGAAGATAAACCGGAAAAGCGCTTGGGGGGCGCCCCCTGTCTCAACCATGGTTGCGGTTGGGGCCGGTTGGGGCTGGGGAAGGAGATCTGAAAAGTTGTAAAGGTCGTTCTCGAGTCGAACCAGGCGGACGAATGGGCTGTCAATGCTGAATTCCTGGACCACTGGGGCAAGCTTGATAATCGAGCGGCTACCCAGGTTTAAATGCAGGGTCTCAAAAGAAAAAAAAGGGTGATCACCGGCCCTGTCCATGATGGCAAACCCTTGGATGGTGACGGAGAGTGTATAGGGGTTTGCCCGGACCTTGCTGATGGTCACGTTTCTTTTCAGGTGTGTGGTGAGCTGTTTTTCGGATACGGTTTTGATGATGGCGGGCAGGATGAAAAATCCAGTGACAGCATGTACCAACAGGCAGAACGTTGTCCAGAGAGATATTTTTTTCCAGCGTCCAAGGGGCTTGTATTTTGATAGGAGGTTCATTTTCGTCACATTCGTAGATGTTCGATTTGCAAAGGCGGCACAAAAGGCCTTCAGTTACCGGAGAGTAGCGGGTGAGCCCGGAGGTGTCAAGTCCAAACTCCCGGGCGGGATCGGAGTGTTTTCAAGGAAGTGTTCCCCTCCATTTGGTCTTTCCGGTCACGGTCTTGACTTTGGCTGGGCGATTTGAGAATATTGGCGCTGGTAAAAGGGATACGTCAAATCAACCCATGAATAACAATATTAAGAAAATCAAGGACTCCTTTATGGTCAATTCCTTTTTAAGAGGCGCGGTCGCTGCATTGCTGGTCATTGTTGCTTTGTGTTTTTCCGCCCGGTCATACGCTTTGGAGAAGGAAGTCTCCAACAGTGCGCTGCCCTCCCTGGTAGAGAGTATCCGGTTTCCCAATGACCTGTTTTTCTGCGGCGCCAAGGTACCCATGGAGCAGCAGCAGGTTCGGGAGCGGCTTGAAAAAGAGCTTCTCCTTGCACTGTGGAGCCGGCCCCAGGTGATTCTCTGGTTGAAGCGGGGCGCCCGTTATTTTCCCCATATTGAATCCGTGCTTAAAAAGGAGGGGCTTCCCGATGATTTAAAGTACCTTGCCGTGGTCGAGAGCGGGTTGCGTCCCCATGCCGGGTCGTCCAAGGGGGCCGTCGGGTTCTGGCAGTTCATGGGAGCAACCGGCAAGATGAACGGCCTCCGGGTCGATTCAAAGGTGGATGAACGCAGGAACCTTTTCAAGTCAACCACGGCTGCCTGCCGTTACCTGAAAAAGCTGAATTCTCTTTTCGGGTCCTGGCCCCTTGCTGCGGCTGCCTATAACATGGGGGAAAACGGTCTTGCCTCCGAGAGAAAGGTCCAGGGCGCGGTGGATTACTACTCCCTCTATCTTCCCCTGGAGACCCAGCGATACGTGTTTAAGATCATAGCCGCCAAGTTGATCATGAAGAACGCGGAAGACTACGGGTTTCGACTTTCCAAGGCGGATCTCTATCCCGTCCTTGCCTTTGACAGGGTTAATATCGACTCGCCTGCCCAGATCCCCCTGACGGTCATTTCACAGTCCGCCCAAGTGTCGTTCAAGGCGGTTAAGGATCTGAACCCGGAGATCCGGGGGTATTATCTCTCCAAGGGGAAGAGTTCCATTTTGATTCCAAAGGGGACGGCCAAGGGATTTAAGGAACGGTTTGCTAAATTGTTGAAACAGTGGAAAAAAGAGAATATTACCCGCCTCCATGTGGTGAGGAAGGGGGAAAACTTGACAACCATAGCAAAACGGTATGAAATGTCCCTGGCGTCACTGTTACGGTTAAACCGCCTGACCCGTAAAAGTTTTATTCATCCCGGAGACAGGCTGGTGGTTGCTAGGGAATAGTGAAATGAACCCGGTTCAGGAGCCGGCAGCGTCCCTTGAATCGTGGGAACCCTCTGCAGCCTTGGTCTTCTGGCGTTTTTTAAAGCAGGAATTGTCATCCCGGACAATGGCGCAAAGCTTGGGATTGTGCAGTTCTTTACAGGTGGCATGATTGTAGAGCGGGCATTCAGGATATTGCTTTGACATTTTAACATTTCCTTTATCTGGCTTTGTATTGTCGTGCAACATATAAACTCCGCAGTATATAGCTTAATTGTCACATTCTTTCAAGCCGTTTTCCTTGATGTATCTGCCGCAGACCATGAGGGATGCACAGGTGAAAATGTAGTCAATGAGCTGTGGAACTGAGATTCCCTGGTTGAATCCACCTAAATGGGGACCGGTCTCAAGGGAAATTTCGGCGCTCCCTTGTTCATAGAGGGCGATCTCCTCCTTTGGGAGTCCCCGCTCCTGGAGAAATAGCTCAAATTGATTCGGATCCATTCTGTTTTGATCGTCCACCCTCAGAACCTCCTCCATGTGCCGATCAACGCCCATTTCATCGATCAGAGAGTCAACAAAGCCTGCCGGCAGAAGGGCAAAGGTCGGGGGTGTCACATTTTCCGTGAATCCGAGGTAATACGCATTCATTGAACTGACAATCGCCTCTTCAAACAGGGCGGGGTCAAAGAGCTGCCTTGCATCCACAGGATTGCCCCGGCTGTCTTTGCCCTGTTTCTCCGGGCAGCGATTCCTGAAAAAACTGCCTGCCACAAGGATGAGGCTCAAGAGGTGGGAGCCGATGTGGTGATGGAGCCGTTTGATCTGTCGGATCGAAGCAAAATGTTCAAAGTCCCTCAGGCCGGAGGTCGCAAAATTAGGGTGGCGGCAGCTTTCAAGCCACCGGTCCAGCCTGCCGCTGCGTTCCCACTCATAGATGCCGCCGTCTTCCCTCCTGTTCTGCTGCACCCTGTTGTGAAACAGGGGAATCACCGCAGTATGGACGATACCCATGGCCGTTGTGCCGCCGAGGAGCCGTGCATTGCGGCCCAGGACTTCGGATAATTCAAGGGGGGGGATGGCATGGAGGGGCTCGTTGGGATAATCATAGTACGCCTTTGCCGCGGAAAAAACGATGGCAAACCGTTCCGGGTGAAGGTTTTCGGGCAGGGTGATCATTGGGGGGATGTCCGTGATTTTAAAAAGCGATATTCCCTTATGCTTCACGGGTCTTGGAATGTCAAATTCCTTTGGGGAAAAGAGGGCGGCGGACTCGAAATAATCCATCCAGCCGGTTTCCCCGGTCAGGGCAAAGGGATCTTCCCCGGTTTTCACAAACTTGATTACCCCGGTGCGATGGTCCCGGGCTGGGGCCGTCAGGCTTCTGCCCCGCCAGGTCAGTTCAGCTTTCCGGTCGATGCGGAGCCTGTCCATGATTTCTTGAAACGGCAGGGCACAAAATTCGGTATCAGGGGTTTCCCGGATCAAAGGCGCCTGGATGGAAAGGGGGAGGGAGCCAAGGGCCTCGGCAACGGCCCTGTGTCGGTGGCCGATACTGGCAACAAGGATCTTCTGAAGTTCCGGGATCACTATTGCTCGGGGTTTTCCCTTGATGCTGGTAAGGATGGATACCAGGGTTTCAGCGGATTCCCGGAACAGAAACAGTGCCTGTTTCTGGGTGTCGAACCGGTTTGATCTGATGACAGAAATTAGGGCGTCCACGGTTTGGTTCGTCACCCTGTGGGGAGCGCGCTCAACCCGAAGGTTGAGCGTCTTTATCGCCATGTAGGATGCCGAAAAATCCAGTTCCTGGTTGAGGAGCCTTGTCTCGGCATCGGTTTCGCTGGGGGGTACCCTGTTGGTTGCACTTGGCATATCTGAAAAGGCAGTCGGCTACTGCAACAGGTCTTTTTCGGAGATAGTGCCCGAAGGCGTCGGCTTTACCGGGGCGGTGCCGGGGGATGCCGGCGTTTTCGTTTTATCAACTCTCTTCGCTATCTCGGCTTGCTCAACCCGCCGGATCAGGCGGTCGATTTTTTTGTCATACCCGGATTTTATCCGGGCAAGCGCATCATCAAGAGAGCTTCGGTCAACAAACGTGTGGTCAAGGGTGTCTGCCTTTTTTTTCACCAGGCTGAGTTCTTTTTGCAGGACGGCGATGGTTTCCCCATCGCTTTCAATACGTGCTGTCAGTGTATCTACCTTGCGCTGTTCGGTTTTGAGGGCTGCGGTCAGGGTGGCGATTGACACTTTCAGTTGCGCTGTTTTTTTTACAGCCGCGTTTCCAGCTTCAACCGCTTTGGCCACTGTTTTGGAAATGGCATCGGCGTCGACCTTGGCATTGGCATTGGCCTTTTTCAGGGCCTCCATGGCCTGGTTGTTGCGGGTTTCAACGTCTGAAACCGTTTTTTCGATCCGGGTCAGGGCCTGGGTTGTCTCGTTTTTTTCAGCCTTGGTGGTTGTCAGTCGGGCAAGGTTGGACTCCAGGGACTTGACGGTCCGGTCAAAGACCGGAAGCGTGGTTGCAAGCTTGTGCTGCACCCCTGCAAGATCCACCGTCATGGCATTGAGTTTTGCGCCAAGATCCTCTGCAACTTCCTGAACTTCGGTCTGGCCAGTGTCGTGGACACTGGCCATCCGCTCTTCCATGTCCATGTAGGCAAAGAATATGACGGCCCCGATTAAACACGGGAGGATCACCGAGATGATGGTAATCCTGTTCCCAAGCTTTTCAATTTTCAGATCGTTGAGCTCTTCGCGATACATCGCGGCTGAGATTTCATCGGTGCCGGCACCTGATGCTCCCATGGGAAAGTCTCTCGGACCTTTGGGTTCGCTATCCATTTGCTATTCCCACTCGATGGTTCCGGGGGGTTTGGAGGTGATGTCATAGACGACCCTATTGACACCGTCCACTTCGTTGATGATCCTGTTGGATATCTTTGCCAGAAGCTCGTGGGGAAGTCTTGCCCAGTCTGCGGTCATGGCATCCTTACTCGTCACCGCCCGGATGGCGATGCAGCTGTCATAGGTTCGCTTGTCCCCCATGACCCCTACGCTCTTGATGGGCAGGAGGACGGCAAAGGATTGCCACAGCTCCCGGTAGAGCCCGGCTGTCCGGATCTCCTGCAACAGCACGGTGTCGGCCTCCTTGAGAATGGTCAGGCGCTTTTCGGTGACCGCCCCCATGATGCGGATGGCAAGTCCCGGGCCGGGGAAGGGCTGGCGCCATACGAGATCCTCGGTGAGCCCCAGCTCAAGACCAAGCAGTCTTACCTCGTCCTTGAACAGGAACTGTAAGGGTTCCACCAGCTTGAGCTTCATCTTTTCCGGTAGACCGCCCACGTTGTGGTGGGATTTGATGATGGAAGTGGGGCCGCCAAAGGCGGACTTGGATTCGATGATGTCGGGATAAAGGGTGCCCTGTCCGAGGAAGTCGGCGCCCTCGATCATATGGGCTTCATCCTCAAACACGTCGATAAAGAGGTTGCCGATGATTTTTCTTTTCTTTTCCGGGTCTGCCACATCCTTGAGCCGGTCCAGGAAGCGGTCCCTTGCGTCCACGAATTTTATGTTCATGTCCAGGTGGGTTGTCAGGCTTTTTTCAAGGTTCTCTTTCTCATTGTGTCTCAAGAGCCCGTTGTCCACAAAGATGCAGTAGAGGTTTTTTCCAATGGCCTTATGGATCAGCAGGGCTGCAACCGAGGAGTCCACACCGCCGGAAAGGCCCATGATCACCTTTTTGTCCCCGACAGCCTCTTTGATCTGCTGGATGGCACCATTGGCAAAAGATTCCATGGTCCAGCTCTTTTCACAGCCGCAGACGTCAAACAGAAATTTCCTGATCATCTCGGTGCCGTTGTGGGTATGCTCCACCTCCGGGTGAAACTGAAGGCCGTAGTAGCGGTTGTCGGCATCGGCAATGGCCGCGATCTCGGTGTTCTCTGTTGAGGCGGTGATAACGAACCCTTCCGGCAGCGCCTTGGTGGCGTCTCCGTGGCTCATCCAGCACTGGAAGTTCTTTTCCATTCCGGTAAACAAGGGCTTCTCTATCTTGACGCCAAGGTCTGCAAACCCGTACTCTCGCTTCTCGGATCGTTCAATGGTTCCGCCAAGGGCGTTGACCATGAACTGCATGCCGTAGCAGATGCCGAGGATGGGGATGTCAAGGTCGAAAATACCGGCGTCAACCTTGGGGCTGTTCTCCTCGTAGATGCTGGAGGGGCCTCCGGAAAGAATAATTCCCTCCGGGTTCAGGGCCTTGATCTTGTCAATGCCGATTTCGGCAGGCTCCACCTGACAGTAGACTTCATTTTCTCTCACCCTTCTCGCAATGAGCTGGTTGAACTGTGATCCAAAATCTATAATAAGTATCATTTTTATATCCTGGGAAATTATGTTGTTCTTTGATTTTTCAAATCCCTATTTTTCCAATAATTCTGACAAAAAAGCAAGTTGTTTCTGTCTGGTCGTTGCCAATTTGTCCTTAATATGCTTAACTGGACCAATGAAATTTGGTGTTTATTTAAAAATAAAATCATTGAGAACAGGAGTAGTATATGTACGATGCAAGTGACCTGAGGAAGGGTTTGAAGATGGAGATTGACGGGGATCCATTCGTGATCGTGGATTTTCAGTTTAAAAAACCCGGCAAGGGTCAGGCCCTGTATAAATGCAAGCTGAGAAATATGGCCAATGGCGCCCAGTTCGAGCGGACATTCCGATCCGGCGACAAGTTTAACAAGGCAGATCTGGAAGAGCACGAGATGGAGTATCTCTATTCAGAAGGCGACAGTTTCTGCTTCATGAATTCCGCTACCTATGAGCAGGAGTTCCTTGGCAAGGATCAGGTGGGGGATGCCGTTAATCTGCTCAAGGACAACACCGTCTGCACCGTCCTTTTTTTCCAGGAGAAGGCCATCGGCTTGACCCTTCCCAACTTTGTTAGTCTAAAGGTGGTCCAATCCGACCCCTGGGCCAAGGGAGACACTGCCACGGGAAGCACCAAACCCGCCACCCTGGAGACCGGTTTCGAGATCCAGGTGCCCCCATTTATTGACGAGGGTCAGGTGGTAAAGATCGATACCCGAACCTGCGAATATGTTGAACGGGTGAATGAGTAACGAGGAACACACGCAAGTGAACCCTCTTATCCGGAGGGTTCTCGTTGTGGACGACGATGGGGCGCTCAGGGCCGTGCTTGTTAAATCTCTTGGGCGTAAGGGATTTGTGTGCCTGGAAGCTGCATGCGCCGGGGAAGCCGGAGCGGTCATTTCTGCCAACAGCGTCGACCTGGTGCTGTGCGATATTTCCATGCCGGACATGAATGGTGTTGATTTCATGAAGTCGGTCAAGGCCGATCTCCCGGCGCTGGATTTCATCATCATGACCGGGCATAGCGACGCGTTTTCCTACTTTGAGATCGTTGGGGCCGGCGCTTCGGACTACATGACAAAACCCTTTATGATCGATTCGGTGGTTGCAAGGATCAGGCGAATTGAACGTGAGCGGGCCATCCTGTTTGATCTTAGAAAGACAAACCAGGAGCTTATCGCTGCCATGGAAGGGGCCAAGGCCGCATCCCAGGCCAAGAGCGAATTTCTTGCAAGGATGAGCCATGAGATCCGCACCCCCCTGAACGGGATCGTGGGGTACACGGACATTCTGCTGAGCACCCGGCTTTCGGCCGAACAGCAGGAGTATACCAGAAACACACAGACAAGCTGTGATGTTCTGCTCGGTGTGGTAAACGATATCCTCGATTTTTCCAGGGTGGAGGCGGGCCAGATCCGGCTCGATTCCATGGAGTTCGACCCCGAAGTGCTCTGCTTCGAGAGCCTGGAACTGGTTCGGACCCAGGTGGACGAAACACGGGTTGAGCTTGTGTGTCACATTTGTGATGCCGTGCCGGGGTGTGTCAAGGCGGATCCCCACAGGTTTCGCCAGGTGCTGCTCAATCTCCTTGGCAATGCAGCAAAGTTTACCTCGGAAGGGGGGATTGAACTGTGTCTGGATGTTGGGGAGGAGAAGGATAACGGTCTCATTCTGAGTGCATCTGTCCGGGATACCGGTATTGGCATTCCTTTGGATGCCATTGACACCGTTTTTGAGCCATTTCAGCAGGTTCGGGGGACGACAAAAGCCCATGAAGGAACCGGCCTCGGGCTTTCCATCTGCAAAAAAATTGTCGAACAGATGGGGGGGCAACTCCGGGTGGAGAGCGAGGAAGGGCAGGGGAGTTTCTTTGAGTTCACGATTCGGGTCGAATCCGTTGAAAGGGAAGGGGCCCGGAGAATTCGCCCCGTGGATCTTTCGGGTCGGCGGGTTCTGCTTGTTGCCGCAACCGACGCTTCAAGGCAGATGCTGGCAAGGAAGTTGAGGGGGGCGGGTATGGTCGTGGATGCCGTTGAATACGGTAACGACCCTTCTTCGGCCCTGGAACTCGTAAGCGCCCAGGGGTGCTGCTATGATGTGGGGGTGGTTGATCTTAAAGGCAAGAACAATAGCCGGGGGCTGACCCTGGCAAGGACGATCCGGGGGCTCCCAGGCCCTTGTTCAACGCTTCCTTTGATTATCTGCGCTTCTCCTGAACCCGGGGGGGCGGACCAGTGCCGACAGGCCGGGTTTGACGGTTTTCTGCCCAAGCCGGTGCAGGTACGCAAGCTTCTTTCCATGATCTCCGGCATCCTTGGCATGGATACCAAGGTCGACGGGAACATGGTGACGACCCACCTGCTGGCGGAGGAGGCCAAGCGCTCCGCCTCCATTCTCCTGGCCGATGACAATCCCGTGAATCAGAAAATAGCACAAATTATGCTTTCAAAGGCCGGATACGGTGTTACCGTTGCCGACAACGGCATGGATGCACTGGACTTTTACCAGGCCTCCCCCGGGGGATTTGACCTCATTCTCATGGACATCAATATGCCCGGCATGGACGGGCTTGAGACCACCCGGAAAATCCGCACCATTGAACAGTCCTTAAAAACCAGGGTGCCCATCATCGCCTTTACCGCCAATGTGCTGCCGGTGTTTGAACAACAGTGCATCCAGGCTGGCATGGACGATTTCCTGATTAAACCCATGAAACGGGAAGCGATTTTTGCCGCCGTTCAAAAGTGGGTTGTCAACCGGGAGGCATAATCGGGTTGAATGTCATTGAATTCGGGTTTTATCCTGTGGTATCCTGGCAAGTTGTATGGGTGAATGGTTGATAAGAGGAGAATTATGGTAGCGAGCATTACAACGGATGGGTCTCTTACCGTCTTTTCCGGACTTGAGATCGAGGTATGCATTGAAGAAGTGATAAAGGCCCTTCCCGGGAACAGGTGCACAAAGGCCATGGAAGCGGCCCTGGAGCAAAGTCTCATGGCCGCTCGCAAGATATGGTGTCCAAGGGTGGTTTGCCGCTGGCTTGACGTGGCAGATATCACGGATGAAACCATCCGTCTTTCCTTTGCCCAAGGGGGAGGGCTTGACCTTGAGCCCGGTTTTTCCACCCGGTTCCTTGCCAAGGCAAGGCAGGTCCTGGTTGCCGTCTACACCCTGGGAAACGAGCTTGAAGCCCACGGTGTCGACCTGTCCGCCAAGGGGGACTACCTTGGGGCCTACCTCACCGACATCATCGGCCTGGTTGCCCTGGACAAGGCTGGGGAAAAAGTCCGGCGCCTGGTTGAAGAGCGGGCCGAAACCCTGGGATGGGGCGTGGGGCCTTTCTTGAGTCCCGGGTCGGTTCACGGCTGGGAATTGACCGGCCAAATTGATCTGTGTTCGGTTCTTCCCCTGGAATCCATCGAGGTCGAAATCCGTGGGGATGCCATCCTCTCCCCTTTTAAATCCATTTCCTGCCTGATTGGTCTGGGCCCTGACTACAGCGCCCCCACCGTCGGATCAACCTGCCAGGTCTGCTCCAAAAGCGACACCTGCACAATGAAAAACCACTGAGGAAACCCCCATGTCTCAAAAAACGGTTCGTCTTTTTCCCCATGGCCGGGAAATTACGTCGGCTTTCGGCCGCAGGCTCATGGAGTCCCTGGTCGATAACAATATTTTTCTTCGATCCGACTGCGGGGGAAAGGGCGTCTGCGGAAAATGCCTTGTCAACGTGATCTCTCCGGAACAGGAGGCGGGATTGAAACCGGCCTGCACCCTTACGGTGAACCAGGAGATGGAGATCGAAATCCCGGAAACTTCCATGCTCTCCTCCCACATTATCAGCAAGGCACCCGTGGTTCTTCCTGACTTTTTTCTTGCATCCGACCCGGAACCTGCCGATCCCAATGCTCTGGGCATTGCCGTGGATCTTGGAACCACCACCATCGCCGTTTACCTCTTGAACCTGGGGGAGCGCAGGATCCTTTCGTCCCTGTCCGTGAAAAACCCCCAGGCCCTGTACGGGGACGATGTGATGACCCGCATCGGCGGGGTGGGCAATGCCCCTGAAAACCTCTCCCGTCTCCAGGGGGCGAGTGTCCGGGCCATCGAGTGGGGGGTGACCTCCCTTGTGGATTCCCTGGGGCTTGACCTGGATAACCTTTTGCGGATGGCGGTGGTGGGTAACCCCACCATGATTCACATCCTCTGTGGTGTCGATCCTGCGCCCATCGGGGTCTCACCCTACCAACCAGCGTTTTACGAGGCAAGGCAGACCTCTTCCAGGGCCCTTGGGTTTGATTTTAAGGCGATTCCCGTGCATACCCTTCCCCAGGTGTCGGGTTTCCTGGGGGGAGATATCCTGGCGGCAACCCTTGCCTGTGACATGGATAACCAGCCCGTGGGAACCCTGCTGGTGGACATGGGAACCAACGGGGAGCTGATGCTCAGGGGAAAGGATGGGCTTTTCGGTACCTCCTGTGCCACGGGCCCCGCCTTTGAAGGGGCCGCGCTTTCAAGCGGGATGCAGGCCATTCCCGGCGCCATTGACCGGGTCGAGATCGATCCTGAAACCGGGGTGCCGACCCTGTCGGTATTGCAAAAGTCCAACGGAAAAGCGGTGGCTGCCGCAGGGATCTGTGGTTCCGGGGTGATCAGTGGTGTTTCCGAACTGTTGAGAACCGCTCTCATGGCACCGGACGGACGGCTCAAGCAGGTATCCGATTCCCCGGACCGAACCTATGTCCTTTCCCCGGGGGACCCCACCACCGGCAGGAATCATGTCACCCTCACCCAGAAGGATATCCGGGCCGTTCAGCTGGGCAAGGCTGCCCTGATTACCGGCATCGAATTCCTCTGCCAGGCGGCCGGGATTCCTGGGCCCACCCGGATTCTCATTGCAGGGGCGTTCGGTTCCCACCTGGGTAAGGCGGATATGCTGACCCTGGGCATGCTTCCCCCCCTTGATCCGGACAGGATTGAGATGGTGGGTAATGCCGCAGGAACCGGTGCCATCATGGCCGTTTGCGACGAAAAGAGCCGGCAAAAGGCCAGTGAACTTGCCGCCCAGGTCTCTGTGGTGGACCTTGCCGCAAACATGGCGTTCCAGGCGCAATTTGTCAAAAGCCTCAGCTTTTCCGAACAGTCCAACTGAATTTTGGACAAAGCCCTGTCGCTCTGAACGTTCGCGTTATTTTGGCAAGGGAATTAGAATTTTTTTTGGGGGGTTTTGGCTTGCCCGGGCGTTAGGGGGAAGTCATTACCAGATCTTTGCTGGTTTCATGCAGATGCTTGTCTACATACCGGGCCAGAATCTCCGCCGTTGCCCTGGGGGGCTTTACGGTAAGGAAATTGTCAATAATTCCATGGGCGATTTCATGGGCAAGCATGCCGGAGAATATGTCCCGGGCGTTGACGTAGACCGTGTTGTGTTTGAAAATGTACCAGGCGCGGAGTTGTTTTCTTTTTTTGTAGATCTGAAAATATGCATCATTTAGCAAGGCCTTGTTGGGGTAGATCCTGATCTTGATTTTAAGGGGCTCTCGCATGTCCAGTATCGATTGAACCCTCTCAAAAAGTGCGTCAACTTTTGATGCAAGGTTTTTTTCAAACCCGGGTTCCGGTCCTGGGGAACCGCCGGAAAAATTCGTAAAACGACTGGAATCCATACGAAAAACGATTTTTTTGTCAAACCCTTTCAGATCTTCAATATCCAGGTAGTATATCTCTAAATGTCTGGTGTTGAGCACCTGCCATTGCGCTGCCTGGGCCATGTTTGGGGTAGATAAAATCAGGCTGGCAATAAAGAATAAAGAAAATGATATGCCACGCAACAGGCAACGGATTCTATCTCTAAAGCGTAAATGCGGAATCAATTTTATCCTTTAACCGAATAATTTCCCTGTGCAGATCTTCGGGTAAATCTTTTTTGGGGGCAAGGGTTTCAATATCTGTTTTGATGGAAACAAGTTTCATATTCAAGCTGTGTATCATCGCGTTTAAAGCGGTCTCAACGCCCTGGAGCTGGTCCCCCTGGCGGATGGTTACCCGGTTTTTCAGGTCTCCTTTTGAAATCCGGTCAATATCTTTTTCAAAGCGATACATGGGGCCTGCTATTTTGTGGGAGAAGAGAAGTGTTACGATGATTGAAATGATTCCAACCACGGCCGTGGTGAACAGGTGGGTATAAATGACAGAGGGCATGATGGCAAGGGAGGTGTTTCGGATCACCAGCTTGGAATCGATAAATGAAGAGGTGAGGGTTCCCTGGGTGTTAAACAGGGTCAGGCCGATGGAGATGGCCCCGCCAAGAATAAGAATGAAAAAAAAATAGATGATAAACCGGGTTTGGAAGGATTTGTTTATATAATACTGTTTTCTTATGGGATGGTTTTTTTTCTTGGGTTTCATCTTGATGGGGCCTTTTATTGTTTTTGAAATGTTTTGTTATTGATGGTTATGCTGGCAGATTTTCTCAAGCCCAGGTGCCAGTGCGCTAGCTTTTCTTCAAGTTTTTTTGATTCAAGGATGTCCCGGATCTTATCTTTAGCCGTTTCAAGGGGACGATCCAGTTCGGTCTTGTTGTCTTTATAGTAGGTTTCAATTTCATCATCCGTGATAAGAATTTCTTTCCTGAACGCCTCAGTCTTCCGGTGGAGGAGGTTGCGGATCAGCGTGCTTTCCCAGTATTTTTCTATTGTCCGGACAAATTCCTCTTTTTGATCCAGTTTAAGCCGTGAGGCTTCCTGGATCATCAGCTCCTTTCGAATGAGGTAGTTCAGGAACCGGTGCTTGCTTTCAGCCGTTAAGTCCAGTTCAGGATCAACATAGGCCTCAAATTTAATCAGCTCGTTGAATTCTGCCAATGTGATTGTGGAATTGTTGATCGTGACAAGAATTTCATTTTTCCCTGATTGGGGGAGGCTGTCATCCGGGCTGCACCCGAAAAGGGGGAGCGTGAAAAACAGGGCCATACAGCAACAAAAAAAATGATTTTTAATCTTGGATGTCGACATTGGGGATTCCTGCTTTTTCTACCCTTAAAATGGTATGTCATTATATGAGGTTACACTATTTTTAACCTTGGGAACAACGATAATTTATAGGCGTTTGCCATGGCAGCTTGGGTGTGCGGCATCCATGGGTTTCCTTGGCGGGGGCAATCCAAAGAAACGTCCCCGGATTGAGGCGTAAACCGCTGTCAAAACCATAACCCGGGTAGAAAAGGTTTTGCGATTTGCCCCGGGATTTGATATGCAAGAAGGATTTTTACGTGAAGAAAAACAGGGGCCATGGAAAAGAGAGACGCCCATGTCTTTCCAGGGGCAAGGTCTATTAAAGAGGGGATTAATCAGCGGTGAAAAAAACGATGAAGAGGGTGTTCAAGTCCAGGGGGTTTGTTGTTTTTCTTTTTATCTTCATACGGTTCTACTCCTTCTTTTTGCGCATCAGGATCAAAAATGAGTCTGCCTGGCAACAGCATGTGGAGCAGGGCGGGTCGGTTCTCTTGTGTGTTTTTCACCAGCAGTTTTTTTCCCTTATTCGCCACTTCAAGACCTACAAGCGTTTCAATCCCTGTATCATGATCAGCCAGAGTAATGACGGCGACATCATCGCTCCGGTGGCCAACCTCTCCGGGTGGCAAGTGGCCCGGGGTTCTTCCTCCAGGGGGGGCAAGGATGCCATGGAGGAGATGATTGACGGGTTGAAAAACAACTCCGTGGGAGCCATGCTTGTGGACGGTCCCACCGGCCCCATCGGCAAGGTCAAATCCGGTGCCGTGCGCATGGCCCAGCGGTCGGGTGCACGGCTTGTGCCCTGCTATGTGATTCCCGAGTCTGCCTGGTTCTTCCACTCCTGGGACCGTTTTTTTCTCCCCAAACCGTTGTCCCGGGTGACCGTCAAGTTCGGATCCATGATCCGCCCGGACGCCATCACCACCCGGGAGGACTTTGAACAGACCCGGGTTCACCTTGAAACGACCATGGCTCCCTATCTTTGTATACGATCTTAATAACTTGGAAATAATGATGAATAAAAAAGCTTCAAACCAAGGCCCCCTGAACCGGGTCTGGATGTTTTTCTGCTCGGTCAAGCTCACCGTTGTGATCCTGCTTTCCCTTGCGTTTACCTCCGTCATCGGAACCCTGATTCCCCAGAACGCCTCCGGGGCCTTTTATCTCCAGAAATACGGCCAGGGATGGAATGAGGTCTTTAAGGCCCTTGATATTGTCGACATGTACAACGCTTGGTGGTTCCTTCTTCTGTTGGGGCTTCTGGTCGTCAACATCGTTGTCTGTTCCATTGAGCGGCTGGGATACACCTGGAAGATCATCTTTCCGAAAAAGGTGGTTTTTCGACTGGAGCGGTTCCAACGGTTGAAACACAAAGAGACCTTTAGCTGTGACAATTCCCCGGATGATCTGGTAAGTCGCTACGAGGTTTTTTTGAAAAAACGGGTCGGAAAGGTGACCCGGGAGACCACGGATACCGGCACGGCGTTGTTTGCCGAGACCGGACGCTGGACCCGCATCGGCGTTTATGTGGTTCATCTGAGCATCATCCTCCTGCTTGTCGGGGCGGTTCTCGGCAGTCTGTGGGGGTTTAAGGGCCATGTCTCCATCCCCGAGGGCCAGACCACAGACGTCGTCGAACTGAAGCAGGGCGCCCACGAGCACCTGACCCTGGATTTTTCCATCCGTTGCAACACCTTTGATGTCAGCTTTTACGATACGGGCGCGCCCAATGAGTTTAAATCCAACATCACCCTGCTGGAAAAAGGGGAAGAGGTGCTGACCTGTGATATCCTGGTGAATCATCCCCTCCGGTACAAGGGGATCAGCCTCTACCAGTCCAACTATGGAACGGCGTCTGCCAAAAACGTCACCCTGGCAATCACCAGCAGGGGGAGCGGCATGGTCTACCAGAAGCTCCTTGAGTTCAACCAACCCGTGGATTTGCCTGAGAACCGGGGGCAGTTTATCATGGAGCGCTTTGCTTCGGGGTATAATTTCAGGGGACACAATCTCGGAGAAGCTTTTGTGGGAAAGGTTATCTCCCCGGACACAACAGAGACCAGCGTTATCATCCCCCTGAAATTCCCTACCTTTGACAAGATGAGGGGCGGACAGCTCATATTTGCGGTGGAGAATTTTGAGAAGCAGTATTACACCGGGCTCCAGGTGAACAAGGATCCCGGGGTGTGGTGCGTCTATGCCGGGTTTATCCTGATGATCATCGGGTGTTGGGTCACCTTTTTCATGTCCCATCAGAGCTATTGTGTGGAGATCAGGAACCCGGATGGAACCAACACTTTGGTCGAGGTGTCGGCCATTGCCAACCGCAATGCCCAGAGCCTGAAACTGAAAACAGCAAGACTTGCATCAACCATGAAGGAATTGAAATCATGATGAACAGCTCCATGTTATTGTCGATAACCACCTTTGTCTACGCCTTTGCCTCGGTGCTCTATATTGGGGCGTGGACCTTTAAGAAGGAGATTCTGGCAAAGCTTGGCATGGCGGTCCTGGTGCTGGGCTTTGCTTCCAACACTGCAGGGATCGGCCTGCGCTGGATCGAGTCCTACCAGATGGGGTACGGCCATGCCCCTTTTTCCAACATGTACGAATCCCTGGTCTTTTTCTCCTGGACCGTTGCAGCCCTCTACATTTTTGTGGAGTTCAAGTACCGGGAGCGGATCATCGGGGTGTTTGCCACGCCCCTGATATTCCTTGCCATCGCCTATGCGTCGCTGTCGCCCAATATCGCAGATAAGATCACTCCTCTGATTCCGGCCCTCAAGAGCAACTGGCTGATCGGCCATGTCATCACCTGCTTTCTCGGGTATGCCGGATTTGCCGTGGCATTCGGTTTTTCCATCATGTACCTTGTAAAACCCGAAAACAAGGATGATCATGGCCTTCGGTCAAGGCTTCCCTCCCTTGCCGTCATTGATGAACTCACCTACCAGATGGTGATGTTTGGTTTTCTTTTTCTGACCATCGGCATCATCACAGGGGCGGTGTGGGCCAATTCCGCCTGGGGGACTTACTGGTCATGGGATCCCAAGGAAACCTGGTCCCTGATCACCTGGCTCATTTATGCGACGCTTCTCCATTTGAGAATGGTGCGGGGATGGCATGGAAAGCAGATTGCCTGGGTGTCGATTTTGGGCTTCATGGCAGTGCTGTTCACCTATTTCGGCGTGAATCTTCTGCCGGGGCTTCACAGCTATGCCTAAATGATTTTATCTTGACAAGATTTACAGATATTATATAGATTGACCTTGAATTTTACAAATCGCAGGGTGATCACGGTAATGTGACTGCGGAAGAGGCATACAAAGCCTTCTGCAGCGTAAATATAGAGCCTTATGTTTTGGGGCTCAATGAGTAATTGTATCATCAACATTTTAATTGATGGGGTTTTCATGAGCGAATTAGAAGAGAAAACTGAAAACGGTTCAGTGGGTGCTGTCGAGGAAGGTGCCTCTGGGGAACAGAAAGCAGGAGGGGATTCAGGTGTCGGTTACGGAGTCCTCTTTTTTATAGGGGCGTTTGTCGTCTGCTTTCTCTCCGGATGGTTGCTGTTTCCCAATCTGCTTTATTCGAAAAAAGAGCAGCCTTTCAACTTTAATCACGCCCTCCATGTCGAGGAGATGGGGGGATGCGATTCCTGCCATTTCTTCCGCGAAGATGGCAGTTTTTCCGGCATGCCCAAGACAGCATCCTGTCTTGAGTGCCACGAGGAGCTGTTGGGTGAAACAGAGGATGAGGCGATTTTTGTTGCCGAGTACGTAGAAAAAGAAAAAGAGGTTCCATGGTTGATCTATTCAGAACAGCCTGACTGTGTTTTCTTCTCCCACGCGGCCCACGTTGTCAAGGCCGGCATGGATTGCCGATCATGCCACGGCGACATCGGTGAGTCTACCACCACAAAGACCTATGAAGAGAACCGGATCACCGGCTACAGCCGTGATATCTGGGGTAAAAGCATATGGGGAATCAAGAAAAATTCCTGGGACCGCATGAAGATGGATGATTGTGCTGAGTGCCATCAAGAAGAAACAGGAAGCAAGGGTGCATGTTTTCAGTGTCACAAATAGGCGGTTGCCCTTGTGTCGGAACTCTTTTAACTTTATTGAGGTATAACCTATGAAAATAGATAGACGAAGCTTCTTGGGACTGGGGCTTGGTGCAGCTGCCGGGGTAGCCGTGTCACCGGCGACCTGGAAGTTGATGGACGACTCCTCCATCTGGACCCAGAACTGGTCGTGGACCCCTGTTCCCCGGGACGGAGAAGTAACATTTGATAATACGGTCTGCAGCCTTTGTCCTGGCAATTGCGGGCTCAGCGTGAGAAAAATCGACGGGCGGCCTGTCAAGATAGAAGGCCGGGCCGATTACCCTGTGAATACCGGTGGTGTCTGCCTCCACGGTGTTTCAGGACTGCAGTACCTATACGATCCTTCACGGATAAAGACGCCCTTGAAGCGAACCGGGGACACCTTTGAGGCGATCTCCTGGGATGACGCCCTGGAACTTGTGGCAACCAAGCTGGCCGAGATCAAAGACGCCGGCAAGGCAGACCGCATCGCCTGCGTCACCAACCATGGCGTGGGAACCATCCCGGGCCTGTTCGGACGTTTTGTAAAGGCCCTTGGCTCCAACAACGTTTACGCCATGGATACCATGGACAAGACCTGGGAAAAGACCCTGGAGAAGATGCACGGCGTTCATGGGACCCTGGGATTTGACCTTGAAAATTCCGATTTTGTCCTGAGCTTTGGTACAGGCCTTATTGAAGGATGGGGATCTCCCGTCAGTAACTTCAAGGCAAACAGCTCAAGAAAAGAGCGGGGCGCGACCCTGGTCCAGGTTGAGCCGAGGCTTTCCAACACCGCTGCCAATGCCGACACCTGGATCGCTGCAAAGCCCAATACCGAGGCGGATCTCGCCCTGGGTATGGCCAACGTGATCATCTCAAACAACCTGTACAATACCGGCTACTATGTCTCCGGTTTTGGTCCGGGCTTTGATGAACTGACTGCAATGCTCAAGGAAAATTATTCCCCTGAAGCCGTTGCCCAGACAACCGGTATAAAAGCCGCCGTTATTGTTGATCTTGCCAAGCGGTTTGTAAAGGCTGGCGCACCTGTCGCCATTGCAGGAAAGGGAAAAGGCGCAACCCCCGGAAGCATGAGGGAGTTTGCCGCAGTGCACCTATTGAACTGCCTTGCTGGAAACATCAACACCAAGGGCGGTGCCTGGATTCTCTCTCCCCAGGATTACGACCAGTGGCCGGCTGTTGAGATGGACGATGCCGCAAGCGAGGCCATTGAAAAGCCCGCCATGGATCCTGCCGGATCCGTAGCCGGATTCTTTGCCAAGGCAGGCGCTGATAAATCCGTCGAGGCACTTCTGATCTCAGATGCCAATCCCTGCTTTGCCCTGGCCGATGCCCAGGCCGTTACAAAGGCTGTCCAGGACATCCCCTTTGTTGTAAGCTTCTCCTCCTTCATGGACGAGACCACCCAGCTGGCCGACGTGGTTCTGCCAAGTCATACCTTCCTTGAGCGAACTGAGGATCTCCCCTCGGGAGCCGGTATGGCACGACGGGTGACAGGGCTTGCAAAACCGGTCATCGATCCTGTGTTCAACACAAAAAATCCCGGAGATGCCATCCTTGCCATTGCAAAAGCCATGGAAGGAACCGTGGGTGACAGCTTTCCATGGGAATCCTATGAAGAGTGCCTGGAAGCCGTAACCGGCGACCTGTGGTCGGATCTCTCAGACCAGGGATATGCTGCGGTCCAGGAGACCCCCCCGGCAACCCGCCCGTCTGTGGATTTTACATTTGTGGCCCAGAATCCTGCGCCGATTGCGGCCGAAGGAACTGAGGCTGACTTCGCTTTGATCCTTGTTCCATTGGACAACGTGAGAATCGCAGCTGGCTCCATTGCCTCCTCACCCTTTGCCGTAAAAACAGTGGCCGACACCGTGTTGTTGGGCAAGGATGTGCTGGTTGAAATGAACCCTGAAACAGCCAAAGCAAACAAGCTCTCCCAGGGCGATCTTGCCGTTATTGAAACGCCAAGGGGTAAGGCAACCGTCAAAGTGAATCTTTTCGAAGGGATTATGCCGGGTGTTGTTGCCATGGTTAAGGGACTTGGCCATGCAATGGATGAAAACAGGTATGTCAACGGCAAGGGCGTGAATATAAATGAGCTCATGGGGCCGGTCATGGATGCTGATTCAGGACTGGACGCTGTCTGGGGAATCCGGGCAAAGATTTCCAAGGCCTAACATGGGTTATTTAGATAAGAGGTTCTGATGAAACAAGATAAACACGGAAAAAATCATAAGTTCGGGATGGTTGTTGACCTGGATAAGTGTACCGGGTGCGGATCCTGCATGGTTGCATGCATGTCCGAAAATAACGTTCCGTTCAAGGAAGACGAGAGTAACAAAAAGGACAGTCTTACCTGGATGCGGGTTTACAAGATTACCAATGGTAAATCCTTTCCCGAGACTGAAATCTGCTACATGCCAAGGCCTTGCATGCACTGCGGCGGTAAGGGTGACCATGGTCATTCTCCCTGCGTGTCGGTCTGTCCTGCAGTGGCCACCGATTACGACCACAGCTCCGGCATTGTCAGTCAGATTTATACCCGCTGCTTCGGCTGCCGGTATTGCATGGGAGCGTGTCCCTACCACGCCCGTTATTTTAACTGGTGGGATCCCAAATGGCCCGAGGGCATGGAGAGTTATCTGAGCCCGGACGTCTCTCCCCGGATGAGGGGGGTTGTTGAAAAGTGCAGCTTCTGCTTCCATCGGTACCAGGAGGCCAGGGATCTTGCCTATGTTGAGGAACGGGACGATATCGAAGAGCAAGAATATCAGACCGCCTGCACCCAGGCCTGTCCTGCGGGAGCCATCACCTTTGGTGATTTGAACAATCCTGACCACGCGGTTTCCCAGTTGGTGGAACCCGATGCCCACAACTGCGGAAAGCCGAAGAATCCAAAGGCATTCCGTCTGCTTGAAAGGCTCCAGACAAACCCCAAGGTCTACTACGTCTCCGAGCGCGAGTGGGTAAGAAAAGCCGGTGATAACTACCTTGATGGTGAGTGGGAAAAGGTCAAGAACAACCATGGCAAAGACCATGGGTAACAAATCAACAGTTAGGAGTGAATAGATATGGATTCTGCATTAATACCCGAAGGTGCAAAACGGTGTCCGTTTCCGGTCTTTGCCCTAGGACTCGCTGCGGTGGGCGTTGTTGTTCTCTGGGGCGTTTACGCCATGGGACTCTGCTGGTTTAAGGGACTCAACCAGACTAACATGAACGACTACTACGGTTTCGCCCTCTGGATCTGGGCCGACCTTGCGGTTATCGCCATCGGCGGCGGTGCTTTTTTTACCGGCCTGTTGCGATATGTGTTCGGTATAGATGAACTCAAAAACATTGTTAATTTGACGGTGGTTATCGGGTTTATCTGCTACAGTTCAGCCCTGTTAATTCTTGCCATAGATATCGGACAGCCCCTTCGGGGATGGTTCATCTTCTGGCATGCAAACGTCCACTCGATGCTTACGGAAGTGGCCTTTTGCCTCTCCCTCTACTTCAGCGTTCTGACCATTGAGTTCATCCCGCTGATCCTTGAGAACCGTCAGGTGGACAAGGTGCCGTTCTTCCACAACCTGGGACATAACATGCACGGTGTCATGGCAATCTTTGCTGCCACCGGCGCCTTTCTCTCCTGTTTTCACCAGGGATCCCTGGGCGGCGTTGCAGGCGTGATGTACGGACGTCCCTTTGCCTATCGTGAGGGTTTCCTTGTATGGCCCTGGACCTTTTTCCTCTTTACCTGGTCTGCTGCTGCCTACGGCCCCTGCTTCACCCTGACCGTGCTCAAGATGTTCGAAAAGATCACCAAAAAGAAGCTGGTCAAGGATAACGTGGTTCACCTCCTTGCCAAGATCTCCGGATGGATGATCACCACCTACATCATCGCAAAGATCATCGACACCATCTACTGGGCAACGGTCACTGCGCCTTCCCAGGGATTCAAGTTCATGGATTTCTACTCCAACAACTCCTTTTACGGCGTTTGGATCCTGGTACTTGAAATCGCTGTCTGCGGTATTGTTCCGGCTGTGCTCCTTACCAAGAAGAGCTTCAGGGAGAACCCGAAACTTCTCCTGACGGCCATTATCCTTGGCACCATTGGCGTCTGTCTCAACCGATGGGTCATGGTATTGCAGATCATGGCGGTACCCGTCATGAGCTTTGACACCTGGGCCCTGTACATTCCCAGCTGGCAGGAGGTTGCAACAACCGTTCTTCCTGTGGCCTATGGAGTGATTCTCATCGCCCTGGCGTACCGCTATCTGCCGGTATTTCCCCAGGAACGGGAATTGAACGCGGATTAACAAGATTAAGGCAAATAAGGGAGAATAGTTATGTTACCATTTTGTTTTGAATGGGCATGGGATGGCGGTCACATCCTCTTTTTCGGAGGCATGTGGTATACGATTGCAATTTTGGGTGCGGGAATGACCTATTGTGTGGCTAAGACAATCGTCGATACCATGGCAGGAAAAGGTTCCCACCACTAAAAAATAAACCGAACCATTGGTTTAGCGTTATACGGCACACCCTTCCTCTGCTCAGTTGCAGGGGAAGGGTGTGCCTTTTTTTATGATTGCCGACCCTGTCGGGTCCGACTCCCCCCGGGGGAGCAAATCCCCTGTAAATCCACATTTTTCTATAGGTCTTCGCAAGCGAGTATCAGTCCAAGTGCGAACATCTATAAGCCTCCTATTGCCTGGGTTCGGTTTCTGCAAGGTGGCTCTCGAAAATTTTCAGGTCGGCGTTTTTCTCAAGTTCATTCACCATTTCATCATAGGCTTTTTCTCTTTTGTCCCTGACAACAGCATCCCTTATCTCGGATTTTACCTCTTGAAACGGTTTGACCTCCGGGGTAAATATCTTGTTGGCTCTTAAGATATTGTAGCCATACTCGGTCTCGATAATCTGGCTTATCCCCCCCGGGGTCAACCCGGTAAGCGCTTCCCACACCTCCGGATAGACCGATCCCATCTTTATGGGGCCAAGGCTTCCCCCTTTTTTTGCAGAGGGAAGATCAATGGAATATTGCTTTGCCAGACCCTGGAAGGGCTCTCCTGTCTTCAGTTTTTCAAGAACCATGGCGGCATCAGTTTGTGTTCTGAGCAGAATCACGCTGGCATCTATTTTCATGGTGGAGATGAACCTGGATTTGTGGTCCTGGTAATACCGGGTAAGCTCTCCTTTGGTCAGGATGATCTGCCTTTCTACATGCTCATTGATGAACCGCGTTATGACAAGGCTGTTTTCAAATTCAGCCACCTTTTTTATCACATATTCCTCTTTTTTCAGGGCCTGGACAATGGGGCTTTGCAAAATCATATGGCGGATCGTGAGGTGCTTGAGCAGCAGCTTTTTTTCATTCAACGTGATGCTCTCTTTTCCGGTTCTTTGTTTGAACTGGTCAATGAGCCTGTCGAGTTCGGATTTGTCGATCGATACATGGTTCACCATCGCTATAATCTCTGCATCGCCCTCCGCTGTTTCCGAAGTTGCCGGCAAGGTGTGCAGCAACAGCCCCAGAAAGAGCCAGAAAACACTGAGGGAAATGGGTAAAAAACGATGGTGTTTATCGGTGATCTTTCGCATTGGAGGCTCCTTATCATCTAATGGTCGGACTATTTCGTGTGTCCCGTTGTCCGGGGCGTTAACTTGGAACTGGCCCCGTCAATGGTATCCTGGCTCTTCTTATCTGATCCGGAAACTCCTCCTCTTCCTGGGGCAGGGCTGGGGGAGCGGTTCTTTTTTCCGGCCCTTCCGAGGGGTTTGTCTCAACCGGTTTTCCTTCCTCCTTGGCCATTGGCTGACTCGGTTTCCAGGCAAGGGGAGCGGTCATGCTTTTTTTATCATTGGGAGTACCGTCAATAGGTGAATCAAAAAAAGCGTAACCCGTGACTCCCGTAATAATGATCACGGCAACTGTGATGATTAAGATGATCGATATTCTACCCATGGTGATCTCCTTGTTGTTAAAGGATTGTCCGTGTGAGACCTGGATTGGATGCCCATGGCGTCGGACAAAAGACAGTTGTCCGTATCGTTAATGTCAACAGGAGGCAGTACACGAATGGTCAAAGGCGAAGGGATGATCGTTCCGGGAAGATATGGAAAAGGAAACAGTGGGGAATGGCCGTGGCGTTCAAAACAATCCTATAAAAATCCAATGACTGAATTGTTGAAAAAAACCTTTTTCTTTGCTTGTTTGAAACGCAAATAACATGCCATTCTTCAATGATGGGGCTTTTAGGTATCCAGTGACACCATCTGGCCCGGATGGCAGTGGTGTTATAAGCCTAGGCGAATCCGTGGGTATGTGTCCGGCAAAAACAACGGGATGGTCTATCACACATTGTTTACACACTATTATGGATAAAAATTCACAAATATAATCCCGATTACTTGAGCCAACTGCCAAGCTCCTTGTAACCCGGGTCATACTACCCCTGTTCGCAACAGTTCGTCCTTGCAATTTTGCCGGGACTTTGTATAGTGGCACTATGCTTCATAACCTCCATCCTGAAAATCGTATCCATGGAGCGTTTCTATGGTGGTTCGTAAGTCTTTTTTTATATATGTTGTTTACTGCGTGTTTACCTTTTTTCTTCTTTGTGCGTTCTTGTTTCCGGAAAAGAGGGCAAGTGAACGTGTCGTTGAGAGGCTAAACCGTAAGTTCCCCGGTTACCGGTTTACCATCGAAGCGGTGAGACCTGTTTTTCCCCTGGGGCTCAGGGCGGTCAATTCAAAAATCGTTCTTCCTGGTGGATCCGCCCTTACGCTTGAGTCGGTATCCCTGTTCCCAGATCTTTTATCCCTTTTAAAAACCAATAAAAGAGCCGATTTTAAAGCCGTTGCCTACAACGGTTCTTTGACTGGCAGTGTATCGGGAGCGATTCCTTTTTCCATGGGTAACGGCAAGCTTCAACTTCATGTCACTGGGATGGAGATCGATGGATTGCGGCTGAACAAAGATTATACCGATATTCGTTTCAGTTTCATCATGGACGGTGATTTTTTCTACCAGGCGCCGGGAAGGGAAGCTGGGACCGGACGGGGGAACATCTCCGCCGCCGGGTGCAGCGTGTTGGTGAAGAGCCCGCTGTTTGATCGCCTGGGTGTTTCAGAATTCGATTTTGAACTTATTGATATGGATTTTCGTGTGGGAAGTGATCTCTTGAAACTTCTCAGCTTCAGCGCATCCGGTTCCCAGGTGGATCTTACCGCCACCGGCAGCGTTGTGCTGGACTGCCCGTTGGGAAAGAGCCGCTTGAATCTAAAGGGGCAGATCTATCCCCATTCGGACTATTTTGTCAATTTGCCGACGATTTTTCCAGTTGTAATGCTGCTTGAGGATTCTAAAAAGGGGGGAATACCCTTTACCGTTTCAGGAACCGTTGACACCCCCTTATTCCGTCTGTGATATATCTTCTGTGCGTGTTCCATCATCCCGGTTTTTTTCTCTGGCTGCAATGGTCCCATTCTGAATTTATGTCACCACGGTGTTATTCGTTTGAGTGGATAAATGTTATTTATTAAAACGTAACATATCTATTAGTCTCTAAATTGTGTAAATAAATTCTTACTTGTAATGAAAGAATTACACTGTTTGGGAGATAATGAATAATAAATGTCATGTTTTTTTTAAAGTCATTGCCCGCCAGCACGTGTGGGCCCACAAAATGGAATATTTTTTTGGAAAATCACGATTGTGTTACCGTCAATTCAAACAATCCGGAAAATGATTTTTAAATGGTTCAACGAATGGCGATTATTTGGTATAAAAATTGCTCTTAACAACCGTTGGCATGTTCTTCTCCGGTGATTGTGTTGTTTTGATGGATTTAATTTTGTAAATATTAAAGGTAGTGCCCTATGATCAGGAACAGATTCATTCTTCCATGTGTGTTGTTATTCTTTTTTGTGTCAGGATTACCCGGCGGGTCTGCGGTTTTTGCGTATTCAAAGACAGTGCATCTCGTTGATGATGGGTTGATGCAAAAAAGCGATAAGCGGAAGGGTTTTGAATCCGGGGAAGCGGTTCTGGTCGTCGAAAGCGATATGACCAGTCTTGAAACCAAGATCTCGAAGCGGGATGGTCGCGATCTTATGCAGATCAAGGGCGACGGATACTCTCTTTTCGCAAAGGCGAGTGGTGATCCGCTTCTCCCTGCCAGGGTTGTGAACGTCCTTGTTCCCCCGGGGTCGGTTTTCGGCGGCATCGAGGCCATCGAAGTGAATCAGAAACAAGAGAGAATGGTTGCAGATATCTATCCCAAACAGCCCCAGGTTCACTCTTCCGGAGATCAAAAAAATAAATTCGTCCCTTTAAACACAAGGATCGTAACAAATAAAACGCCTTTTCCTGAAACGCCTGTTGAATATGTTGAAACCGCCCGGATAAGAAACAGTACTTTTTTTGTTTTCAGGTTGCGGCCTGTGCAGTTTAAGCCCCTGTCAAATGGGTCTGACGTCAATGGAGAAGGCGCTCTTATCATCAACGAGAAAATCAGGTGGCGTTTTTTGTTGAAAAGGGGCGAATCAACGTCTGCAAATTATCCTGAAACAGCGCAATCCAGCACCATGAAAACCTATGTGAATACCATTGTCATCAATCCGGAACCGGACAGTTTCGTGGCAAAAACGTCTACGGATGCTGTGACCTATACAGATGATACCTGTGATTATCTGATCATCACTTCTGAAGATCTGGTTGATGAGTTCCAGGTGCTGGCCGATCACAGAAAGGCCATGGGGGTGAGTGCCCAGGTGCTGTCTGTGGGTCAGATCTTGGCACAAGATCCGGGGCTTGACAGCGATCAGGAAAAAATCAAGCGCTGCATAAAGGATTATGCTGTCAACAGGGGCACGCTCTGGGTGTTGCTTGGGGGGGACAGCAATGGCGTCCCGGATTATGACTGTTATGCGGCTGTACCGACCGGTTTGAACACCTCTGTAAGTGACGCCACCATCCCGGCTGATATCTATTATGCCGGTCTTGATGATATGGACTGGAATGATGACAATGACGGCCGTGCCTGTGAGTGTGTTTCCAATGGCGATACCATCGATCTTTATCCTGATCTCTTCATTGGCAGGGCTTCTGTGGAGAGCGGCCAGGATGCGGTGGCCTTTGTTTCAAAGGTGATGGCCTATGAACGATCTGCCTATGATCCTTTTTTCCATGGGAGCGTTCTTTTGGCAGGGGCGAAGTTATGGAACACCTGGGACGGAAAAAGCGATGCACACTGGAAGACCGAGTATCTCTGGAACCAGATCCACGGGGATGTTGCACCGGCGCAAGTCTGGCAGGGCACACGATACCGGTTCTACGATACGGGTACTGATTTTGCCGGGGGCGCTTCCTATGGTGTTAATGCAGCTCACTTAACGGACCAGATAAACAGCGGATATGCCATGACGTTTGTTGCCACCCATGGGGGGGCCAATGTCTGGGGCCTTGAATCCGGGAGTCAATTTTCATCCTATGATGTCGAAGATTGTGTTAATTTGACCACCCAGGGGCTGATCTACACAATGGCATGCAATACAAACAAGTTTGATTGGTCCGGGGGGGACTCCCTTTCCGAAGCCTTTATCCGAAGCGGGACCGGCGGGGCGGTTGCCTATATCGGAAGCAGCAGGTATGGGTGGGGATATCCCAGTCAATCCGAGTCAAATCTGGGAACGTCCTTTCAGTTTGCCAGGGCATTCATGGAGGAGCTCTTTTACGGAAAAGAGCTGAATAGCTGTGAGGATGAAGCGCCTTTGGCATTTGCGTTTAAAGGAAGGATCGGGGTGGTTCATGCCTCCCATAAGGTTTCTTTTGCCAGTAAGGCAGAGTACGATGGTTCGGTCCGGTGGCTTGAGTTTGCATTAAATCTCATGGGTGATCCGTTTATGAAGGTGCTTGTGGCGCTTCCCGGTGATCTGGACAGGGACAGGGACCTTGATGGATCCGACCTTGCAGCTTCTGTGCAGAATGGCAGTCCAGCCAGGGCAGAACTGTGGGAGATGGCCCTTCGATTCGGAAAATAATGGGCTTGGGCGATGGTCAAATGCTGGGTTAGCCGTTAATGTTGTTTATTTAATTACAAATGGGTGGCGGATCCTATGGATAGACAAGGTATATTTGATGTTTTCCTGGTGATAGAACCCTTTAACGTGCTGGAACCTGGGATCCTGGAGCGGCTCTCAACCGAGGTGGCTGTTCAGGAATACCGGCCGGGCGACTATGTGTTCAAGCAGGGGGAGGCAAGCCTTGACACCCTGTTTATCATTGTGTCCGGGCTTGTGGAGATCACGGTCACCAATGACCAGGGCATGGAGTCTGTGGTGGGGCTTAGGAAACCAGGTGATTTCTTCAGTGAAACCGTTGTGCTTTCCCGGGGGGAGTATCCTGCCGCAGCACGGGTCCGGGACGATCTGACCGCAATCCTTGTGCCGAGAACCGCCCTTGAATCCCTCATCCACGGCCATCCTGAATTTTCCAGTTATTTCAGCGCATTGTTGGCGGAGCGCATGCGGCTCCTCTATGAAAAACTTTTGTCCGAGCCGGGCCAGGGCGCTTCCGTGTGCTCGGAGATGCCCCTGTTCAGAAAACGGGTGAGCGAGATCATGTCCACCTCGGTGGCTGTGTGCACGCCGTTTGACCAGGTGTCCGTGGCCGCAAGGCGCATGGCGGAAAAAGGGATCAGCTCCACTGTGGTGGTGGATGAATCCGGCCTTCCCGTGGGGATCGTGACGGAAAAACTCATGGTAAACCACCTCATCACAAACCAGACCTGCCCGGTGGACGACTGCCGGGTCCACCAGGTGATGGCGGTTGATTTTGACAGGATCTCCCCGGACGCCTTCACAGGAGAGGTCCTGGTGCGCCTGACCCGGTTCGGGAGCAAATACCTTGTTGTGGTGGAAGGCGATCGCCTGGTGGGGATCGTGACCACCGTGGATCTTGTGAAATCGAGAAGCATGGGGAATCTCACCCTTTTAAAGGATATCGAGACCCTTGATACCCTGCCGGGCCTCATCCGGGTGAGCAGCGAGATCGACGGGGTGTTGAACGCCCTCATGGTGGAGAAGGCCGGGGTGCCGGAGATCCTTGAGGTGATGTCCGAACTCCATGAGCGCCTGGTGCGGGCGGTGATACGGGTGTCCGAACAGGAGATGGAACAGCGGGGGTTGGGTCCGCCCCCCGTGCCCTATTGCTGGATCAACATGGGCAGTGACGCCCGCCATGAGCAGACCCTGAGGACCGACCAGGACAATGCCATGATCTATGCCGATCCCGTGGACCAGAGCCTGGAACAGGTGGACCGTTACTTTGAGACCCTGGCCGGAATCATCGTCCAGGGTCTGGACCAATGCGGATTCAAGCTCTGCAAGGGAGATGTCATGGGGACCAACCCAAAATGGAGACGATCCCTTAGCCAGTGGCTGTCCTATGTGGAGAGCTGGCGGACCACCTATGATCCCGAAGATTCCATCACCATGACCATTCTGCTGGATTTCAGGCCGGTATGGGGGGATAAGACCCTGGCTGATCGGTTGTGGAACAAGATATTCACGGTGTTTGACGATCCGGAAAAGATCAACCACATGCTCACCAACGAGGCCATGAAATTTTCCGTTCCTCTCACCTTCATGGGGGCGGTGCGAACCGAGAAAACAGGTCCCCGGAAGAACCAGGTCAACATCAAGAGCGGCGGCCTGGTTCACATGATCAACGGCATCAGGCTCTTTGCCGTCAACAACCGGATTAGCGAGCCCTCCACCCTGGGCCGCCTGGAAGCGCTCACCCGGGCCGGCGTGATTTCAAAGAAAAGATCGGAACTGTTCCGGGCAAGCTTTGAAACCCTTGTGATGCTGAGAATTCGGGGCAACCTGAACAAGGTCCGGCAGAACCAGGAGCCGGACAACCATGTGGATATGACGGCGCTTTCCAACATAGAAAGCGTACTTCTAAAGGATGCCCTTACATCTGTGGGGCAGATGCAGAAGCTTGTTTACAACCGGTTCACCCAGACGGCCCTGAACTTTTTCTCATGAGTTTACCCTTTTTTAAATCCAAGGAACCCACCGGGGCGGATCCCTATCAACAGTATTTCAAGCTCTTTGCACGGATAAGCAAGGCCATCCATTCGGGAACAAACACCCGGGAGGTGCTCAAGAGCATCGTGGATCATCTCACCGACATCCTCAGGGCAAAGGGGTGCATCTTTTGGATCCTCAACAGTAGTGAGGAGCAGATCGAGACCAAAATTTCGTCGGGGTTTCACTACCAGAGCCTGGCCCAGGTGAATTATGCCACCCTGATGACCATTTTCGACCGGGAGCCGGTTGTCTTTATTGAAGATGCCCGGAACGACCCCCGAATTCCCGATCTTGAACGCCTGGGCAAAAAACGGGTGGGGTCGGTGACCGGCCGGTTTTTCTCCATTGACGGGGCGTTTCGTGGGCTTCTGGCCGTCTATTTTACAGGGAAGAAACGGCTTGCGCCCATGGAGCTCGAGCTTGTGACCGCCCTTGGCGAGCAGGGGGCCATTGCCCTTTCAAGGACCATCTCCGGTGACCAGGAGATGGTTGAAACCCTGGGGCAGATCGTGGCGGGGTTTGTCCTGGCACTTGAGGCCAAGGATGAACAGACCCACGGCCACTCCATCAGGGTGGCGGAATTTGCCAAGCGGGTGGCGGCAAAGATGGGGCTGGATGCCAGGGAGGTTGAGACCGTATTCCATGCAGGCCTGCTCCACGACATCGGAAAGATCGGAATGGACGATGCCATCCTTGGGCGCCTGGGTGCGCTTTCCCTGGGGGATCTGGACAGGATCAAGAAGCATCCTGTTATCGGGGCCAGGATCATCAAACCCCTTCGGTTCCTTGATGAGCTCGGGCCGTTGATCCTCAATCACCATGAGCGGTTTGACGGTTCCGGCTACCCAGAAGGAAAGCGGGGAGAGGCCATTCCCCACGGGGCCCGGATCCTTGCCGTGTGCGATGCCTTTGAGACCATGCTGTCCGGCCGGTCCCACCTGGAACGGCTGGACCTGTATGATGCTGTAATTCACCTTCAGCACCAGGCCGGGCTTGGGTTTGATCCGGCCGTGATCCAGGCGCTTTTCCGGGTGCTTGAAGACGATCCGGCCCTCATTGACGCCAAGGGGGCGGTGGAACAATGTCTCAAGGTGCTGCAGCGGGACATCACCCCCATTGCCCAGGAAAATCTGCTGAAGCAGCAGATGTTGCTCCACACTTTTTAACCGGTCCTATCCCATGAGTTCCAGGGCCAAGGTTGACCACAACTCCAGGTTGCGGTCGGCCAGGATGTCGGTGTCAACCCAGGTGAAGTCCACGAGTTCCTCTCCAGGAAGAAATGCTTCCGGGGTGTCGGTCAAAAGGGTGAACACGGCGCCCAGGTGGACGCTTCCCACGTCTGTCGCCTCCTCGTTGATGGTTCCCCGGAAGCGGGGGGACTTACCATTGGGTCGTTTGACCAGCTCCTCGTCCAGCTCCCGGGTCATGCCGGCCACCAGGATCTCCTTGAAAGAGGGGGATGGACCGTTGTTGTCTTCGGGATTGATATGCCCACCGATGCCGACGGACCAGAGGTCGTGGAGGCGCTTTTCGCTGCCGCATCGCCGGTATATGGCGGTTTGTTTTCCATCGGCGGTCTGGAGAACGATATAGGGGATGATCTGCTTGAAGGACGGGTCTGTCTCGACAACCCCTCGTTCCTTCCAGTGAAATCCCGCTTTTTCGCAGATGTCAAAGAACACGGCTTCGTCTGTTTTGATGATGCTCTTTTCTCCGACCCAGGGGCCGGGAAGGGTGTTACGCTTGATGCAAAGGACCTTTTCTTGCTGCTTCATTTTTTTCCTTTATTGTTGAATGGCCCTAAGGCGCTGGGGAAAGTCAGTGATGATGCCGTCAACACCGGCCTTGAGGAACCGGATCATCTCCTCGGGTTCGTTCACCGTAAAGAGGTTGATCTTTTTTTGCTTCTCTTGCAGGGTTTTGATCATGGCCCCATCGATTTCCGTGTGCCGGGGGTTGTACACCGGGAACCTGAAATCCTCGAAATCAAGGAGATGGCCCGGTTTGCGGCCTTGCAGGGCCTGGACTTCGATGCGCGGCTCCATGGCCGCTATCTCTTCGAGCCACGTATGGTTGAACGATGAGATGACATACTGGTCAAACGTGAGGCCCACCTGCCGGATCATGGCAAGTGTGTGCCGGTGCAGGGGGAAGGCGGCAAATGCGCCGGGCAGATCCTTGAGCTCAAGGTTGACCTGCCAGTGGTTTTCCTTTGTAAACACCAGGGCTTCTTCCAGGGTCGGCACCCGTTCGTCCCGGTAGGCGGCAAGCTCCTCCCTGGAGACGTTGCCGGCGGCGATCTCTCCGTAGGGATCGGTTTTTTCAAAATAGGCGCCGGCACTCAACCCCCGGATCTCTTCCAGCGTAAACTGGGTAACGAGATAGGAGGCCCTGTCAGGGAATCGCTCTTCAACATCGGTGGTCCGCTCCAGGGAATTGTCATGGAAGAGGATGAGCTGTTCATCCTTTGTCACACCCACGTCGGTTTCCAAGAGGTCTGCGCCAAAATCAAAGGCCTTTCGGACCGCTGCCATGGTGTTTTCAGGGGCAACGCTTCTTGCTCCCCTGTGGGCAATGTTCTTTGTCATGGTTCTGTACCGTCATTTAAATTTAGGGTCGTGTCAATATTAGGCCCAGGTCGATGGTCAACAGGGGCCGTGTGGGAAAGTGTATACCTGAATATGGGTTTGGAGTAAAGGGGATTGACAAGGATTATAGGGTCGTTTATCATTTAAATATCGCTTGCAATTCAATCGCTTTTTTCTGATCTCTTTGGCATGGCCCCAGGTTCACATCTTTAAGTGACGTTTCTGAAACCCTGGCCTTTAACAATCTACCAAAGGAGAGCCCCATGGGTGATCTCTATCCTGTCAGCCAGGATAACTATCGACTGAACGCTATTTCCGATATTCCGGATATCAGGGACCTTGTTTACCAGCCGTCCCTGATTCCTCTAAAGGACGAGCTCCTGCCCCCCGGGGATCTCGTCATCCTTGATCAGGGAAGGGAGGGGGCCTGCACCGGTTTCGGACTTGCCGCCTGTATCAACTTTCTCTATCAGCGAAAAGAGAACCCCCTGAGGGTCAGCCCCAGGATGCTATACGAGATGGCAAGGAAATTCGATGAGTGGGAAGGGGAGGAGTACTCGGGCTCCAGTTGCCGGGGGGCCATCCGGGGGTGGCAGAACATGGGGGTGTGCGCCGAGGAGCTCTGGCCCTATGATGATGGGAATCGGTCCGGGCTGACGGTGGAACGGTCCAGGAATGCCGGGAACACCATGCCCGGCGCCTACTACCGCCTCTCCGCCAGGGTCGAGGATTTCCATGCGGCCCTGAACGAGGTGGGCGTTCTCTTTGTGTCGGCACAGGTGCACCGGGGGTGGTACAAGGCCAACATCTCCAGGGGGCGCATCCTTCATATGGACGAGCCCCTGGGGGGCCATGCCTTTGCCGTTGTCGGGTACGGCAGGGAGGGGTTTTACGTCCAGAACTCCTGGGGCAGGGAGTGGGGGTACGACGGCCTTGCCCTGTGGAGCTATGAAGATTGGCAGCAAAATATCGTTGATGCCTGGGTGGTTCGGCTTGCCGTTTCCACCCCCAGGCTCTGGTCTTCCAGGCGGTCCCAGTTTCCCACACGGGAAGAGGGGGCGGGATCAGCCCGGTTCGGGGGGATACGCTCCCCCCGGCGCCATGAGATCAAGGGCCATTTCGTTCACATGGATGACGGCCGTTTCCACACCACGGGCCGTTATTTCTCCTCCCTTGCCGATGTGGCTGAAACCGCCGACGTGCTCTCGTCCAGCGACAAGTACAGCCATCTCTTGCTGTACGCCCACGGCGGTCTCAACAGCCCGAAAAGTTCTGCGAAACGTATCGCGGCCATGAAATCAACCTTTAAAATCAATGGGATCTATCCCTACCACTTCATGTACGACACGGGATTGCTGGAGGAGATCAAGGATATCGTCCTGCGGCGGGAGATGGAGAGCAAAGATCGTTCCCAGGGGTTGTGGAACGCCATTCCCCATGCCTGGGACCGGTGGCTCGAAGGGGCTGTGCGTATTCCGGGCCGGGCCCTGTGGCGGGAGATGAAGCAGGGGGCAACCGCTCCGTTCAAGGAGGGCAATGCCGGTACCCAGGCCCTTGAGACCCTGTTGGGGGCTCTGCCTGGAAATGTCAAGGTCCATGTGGCGGGCCACAGCACCGGGGCAATCTTCATGGCCCACCTGCTCCAAAGCCTGAAAACGATCCAACCGTCATTGGCCGTTGCAACGGCCAGCCTGATGGCACCGGCCTGCACCATTGACGATTTTAACACCTATTTTGGTCCCCTGCTTTCGGCAGGAGACGGTGGCTTTGGCATCAATGGCATGGTGATCTACAATATGACCGACGAGCTGGAGCAGGCAGACACCGTGGTGAAGGTGTATGGTAAATCCCTTCTTTACCTTGTCTCCAGGGCGTTTGAGGAACAGCGGGAGACCCCTCTGCTCGGGATGCAGAAACATTGCACCGGCATTAAGCAGGATCGGCTGGCCCTGGTTTATTCCATGGGGGAGAAGGGAAAGCAGTCCAGGAGCCTCAGCCGGGAGCACGCCGGGTTTGACAACGATCCCGCAACCATGAACGACATCCTGAAACGGATCCTGGGGCCGAACTCGGAACCCATGGCCTGGTTCACGGAAAATAGCCTGGACTACTGAGTTTTTGCCATCGCCATGGCCGGTGCAGGGCACCGGCCATGGCGATCTGTTTTTAACAACCGGGGCTAATAGTGGCTTGATCCGTCCCAACAGTGGGTGCAGAGCTGCTCCTTGGGAAGACCGATGGCCTGGATAAGGTCGTCGAGATTCTGGTACCTTAAGCTTGTGAGTCCAAGGCGTTCCGTGAGCCGTTCCACCATTTGGGTGTGCTGATCCGAGCCGTCCCTGGCGTAGCCTGAAAGATCCGTGTCCTTCTTGCCTTCGATATCAAAAATCGCCTTTCTGCCGGCAAGGTCCATGGAAGACCGGCTGGTGGAGAAGTTCAGGAATTCACAGGGGTGGATGAGGCAGGGGCAGGCGATCCGCATGTGGACCTCTTTGGCGCCGTATTCGTAGAGAATCTGGGTGTTGTCCTGGAGCTGGGTGCCCCTGACAACGGAGTCGTCGCAAAATATGATGCGCTTTCCCTGGATGATCTCCTTGACCGGGATCAGCTTCATCCGGGCCACCAGGTTTCGCATGGCCTGGTTCTGGGGCATGAAGCTCCTGGGCCAGGTGGGGGTGTACTTTACATAGGGGCGCATGTAGGGGGTGTGACTTTCGTTGGCAAACCCCACGGCATGGCCGATGCCTGAATCCGGGATACCTGCCACAAAGTCGGCTTTTTCGGTTTCCTTCTTGGCCAGGGCTGCGCCGCAGTTGTAACGGACTTGCTCCGTGTTGATGCCCTCGTAGGAGGAGGCAGGATAGCCGTAGTAGACCCAGAGAAACGAACAGACCTGCATCTCTTTGCCCGGGGCCTGTACCATTTCCCATCCTTCGGCGGTGATGAAGGCGATCTCGGCAGGTCCCATGTAATGGTCCACCTCAAATCCCAGGTTGGAGAAGGAGCTTGATTCGCTGCTTGCAGCATAGGCGTCATTGCCCTTGGCGATGATGATGGGGGTTCGTCCCAGCCTGTCCCGTGCGGCATAGAGTCCGGCTTCCGTGAGGACCAGCATGGAGCAGGAGCCTTTGATCTTCTCCTGGGCGTTTCTGATTCCTGCCGTGAACGAGTCTGCCTGGCAGATGAGCATGGCCACAAGCTCGGTGGGGTTGATCCCGCCGCTGCTGGTTTCTGCAAAGTGGATGTTCTGTGAAAAGGCCTCGGCGGCAAGTTCCTCAAGGTTCGCGATCTTTCCCACCATGACCACGGCAAAGCGTCCGAGGTGGGAGTGAAGAATGATCGGCTGGGAGTCGGTGTCGCTGATCACCCCGATGCCCATGTTTCCGGTCAGCTTGTCCAGGTCGGATTCGAATTTTGACCTGAAGTAGGCATTCTCAAGGCTGTGAATGGTGCGCTGAAATCCATCTTTTCCAACCGTGGCAAGCCCGCCCCGCTTGGTTCCAAGATGGGACTGGTAATCGGTTCCGTAGAAAAGTTCCTTATTGCACGCTTCTTTTGAAGCGCATCCAAAAAATCCACCCATGTTTATCTTCCATGTTAAGTTAACAGAAAAATACCTCACAAATACCAAACCCCTGAAATAGTCGTTATCCTTTTCCATGTCAAATAAATAAAGTTATTTCCGGGAAAGGCGAAAGGGTCTTGACGATTCATTTCTCAACTGGTATGACCTCTTACCAGAAGCCCAAACCAACAAGGAGACCCCATGAATAAACCCTTGCGTCCCGCAGAGCATGCGGAGCACCTGCTTTTGGAAGCGATCCTGAACCAGGAATATGCCCCCGGAAGCGCCCTTCCGGCCGAGCGAGTCCTCGCAACCACCCTGGGGGTCACCCGGCCCACCCTGAGGGAAACCCTCCAGCGCCTGTCCTCCAAGGGGTGGATCACCATTAGCCAGGGCAAGCCCACCCGGGTCAACGATTACCTGAACAACGGCGGTCTTGCCCTCCTGGGCTCCATGCTCAGCTATGGCAAGGGACTTTCCACTTCCATGGTGGAGCATCTGCTTCAGATGCGCTCGATCATGCTGCCGGGCATTGCCCGACTGGCTGCCGGGAACGATTCCGCCGCCATTTCCGATTACCTTAAAAAGATGCCCGACGTTGACCAAACGCCCCTGGACTTTGCCGAGTATGATTGGGCGTTGCAGAGCCTTGTGGTGACCCTTAGCGGCAATCCCGTGTTTCGGTTCATGTTCAACGATTTCACCCCCATCTACCACGGGATTGGAGAACTTTATTTTCAAGATCCGTTGGCCCGGCAAAACTCCCTTGCCTTTTATCAGGAACTGGTCCTTTCCCTGGAACAGGGCGAAGACCGGGTGGAACAATGTGTCAAGAACGCCATGGAGACAAGTATCACTATCTGGAAATCAAGGAGAAAAGATGGAATTTAATAAGATTAAAAACAACTATGACATGGTAGTCATCGGCGGCGGCATCACCGGTGCCGGTGTTTTTTTCAGGGCCGCAGCCATGGGCTTGTCGGTCCTGCTCCTGGAGCAGAACGATTTTGCCTGGGGCACATCCAGCCGATCTTCCAAGATGGTCCACGGGGGCCTGCGGTACCTGAAAGAGGGCAAGCTCCTCATGACCCGGGATTCAGTCACGGAGCGCCAGCGCCTTTTGTCCATCTTCCCGGGCCTGGTGGAGCCCCTGGAGTTCATCATGCCGGTTTACAAGGGCCACGGTCCCTCCAAACCCCTCATGGGGCTGGGTCTCTCCCTCTATTCCCTCATGGCCCTGAAAAAGCAGCACAAGGGATTGAGCCGGGCCCAGACGGAAGCGACGGTGCCCTTTATCAACACCCACAACCTCACCGGCGGATTCATCTTCGGTGATGCCCAGGTGGACGACGCCCGGCTGGTGCTGCGGATCATCAGCCAAGGCCAAGCCCTCGGGGGAACCGCCCGGAACTACACCCGGGTCTGTTCGGTGAACAGAGATAGCCGGAACAGGGTTGCCGGGGTTACGGCCCAGGACACGGACACGGGCAAGACCATGGAGATTTCAGCTCCGGTGGTAATCAATGCCACCGGCGCCTTTGCCGAAGAACTCCACCCCTCACCTGAGAAAGGGCTTCATATACGGCCCCTCCGGGGAAGCCATCTGATCTTTCCTGGTCAATCCGTTCCCGGTGACAGGGTGATCAGCTTTATCCATCCCCAGGATAACCGGCCCATGTTCATCTTCCAATGGGAGGGGTGTGCCGTGCTTGGCACCACCGATGTGGACCACGGCCACGGACTGAACACTGAACCTGCGATCCAGCGGGAGGAGGCAGCGTACTTAATGGAGGGGGCGGACTTTGCCATGCCCGGTTTGAACCTTGACCCAAAAACCTGCATCGCCTCCATGGCAGGGGTGAGGCCGGTGTTGAGCCACGGCGGCACCAATGCCAGTAAGGAGTCCAGGGAGCATGTGGTGTGGGAGGACCAGGGGCTTGTGACCATCACCGGCGGCAAGCTCACCACCTTCAATCTCCTTGCAAGGGATGCCATCAAGGCGGCAAAAGACTATCTGCCGGCCAATACCCAAATGGTTGATCCCCTGGGTTTAAATATAGCTCCCAATGAGACTTCGTCAGCACCGTCCCTTTCCGCCACGGACCGGCGCAGGCTCTATGGACGGTACGGCAACGGGGCCACTGACATTATCGAGTCCGGGAACGACCTTTCCCACCTTGGCACCACCGCTACCCTGTGGGCCGAGCTTGCCTATGCCGCCGAACACGAGCAGGTGCGCCACCTGTCAGATCTGATGCTCCGCCGGACCCGGCTGGGCATTCTACTTCCCCAGGGAGCAAAGGAGCACCTCAAGGCCGTTGAAACCATTTGCAAACCCTTGCTTAAGTGGGACGACCAGCGCTGGCTCCAGGAGAAACAGGATTATCTGACCCATTGGAACCGTCACTACTCTTCGCCGTTTTAACCCCTTTGGAGGATTCACATGGCAGACCAAACGTTACTGGCAATAGACTGCGGCACCCAGAGCCTGAGGGCGCTCCTGTTTACAGACAAAGGAGACCTTGTGGCACGGTCCCAGGTCGAGTACATCCCCTATGTCTCTCCCCGGCCGGGCTGGGCTGAGCAGGATCCCGAGATCTACTGGAACAGCCTCTGTGCTGCCTGTCAGGAGCTCAAGGAGCGGCATCCCACCCTCTTTAGCGCCATTGCCGGGGTGGGGGTAACCTCCCAGCGCACCACCATGATCAATGTGGATGAAAACGGCGACCCCCTTCGTCCGGCCATTGTCTGGCTGGACCAGCGGCGGGCAGAGGCAAAGTTCGGCACCAAAGGGCTCATCGGCATGGGGCTCAAGCTTGCCCGGATGGACGGCCTGGTCAAGGGCATTCAGACCCAGGGCAAGTGCAACTGGATCATGCAGAACCAGCCCGAAATCTGGGAGAAAACCCGTTGCTATCTCCAGGTGTCGGGCTTCCTCAACCATCGGTTAACGGGCCGGTTCCTGGATTCCGTGGCCTCCCAGATCGGCCACATTCCCTTTAACTACAAGACCATGGAATGGGCCTCCAAATATGATCTGCCGTCCCTGTTCTTTCCCGTCCCAAGGGAGAAACTGCCCCAGCTGGTCAAGCCCGGTGACCTTATCGGCACCATAACCCCAAAGACCGCACAGCTCACGGGCCTGAAGCAGGGGCTCAAGGTGATTGCCTGCGGTTCGGACAAGGGCTGTGAAACCCTTGGGGCAGGGGTCGTGGATGATTCCATGGTGAGCCTGAGCTTCGGCACCACGGCCACGGTCCAGACCACCACGGAAAAATACTATGAGCCCGTCCGGTTCATGCCCCCCTATCCAGCCTCCATTCCCTCCCGGTACAATCCCGAGATGGAGATATTCCGGGGCTTCTGGATGATCACCTGGTTTAAGAACGAGTTCGCCCACCAGGAGGTTGCCGAGGCAAAAGAGCTCGGCATTGCCGCCGAAGAGGTGCTGAACCGGCACCTGGCCACCACCGACCCTGGCGCCATGGGACTCGTGGTTCAGCCCTATTGGGGTCCGGGCCTGGAGCATCCCTGTGCCAAGGGTGCCATGATCGGGTTCGGCGATATCCACACCAAGGCCCACATCTACAGAGCCGTGATCGAGGGCCTGGGTTTCGCACTCAAGGACGGCCTGGAAACCATGGAAAAACGGGGAAAATTTTCCGCCCAACGGGCCGCAGTGTCCGGTGGTGCTTCCCAGAGCGACGAGATCTGCAAGATAACAGCAGACATCTTCAATCTTCCCATGGTCAAGGGCAGAACCCATGAGACCTCGGGCCTGGGTGCCGCCATCATCACGGCCACGGGCCTTGGGATCTTCCCGTCCATCCAAAGCGGCATCGACGCCATGGTCCATGAAGAGACCGTGTTTACGCCCAACCCCGCCAACGTTGAAATTTATAGCAGTATTTACTCCAGGGTCTACCAAAGAATTTTTCGGGCCCTTGAACCCCTTTACACCGAAATCCAAGCCATCACCGGATATCCAGAATAGAAAAAGGAGAGACCATGGGCAAGACTGATTTTACACCGAAATTTGAAGTAAACCCTCCAAAACCCGGCACCTTTAGATCCATCTTCAAGTGGGGGAAACACGATCAATACAAGCACCCAAGCCAGGGCTTCTTTTCCGTGATCCAGGAGTCCCTGGATCTGCCGGACTACCACTTTTCCCAAAAAAAAGCCACCGGGGACCAGCCCGTGGCGGACACCGTCCCGTCCAACATCACCCAAAAAGATCTTGTGGCAATTACCCAGATCGTGGGTACGGAGAACATCGATAAAAGCACCTATGCCCGGCTCTTCCATGCCACAGGTAAATCCATGGAGGATGTCCTCCGGCTCAGGCACAGCGTCATCGAACATCTCCCGGATCTCGTCATCCACCCCAGAAACAAGGACGATGTCCAGAAGATCGTCAACCACTGCAACCTCAACAGCATCCCCGTCCACATCTACGGGGGAGGAAGCTCCGTCACCCAGGGCCTTGAGTGCAGAAAAGGCGGGGTCACCCTTGTCATGGGCACCCACATGAACAAGGTGCTGGAGTTCAACGAGACCAACCAGACTATCACGGTGGAGCCGGGCATGATGGGGCCGGCATACGAAGAGATCCTCAACAACGCCCCCAAACGATTTAAAGCGGCCCACGCCTACACCGGCGGACACTTTCCCCAATCCTTTGAGTACTCCTCAGTTGGCGGGTGGATCGTGACCCTGGGCGCAGGCCAGGCCTCCTCCTACTACGGTGATGCCTATGACCTTGTGATCAGCCAGGAATACGTCACCCCCACGGGCACGTTCACGACCAAAGACTATCCCGGCACTGCCACCGGTCCCAAGATAAACGATATGATGAAGGGCAGTGAAGGCTGTTTCGGCGTACTTGTCGCCGTCACCTTCAAGATCTTCCGCCACTTCCCCAAGAACACCCGCTCCTTTGGTTTCATCTTCCCCTCCTGGGAAGCGGCCGTCACCGCCTCCAGGGAGATCTGCCAGGGCGAGTTCGGCATGCCCTCGGTCTTGAGAATCTCAGATCCCGAAGAGACCGATGTGGCCATGCAGATGTACGGCATCCAGGACACCGTGCTGGACCGCTTCATGCAGTTCAAATCCTTCAAGCCCAAACAAAGATGCTTCCTCATGGGCCAGGTCGACGGGGACCGACGCTACACCGCCATGGTCAAGGGCAACATAAAAAGGGTGTGCAAGCAAAACAAAGGCATGTATATCACGGGCTATCCCATGAAAAAGTGGAGCCACGGCAGGTTCTCAGATCCCTACATGAGGGACTCCCTCAACGACTTTGACGTGCTCATCGACACCCTGGAGTGCTCTGTCACCTGGGAGAACCTCCACTCCCTCCACACCGAGGTTAGAAAACACATCAAGGCCAATCCCCACACCATCTGCATGACCCACGCCTCCCACTTCTATGCCCAGGGCACCAACCTCTACTTTATCTTCATCACAAGGAACAAGGATCTCGAAGAGTTCAGGAAGTTCCAGAAGGGCATCATCGAGCAGATCAACGCCAACAAAGGCTCCCTGAGTCACCACCACGGCGTTGGCAGGCTTATGTCGACGTTCATGGAAGACCACCTGGGAAAAGAGCAGATGGACGTTCTCAAGGCCCTGAAGCACCATTTTGATCCCAACGGCATCATGAACCCCGGAGGAACCCTGGGGCTTGATTGATGTTTTTCTAACCAAAGATTCAAAGCAAAACAGGTAGATTACTATCTAAGGGGTTTTCTTGTTGATTTTATGAGAACCCCTTTATATAACATCAGTGCTTCTGCCTGTTTTTGCTTTTCTCCAATTGCGAGATTGTATGTAACTGGAGGAGCGGAGCTATTCTTACAGATCAAGTGGGCTTTTGGCTTCCTTCAAGGTTTTGGATCTCACCGTGTGGGTGTAGATCATGGTCGTTCTGATATCACTGTGACCCAGGAGCTCCTGAATGGTACGGATATCATAGTCACCAATTCGCTTAGTTAATCTGGATTTTCCCTTTCCCGTCGAAATTGAAATTGTTAACCCTTAGGTTCAGACATTCAAACAGCCTCAGTCCGCATCCATACAATAACTTGACCAGCAGATCATAGGGATATGGAAGATTGTCCAGAACCCTGTGGACTTCATCCTTGGAAAGAACAACTGGAATATAGGGTCGTTTTTTTGCCCTGACTACCCCTTCAATCTTTCCGAATTCTCTGCCAAGGACGTGGCGATAAAAAAACAATAATCCATTGAATGCCTGGTTCTGCGAAGATGCAGAAACCTTCATCTCAACAGCCAGATGGGTTAGAAATCGTTTTACATCTTCCGAATCAAGTGATTCCGGTGCTTTTGAGCCTAAAAAGGCCTGTAGCTTATAAGCCCAGTTCCTGTAGGATTTGAGCGTCTTGGGTGAATAATGACGCACCTTTATTTCATCTGCCAGGTCTGCTATAGCTTTTTGCCATTTTTGTTTCGGATTCTCTGCCTGATCGGACACGGGAGTATCGGCCGGAAAGCTTGAGGTAGCCTCTTTTGCAAATTGTTTTGTGGAGGGCCTTTTTTCATTCTCTCTTGCGGTTACATTTTGAGCGAAATCGACTCCGGGTGTATACGGTTTTGCAGTCGGTTCCTGCCGGGACAACGAATAAAATAGATGAACCGCATGGGATGCCTGTTGCAGGAAATTCGTATTTTTTTTTTTAGACCGAAGTTTTTCAATAAAGGGAGGCAGACTTCCTGGCTCGGTTTTCCTGAAACCGTATTTATGACAAAAATCCAGATAGAACCGTAGCCATTTTACATAATACCCATGGTTGTTCGGAGGTATATTGTTTGCCTGTAATTCAAAATTGTAATTTTCTAATAAAATCGGTTCGATTTTAATCATTTTGGAGTTATCCAGAAAACTGTATATCATTCAATATGGAGTGTTATACTGTTAGGGAACATGGTAGCATGCTTCAAAATTGATTGTCAAATTATGTCAAATTTGATACCGGATGAGTGTTATCCGACAGCGGAGATACTCAGAAAAAAAACTGGTCAACCTCTTGTTAATCAATTTGAATAAATATTTCGAATATGCCAAATTACAAAAGCCTGTAAAATAACAAGCACCTCGTTTTACTCTGTCTTAAACTGCATATAGCAGTTGACAAACTATACATACAGCATTTACGTTATATGGCAAATTTAGTTTTAATCTGATATGGATAAATAATTATGTCTCTTTCATCTGCTATACTTATTGCTGACAACTCGGAGATGCTGCGATCCATGATCAAAAGGGCACTTCACAGTGCCGGCTTTACAAGCACCCTTGAAGCTGAGGACGGAAAACAGGTCTTAGATCTTCTCATGGAACAAAAGGTGGATCTGATCATATCCGGTATCAACATGCCAAAAGTCAATGGGATAGAGCTTTTAAGAGCCTTGAAAAACCACTATAGCCTGAAGGTCATACCCTTTATTGCACTGCTGTCGGACACACAGGGTCAAACCTATGATTCTTTGATGGCGGCAAAGCCTGACGGGTTCATCAAAAAGCCGTTTACCAATGAAGAGCTAACCAATAAAGTTAACTCTATTTTAGGCTTTTTATAATATCTATAAATATTATAAAAAGCCTAAAATAACATCCTCGAAACGTCTTAGGTTAACGTTTTTGACCCCAAAAACAGCACTTTAAGAAAGTGCTAAAATGAAAAAAAGGGGTCAAATCTTCATTTGACTCTTGTCGAATAAAATATGCAAACGAAACAAGAAATATGCTGACGGGCAAGCCGCAGATGTTCATGTTAAACTTGCCAATCCCAATATTAGGAAATTCCCTATAAGCAGGTGCAATGAATTATTTACCCATATTGGTTCTCGAGATGGCAACAATATCAAGCAACTCTACGGATATGGATAGGAGCCAAAAATTTTCATACAGGTAAAGTGGACCCCTGAGTCAAGACAAAAAAACAATTAGTTTAAGCTGCACATGGATATTTATCCACAATCATCG
>JAEINR010000115.1 GCA_016342325.1 Desulfobacterium sp.
AAACTTATATCATTCTTAGCAAAAAGTCAATAACAATAGGGTTTTCAGCCCCTTATGTCAGGAGCTCTGAAATTAGAAAGCAGGAGTTTCACCCATGAAAAAATTCATAATTGCCACCATCCTTATCTGTTTTGCCACAACCGCAGCAGCCTTTGACATGGAGTCTGTCCAAATCCACGGATTCCTCTCCCAGGGATACCTGAAATCCGATAACAACGATGCCCTTTTTGCCAAGACCTCTTCCAGCGGAACCTTTGAATTCAATGAATTCGGCCTTAACATCGCCTCCCAGGTCAACGACAACCTCAGGGTAGGAATGCAGCTGCTGTCCCGGGACATGGGCGACATTGGAAACAATGAAGTTGAGATCGACTGGGCCTATGGAGACTACAACTATCGCAACTGGCTCGGTCTTCGGGCGGGTAAGATGAAAACCCCCTACGGACTTTACAACCAGAGCCGGGACATCGATGCCGCACGGACCTGCATCCTGCTGCCCTCCAGCGTCTACTCCGAAGGCTTCAGGGAATCCGTCTCCACCACCATCGGTATCGGTGTCTATGGAGAGTTACCCGGTGATATAGGCTATCAGTTGGCCTATGGAACAACCCAGTTGAAGAATGACGGGGGGGTTGCCAAGTTGCTGACCGGCCTGATGGGAATTCCTGAGTTCACCGGCTCCTCCGTGGACTGGGCCTATGCAGGCGACCTCAAATGGTCCACCCCCATCGAAGGCCTCACCCTGGGAACCAGCACCCTGGGATACAAGGCAATCCTCTCGTCCAACACTCCCATGCCTCTTGATTTAGAGTTTGAAGCCGAATCCTATATCGGTTCCGTGGAATTTATCTACGGAGATCTCACCCTGGCATCCGAATACCAGCTCTTGACACTGGACTACTCCATTTCGGCGTTCAACATTAACGATGAACAGGAGATTGAAGGCTATTATTTCCTTGCAAGCTACCGGATAAACGACTGGTTTGAGGTGGGAACCTACTACAACGTTCAGTACCTGGACAAGGACGACAAGGACGGAGACCGCTACAAAAAAGTGGGACAACCGGCAGCCAAAGCATGGAAAAAGGACCTTGCCCTGACCACTCGGTTTGATGTGAACGACAACATGGTGTTAAAACTCGAAGGCCATTTGATGGACGGCCTGGCCACCGTTGAATATGATGCTGCAGACCCCGATGACACCTGGTACATGCTTGCTGCAAAGGTGACCTTTTCATTTTAAGGGCAATCTTCAACCAAATTCAACAATCGTAATCCATCCTCCTCCCTTGCCACCATGGGAGGGGGATAAAACAACGGTTAAGGCAACAAAAGAGGGTTGATATGTGGAGATCAATTACCATTTCAAAAAAAATCTGGCTCTGTGTCAGCATTGCACTTATGGGCTATTTCGCCTCAATGGCCTTTGGATTTTTCATCGCCAGACAGACCGAATCAAGACTGATGACCGTTTCAGAATATCTGTTCCCCGCGTCCCGGTTCAGCCAGGCGGCGGTGACGGCCTTTGACAACCAAATCAAGCTTTATACGGACGCCATTGTCACCGGGGATGATGCCCTGCTGGAGGAAGCCCAAAAAAAATCCGACCAAACCAGGAACGCCCTCACCGACATTTCCCGGCTACCGGGCATCGCGCAACAACGTGCCGCAACGATCAGCACCGCCATCAAGCAAATAGAAACGTTTACCAACCAGGCCGGCCCCATCTATCTGGCCATGGCAACGGAGGAGGAGATCAAGGGCATTGATCTCCAGGCAGAGGCACTCCGGCTCTCCAAAGAGACGACCGCCATCAAGGAAACCCTTGGGAAAATGACCCAGGATTTTGGGGACACCCTCACCGACGAACTGGCCGAAACAAACAGCGCCATCTCAAAACAGCAGTACTTAAACCTCATACTCTTCTGTTTCATCGCACTGAGCGCCACACTGGTCACGGCTCTGATCGTTTCAAAGTTCATCGTAGGCCCCATCCGCCAGGCCGTGGACATGCTGAAAAACATTGCAACCGGAGAAGGCGACCTGACCAAACGCCTGGAAATCAACTCCACGGATGAAATTGGAGAGATGGGAAAATGGTTCAACCAGTTCATTGAAAACGTCCAGGAAATCATCGCCGATATTTCAACCAAGGCCGAAGACCTGAACAGTTCGGCGTCTGATCTCAACGGTTTGTCCACACAGCTCTCCAGTGGCTCGAAAAACCTCACCGAGAAATCAGCCTCTGTCAGCACCGCCGCCGAAGAGATGAGCATGCACATGACAACGGTGGCTTCTGCCAGTGAAGAGGCCTCAACCAACGTCACCTCGGTGGCCGCAGCCACCGAGGAGATGAGCGTCTCCCTGGCAGGCATATCCAAGAATTCCGGAACGGCCAGAACCATCACCGCCCAGGCGGTGGACAAGACAACCAGCACGGCCGTAAAGGTCAAGGAACTGGGTTCGGCGGCAGACGAGATCGGCAAGGTCACCGAGGTGATCACGACCATCTCCGAGCAGACCAACTTGCTTGCCCTGAACGCAACCATTGAAGCGGCCCGGGCTGGCGAGGCCGGCAAAGGTTTTGCCGTGGTGGCCAATGAGATCAAGGAACTGGCCATGCAGACCGCCGCCGCCACCCAGGAGATCAAGTCCAACATCGAAAACATCCAATCCTCCACCCGGAACACAGTGGGGGAAATCGACGAGATCACAACGGTCATCTCCCAGGTCAACGAGGTGGTGGAAGCCATCGCAGATTCCGTTGAGGAGCAGGCCCAGACCACCGATGAAATCGCCGGTAACATCAACCAGGCAGCCACCGGGATCCAGGAGGTCAATGCGAACGTCTCCCAGACATCGGCCGTGGCCCAGACCATTTCAATGGAAATGGTGGAGGTTGATGAATCGTCAACCACGATTTCCGGCAGCAGCCTAAAGATCCAGGCCAGCAGCACCGAGCTGTTCTCCCTTGCAGAACAGCTCAGAACCGTTGTTCAGCGATTCATCATCTAAGCAGAACAGCTCAGAACCGTTGTTCAGCGGTTCATCATCTGAGCAAGAAAGCTCAGAACCGTTGTTCTGCGATTCATTATCTAAACATTAAAAAAGGCGACTGCACCCCCGGGTGCAGTCGCCTTTTTTGTCTCTCTTTTGTCAAGATCCCATTGAATCGATCAGGTGTGTAGACGCCCCAACCTGGACAAGCGATAACCCAAAAATATTCTGATCCTCTTACCAAAATAACACGAACATCAGCGCGAAGAAGCTAAACGTGTTTGTGGGGATGGTTGCCAAGCTTGTGCATGTGCTCGTGCTGGTGGATCCGGACCTCGTCGTCCGAAAGGATCTTCCCGCTTTCCATGGAAAAAACCCGGTCGGTGATGGCGGTCAGAAAGTTGAACTCGTGGGAGATCACCACATAGGAGATGTCAAGGTGGTTCAGGATCTTGACAAGTTTTTCCTTGACGCCGTTGTCAAGGCCAGCCGTGGGCTCGTCAAGGAGCAGTACACTGGGTTCCATGGCAAGAACGGAAGCCAGGGCCACGAGGCGCTTCTGGCCGCCCGAGAGCCTGTGGGTGATGGCGTTTTCAAGGTCGGCAATGCCAAGGGTGGCAAGCACCTCCCGGGCCCTGTCACGGGCCTCATCTGCTGAAAGACCGAGGTTCAGGGGCCCAAAGGCCACATCATCCACCACCGTGGGACAGAAGAGCTGGTCATCGGCGTCCTGGAACATCAGCCCGATTCTGGATCGGACCGCCTGGAACTCCTGCTCGGTTGAGACCGGACTGCCAAAGATCTCAATGGTGCCGGAATCGGGCCGGCACAGGCCCATGATGGTATGAAACAGGGTGGTCTTTCCGCTGCCGTTGGGGGCCATCATGCCGATGCGGTCGCCGTGGTAAACTTCCAGGGAAAGACTGTCAAGGATCTTCTCGGTTGCACCGGGATAGGCAAACGAAATATTTTCAAGCTTGATAATTGGGTTTGTCACGGTCTATTTCCAAAGTAATTCGGTCACCACAAGCACCAGGGTCAAGGCCGAGACACCTGTCATGAACACGGGGTTGAGTCTATTGGACAAAGGAGAGTCAAGGGAACGAAAGGTGCCGTTGAAACCCCGGCAAAGCATGGCGTTGTGGACCCTTTGGGCCCTTAATGAGGCCCTGACAAAGAGCATGCCGGCAAGATAGGCATAGGTCCTGTAGGAATGGAGGTTGGTTCCGGGAACAAACCCACGGAACCGTGCGGCCCTGAGAAGCCGCTGGTACTCCTCCTGGATCACGGCAATATAACGGTAGGTCATGAGCAGCAGGAACACAAGCTTGTCAGGGACCCTCAGCCGGTGGAGGGCCTGGCCCAGGGTCGCAACGGTCATGGTCGCCAGCAGTGCGATAAACACCATCAAAATAGAGACGGACTTGATGGTGATCCTCAGGCACAATTCCACCCCGGGACGGGTCATGGTGAGGGGCCCGAGCCTGAGCAGGGGCTCTCCCTCATGGGTGAAGGGCAGGATGACCCAGATCATGAGCACAAAGAGCAACACCGGCTTGAGCCGCTTCAGCACCGGCCCTGCCCCAAGGGAGGCAAGGGCAACCAGGACCAGGGCAAAAACCAGATAGAGCCCCAGCACGCCAAACTGCTCGGACAGGGCCAGGGCAAAGGAAACCCCAAAGGCGCACACCACCCTGACACAGGGATCGAGCCTGTGGATCATGGAATCGCCCTGGGCAAGCGCCTCGCTAATCATGGTTTTTCTTTCGCCGCCTCTTGGTGACAAACCCTGCGCCAAAGGCCAGGGCAAAGATGATGGCGATGCCTGAGGCGATCCTCATAATAGAGGGCCCCTTTTCAAGTTCGGCCTTTTGGGCCATGGCATCCCCATGGGCGGCCTTGGATGCCGCCCCCTGCATCTCCTCCAGGGGAACCCGCCAGGTTGCCTTATGGCCCATGGACGCATCCATGGTGATAACAAGGTCGGAACCGGGATTGTCCGGGATTTTAAAGGAATAGTTTCCCTGCTCATCTGTGATGCCCTTGGAGATCACGGCGCCACTTTCATCGGTTACCTCGACCTTGCCCTTGATCACCTTTTTGTCACCAAAGCTGCTCTCGGAGTGGACAAACCCGTCTTCTGCCCAGGCAAACACATACACCTTGTGGGCAAAGGAAGGGGCGCTCCATCCGAGCACCATAAGGATCGCAAGGACGCACCATTGTTTAACGTTTTTTTGCCTCATGGGTTACTCCTTCCCCGGGGCCGGGGCAAGATCTCAGGATAGACCTTATGAAAAAAGGTCACACAGAATCCCGTGACAATCCCTTCGATGATCATCACGGGAAGATTGGCCGTGACCACAAGCAGGGAGACCTCAAAAAAACTTTTTTCCGTAAGATACAGGGCAAATCCCAAAACAAGGCAGGAGAAAAAAACGGATCCGGCGCCTGCCAGGAACGATGCCGCAAACACCGTTTTCTTGCCCTTATTCAGGAACGGAGAAAAGAGATAGTAACAGATAACAGCGGGCAATGCCATGATCACGGCGTTGACGCCAAGGGCCGTAATGCCGCCGTACTGGAAGAACACGGCCTGGAGAAACAGGGCCACCACGATGGCAGGAAAGGCGGCCCACCCGAGCAGCAGCCCCACCACACCGTTAAGGATGAGGTGGACGCTGGAGGGTCCCAGATTAACATGGATCAGGGATGCCACAAAGAAGGCTGACGACAGGATCGCCACATGGACAATCCGATCATAATCTATCTTTTTCAGCCCGACTGCGGTGCCGGCAACGGCAAGTGCTGCACCTGCCATCATCACCGGACCTGATAAAACGCCTTCTGATATATGCATCTTAATTCCTTGTCTGCCATTTCTGAAATTCAACCCATAATACGGCACCCAGTTCTATATCCTTTTTCTCCCCATTATGCACCATTTTTTTGTCGGAGGTGTTGAGGGCTGCAAATCCCCACCACCCGTCAACCGGTGCGGCATAGGAGAAGACGCCGTTTTGGTCGGCCTTGATGGTCTGGGTAATCATGTAGTCGGAGGGGGCAACGGCCTTGGCGGTCTTGTTGTAGTACTCGATCTCCACCTCGGCATGGGGAACGGCCTTACCGTCCAGCATCACAACGCCCTGGAAGATGTTGCCGGCATAGAGCCCATAGGGTTTGGACAGGGGAACAATCTCGGTCTTGAGGCCCACCGGCTCATCCCAGCCATCCTCTCCGCCAAAGGCTGCAACAATGGTCTTTGTGTAATGAACGATGAAACAGTCCTCGGAGGGCTCCCAATAGGGCTTGGGAATCATGCAAAAGGCGTAGGCCCCGGGACGCTTGACAGTGTAGTTTGTGGTCCATGCGCCATGGTCCATCACCTTGGCGGTCTTGAGACCGGAAAGAAGATCCTCCCTGGCGCCGTCCTTGGCAACAAAGAATGAGGCCGGTTCCTCAAGTTCCATGCCTATCACCTCAAAGGGGTGGGAAAAGGAGAGATCAACGGCAAGGGTCCGAGAATCGTCCTGCATAACCATGCTGTCCGAGGGAATCACCATGCCGAAATGAGCAAAAGAGCTGCCTGCCGTAACCATCATAAAAAGAGCTGTAAGAACCGATACTTTCATTGAAAAAGACCTCATTGTTTCCTCCATAAGTAAAAAAACCACAAAGGGTTGCAGGCCATGGATACATGACCGTCAATTGGCAACCTTCGTGGTTTTAATTATAAGTACCTACTAATTGTATTTTTATGCTTCAGGTCCGGGCTTCAGCCAGGAATTACTACTATGCATATACTCTGATTTTGCCCGTGTCAATCACTTTTTATACCAGACCCCGGATTCGTTTTTCAGAAACTCCCCTTTTTTTGCCCGGTTTGCAATCTGGAGGGCCCGTCGCTTCTCCACCGTTGCAATACCCACCCCCTGTTGGGCGGCAATGGCCGAATACACGGTTTTCCTGTCCTTGTTCTCGCTTGCCACCACATCCTCGTGGGCACGCCTTGCCGTGACAAACGCCAGGTATCCGTTGGCATTTTCCCCCACAATTCCCTGGCTCTTCATGGTGACAATCACGGGAAGCCGCTGCTTCATCCGCTGTTTGATATTGTTTGCAAAAGCCCCCTGGGCAACAAAAACAGAGGCGACCATTAACGCTATTCCCAGCACTGCCATTCGTTTTATGTTCATATCTCCCCCTGCTACTCCTTTATCTGACTCTCGGTCTCGTCAATATCATCGAAAAAACTATCCAACGCTCTGTCCACCTTGACGTTCACGTCAATGGTGATGTGGATCGGCTTCACCTCCACCGGCGCCACCTGAACTTCGTGGCTCGTGCTGCACCCCGGGACCCAAAAGCCGACAAGTATCAGGGCCAGCATAATCGTTTTATTCTTCATGGTCTCTCCTTATATTTGTTGACATCTGCAATAGTATGCACAACACTCCCAAAAAGTAAATACCCGGCATCTCTCCCCGGCAGTGGCATCTCTTTTTCAATTATGCTATATAAAAACATCGTACTTTGAGGTTATGGCTTATCTTATTTAATAAAAAAAAGTTGGTAGTGTGAAAAAAAACAATTACAGTCTCGATAAAAATTTTTTATCCATCAAAACAGAATGTGGTGAATACAAGTTTAAAGTTGATGGTGATACCGGCTTGGCCAATGCAAAACGGATTGCAGTTGTAATGGTCGACGAAATGGATAAAGTCGAAAAACAATTTCAAACATCCAGGGAACAATCTAATCCATACGCAAAGCTACTGCTGTCAAACTTAAATATTTCCGATAGACATATTCAACTTGAAAACAAATACAACCTCCTCCTTCAAAAACATGAAGAGATGAAGGCGTTATACCAACGCCAGGACAAATCAGGTGACGCGTATAAGCAGAGACTGAGAAACAACAAATCATTCCCTATAACAAAGACTTCAAATGAACTGCCTCCTTCCCAGGGAAAAAAAGAGGTTGAAACAAAAATAGAACCTCACCCTGAAAAACAACAGGTTAAAAAGCCAGGTGTCCCTCTGCCTGGTGAAACCCGGCAAGGCGCGTCCATCCCACCGCCACAGCCCACAAGTGAACCACGACCCGAACCGCCGGTACAACCATCCATGGAAATGTTGGAAAAGCCTGGGCCGCCGGTAGCGCCACAGCCTGCCCCGGAAACACCGGAACAGCCGCCGGCAAAGACAGAGGCTTTGATACAGCCCCAGGACCAGACCAAGGACCCGGAACAGGCAAAACCGGCTGTCCCGCCACAGCCTGGGCCCCTGGTGAAACAAGTATTAGAATCATTGAGAAAGCCACAACCTCCGATAAATCCACCCATGGAGACTTTGGAAAAACCTGAGCAAGCTGCAGAACCCCTGGAACAGCCTCCAGCAAAAACAGAGGCCCCGATAAAGCCCCAGGACCAGAAGCAGACCCAGGAACAGTCAACGACTGAGGTCCCAACGCCTTCCCTGGATCAGGAACCGGCAAAACCGGTTGTTCAATCACAGCCTGAAACCCAGCCTGAACCCCAGGAAGAGCCCCAGGATAACCCCCAGGAAGAGCTCCAGGATGAACCCCAGGAAGAGCTCCAGGAAGAGCTCCAGGATGAACCGCCCTCTCAACTGAGGATTAATACGCCGGGAAGAAATATAACAAATTCCATTGACCCCGGTAATAACTATAGTGATGAATTTCAGTTGCCTTCCCTGGATTTTCTCCAAAGCGCTGACAGGGAGATAGAGGTTGACCATGAGGCCATAAGAAGGGATGCGGAACTGCTTGAACAGAAACTCGGTTATTTTGGAATCAAGGGAGAGGTCATGGCGGTCTCACCGGGGCCTGTTATCACCACCTTTGAATACAAGCCGGCGCCTGGTATCAAGATCAGCAAAATCGTGAATCTGGCAAATGACCTGGCCCTTGCCCTAAGCGCCCTGAGTATCCGTATCGTGGCGCCAATTCCCGGCAAGGATGTGATTGGCGTTGAAATTCCCAACACCAAGATGAGCATCGTTCCCTTTATTGACATTGTCGGTTCTGACGAGTTCATTAATAATGAATCCCGAACCCCGGTCTGCCTTGGCAAGGATATCATCGGCAATCCCGTTGTAGTGGGACTTGACAAAATGCCCCATCTTCTGATCGCAGGGGCCACGGGAACCGGAAAAAGCGTTGGACTGAACGCCATGATAGCAAGTATCCTCTATAAATCATCTCCCGACAGAGTCAAGTTTATCATGATCGACCCCAAGCGCATCGAGCTTTCCCTGTTCAATGATATACCCCATCTGATCACGCCGGTGATCACCGACATGAGGAAAGCCAATACAGCCCTCCAGTGGGTGGTAAGGGAGATGGAACGCCGTTATGAGATGCTTGCCAAATTACAGGTGAGAAACATTGAACAATATAATCAAAAGATAAAAAATTCGGATCTGTCGGAATATGATGAAGAAGACTGTTTTGAGGAGTTTTCCTACATTGTAATCATAATTGACGAGCTGGCAGACCTGATGATGACGGCAAGCAAGGATATTGAATTTTCACTCACCCGGATTGCCCAGATGGCAAGGGCTGCCGGCATCCACCTGATCCTTGCCACCCAGCGTCCTTCGGTGGATGTGCTCACCGGCATCATCAAGGCCAATTTTCCCACACGGATATCATTCCAGGTATCTTCCAAGACCGATTCCAGGACAATCATCGATTCCAACGGCGCCGAGACCCTTTTGGGCAGGGGAGATATGCTTTTTGTCCCCCCCGGAACATCACGGCTTACCCGGGTTCACGGCACCTATCTTTCAGAAGAGGAGCTCATCACCATCACCAATTTTCTGAAAGCCCAGGGAAAACCCCGGTATGTGCTTGACGTGACCACGGAAAAAGAGGAAGAATCCACCGTGGAGGTGAACGACGATGATTATGATGAGAAATACCAGGCTGCCCTGGAATACGTTCTGGCCACTAGACAAGCTTCAATATCAAGTGTTCAGCGCGCCCTCAGGGTCGGGTATAACAGGGCGGCACGGATCATCGATCTGATGGAGAAAAAAGGAATTGTCGGCCCCTCCGACGGTGTAAAACCCCGCCAGGTTTTAGTAGACCGCATGGTATAACCCATCGGGTGTTTATTGTCTTGAGACACATCAGGCGCATTGACAATCGGCCCATAAGGCAGAATGACATGCTGAAATCCTAGGATTGGCGGGACTTGCCAAAGGGCAGGCGAATGATGAATTTCGTGCCGGTTCCAGGACCGGACTCCACCTCCATGGTCCCGGAATGGTCCTCGCTGATAATGAAGTAGGAGACAGAGAGTCCCAGGCCGGTGCCGATGCCCACATCCTTGGTGGTAAAGAAGGGCTCGAACACGCGTTTGCGTACGAACTCATCCATGCCCGGGCCGTTGTCCCCTATTTCAATGCGGGCCATCTCTCCCTCGGGCATCACGCCCAGGGAAAAACAGGGGGGAGCGAGCTTGTTGTCGGCTTTTGCCATGGCCTGGGCCCCGTTCTTGAAGATGTTAAGAAATACCTGCTGGATCTTGGAGGCTTCACACCATACCCGGGGCATGTCCCCATGGTATCGTCGAATGATTTGAATTCGGCGAAAATCATACTTTTTTTTCAGATCATAGTCGCTTGAAGCCAGCTCAATGGTCTTGTCCAACAGTTCGCCCATCTCTTGCAATGCAAACCTGGAATCGCTCTTACGACTGAAGCTGAGCATGTTATCCACGATAGTGGCCGCCCGCCCACCTGCCTCCATGATCGCCCGGAACATTTTAGAAATCTCCCGCCGATCCATGTAAGTTTTAATCACCTCCATTGAGGTGCCGCATTCGTCGGCAACGCGACTGTTTCCCGGCAGATCGCCGTAAAGGCGGTTTCTCATGACCTGGACATTCTGAAGAATGCCGGCCAGGGGATTGTTGATCTCATGGGCCATGCCTGCAGCCAGTCCCCCCACGGACATCATTTTTTCAGTCTGGATCATGAGTTCTTCCATGCGCACCCGCTCGGTAACGTCATCCACGCGAATAACAGCACCCTGAACCGTATCGGTTATCAGGGGATAGATGGTCAAATCAGCGTAGCGTATTTCATCGTCTGTATTCCAAGGGATCTTTTCGTCCATCCTTGGCTCCCTGTCCCGGATGACCTGGCGGACCTTTTCCATCTCTTCCGCAAGTTGCGGAAACACCCTTGTGAGTAATTCTCCATGGGCCTGGTATGGGGAGATCCCGGTGGCCTTCTCGGCCCCAAGGTTCCACTGCATGACCCGACCGTCCGGATCAACCCCCACAAGAACCGACGGCATGGAATCAAGGATGTTTTTCAAAAGATTCCTCAAACTGCGCAGTTCTTCCTCCGTCCGTCCCCGCTCGACGATCATGTTATTGAAAGTGCGGGCAAGATTCCCAATCTCGTCATCGGTCTCGATCTTCGCCCTGACCGTCAAGTCTCCCCTGGCCATTAACGCCGTTGTTTCGGTCAGTTTAACAATGGGACGGGAAATGGTTCTGGACAATAGCAGGGCGATTATGATCCCTGCAATCATGGTTACGATTCCCATCAGTAAAAACCATCGTGTCTGCTTGTAAACCGGAGCAAAGGCTTCTCCAATGTCCTTTTTCACCACCATGCCCACCTTTAAAAGAGGCAGGTATCTCCATGCGGCCAGCACTTTCTTCCCCCGGTAGTCATCATATACGCCGGCCCCATTATTTCCAAGCACGGCCTTCTGAATGGGCATTGCATTCCGGGACCCGAGAACCACCTTTCTTTTTAATGCAGCTTCCGCATCATACCGAAGGGGGGTCAGGAATACCGCGCTGTCATCCATCTTTGAAGCGATCAGGGCTTCGCCGGTTTCCCCTAAGCCTGTATAATCCAGCGCCACCCGATAGATCTCCCCAGCCCCCACCTGCACGGCAACAACGCCGATCATTCTTCCATCTTGAAAGACAGGCAATGCAATAAATGTGGCAGGCTCCCGGGAGGGGATGTAAAAATAAAAACCGGATGGCTCTGTTTTCAATGAGGCGACCGCGTTGTTGAACACCGCTGCCAAAGGAGAATCCTTATAGGGCCCCGACACCAGGTTGGTCTTGAAATCATCTTCACGGAGCACGGTAAAAAAGATATCGCCCGAGATGGATATAAGGAACAGGTCGTAATATCCGTAGGTTTCCTTAAAATGGATCAAAAAAGCCTCCAGCGCCTTGTCAACGGTCCCAGGCCGGGGAGGATTCTTTTCACCGCCCTTCAAGGCGGAATTCAGTGCGGCCAGGGAATCGACAACCTGTGAACTGCGGGCCAGCACGGCAAGATTTATTTCTATTTCCTTGAAATAGCTGTTTATGTAGTCGACTTTCCTTTGGGCAATGGTGTCAAGGTTGTTTGTTGCGACCGTCCTCAGGATTTCAACGGAATGGGTGTAGGCGATATAACCAAACACCAGCAGGGGCACCAATGACGACACCAGGAACCAGCTCATCAACCGGTTTGCGATGGCCGGTTTTATGAAAGGCATTTTAATCTTCTTTGATCCGTCCATTTGCTCCCCGGGTTCATATAAGGGTCTTCGGCGTGAAACACGATGGGTTTAAAAATGGACAAAAGCGACGCAAGTTGCGCTTATTCGACTCATTTTCCTTCAAACAGATCCCTTATGGTTTTAACAAACCCTTCTAGGTCAAGGGGTTTTGTTATCAGCTTTTTAATCCCGGCCTGCTTTACAATTTCAGTGGATAACGTTTTATTAAAGCCTGTGCACATGATAATTGGAATTTCCGGGCGGATCTCCAGTATTTTTATGGCAAGTCTGTCTCCGGTCATTTCAGGCATGATATAGTCGGTGATTACCATATCAAATTTTTCGTGATTTTCTTTAAACGTTGCAAGGGCAACATCGGGGTTGGTCACACTTTCAACGTTGTATCCATAATCTTCGAGCATTTCTTTACCTAAATCTGCAAGACACTTTTCATCATCTACAAAGAGTATTCTTTCATTCCCTGAAAGTACGTGCCCAGGGGCTTCCTCAATCTCTATTTTTGCTTCGCCTTTACCCGTAATGGGAAAGTAAACATGGAAGGTACTCCCCGTACCCGGTTGACTGTCCACAAAGATGGCGCCCTTATGCTCTTTCACAATGCCATGAACCATTGCCAGTCCCAGTCCGGTCCCTTCTCCAACCGCCTTGGTGGTAAAATAGGGTTCAAAGATACGTTCAATGTTCTCCTGATCAATACCGCAACCCGTATCCGTTACAGACAGTTTTAAATACCGGCCCTCCTTCATATTCATGGGAATATTGGCACGATCAACGGATATGGTTTCCGGTTCCAGGGTTATTTCAATCCGGCCATCACTGGTTTCCATTGCCTGATACGCATTGGTACACAAATTCATCAACAACTGATGAATCTGTGACGGGTCTGCCAGTACAGTGTCCAGGTCAGTCTTGATATGGTGGTTTATTTCAATGGTAGAGGGAATTGAAGCGCGGAGCAAATTCAATACCTCCTCAACCAGGGAACCGATGTCCAGGGGAACCATCTCAACCTTTGCCTGTCTGCTGAACGCCATCATATTCCGAATTAGATCCGTTGCGCGATTACTTGCCCCCAGAACCTGGTCGACATAATAGGATAATTTAATGTCCTGGGAACAGTGGTTCCGGACAATTCCCATATATCCGTTTATCGCGCTGAGGACGTTGTTAAAATCATGGGCAAAGCCGCCTGCCAATGTGCCGATGGCCTCCATCTTTTGCGCCTGTCGCAACGAGTCTTCCAACCGCGTCCTTTCTTCTTTGGCATGCACCCGCTCTGTAACATCCACGGTTGTACCAGAGATTATTTCAGGTTTTTGATCCGTATCCCATCTGGATATTTTCCCACACGAACGCAGCCAGCGCCACGCCCCGGTGTTTGTTCGCACTCTATATTCGCTTTCAAAAACCGGATTTTCTCCACAAACATGGGAAGCAACTTTATCTTTAAGAATGGAAAAATCTCCTGGATGATGTAAAGATGCGGTTCCCTCCATTCCAGTGAGGATTTCATCCCTTTCATACCCCAGAATTTTTAATGCCCGGTCATCAAGATAGAGTTTTTCCTTTTTAAGATCCCATTCCCACACCCCGGAATTGCTCGCCTCCAGTGCCAGTTCAAGTCTCTCCCTGCTCTCTCTGAGCTCATTTTCAGTTTGTTTACGATGGTCTATGTCTTGAAGCAGTTTTTTGTTAATTTCTGCAATTTCTTTTGTGCGTTCCTGGAGTTTATCTTCCAATGCTGCGTGGGACAGCCTCAGTTCATTTCCCATTTGCCATTTCACACTCAAAGCCGCGACAAGTTGTGTTATTTCAACGTTGCAAAATGGTTTTTTAAGATATAACAGTCTATGGGTAGGCGGAATCATTTGGGAAATTTCTGTGGGATTAACACCAGAACAACCGGTTACAAATACAATATCGACATATGGATCTATCTTTCTTATCTGCCCGGCAGCCCATACACCATCCTTTCCAGGCGGCATGCGAACGTCAACAAAAACCACGGAAAAGGGGTTTTTCTCGGCAACAGCAGACCGGACCGCTTCAACCGCCTCATTTGCTTGCCGGCATAATGTCAAATCATAGGACAACCCAGCTGGAACCGGTCTTTTTTCCTGATTTTTATCTTTGACAAGTTCAGTACCAATGTCATTTATTTCAGAATTGCAGGGTTCGGTGGCGTCATCCAGATCAAGCACCTCCCTGTAGAGATCCAAAATCGTTTCATCATCATCTGCCACAAGAACTCTAAATTTATGGGTACTCTCTTTTGTCATAAACATCCTGCTTAGTTTTTCTTAACAGCTCATTGCCTGTCCCAGGTTTTCAAGTCTATCAAAAAACCGGGGCCACCGTCCATTCCCCGGTCAATTCAAAGTTTTTCAACATACAACATATGGTAGACCAAGACAAATTAAATTTCAGGCATGGAATGCAGGTATTTAGAAGGAATCTATTATCTTCCGCAACAGAGGGGTTTTCAGTTGAATAGCGCTTTCCGGGCATATTTCCTGACAACAAAAGCACCTGATGCAATGATCATAGGCATAAACCGGCGGCCCGGACGTGTCATCGGCCTTGAACCCCAGCGCCTTTGGTTGGGCCGGGCACATGTTTACGCAGATCCCGCATTTCACACATTTCTCCGTAACGATATAGGGTTTGGGCACCAGCCGCTTGTTCAAATATCCTGTAAAACCATTGGGTTTATAGGGTTTTAAAGGCGTCCGGTCTATATCAAAATCTTTGACCACAAATTGGCTAAAATCATCTCCAAGGAGTTGGATCTCCTGTTCCAGAAATGTTCCGGCACGGGCTTCCATGCCATATGTTACGGTTGGAACATATTCCGGGTTCAGATCCACCAACCGGCAAGCCGTTGCATCCAAAGCAACCGGATCGGTTGAAAAAAGAAGCAGATTCATTTTCCTGGGACACCCGCCCCTGGGTCCGTTCCCCTCCATTCCATATATCGCGTCCATGATATAGAGCCTTGGGTTAACAAAGGCATTCAAATCCACAAGCATCTTTGCAAACGCTTCGGCATCCGGCAACCTCACATGGAACTCTCCCTTGAGAACGCCGGGAATACAGCCAAACTGATTCTTGATGGCCCCTGTAAATTTTTCCAGCCCATGGGTCTTAAATTTCGGAAGGCTGATAACACCGTCGGTATCCAGGATTGCGTTGGCAATGGTGAATTTTCTGTTCTGAAGCCCCTTATCAAAGAATACATCCCTGCCGTTCCTGAAATCCGCCAGGGACACATTGAGTCGGACCGCTGTTTCAGCAATACCCGCCTTTTGGGCGACCTTTGCGGTGGTTCCCAATGCAGGGGAATCACCATAGGAGAGAGTCACGCCGGCATGGATCAACGATTCTGCAACCGCCTCAAACACCATGGGATGGGTGGTAACGCACTTTCCGGGCGCTTCGCCGGCAAGAAGATTGGGTTTCAGTAAAATAGTTTCGCCGGCCCGGACAAAGGAAGAGATTCCGCCCAAAAGGGCAAGCCCCCGGTCCACGGATTTTTTTACTTCGTCACGATCATAGGACTCACATCGTATAAGAACAACTTTTGCCATAAAACACCTTTCCCATAACCTGGACAAGCCAGAACCAAAAAAGTTTTCTGATTTTCTTGCCAAAACAACACGAAAATGAGAGTTAAGAAGCTAAGGTTCCACAGGGCGGACAACGATCAATGGAAATCGATTTTATTCAACATCAACCCGGAGGATGGGGCAATGTGCCTCAGGGGGGTATGGGTATCCCCCTTGAGGCACGTCCGGATATCATCCAACCCGATCTCCCCCCTTCCAAGGGAGAGCAGCTGTCCCATGATCAAACGCACCTGATACCGCATGAACCCCTTTGAACGGATATGGTATGCATAACTTTTTGTTGGGAAAAAATTGGCCTTAAAAAGCGTGTTCTCTTGAATTTTACTAACCAATATTTCCCTGTCAAATCGTGTTCCTGCCTTTGGTTTGGTGCAATAATTCCTGAAATTGTGCCTGCCTTGAAACAACAGGGCCCCTTGTTTCATCAGATCGATCTCAAGGTGGTCCTGGAAGGAACAGATCAGGGGAGCACAGAAGGGGTGGCACTTTTCCCCAAAGGCGAACAGATAGATGTACTCCTTGGTTTTCGGAGCGTTGATGATACTGAAGCTCCGGTCCTTTTCTTCAATGTTCAAAACCCTGATATCGTTGGGCAGATTATGATTGAAATCTGCGAGCAGCTTTTCCGGATCCAACGGTTCATGGACAAAGAGCTCGAATGCAGAGTGATTGGCAGATACTTTTGAATCGGTTCGGCTGCTTCCAAGGATTTTAAAGTCCGAATGCCCCAGGATATATTTAACGGTTTTTTCGACCATAGATTCAACGGTTTTTAATTTCGGTTGCTTAAGCCACCCGTGGTATCGGAACCCCAGGTATTGCATGTGAACCAGATAGTAATACTTTTCCATTGTATACCCATACTGCCATTCTTCAAAAGAGTAAACAACTTTTAGGTGCTAATATTGATTCGCACAACAGAACATCGTTACTATTGTCCTTGACATTCCAATTATCGTTTGCTAACGAACATTCGTATGTATACAAACCCGATCGCACCCAAACACTTCATCTGCACCCAGGCACTTCAGGCCGTAAGGACCATGGTTAACTACTATAACCGGGCCTTTGAACCCCTGGGATTGACCGCCCAGCAAATGATCGCATTGGGCGTTCTGTTCCAGGAAGACGATCTCAGGCTGGGGGTTTTCGCCAACCGTGCCAGAATCGGAAAAGCCGCGGCCGTCACAATGATCAACCGATTGGAAGCCATGGGGCTTGTCACCCGGGGAACCGCTTCCCGGGACGGCCGGTTGACCATGATCAAGCTGACGGACAAGGCCTGGGCCCTTGCCCCAAAGGCAAACCTGATCGCAGCAGAACTGGAAAACCGAATCGAAGCGACACTGGGAAAAGAGACCTTGGAATCCATGCTCAAAGGGTTATCCCTGGTTCGGGATCTCCAATTGTAAGCTAGAACTATCGCTTTGGTCAGACCAATTGATACGGGTGCGGCTCTTATGGAACAAAGTAAAACAGTTGTCAATAGAGGAACTCAGCATTGTCGGCACTGGTTTTAATCTG
>JAEINR010000116.1 GCA_016342325.1 Desulfobacterium sp.
TATTTAAGTTTAATCCGTTTTTCTGCCATATACTAAATATTTTAATTATAATTCAAATAAGCGAAATGTGAGATAAATAATAGCAATTAAACAAAAGAATCCCGCTGCTATAAAGTGCAGTTTTGGAGGGGCATACATGTGCATATCAAAGGCCGCTATACAGTCTCTAAATATCCTGGACGTCAATTATATAATGTGATTCATGGAATCCTCCTCTTATACTTCCAGGTGATTTTGTGTATTTTGCCGTGACAATACCCTGAATCGGAACAATATTCTTTTTATGCAGGAATATTCGCAAATAAGTAATATCATCCTTGATTAACCAGATTGAGAAAATGGCTATAAGTATAGGGTATAAAATATTCTTTTTCATATATGCCCACTTTGGTGTTGAATTTTACTTCAAAAATTCCAAGTGATGATGTTATACGCTTCTGTTTTTTCCACTAATTGTATAGTGTCTTATAATCCGGTATCAAACTCCAGTAACTCTCCTTTTTTGATAACGATGTCATCGGCGATCGGCAGGGCTTCGTTCATGCCTTTAATATAGACGTTGAGCGAATAGTTTCCGGGTTGTACGATGAAGGAGTACCATATGGGATAGTCGTTGTCCCAGCGGCGCTTGATCTGAAGGGAGGGTTTGCCTGTTGTGTTATCAATCAGGTCAAAGCCAGTCATGTTTTGTTCGTGCTTATTAATCTTGATACCGCAGTCCAGAGTAAGAAGCGATTCGGCTTTGGCGTTAATAGTGATGTTGTTGGCTGCAATGGTTGGGGCTTCCATAGTTTTGTAAAAATATTCGAATGAATAGGTACCCGGCGGTAGAGGCTTGCTGGTGAAAAAATAGTAGGTGTTACTTTTACCGGGAGTTTCGAGAACCACCTGGCCATCGTTGCGGCGCAGGGTGACTGTGTTTGCCGGTATTTTTTTAAGTGAGTCGGCGACATTAAAAACCAGTGTACCAAGGGCAAGTTCCTTAGTCTCCCCACCGTTGATCGTTATCGTGATAGGGGCTATCTCAGAAGGCTTCTGGTTGTTACTGTTGGCATAACCAAAAATGACATTGTATTCACCAGATAGTAAAGGGTGGATACTTTCGGCTTTTGGTTTGGCGGCTGTTTTTATAATTTTGTCATCCTTTTTTCGGACAATCCGGATGTGGGCAAGGCTCTTTTCTCCGCTTGCGGGATAGGTAACCTTGAGTTTACCCAAGTTGCTTTTTTTCTTCTTTTTAGTGGTTTTCGCTTTTTCAAATTCAACCTTTTGACTGACCTCTTTTTGGACTATTTGTAGAGCGGTCAGTAGGTCAGCAGCGTTAGCAGCATCAAAATATTGGCCACCTCCTGCGTCGGCAAGACAGGCAAGCTCAATTTTTTGAGTTTGGTCGACATCAAATCCGACAACGTGGAGGATAAATTTGATGCCAGTTTCCTTAAGCACCTTAACAACGCCACAGGGGTCAGGATTGCAAGTCTCTTCGCCATCACTTACCAGAATGATAGTGGTTTCATTCTCTTTACGTTTGAGTTCATCAACGACCATTTTGATCGAATCGGCGATTGGGGTCTTACCTTTTGGACTGATATCGTCGACTTTGCTCAGTAAAAGATCGCGGTCATCGCTGCCAGCCGGCATTATGACTTCAATGTCATCGCAGCGTCCTTTTTGGCGATGGCCGTAGACGGTGAGACCGAATTTTACTTCGGCTGGCAGAGAAGGGACAAGCTGGTGCAGGACATCCTTGGCGGCTTTGATTTTTGTTTGACTGCCAGCGTTACCCCACATTGAACCGGAACCATCGAGAATGATCATTACTTCAGGAAAGCTTGTGTTGGCACCCTGGGCAGTTGGGGTTGGAATTGAGAAGAGAACGAACATAATGAGAGCATAAAATGGCAGGTGTATACGATGCATTTAGTTTCTCCTTAATTATGTAATGAATTTCCTACAGTTCTACATTCTTTGTATAAACTTGTCAAAAAAATATTTTCTAAACTTACCCTGTTCGAATTATGGGTGAGGGTCAGTTTACCTGAAATCTTTACTTAGTATTTTGGTATGCCGTTTGCGTCTTCGGTTGACGCCCAATCTTCCATGTCAGGAATCATGATTTCTGATACAAAGGCGAAAACTGACTTGTATTCTCCCATTATTATGTCCCAGTTCGATTTTTCGCTGCTAAATGTGGGATGAAAATACAAGACCTTTTTCGTTATTATTCCATCAACAATTTCCAGCCCCGCAAAGTCATCACAGTCTTGTCTGCTTGCGAACTCGAATACTGACCTTTTTTAAGACCCTCTTTTTGAAATCTGTTTGCTGCAAACGAAAACTCATCGTGAGTTTCTAAAAAATGCCATGGAGTGAAACTAAGTAAATTTTGAACTACAAACCATCCCAGTGCATTGGGCCATGTGTCGTTACAACCATTTTCTCCAAACATTCAGACCGTTTCATTGGTATTAACAACTACCCTGGAACTCGCATAACGTAGAGTTAACCGGCAGCGTGGGTTGGCGCGGAGCGGAAGCCACCGCGGTCCGGTTAAACGACGAGCTAGCCCCAACCTAATGTGGTTCAACATCTTGTACACCGCAAAATCTGATTACCAGTCAACTATTTTTTCATCATCTTTTGACCATTGAACTCCGTATTTTCCATATATTGCCTTCTGCCTGCCTTCTGAAATCATCTTTTCCAATTGAGCATTGAATACCTGCACAAGTTTTTCAGCATCCGGCCATTTTTTAGAAAATACAAAATACCAGTTTTTAACAGGCCCGACCGGTTTGGGATTATAATCAATTGAATCAAATTCTGGAGCATAATGATTTTTATAAAATATCCCTTCACCCAGTTCAGTCATAAAAAAATCAATTCGCTTTAACGCCAGCTTTTTGAGTTGCATAAACGTCGGTTTTTCAGCGGTCAGTCTGTCGATGGCTTTAAAAACATTATTATCTATTGCAGACTGAAGACTCGGGGGATAACGGTAGCCTTCTGTCAGTCCGAGTCTGTAATTTTTCAGATCTTCCATTGTGTCCCAGCGGAGTTCGTCTTCCTTTCGTTTTATCATCAACTAAAAATCATGGGGACGAACAGGATGTTGTGCAGTTTTTTTTCTGAGTATCTCCGGTGTCGGATAACACCCTTGCGATATCAAATATGACATGGTTTGACAACCTATTCTTTGGAACAAACTCCCTGTTTTCTTATAGTTTAACACTCATATCTGTATGATATACAGAAAACCGGATAACTCCGAAATGATCCCGAAATTAGCCCCTGGCCCATTGCAGAACGCGGATCAAAAAAACAGATCCAGGTCAGCAGTAAGCAACAGGGGCTTTGGGTCACCCGGCGCCTATGCGGGCAGTGCCTCAACGGGCGCGGTCATGGCAATGGCCGTAACCGGGCACTCTTTTACGCAGAAGCCGCAGCCGATACAGCGCTTTTCAAGGCCAAGCTCGGGATAGGCATGGGGATCCTTTGAAGCGGGTTCCCCCAGGGTGATGGCGCCCGTGGGACAGGCTTCCACACAGATGGTGCAGGCCATGCAGGTCTTGTGGTCAAAGCGCGGTTTTTCCCACTGGGCTCGTTTTACCCGCTGGATGATCTGGCCGAGCCGGTTTTCCACGGATCCCGAGGGGCAGATCCTGCCGCAGGCGCTGCATTCCATGCACAGGGTCGGATCGATGGCATGGCGCTCTTTTTTCTCTCCGGTAATGCAACCTGAGGGGCAGATCCGTATGCAGGCCCCGCAGCCGATGCAGGTTTCAATGATGTTAAATGCCATTGATTGTCTCCCTGTTTGTCATTTCCTGGGACGGCTTTCCGGTTGAGGGGTCCCAGCCGAATTCCTCCCAGTAGTCGGCCATCATGGTGTCCACATCCACGGTTCGGCCTTTGTTGGCTCCCTGGGTCTGGGCGGCAATGCCCAGGGCCCTGTCCGTGATCTTGTTGGCCTTGGGCTCGATGCCGTGCTTGATGTTAAAGGCCTGCTTCAGGGTCTGGACCCTTGCCCCGGTTTCGAGATAGTCTTCCGGGGTGAACTGCCATCCTGCGGCGGCGTTGAGCCAGTCAAAGATCCGAATCCGCTTGGCCCCGATAAAGGAGCCGAACATGCAGACCCCGGCGCCGTTGATGACGTTCATGAACTTGCTGTTCACGGCACCGATTTCAGCGTGGCGCTTGCTTGTTTTGTATTTGCTCGACTTTAGATACATGGGGGGGATTTTAGGGATCCCCTTGGCCACCTTCCAGAGCTGGTACATCTCATAGTAGAGCCCGGCACCGTTGGTGTGCCGGCCCGGGGCCGGTTCCACGCTGTAGTGGAGGGCGAACCCTGGATCGTTCCTGGAGTCGTGCATGCCCGGTTCCTGGCCGCCGGCGTGGATGGCGTATTCGTCTGCGCCGTTGCCGATCTTTGCGGCAGCGACCTTGACGCCGTCGGCAAGGAGATCGCCGATCCCCTCCCGTCTGGCCATCTTCTCAATCAGGTACTCCACGGCCTTGGGATTGCCCCAGGTGAGCTCCACCCCGTCGGTATCGGCCGTGGTGATGATCCCTTTTTCAAAGCACTCCATGGCAAAAGCTGCAGTAGCGCCTGCCGAGATGCTGTCCATGCCCATGCGGTTCAACAGCTCGTTGAGATAGAAGATGCTGTCCACATCCTGGTTCATGCACAGGCCACCAAGGGCGAGCACGGTTTCGTATTCGGGCTTGTGGGTCTCCTGGTATTTGCCGTTGGTGAGACAGATGCCGCCGCACCCCAGGGGGCAGGAGTAGCAGTGGTACTTTACCCGCTCGCACTTGGTGAACACGTCCGGGTTGGAGGAGTAGCTCTTGGAAAACCCCCAGTCCTTGTTGGTGCCCTTCCAGTTTTTGATGGGCGAGTCCCCCATCTCCGGGGACATCTGGTTCATGGAGACCGTGCCCCATTTTTTGAGCAGGATCTTGTAGAGTAGGCCGTCCTGGGTCAGGACGGTGGGAAGGATCCGCATGAGGGCGCCCACCGGGGCGGTTAAGGGGCCGGAGATAAAGGGGGGCTGGAACTGCACCCAGCGGTTGCAGATCTGGCTGAGGCGTTTTATCTCGTCCCGGTTGTGGGGAACGATCCGTTGGGTGCCGGCAAGGACCACGGCCTTGAGGCGCTTGGCGCCCATGACCGCTCCCAGGCCGGACCGGGCCGCCATCCGGCCCTTGTCCGTGGAGATCCCCGATATCAGGGAGATGCTTTCTCCGGCGGGCCCGATGCAGGCCACCTTGGCGTTGGGGCGGTTCACGGTTTTAATGAGGGCGTTTTCCGTCTCCACCGTGTCTTGGCCCCACAGGGAGGTGGCGTCCCGGATCTCTCTGACATGGTCGTCGCAATAGAGATAGACCGGGGTGTCGCTCTTACCCCGGACAAAGATGCCGTCAAAGCCGCAGCGCTTGATGGCGGGGGAGAAGTGCCCACCGCAGTTGGCCTCGCCCCAGGCCCCGGTGAGGGGGGATTTCCCCACCACCATCCAGCGGCCGGTGAAGAGGCTGCCGGTGCCGGTGAGAAGGCCGGACATGAATCCCAGCATGTTGTCAGGGCCCAGGGGGTCGGCGTTGGCCGGTATCCGGTTGTAGAGCATCCATGCCCCAAGGCCCATGCCCGACAGATAGGACTTGTAGACCGTGTCGGGGATGGTCTCCTCCCAGATCTCCCGGGTTGAGAGATCCACAACGAGTACCTTTCCCATATATCCTTTTTTCATATGTTCATCTCCTAAGCTGGACAAGCCGGAAGCAAAAAAGTGATCTGATTCCCTTGGCAAAATAACGTGAAAATCAGAGCTAAGAAGCGAACGGCTGTTTGTCTAACCCTGTTTGATTTTTGAGCGGTCCAGGGGCGTGCCGTCCCAGGCCGCGGAAAGCACCATCATGCAGTCGTCGAAATCCAGCTCCTCGGGATTGTAAAAGACGGTACCGTCCCCCAGGGCCGTTGCTGCAATGGTTTCAATGTCCGGTCCGCTGATTGACTGTCGTCCCTGGGGATCCTTGACCTGGCTGAACGCGGTAAAGTGGCGTCCGTCTGTGGCGTCAAACAGATCCTGGTTCAACTTACGGATGGCGGCGATGGTGGCCGTGGCCCGGTTTTCCGGCCGGGTGGTGGCATAGGCTTCGCTGCCGGCCAGGGCAAAGAGCAATTCCCCGGTTCTTTCCTCTATCTTGTGCATGTTGTACTCAAGGCCGTAGGGCAGGAGGATGGCCATGCAGGTGCCGTGGGGCACGTGGCAGACGGCTCCAACAGAGTGGCCCAGGGTGTGTACCATGCCCACCGTGGAGTTGGAAAAGGCGATGCCGGCCAGGGTGGCGGCCGTTGCCAGGGCAAGACGCCCGTCACGATCATCGGGATTCTTGACCACAGTTATAAGGTGGGTGCGGATCAGTTCGATGGCTTCCAGGGCATGGGCGTCGCTCAGGGGGTTTTTAGCCAGGCAGGTGTAAGCCTCAACCGCATGGGCCATGGCGTCCATGGCCGTTGCTGCGGTGATGTGGGCAGGAAGCGTCAGGGTCATCCTGGGGTCGACCACGGCGGCGTCCGGCAGCAGAAACGGCGAGCCAAAGAGCATTTTTTTCTTGGCTTCATGATCGGCGATCACCGCTGCGACGGTGACCTCCGAGCCTGTTCCCGCCGTTGTGGGAACGGCGATCAAGGGGTTTAGTTTTTGTTTCAGGGAATTGGCGCCAGTGAAGGCCATGAGATCGTCGGCACCTTGTGATACAAGGATGTTGACGCCCTTGGCCGTGTCCATCACAGAACCGCCCCCCACGGCGACAATGGCGTCGCATCCATGCTTTCTGTAGACCGAGGCCAGGCGGTTTACCACCTTAAGATCGGAATCCGGGGGCACATCGTCCGCCACAGGTCCCGGGGGAAGACTTCCTTCCATGGCCTTTAGCACGGTATCCACAAGACCGGCACCGCTAACGCCCTTGTCCGTGATGATCAAGGGGCGTTGGGCACCCATGTCCGAGAGAAGCGCCGGGATCCTCTCCAGGGTCCCATGGCCTGCAACCGTTTTTACGCCGCAGCAGAATTCATAGTAATCAGGCACGTACATGGTGTTCTCCTATGTTCATGGGGTTTCCGGAATGGGCATGCTCCAGGATGATCTTTGGACAATCCGTGGTCATCTGCTCCAGGGTGTTGCGTCTGATGCCGGCATCGGCAAGGGTCCTGGGAATAGCGGTGTCGGAGCGTTGGAACAGGCTGTTGATCAGCTGCCTCAGGATGGAGAGCACCTGGTCGAACCGCTGCTCTTTGGGGGTTGCACAGTAGCGGTCAAGGCCGACCAGGGGCAGGAGCAGCCGCTCCATTGTTCCCGGGGTGTTCCCTGAACTGTACTCAAGCACGGCGGGCAGGAGAACGGCCATGAGGATGCCGGAATTGACCGAAGAAAACCCTGCAAGGGTGCGACCCAGGTTCACTGTGATCAAGTCATCGCAGTTGGAGAACACATATCCTGAGATGGCGGCCGCCGTTGCAAGCCCGGCAAGGGCCTTTTCATTGGTTGAAGCCCTGGGGAAAAACCGCCTTGGCGATTTCGGGTTGAAAAAGGGTTGCAGGCAGGGCTCAAGATTCTCCATGACCAGGGAGATGCCAGTGGCGGCATAGGATCGGATCAGGGGATTGGTGGTGGTCCCATGGGCCTCCACACAGCAGGCAAGGGCGGCCATGGCTTCACCGGCTGTCGCTTCCAGGGAGTCCTGGGCCATGAGCCTGGGATCGATGACCACCTTGTCCGGCATGAGAAACGGCGATGAAAATGAGAGAGCGTCCAGGGAGGCCTCCCCGGCTGTCTCAAACCCGGAGCCGGCCCCGGATGGGATGTACACAAGGGGGTTCAGGGGGCGTTTGATATTGCCGTTTCCCGCCAGGGATTTGAGATTTCCCGGGGTGTCGGAAACCGCAATATTCAGCACCTTTGCCACATGGGCCACGCTATGGGGGCCCAGGGCGAGGATGGCGTCAAATCCCTTGTCCTGGTAGAGGGTTGCCAGTTCTCCCACGGTATCGACTGAGGCGGTGCCGTTGATGGAGTCAACGATTCCCAGGGTCATGCCCGATTCCCTGAAGGCATTGATCACATGGGTGGTTCCCTTTCTCTGGGTGACGGATTTGTTGGTGATCACCAGGGGCTTTTGGGCGCCCACGGCCGTAAGATCAGAAGGAAGGTGCTCCAGGGCGATTTTTCCGAATCCGGTGGTGGACCGGCACAAAAATTCCATACTCGCTTGGTTCATTCTCTTTGGGCTCCTTATTTTAGTAACCGATGAGGGTCCGTGCATTGACCAGGATGCGACCGATGACATGCTGTCTCAGGGGCCAGCGCGGATATCGCTTGATGGCAAGTTTTGCGATGAACTTGGGTAGAAGATAGACCTGGACGATGTCCAGGATCCTGACCACGGCACAGGCATGGGGGAGATCCCCCTCCACAAAGAGGCGGCTCCTTGCGTTTGAAACCGGGGTGCTCTCCTGGAAGGAGAACAGCAGGAACAGGGCTTCGACGCTTTTGAGGGTCATCCAGAGGTCGATGGTCTTGTCCTTGACGTTGCGGCCCAGGTACTTGACCCGGCCGGCGTCGTCCTTTCCCACCACCATCCAGGGGCCGTTGGGAAAGGCGCCCAGGGTAAAGGTATAGCCATGGGGCAGCGCCTCGAACTCCTGTTTCACTTTTGGGTCCACCTTGGCAGATGCCTGGACCGCCCTGCCCATAAACCAGAGCATCAGGTTCAGGTAGATTCGCTTCAGGGGTTTTCCTTTGGGCTTGATTTCGACAAAATCCTCCATTCCAGCCTCCTTTATATATAATGTGAACTAATGATTGATCTGGCTTTTTTTATGATCGTCCTACAGCATCAGGGTCGCAACGCCGCAATCGGCCAGGTGACTGACTGAGAATAGAAATATCTCTGGGCAATGTCAAGCCCAAATAATGATGCCTGTTTTTTTCTCGGGAACACTGTTCTTTTTGTCGTGGAATCGGGGAAGAAAAAAAGACCGGCAAGGGAGGATCCCCCGCCGGTCTAAGGCCTGTAAAATCAGCTGTAGCTGAAAGTTCTAACCTGGGCAAGCCAGGACCAAAAAAGTTATCTGATTTTCTTGCCCAAATAACACGAAAATCAGACCTAGGAAGCTAAAAGGCCAGGGTGCCGGAGATGCCGGCGGTGACGCCGGGCATGTCATACCCGTAGCGAAGCTGGTAATCCCGGTCGGTGATATTGTTCACGTATCCCTTGAGGATGAATGCGCACTCCCGGGGAAGCTTGAACCGCTGCTCCGCTCCGATATTGACGATGGTCACGTCCTCCATACGGTCATCCTGTTTGGAGGTGCGGCACCCCAAGTAGTTGGCGTTGAGCTCCACCACCCCGTTTTTCCACAGCTTGTAGGCAAGGCCCAGAACCACCCGGTTTTTAGGCTGGTTCTGGAGCAGATAGTGGGTATCCTCGGTGTCCATGGGATGGCTGTCGGCCTCCCAGTCCTGGAAGGTGTAGGAAAGATAACCGCTCAAATCGTTCCTAAAGTTCCTGGACAGCTCCAGCTCCAGGCCATATACAACCATGTCGATGTTGTACACAAGGGCGGCCGGCGCGGCATTAATATAGTTGTGCTGCTGGTAATCTGTTATATCCTGGTAAAAAGCGGCGGCCCTGAACGTGGTATTCTTTATGATCTCCTTGACGCCGCCGATCTCATATGTCCATGCGGTTTCTGTTTCTAAATTGGGATTTGCCTTTGCGTATTCTTCGTTGGACCCGGCCCGGGCCCATCTCCAGATGTCTCACACTCAGGGCAAACGCATTTCACGGCTGACCGCAGCATAGAGCGCAAGGGTGTCATCCACACGATAGTCCAGCCTTGCCTTGGGGCACCAGGCTTCCTCCTTTCGTCGGGTCTTTTCCAGGGGAGCGCTTCCAAAAACAAATGAATCGCTCTCAAATTGATACCACCGGGTGCCATAGGTGAGGGAGAGCTTGGGGTTCAGCTCCCAGACATCCTGGAGATAGAGGGAGGTGATGGAATAAAAATCCTTGTTGTCGGTGGTGCCCTGATCCCGATAGTCCCCCCCAGCGGACAGGGCGTGGTTCGGGAGAAGATCCACATCCAGATAATCCAGGGAGAGGCCGCCGGTGTATTCCTCTTTATAATTGCTTGTGTCCGTGCCATCGGCGAGATGGGCATACCGGTCCCGTTTGGAGATCTCTTCGTAGACCATTGCCCGCAGGACCCCCAGGCTCAAGGGCTGCTCCACAAGCAGGCTCTGGGAGGAATACTGCTTTTCCCAATGACTCTTTCCACCGTCATAGCACTTGCCTTCGTTGTCATGGGTAAAGGTGTCGACTTCTCCAGCGCGGACTATGGGATAGTCGGGATTGTAGTTGGATGCGGGATCGTCCGGATCGTTGATCAAGGCATACCCGGTCACGGTGTCAATGTGTTCGACCCCGTAGGTCACGGTGCCGTTGGTGGGGAGATAGAGGGAGATCCTGCCGGCGACATTATCGGTGTCATAGTCATTGCCCCGGAGGAAACCGTCCCCCTCCCTGTGGCCGGCGGCAAAGGAGTAGCCGATGGTGTTGAAGGCGCCGCCGGTGATATTGGCGCTGTAACTCTGGTCCCCATGGGCGCCCCATCCTGCTTTGACCGATCCGCTGGGCCTTGGATCGTCGGTCTTTTTGCCCTTTTTCGTGATGATGTTGATGGCGCCTCCCATGGAAAAGGGGTAGAGCAGGGAGTGACTGCCACGGATCACCTCGATGGTGTCCACGTTGTCGATGGGCAGCGTGGTCCAGTCCATTTTAAAATAGCCGTGACTGCCATGGAGCCGCATGGGGCGGCCATCCATGAACACTTGGTACCGCGACTGGTCCATGCCCCGGATATAGACACCCTCGGACTGGCTGGGGGTGGAAGAGGAGCGAAGCACGTTCACACCCAGGGCCTCGCCCAGAAGATCGGTTATGTTATCGATTTTGCCCGATTTCTTAAATTGATCCACATTGATCACCGTTACCTCCGGTGTCACCACCATGGCGTCTTCCCTTAACGGATGATCCCGTACAATGACCTTGTCCAGTCGATAGGTTGTTTGCCCTGTTTCCGGCTCAACCCCTGCAAGCGCCCGGGCCGGTATGGAACCGAGCGCCATGAATCCTGCGACAATGACAAGGCAGATGGTTCTGATTGCTCTCAAGATACACATCTCCTTCTTTAGGTTAAAATCATAAGATCTCTATTTCCTCCCAGATGAATACCCCCTTTACTTATGCCAAAAGGTAAAGCCGGTCTCAATTGGAGAGCCAAGATCCATAAACGTTGCAACATAAGAGAAGGCGTCCGGGCAGCCCCTGGTCCGTCATGGCATGGGGGCTTTATCCCCTGCCTGGGATTGACGGTCGTAAGGCGCTGTGGTATTGGACAAAAGAATCCCCCTTTTTTAAGGAGGGTCCATGGGGGAAGCAGCTTCAGTACTTTCGCCGGTGCCGGCTGCCTTCCCCCACTCTTTCCTCTCTTTAGTTTGTCATTCACCTGTTGTCTATCACCTCCTTTCCATCTGGTTTACACAAAAAAAAAGCCATAAAGACAGCTCACCCGTTTTCGGATGAAGGCCTTCATGGCATGTTTCTAAGGTACGACTCAACTTTTACTTTACTACAAATGCAACTTCTTGTCGCAATTCACGTTTTTCTTACTAACTTACCGCTCCTGTGTCAACATAAACTTTGTAATTCCAGTTGGGTCAGGATTGAAAAAAAATAGTGGAAAAAGAGGTTGACTTTTATCTGTACATTCTATCCTATCATGGGATAGGGTTTACGTTGTTTTTCAGGGTTGTCTCGGGCTTCTATCTTAATATCGCCTTCATCGCAATCAACTTTGCCCATCAACGCCCTGGAATTCGACACAGGCCCTTTATACAAGGAAAGGGGACTCCTTTTACTTATAATTTTTGAAAACATGACGTGGCCCGAGTGGAAACGTAATGATGGTTCCCGGGCAGTGATACAGCCCCTTTTCGGGGGATTCAAAAAACTTAAAATCAGGGAGGTTTGTAATGCAGATCGACTTTCACCACGCCGTTACCTATGTTGCAGCACGATTGGCAGGGTTTTCAGTGGAAGATGCCAATGTCATCAGTTATTCTGCTCAATATGTGGATGATTCGGTCAATTCGGGTACCATCAGATTCAGAAACAAGGCCATGTACAGCCGGATCAGTTCGGCCCATAAGATGCTGGACTATCGAAACTTTGAAGAGCTGGCCAATCATTTCACCTGGATTCCGTTTCATTTTCTGCCGGGAAATGGTGGAAAAAAGGCCGGGGACAATCCGGACGGCGGTTTTGTCAGAAAGCTGGTCTGCTTCCCGGACTCTCCGGTTGCAACCGATATGGTGAATTCCTGCATCGCTTGCCATGACAGAGCCTACGGGCTGCACCGGCTTGGGATCACCATGCATGTGCTGGCAGACACCTTTGCCCACCAGGGCTTTGCCGGCATTAACCACGAAATTAATGAGGTTGAAGACTTAACGAAAACGGATGGCGATCCAGCCGGCCTTGTAAACAAGCTGGCCGACTATTTTGGTGATATCTTTGATACGGTTAAGAACAAGGTGGTCAGTGATGCATTTCCCCTGGGCCATGGCGGCGCACTGACCTGTCCGGACATGCCCTACCTGAAATGGGAGTACAAAAATGGGGTGGGGGAATCGGTGGTGCGGGATAATACACAGATTTTCATGGATGCCGTTGAGGGAATCCACGGGGCCATGGTCTGCTATCGGAAGAAAGATCCCAATTACACCCTGGGGGCTCAAGACAAGATCTCCCCGCAAGACCTGGATAAGATCAGGGAGAATTTTCTGGATTTTGAAGATGAGGAGGGCGAAGACCGGCACAGGAAATGGGTGGACTCCATTGCCAACGGCGATTTCAGTTTTGCGGCAAAGGGCAGTGAAACCCTTTCGTATGTCCACAAGGGCATGGATTCGTGGAAATACGAGGCCCTGAACACGAAAATGGAAGTGGAGACAAAAAACGAGCTGTTTCGCTTTAGCCCGGAATTTCTCGACAGTGACTGGAAGCTGTTCCACGATGCACTGCAGATCCACAGGATCGACATCATCAGAAACATCCTTCCAAAATACGGAATCTGTGCGGCCTGATCCCCGGGGCGAGTCGGAATATTGACCCTAACCTGGACAAGCCAAAACCAAGGAGGTCTGACATGTACGACAAAATAGATGAAATAAGAGATACGCTTCAAGGGTATACCTCCGGGAACATGAAAGAGAGACTCCCGCTTCTGGATACGCTCATGGAACGCCACCATGGTGCGAAAGCCGCGGTTGACATTGAAAGGGCCCGGTACATGACCGCCCATTTGAAGGAGACCGAAGATCAGAACATCCCCATGGCCGTGAGAAGGGCCCAGGCCGTCGGCAGTTACCTCTCCAACAGGAAAATTTATTTCCATGACGCCAACATGCTGGGCGGTGCCACCACAGGCAAAGCCCTGGGGGCGCCCTTATATCCCGAGTTCTTCGGTTTAAGCATCTGGCCCGAGCTTGGGAACATCAGCACCCGGAAAGAAAATCCACAGTTCCTCGACAAAAAAGATGCGGATATCCTCAACTTTGAGGTGTTCCCCTATTGGATGGAAAAATCCATGTCCGAGGAAGTCCGAAAGGTGGACCCCCACCGCCAGGCGTTGCTGGAAAAGATGATCATCTATACCGTCTCCAAGGCAGCCACCATTTCCCATACCACCCCCTGTTATGAGCTGGTCCTTCAAAAGGGGATCAACGGCATCCTGGAAGAAGCAACCCAAAAGCTGGCCGAGATGGGCGGGGATGGGGAGGATGGGGAAAAGACGGTTTTTTACCACTCGGTCCGGATCGCCATGGAGGGCATCCTTGATTATGCCGCCAATATCGCAAGGGAAGCGACCCGGAAGGCTGAAGGGGAAGCCGATCCGGACCGGAAAAAGAATTTCCAGCGCATTGCAGACATCTGCGAAAGGGTGCCGGCCAACCCGGCAGAAACCTTCCATGAAGCTGTAAATTCCCTGTGGATCTGTCAGGTGGCGGTGTTTGCGGAAAACTCAAACATGGCCATCAATCCTGGCCGCCTGGATCAGATATTGTACCCCTATTTTATCCGGGAGTATGAATCAGGCGCACTCTCCATTGAGGACGCTTTGAATATCTCCGGGTGTTTGTGGTTCAAGATCGCCGATAATGTAAACCTTGTGCCGGAAGCGGCGGAAAAGCTGTTCGGGGGGGCAGGCGCAGTTCCTGCGGTCACCCTGGGCGGTGTGGACCGGAACGGGAAGGATGCGGTCAATGAACTGACCTATCTGTTACTGAAAATCACAGAGCTTTTGCCCATCCGGGATCCCAATGTGAATGCCCGGTTTCACCCGGAAGAAAACCCGGTTGAATATCGGAATGAGGTGAGCCGGGTGATCTTGACCAACAAGGCGATTCCGGCTTTTTTCAATGATGTCGAGAATATCAAGACCCTTGTCAACCAAGGGGAAACCCTGGCGCATGCCCGTGATTATGCCGTCATCGGCTGTGTTGAGCTGGGAAGCCCGGGAAGGGATTACAGCGCAAGTTCCTCCATATTCATGATGATGTATACGATTCTCTACATGGCGCTCCATAACGGTAGGACCCCGGTGACAGGGGAAGCACCCTTGTGGAAGGCCACCGGCGATCCTGACGATTTTACTAACTTTGAACAGTTCTGGGGGGCCTATGCAGAGCAGACACGGCTCATGGCGGAAAATGCGGTTGCCTTGAACAACACCTATGGCGAAAAACACCAGGAATTCCTGCCCACCCCGCTTTTGTCCGCCCTGTTCAAGGGACCCATGGACAAGGGCAAGGACCTGATCTGCGGTGGGGCGGTGTATAACTCTTCCGGGGTGACCCATATCGGTTTTCCGGATGTCTGCGATTCCCTCTGCGCCATTAAAGATCTCTGCTTTAATGCAGACAACACCGAGATGCGCCTCTCCCTTGCAGAACTTGTGCGTGGGGTGGACAATAATTTTAAAGGGGTTGAGTTGCTCGAAGCATACCTGAAAAATAAGGCGCCCAAGTACGGCAGCGACCATCCCGTTGCCGTTGACATCTCCCGGAGATTGATCGCACTTGGATATAAGGTGTTCAACGAACAGAAAAATTATCGCGGCGGCAATTACCGGGTCGCCTACTGGACAATGACCAACCATGCCGGATACGGCAGCGTGACAGGGGCCCTGCCCAGCGGTAGACGCGCAAATGTGCCGTTCTCAAGCGGGATTACGCCGGTGTCCCAGATCGACACCCCGTTGACCACCAGCCTGGATGCCGTTGCCGCCCTGAACAGTGAACAGACCCCCGGGGCCTATGCCTTGAACATGAAATACTCCCCGGTGGCGTGTTCCCCGGAAAATGCGGACCGGTTCGGCAGCATTGTTCAAACCTATATGAACAACGGCGGCCAGCAGATTCAGTTTAATATTCAGGATTATGAGACATTGAAAGCGGCCAGGGACAATCCTGACAGCCATCCCCATCTTTTGGTGCGGGTGTCAGGGTATTCCGCATATTTCAACACATTGAACGACGCGATGAAAGATGAATTGATCATGCGAAGCCAGTACAATCTGTCTTCAGGTGAATTTGTCCCTTTATAGTCTGAAAGGAGTCTGAAATGGAATTTTTAAAGTCACTTGAAGGTCATTCAAAAGAGTTGCAACAAACGTTGATAAAAAACAAATTAAAGGCACTTAAAACAGATATTGAGAATGAAGTGGCAGGAGAAGCCCTGGATAAACTGCTGTTTCTGCTGCTCAAGGCCATGGGGCTTTTGTTCCTTGTGAATCGGGAGTACAGAAAGAACATTAAGGATTTTACCGCCACCTACGTGATCTGCAGCAGGGACAAGAAAATCGATGTCTCTGCCATATTTAAAAAGATCGATCTGGTTGTTACCCAAAAAGACGGGATGGAGGTCAAGGATGTGATTGTTGAAAACCCGACCACAACCGTGACCTTCAAGGACGGAAAGGCCATGACCAAGTTTTTACTCTCCGGCAATCCAGACGTGATTGCAGGGATGCTGGACAACCAGTTGAGTGTTTCGGGAAATTTGAATTATCTGTTCAAGTTTGTGTACCTGCTGTGGCTCATCCCGGAACTTCTGGGGATCAATGATTTCAAGGAGCTGTTGGGCCATCAAGCTTGAAGGCATCCCAGAGAGATCGGAACCCCTGATCTTTGATATTGCCCGGGGATCTTTTGTGGACGGGCCGGGCATCAGGACCATGGTTTTTTTCAAAGGCTGTCCCCTGTCGTGTCCCTGGTGCCATAATCCTGAATCCCAGGATTACAAAGCTGAGACCCTGTTTTCCCCGGAAGCGTGTATCCAGTGCGGCAACTGTGACCAGGGCAAGGAATGCTATACCCTTGCCCGGCGCACCATCGGGAAAAACTACGCTCCGGATCAGCTGATAGAGATCCTCCTCCAGGACAAGCCCTATTATGAAACATCCGGGGGTGGGGTGACATTTTCCGGGGGGGAAGCCCTGGGGTTTACCGGGTATCTCTCCCGGGTGATCCCGGCCTTGAAAGCGCAAAAGATCCACGTTGCCGTTCAAACCTGCGGGTATTTTGATTTTAATGAACTTGCCGCAACCCTTTTGCCCCACATCGATATGATCTACTTTGATCTTAAGATCATGGACGATGGGGATCATACCCGCCTGCTTGGCAAATCAAATCATCTCATCCTTGAAAACTTCAGCCGGCTCCTTGAACAGGATGTTACTGTGCTGCCGCGGATTCCCCTGATTCCCCATTTGGTGGCAAACCATAAAAACCTTGACGCCCTGGCAGGGTTTCTTTCAAAACACCGGGTGAAGCAATGTGAGTTCCTCTACTATAACCCCTGTGCCCGGGAAAAACTGATCCAGCTCAACCGTGAACCCATGGAGGGTCTGCCAGAACAGCCGGTTCCCATGGCAGAGAACCGGGCCTGGATCGACTATTTTAAGCAGGAAATCAAGAACTCCTTGAAGTGATGTGTTTTTGAGTATTGCCTGCATTTTAATATAGTCGGTTAATTGTTGTTCACAATAACAGATGCTGTTATAGGCTCGGGGGCAGCATAGCATGTTAAGCTCTGGACGATCAAAGGCAATTTGTTTTGGGGTGCTCAAAAGCTCAAAAGCTCAAAAGCTCAAAAGCTTGACAGTTCTGGCTTACATGCTATGAGGTACACAACGTATTCTTCGGGCTCTGGGAACTTGATTGTGCTCAGCTTTCTTTCATGATTTGTCGGGTCTCCCGACTCGAAATGGAAAGGAACCAGAATTATTTAATGGGGGTGTAATTGTATTTGGTACTTCGCACTTGAAGCAGACTAGCTTCGACACACTCAATATCATGGTCGTTAAAAATTGCAAAATTATCTCCAGGGCCAACTGAACTCTTATAGACAACTCCATCATAACTCACATTTCGCTTATTTGAATTATAATTAAAATATTTAGTATATGGCAGAAAAACGGATTAAACTTAAATAA
>JAEINR010000117.1 GCA_016342325.1 Desulfobacterium sp.
GTGTCCCAGCTGAAGCTCTTGCCCCAGGGGGAGATCGAGTCTGACAAACGGGCCATTGCCATGGTGGAAGCCATGGATAACCTGGGGTTTGGAAACTGCACCAACGAGGGCGAGTGCGAGGTGGAGTGTCCCAAGGGAATCTCCATCACCAATATCGCACGGCTCAACCGCTCCTACTTTAAGGCCAGAAGCCTGTTCAAGAAAGTAAAGAAGTAAAGGAAGCGTTTCATCCATGCTGCTCCCGGCCCCACGGTTAAACCGTTGGTGCCGGGACAGCCCTTGTGATCAGAACAAGAATCAGGCCTTTTTTTTCTTTGTGGCCAGGAAAACCGCATGGCAGTACCCGCCCTTGCCGGCCCGCTTGAATTCCACGGAAAAACCTGCATTGGCAAGGCGTTTCATGAATCCGTCATCGTGGTTTTCTCCCCAGACAGCAAAGGTGCCGCCCGGATGAAGGGCTTTCTTGGCCTGCTCAATGGCCCGGCTGCCGTAAAAAGGATCATTTTTTTTGTCCGTGCGGGGATGGGGACCCCGGTAGAGGTCCAGGATAATGGCGTCAAACCGGTCTTGCTTGGCAGCGTTGGCAATGCCCTCCACCACGTCGCCGACCTCAACCGTGACCCGGGGGTCGGCCACTGCGCCATGGGTGAGATCAAGGAGCGGCCCCTGGCACCACTTGACGATCCGGGGATTAAGCTCCCGGACCACAACGGTTGCGGTCTGGGGCAGGCCATCCAGCACCGCTCGTAGGGTGATGCCCATGCCGAGACCGCCCACCAGGACCCTTGGGGCCGGGTGGTTGGCAAGGGGTTTGGCGCCCAGCTCCCCCAGGGCGATCTCCGACCGCTGGGCCATGGAGTTCATGAGCACCTGGGTGCCAAGGGTGATGATAAAGTCCCGCTGACCCCGTTGGCGAAGCTCCAGCACACCTTCCGCTTCGGTAATGAATCGATCTACGACGTTCCAGGGCAGTGCCATGAAAATAATCCTCTGTTTTTAATATGTTAAACCCATGAAAAGCGAATATTTGTAGATGGTATCGGCTGATTTGTCAACATCTGTCTAAAAAATCCATGGCCCCATGGGCCTGTGGTCCGGGAAAGGATCCATATCGTCGCTGGGGGGGCGATCTTGGGGACGATCCGATTTATGGGTTGCATTTGCCCGGTGCCAGGGGTAAATTAAAAGGAACTGCCGGTCTTGCCTCATAAGCGAAATTCCTTTCATTTCAATGGATTGCCTGTAAGCTCTTGTTTACAACTGATTTAAAAGGAGACCTTATAATGAAGCCCATGATAAGAACCCTGTGCCTTTGCCTGGTAAGTTTGATCGTCGCATCCTGCGCCACCCTTCCCAGCAACAATCTCGATCTTTTTCAACGCTCCATGGAGATCCGTGACCCGGACAGGGAGGCTGAAATTCTTTCAAAGGCGTCTGTTACCGCCACCCGTGATCCGGGCCTGAACCATCTTAAGGTGATCCACCTCAAGGGCACCCCCTATGAGATGGGATTCCAGCACGGACGCCTGCTCCGGAAGGAGGTGCGGGAAAGTGTCAACCACGTGATGAAGCTTGCAAGCCTCTACGCAAAACAGGAGATGATGGACGAGGTGTACGACCTCATGGCCCCCTACATTCCCCTTGAGGAAAAGGAGGAGATGCGGGGGCTTGCCCATGGTGCAGGCCTTCCCTTGCGCCTGGTCCACTGGTACCACTCCATTCCTGCGGTATCCGAATATAAGTACAAGAAGCGGTTTTCAAGGGGGTTCACCGGCACCAGTTGCAGCAACATGGTCGTGTTTGACCGGGCCACCGTGGATGGCCGCATGTACCAGATGAGGGTCCTTGACTGGAACCGACAGATGGGGGTGCATCGCTGGCCCGTGATCCTGGTCCATGACCCGGACGTGGGCAATGCCTCGGTCACCTACTCCTTTGCCGGGTTCATCGGGTGCGTCACCGGGATGAACGATCAGAACATGGCCTTTGGTGAGATGGGGTATGGCAATCCTGATAACGAAACCCTGGAGGGAATTCCCTTTGTTTTTCTCTTTCGGAAGTTGATGCGGGAGGCTTCCAGCCTGGATCAGGCCGTGGCCATGATCAAAACCGCCAAACGGACCTGCTCCTATGTCTATCTCATCAGTGACGCAAAAAGGAGCGAGGCTGAGACCAATGCCCTGATGTTCATCTCAGACAGGGATCGCGTCCTCACCTTCAGGGAGAACACGGTGCTGTCGGACGAGCGGGACGGCGATCTCTTTCCGGCCATGGACGACACCCTCTATGCCGGGGCTGAATCAGAAAAGTTGTACCAGGCATTGACTGCCGGTTATGGTGCGCTTGATGCTCCCGCCCTCATGGAGATATCAAAACAGGTCTCCCTCAAAGGAAACATCCAGAACGTGGTTTTTAAGCCGGAAACCCTTGAAAGCTGGTCCTCCTATGCCACCACCTCCGACCCGGACGACGAGGCAGGCAAGGCGTGCAACCAGAAGTGGTTCTATTTTGATTTTAAAAAGGCCCTGGATTAATCCTGGGGCACCAGTTTTTCCCTGAAAAAATTAAGGGCCGCCCACCGGACGTAATAGAGGTAGAGGATGGCCGAGTAGTGGCCGGACACAAGATATATGGTTTCCGGGTTCCCGATCTTTTCCTTGAGTTCCTGGCCCTTTTTAAAGGGAACGGCCCGGTCAAACAGGGCCAGGATCATCATGCTTTGGGCCGCGTTGATGTGGCCGGCATATGCCATGGGATCGCAGGCAATGGTGGTCTTAAGCTGTTGATGAAATTGATCCGGGGTAAGGGCGTTCTCCGCCATGAACTTGAGCCGTCGCTTTTTGACGCCCCGCTCGGTGGAGTGGGTCAGGATATAGGGCAGGTCTCCGCCTGCCAGGGCCAGGACCGATGCGCTGATCCGCTTGTCCAGGGCGCTCACCAATGCCGCCTTGATCCCGCCCATGCTGACGCCGAACACCCCGGTTCTTTCAGGGTCAAGCTCTTTTCTTGTTTCCATCCAGTCCAACACCTGGCGGTGGTCCAAAACCATCTGGCGCAGCACCGGGTCCACCCGGCTGAGGTGCTTGATCTTTTTGTACTCGTTTTGACGATGGACGATCACTGCAGCATAGCCGTTGTCGGCAAAGTAGGCGGCAAAGATCTTGGCAATGGCATTGTCGCCCCCGAGGATGGGCAGCACCATGATCACCGGATGCTTTCCCTCTTTTCTGATATCGTAGTAATCAATGGCGATGGGGCCAGCCGGGATGAGATTCCGGGTGGAGGAAAACGCGATTCTTTTGACCACGAAGTTCTTCTCTTCCTTGAGAACCCTTTCATCATAGGGGCCGGTGTAGGCGGGATAGCTGTATTCCTGCTCCAGGGCCAATGGCAGGGGGACAGGCCCTGGATACCGTGAATCCAGGGGCAGGTGGGCACAGGCGGCCAGGAAAAACAGCGCCGGGACAAGGGTGATGATGCCTATAACCTTTAGGCCATGGGGCGAAATTCCTACCCTGTATCCCGGCGTATCTTTTTTCATGGGAGCCTCCCCATCAGGTGAGCGCGTCAACCACCTTGAGTATGGTCCTTGAGGTTTCTTTTTTAAACTGCTCGTTTTCAGCGTTTGACAACTCTTCGAACTTCATGAGCTCCAGCTGTCTTATATGGTTTAAAAACTGCAGGACTGCCTGGCCGGCAAGTTCCTCCAATTTTTTTGAACAAAGGGTGTGATCCGTTGTGGTTTTTATGGATGCGGCGGCAAGGCCCAGGGGATCTTTGGGATCGTTGAAGCGTTTGGCCAGGATCCCATGGATGAGGTGGAACAGGGCATCCACCCGGTTGCTCTTTATCAGGGTGGGGCTGTGGAAAAAGGAGTGGCTCTGTTCCACCAAAAGATCACCCCGGGAGAGATCCATGCTCCGCTCAAACCAATTGAAGGTGTATCGCTCGTATGTTTCCTGGCTCCAGGTGCCCTTTTCCCAGGCATGGGCCTGGATGAGTTTGGTCAGCTCGGACAGGCACACCTCCTGGGAGGGGAAATCATAGGTCCCTAGGAGGGCTCCGGCCTCAAAAATATCGGCGCCGGGTTTTGTGGCCTTGTCTGAAATTTCGGCGCACACGATCCTGAGTTCCTTGCCGGGTCGGGCAACGATGATCTTGTAGGAGGGCTCTTTTTCATCGATCCGCAGGAGTTCTTTGGCTGATTCAGGGGGGATGACGGCGCCTGCAATGGAGGGGGGCAAAAAGGCGGCGATCAGGTTGGGGCTGAGATCAACGGCTGCCAGGGCCAATTTGAAAACATGAATGTCCGCTTCTTCAAGGGGGCCCACGGGAGTAAGTTTGCCGGGCTCCACATGGGGTGAGAAGAGATCGAGCATTGCCTCGAGCCCGCCCTGCCAGTGGGCGCTTCTGGGGTCTTTGCCGCTGTCGATCCATTGGTTGACTTTTCGGGATATCTGGTCCATTTGTGGTCCTTTTCCAGCTCTATAAAGTTAACAGCCGACAACCTCGGCTCCGTTTCAACGTTAAACAGGGTATCAAACCAGATTTTCACCAGGATTGTCAAACGGTTTTACCTCAAAGAGGCGTCCAGGTTCGTGGCCCGGGTCTGGGGGTCAGTCGCGTCGGTTGCCGGGATGTTTTGAACGGTAACGGTCCATGAAGGGTCTGCCGAACAGGGAGAACACATTTGCCGGACCCACCTTGCCCCGTTGCCACATCAGTTTTAGCGAGGCCGAGATAATATCCTTTGGCACATGGGGCTGAAGGCGTGTGGGTTTTCTTGTGAGGGACAGTGCCTTTGTCGGACAGGTGGAGACGCAGAGCCCGCAACCGATGCAGCGGCCGGGATCGAGGATTGCACGGTTGTCGTTGATTTGAATGGCATCCATGGGGCACCGTTTTTCGCAGATACCGCATCCTGTGCATAGCCTAGGGGTTGCCGTGGCCTGGAAGGCAGAGGAGACAAGCTCCCCGGGGGTTGGATAGGTCTTGAGGGTTCTTAGGATCCCGCAGCAGCAGCCGCAGCAACAGCAGAGCCAGGAGATCTCCCGGCCGTTGCTCGGCTGGAGCACCAGGCCTGCCCGGTCCGCCTGTTTGAGGATGTCGAGGACCTCTGTTAAGCTGACCCTGCGGCCAATATTGTTTTTGATATAAAAATCTTCGTCATCCCCAAAAGAGAGGCAGACATCCAGGGGCTTGTCACACCCCTCTGCCTGCATCTGTTGCTCTTTTCTGCAGATGCAGGGCGCCACCACAAAGTGGCGTTTGGCTTTGACCAGCGCTTCGGCCCGCTCATAGGTCATGACTTCAAGGGTGGTGTCGATGCTTCGTCCCACGGGAATGGTTCGCATCTGGGGACTCTTTTTCCAGATCGTTGGGTCCATGAGATCCGGCATATAGTCGTTCATCAGGGTGACAAGTTCCGGGGTGAGCCTTCCCACCTGGAGCTCCCAGATGCCCACCACAAACTGGGCCGCCATGTAAACCGGCGGTTTGTCCGGCTGTTTTGACCGGAAAATGAGCCCCTTTGCGGCCATGGTTTCCAGGCGTGTTTCCGTTTCTTCAAGGGCCAGACCTGAACGGAATGCGATGGTTGCGGCAGGTTCCGATATCAGGGTCAGACAGCGGGCAAGGGCTGCCTCTTTTGATGAAAAGAGGAGTTCCAGGATCTGTCTCTCCACCCCCCGTTCCGTGGGAGGGAAGCCGCCGGGAAGGCCGTCCAGATGTTGAGCCAGTTTTTTGTAGAGCACGGTGGTCTCCATTCATTGCCAAGGGGGTAAACGTTATCCAGCCAAGATCCTGACCATACCAGGAAACAGGTTGCCGGGGGTAGGTCAATTTGTTTTTTTCGGCAAGCGCCCCTCTCCATGACGGATCCATGGGAGTCTTTCCAATCCCCATGGGGGGACAGGGGGGCATCGGTCGTCCATTGTTTTGTATTCATTTCTTAAGAATTGTTATTGTTCGCCGATAATAACTGGTAACAGCTTGATTTAGCGTATTATCTTTTCGGTTCGCGGTAACGTTATTCTCCCTTCTGATATTTGCTGGTACAGTGCCCCTGACTTGGAATGAAAATGATTCTATTGGCCTGTGTTCCTAACCAGGACCAAAAAAGTTTTCTGATCTCCTGCCAAAATAATGCGAAAATAAGAGCTAAGAAACTTATATGCGAGTCTTGGTTGGTTCTTCCACCCTTTCCCATTGCTTGGTTGAGGGGCGCATGTTTATTGTTCTTTTTCTTACGAAGGGGTGACATTATGATAAGTGATGTTAATCATGGTGTGCGGCAGTCTTGGAGCCGGCCACAGGCAGAGTCAGTGAAAACCGGTAATAAGGTGAACCGGTCAGAGAAACCTTTTTCCAGTACGTCCCAAAGTCTATCCTATTCACAATCGGTCAATTACTCGTCTGGAAATTATTCCTATTCTTCACAGGTTGAGGTTCGCTACGACAGCGTCAGCATCGGCAGTAACGGTGCCGCTTCTCCACTTCATTCCTTTTTTAATAACCTGGCAGAATCCATGGATGGTCTTTTTGATATGGGGGGGATGATCGATCACGGATATGGGAGCATGGATTCTCCATTTGCCTTTGCCGGGCAGCTTCTCAACCGTATCAAAGCCGGGTTGGCAGGCGATTCTTCCGGTGAAGGTACCGTGGCGGTCGATCCGCCGGTAGTACCGGAAATCCCGGTAACGGATGCCGGGGGAACCGTGCCGGAACCCGCTCCAGGGGCACCCCCCCCGGAGGCGGTTGAATCTCCGGTTGAAGCCCCGGTTGAAGCCCCGGCAGGTGATGGCAAACCAGGGCTTGTTCAAATGATCGAACAGCGGGTTGAACTTGGCTATCAGAAAACCGTGGTTGAGCTCCAGGCCCGTGGGAATTCGGCTGTTCCTGAAAAGAGCGAAAAAAAGCAAGAAGAAGCTGTCCTTGTCCCCGTGAACAAGGCCCGTTCTCTGATGCGCCATGGATTGAGATCGTTACGGCAAAATGTAAACGCGCCGGCACCTGTAGGGCTCTCCCATGGGTTTGTCGCAGGCGAGAGTGAAACAAGAAATCTGAGTCTTCAGGTGTTCACCCGGGATGGTGATCTTGTCAATATCGAGATCGGCAGCGCAAGATCCGCATTTATGGGAGGGGGGGAGACAGGAGACGGTTCTATTTTCAATATGTTCGTGGGGGCCATGGCCGACGGCCTGAATTTTTCCATTGAAGGCGATCTTGATGATGGCGAACTGGGGGCAATTGCCGAACTTCTGGGAAATATAAATGATCTTGCCCAGACTTTTTTTGATTCGGATTTCCAGGCCGCTTTTGAGATGGCCATGGAGCTGGGGTATGACCAGGATGAACTCACAGGGTTTGCCCTTGATTTGAATCGTCAGAAAACAAGTTTTGCCGCTATCCAGGAGCAGGGGGATGGTGGAAACATGCTTGCTTCACCCGGAGATGGGGTCCAGCCGATGTTTGACAGCCTAGGCGGCTTTGCCGATATGGCGCGGGATCTGATGAACCACACGATCCTCGATCTGTTTGAGCAGCCGACATCATTTGTTACGAATCTGTTTGATGGTCTTACGCTGGGAAACCTGTTTGATTCTGAGGGGACCACGGAGACGCCTGAAAATCAGCAGCCCGGCGCAATGGGCAGAAAATGGGTGCATGATCTATTATCACAAATGGCCTTTTCTAAAAATGGTGAGATGTTGGAAATAGGGGATCCTGAAGAAATACCTGGATCAGATGAGGCCCCGGGCATCGATCAGTTTTTATAGACACGGGTGACGCCTTTGGGCCTAAACCTGGGAATCAGCCGTTCCGTTTACCGGGGCGGCTGATTTTTATTTCTGTGTCTCGTGCGTTATCCCGCCGGAGATCTCCCCCCTCCCCTTTTACCGCCATGACTTCCTTCTAATGCTGGAGCCACGCCTGACATTTTTCTACGACTTGATGGTGCACCGCCGCCTCTTCTCGCGGATCTGACTTGGGCAGGTTAAAGGAGTGGTCGCCGTTCTCGATGATTTCAAGGTCCCGGGGGCAGGTGAGCTTGTCAAAAACGCCTGCCAACAGGGCAAGATCGCAGAACGGGTCCCTTGTGCCTTCGAAAAAAAGCATGGGAACGGTGATATTGTAGAGGTGGGCGTCCTGGAGCTTCTCTTTCCTGCCCGGGGCGTGGAGGGGGTAGCCGAGGAACATGAGTCGATCCGGTGTGATGGCACCGCTTGCCACCGCCTTGGAGGCGATCCTGCCCCCCAGGGATTTACCCACGGCCACCAGGGTGTCGAAGGCATGATCGGGTCTCTCCCGGAGAAAGGTGATGGCGCTCTGCCAGGCGTTGATCAGCTTGGGCTCGGGATCGGCGGATTTTCTTTTCTTTTCACGGTAGGGGAAATTGAACCTCAGGGTGATAAAGCCAAGCGTGGCAAGACCCTCTGCTACCCCCGCGATGGAGGGATGGTTCATGTCGTTTGCCATGCCGTGGGCAAAGACAAGGGCGGTGGTGCTGTTGTGGTTCAGGGTGTCGGGTGCGGCAAGGATGCCGGAGACGGATTCGTCTGGGTTGACGGGGATGGAAACGGTTTCAATCTTCATTGGATGCTCCTGGGGTTAAAGGGGTGAGCCGTGCTTTGTGTTAGATTTTCCTTTGGGTTCGATGGTGCCAGCCGCCCCTATTCTCCCTTGAAATCCGGGGGACAGGTCATGGGGGAGAGTATTCGATTTTTACCTTGACGTGTCAATGGATATTCCCTTAAAACCAATTTCCATGGCAAATAATGATTGAATCGGAAAAGGGTTTTCGATAGGGTGCCAGGGAATTGACATTCGCGTCTTATCTCTGATTCTTGTGTTATTTTGACAAGGGAATCAGAAGGTTTTTTGGGTTCTGGCTTGTCCAGGTTAAGAGTTTATATGAAACTCCGGTCAAAACGATGTGTTGAGTGGCGTTTTATTTTTCGTTGTGGCCGAAGCGCAAGTACCATGCTCCGGCCATGCCGGTTATTTTAAGGAATTCCAGCAAGGGGGAACAAGGTATGAAGTTCAGGCCGTGTATTGATTTGCGCAACGGCAAGGTGGTTCAGATCGTCGGGGGAACACTCACGGATCAGGGGGATAAAGCCCCTGTCACCAATTTCGAAAGCATGCGATCTTCCCGGGATTTTGCCAAGATCTATCAACAGGATCACCTGACCGGGGGCCATGTGATCGCCCTTGGACCGGGCAACCATGATGCCGTGATCGATGCCGTAACCGCCTATCCGGGCGGGCTCCAGGTGGGGGGCGGCATTACCCCGGACAACGCCCTTTCCTACCTTGATGCCGGTGCAAGCCATGTGATCGTCACCTCCTATGTGTTTTCAGGGGGCAGAATCGACATGGACCGGCTCAACACCCTGGTTGCCACCGTGGGAAAGGAGCGGCTGGTGCTGGATCTGAGCTGTAGAAAAAAAGGGGATACCTTCTGGATCGTGACAGACCGGTGGCAGACCTTCACCGATGTGGCCGTCACCCCTGAAATCTTGTCAAAATTGTCCGGATTCTGCGATGAATTCCTTGTCCATGGCGTGGATGTGGAGGGAAAGATGCAGGGTATTCAAACAGAACTTGTGGAGATCCTGGGGAACCACGCCACCATCCCTGTGACCTATGCCGGTGGGGTCAGCACCATGGCCGACCTTGATACAGTCAACGTGCTTGGCAAGGGCCGGGTGGATCTGACCATCGGAAGCGCCCTGGACATCTTTGGCGGCACCATTCCCTACGCAGACGTGGTTAAAAAGATGGGGTCAGGTCTACACCCTTGACAGATTTTTGCTTCTAAAAAAATCGGGTCGGGTCTACCGGCTTGGGTCTGATTGTTCTTCACCAGGCAAGTATGCATGATCCCGGAAGGCGTTGATGAGAAAAAAAGCGGCCAAAACGCCTGTCACCAGGAAAATACCTCCTCCGGCAACAAGAGTGGACGGTAACCCGGCCCGGTCGGCCAACCAGCCCAGGAAGGGACCCAGGATGACAAAGGCGAGCCGGATGATGAGGCTCCTGATGGAGAGCACTGTGGCCCTGATCTCCGAAGGGGTGATCTCGTTGATGTGGTTTTTCAGGATCGGCGTGGCAATGCCCCTGACGATGTAGAAGAGAAAGAGAAAGAACAGCGCCCCCAGGGTGTTGAACAGCCCTAAAGTAAGATAGCCCGAGGCAATGCTGATGGCGATGAACAGGATGGTGTTTTCCCGGCCAAACTTTTTTTCAATCTTGTAGGCGTGCATGGATGTGACGCCGGCGGTCAGGTTTAACAGGGGGATGAAGATGCCGTAGAAGGCCAGGGGCAGTGCCAGAAGGACGAAATAGGGCTGGACAAACCAGGCCATGGTCAGTGTGGCCGTGCCGATGATGGATGAATAGACAATGGTCGCCTGGAGTCCCTGGTTCTCGAACAAAGCATATCGCACGATCCTGAGGATCTGTTTAAAACTGGTGGTGCCGGTCATTTCCCTGCGTTTGGGTTCGAACAGGGTCAGGGCAGCCGGGATGGCGGTAAATGCCACTGCCGCTTGGAAGAAGAAGGTGCTGCGAAGGCTGATGACGGCAATGAGAACGCCGATGGGAGCGGCAATGGCTTCGGCAAAGTTGCCAGCAGAGATCAACCGCCCTTCTATTTTCAGGTATTCCTTTTCTTCTTTTGCTTCCTGGAGGGTGTCATAGAGCATGGCGGAGTCGGAGCCGGATATGAAACTCTGGCCGATGCCGAGGATGATTTCACAGACCAGGAATCCCCAGAACCCCGTGGAAACGCAGTAAAGTGAGAATCCGATAAAGCCCAGGACGCTGCCCAGCACCAGGGAGCGTTTTCTTCCCCAGATATCTCCGAAATAGCCGGAGGGAATTTCCAGACAAACAATGGCTGCCGAATACACTGCCTTGAGCAGGAAGAGGTCATGGGTGGCAAGACCGTTCTCCCGGTAAAACAGGAACACGATGGGCATGGTCAGCATCAGCCACTTGGAGAGCTTGATGATATAGAGTCGGAGGATGTTTGATCTAACGGTGTGATGCATCGGTTCTCCCGCCGGTAAAAGGCCACAAGATAGCAGATTGAAGGGGGCAGGTCTACACCCTTGATCGATTTCACGGCCCCAGGTTGGGAATAAGGACAATACGCTAGGCCTGACCCCATTCCCCTTGACAGAATTATAGTAGTTACTATAATAGTCACTAACTAAAACCAAACAGGGGAGAAAGCAAGATGAAACAGAAAATAGGGGCATCTTTAAAGGCTGGGTTCCCGATTTTTATCGGGTATGTGCCTGCGGCTGTTGCCTTCGGGATACTGGCCAAGGCCTGCGACATAACGCTTTTGGAGTGTTTTCTCTTTTCCGCCGTGGTGTTTGCCGGGGCAAGCCAGTTCATTGCCTTGAACCTTCTGGCCACGGGCATGGGACCGGGGGGCATTGTGCTGACCACTTTGCTTGTTAATTTTCGCCACTTTTTGATGAGCGCAAGCCTTTCCACCCGGCTGGGGGAGGTGCCGAAGCGATACCTCTTTCCCATGGCCTTCGGTGTCACGGACGAGGTGTTTTCCGTGCTCTCTTTTACCAAAGGAGCGCTTTCCAAGACCCATGTGTTTCTGGTGGAGCTGTGCGCCTATTCGGCATGGGTGGGCGGCAGCGTGGCCGGTTTCATCCTGGGAGGCTTTTTACCGGAGATCCTCTCAAAGAGCATGGGCGTGGCCCTCTATGCCTTGCTCCTTGCCATCCTGCTCCCCGAGGTCAAGGCCTCTGGCCGGGCATTAATCCTGGCCATCTCTTCGGGAGTGCTCAACACCTGGTTGGTCCACCTGGATATTCTGCCCAAGGGGTGGACCATCATTGTCTGCATCGTTGTCGTGGCATCCATGGGCAGTTTTTTCATGACCTTTGAAAAAGAGGAAGAACGATTATGAAAACATTGATACCCTTGATATTGGGAATGGCGGCAGTAACTTATCTGCCGAGGCTGATCCCTTTGCTCTTTCTTGGTAATCGCAGGATTCCCCAGCGTATGGATGCGTTTTTGAAATGCATTCCCCTGGCCGCCCTGGGGGCCCTGATCGTCCCGGGTGCGTTCCAGGCCACCCCGGATTTTCCCTTTGCCGCCGTTGCCGGCATGGGATTCACCGTTGCCTACGGTCTGTTCCGGGGCGGAATCATCGTGCCGGTCCTGGGATCTGTGGCGGTCACCTATTGCGTGCTGTTGGTCAATATCTGAAAAGGAGTATAAATGGATACGTCTGTTATCGTCATGGACGACATGAAACGACTGGGGTTTTCCGAATATGAGTGTAAGGCTTATCTTGCCCTGCTTGCGGAGTTCCCCTTGAACGGGTATGCCTTGAGCAAAGTTTCCGGCATACCGAGATCCAGGATCTATGAGGTCTTGAAAAACCTGATGGCCAAAGAGATGGTCCTGGAGCAGGAAGAGGAGAAGAACAAGCTTTATTATCCCGTGGAGCCCGATACTTTTATCAACACCCTCAAGGCGAGCTACAGCGAGGTCTTCTCCAACCTCTCCGAACATACCACTCGGCTTTACAAGGCCAAGAAGAAGGATGACAGGCTGGTGGTGATCCGGGGGCGCAAGCACATCATCGGTTTCTTGAAACAACTCATCGAGGGTGCCGAAAAAAGGATCGCCATGTCCGTGTGGGAGGAGGAGATCAAGGAACTCTATCCTGCGCTGGACCAGGCCCTTGAACGGGGCGTTTGCCTTAGGGGCATCTATTTCGGGAGCAACAACCGCTACACGGATCTGGTGCCCCATCGGCGGATGGATCGGTATCTTGCTGAGAAAAAAGAGCGATACATGTCCATCATCATTGACAGCACCCACACCATCTCCGGCATTGTTTCCAGGGGAGAGAACAGCAAGGTGACCTGGACCCGGGATCAGGGGTTCATGGAGATCTGCGAAGACTACATCTCCCACGATCTTGTGGTGAACCTTTACTCCGCCTCCCTGGACAAGGAGGCTTTTGAAGCCTTTGAGGCCTTTTCCGACAGGGTCCACGACCATTACTTCCACTGATAGTGGTTGCGGCCTGACCCCTTATCTCTTGTCAAGAGTGTAGACCTGACTCCTTTACCCGTAGGGCCGGACCGGGGCTTTTTTTCACCATGAGCAGGTTGCCCAAAAGAATCAAGGTCACCCCGATGACGGCCTCGCCGGTCCAATGGTAGTTCTCCCAGATGGTTGAGATCAAAAGGGCCACAATGGGAAAGAGCAGGGTGGCATAGGCGGCACGGTCTGCACCGATGCGGCCGACAAGTGACAGATAGCAGCCAAAGGCCACGATGGAGCCGAACACGGCAAGGTAGACAAGGGCGGTGACATAGGGGGTGGACAGGACCAGCTCAAACTCTTTGCCGGTGACCAGGGCCACCATCAGCATCAGGATCGTGCCATAGGCCATGCCATAGGCGTTGGTCTGTATGATGGGCAGCCCCTGTTTCTGGTTCCGTGCCGAGATGATATTGCCAAGGGAGGCCGAATAGGTGGCCACCAGGCACAGCACCATGCCCTTCATGCCATTGTCCCCGAAATGGAAAGAGGCAAGCTCGGGTTTGAACACGAAGAGGATGCCCACAAGTCCCAGGGCGCCCCCCGCAACCACCTTGGGATCAAAGGGTGTCTTGAGAAAAAGGTTGGCGTTGACCATGTTCATGACCACGATGGTGGAAAAGATCACCGCGGCAAGACCGCTGGTGAGATGGAGTTCTGCCACGTAAAAGAGCCAGTAATTGAGCCCGAACAGGAGGGCGCCCTGGAGGAGCATGAAGGCATGGTCCCTGGGGCTGAAACGCATTTTAAGGCGGTTGATGACGCACCAGGCCATGAGGAGGGCTGCGGCAAGGCTGAAGCGGTAGACCACGGATATCAACGGATCCACGGTGCCCAGCTGGAATTTGATGGCAAGCCAGGTGGAGCCCCAGATCAATACGGTAAGGGTGTAGAATATCAGATTTTCCATAATCGGTTTCCTCTTAGTGGATCGTTGGGTTGTTTTTTAACGGGTGTTGGAAAGTCGGCAAGCGATCTTGCCCAGGGTTTTAACAGCCCAGCGGGTTTTGTCGGACCAGAATGCCGCGTTGAGCCGGATGCAGTGGTTGAAGTGGTCGGTGGTTGAAAATATCTTGCCCGGTGCCACGGTGATGCCCTTTTTCAGTGCCAGGCTGTAGAGGGTGATGCTGTCTACATTTTCGGGCATCTCCACCCACAGGGCAAATCCGCCTTCGGGTCGGGTGACCCGGGTACCGGAAGGGAAGTGCCGGCCCACGCCATCGGCCATTTGAACAATCCTTTTTCCATAGATCTTTCTGATGGACCGCAGGTGATGTTCATACCCGCCGCTGACGAGAAACTCGGCAACGGCCAGCTGGGTCGGGGTGGGGGTTGCGATGTTGATAATGAGTTTCTGGTGCCGGATGCTGTCGAAGTACCGGCCCGGCGCGATCCAGCCCACTCGGTATCCCGGGGCCAGGGTCTTTGAGAAGGAGGAGCAGAGGATCACATCACCATCGTTGTCCCAGGACTTGATCACCGAGGGCCGGGTGTCGGAAAAGGAGAGGTCGCCGTTGATATCGTCCTCAATCACGGGAATGTCGTGGCGCTTCATTAACCCAAGAAGCCGCTTCTTCCTGTCATCGTCCATGCAAAAACCCAGGGGGTTGTTGAAATTGGGGATGATCAGGCAGGCCTGCACCCGGTGCTGGTCAAGGGCGCTTTCCAAGGCTTCAAGGTTGATGCCGTGGGTGGGGGACATGGGAATCTCCAGCACCTTCAGCCCCAGGTCCCGGATGACCTGGAGAAACGTGAAGTAGAGGGGGGCACCGATGACCAGGGTGTCCCCGGGCTTGCATATGGCCCTGAGGGCCAGGAAAACCGCCTCGGAAGCGCCGTTGGTGATGATGATTTCATCCGGGTGAAGGGTGCAGCCGGCTTTCATCATCTGTTTGGCGATCTGGGTGCGCAGGCGAATATTGCCCGGGGGCATGGCATAGGCCGTGCTCTCCTGGGGGAAGCGCCGGACCGCGGATGAAAGCATGCGGTTGAGTTTCCGGGTGGGCACAAGGGAGGGGTCTGGGATGGCCGCCCCGAACTGCACAAGATCCGGTGCCATCACATCCCCCATGATGCGGAGCACAAGATCGCTTGAGTTTATGATGGCCGGATCAAACTCAGGGGTCGTGATCTCGGGCTCCCTGGGCGGTTCCGGAAGCCGTGGGCAGACATAGTATCCGGACTGGGGTCTTGCCTGGATCACCCGTCTGTCCTCAAGAAAGGCGTAGGCGGTCTTGACCGTATTGACGCTCACCTTGAACTGTTGGCTCAGGCGTCTGATGGAGGGGACCCGCTCCCCTGGATTGAAGGTGCCCTTCTCCACAAGGTCAACGATCTTTGATGCCACGGTTTCATAAAGGGGCATTGGACGGGACTGGGGTGTTGAATGCGATTCCATGGAGGTAATCTACAGGATTTACTGGAAATAACAAGACACAGTTCCATGGTTTGATGAAGGGTACAGTTTTTTGCGTGTCGGTTTTGAGATGGGCACAATCGCAATGGGCAAAAACTGTGTCCGTAAAAGGGTTGCTAGGCCCGGCAATCCAGGGTAATGATAATCCCTTGCATGTGCGGGAATATCCATGCCATGAACGGACGATCTGAAGCGTTGCCTGGCCAGTGGGCCCGCCATGGCTTGATCAAAAGGGAGAAAACAAGAACGATGACACCCGATTCCATGGAGACCCTGGGCGGTTCCACTGTCCAGCACGGAAAATGTAGTGACCGCGTCTACCTGATGAAACTTTGTCCCCAGGACCGGGGCCAAATGGTTGGCCGCCTGGACACCCTGGCCCGGGAAAAGGGGTATTCCAAGATTTTTGCCAAGGTTCCGGCACCCATGGAGGAAGAATTCCTCAAGGGCGGTTATGCTGTGGAAGCACGGGTGCCAGGCCTGTTCAACGGCCATGGGGAGGGCCTGTTCATGGGGAAATTTTTCACATCCGACCGGGCCAGGGTCGAGAACGGTGGACTTCTTGACCAGGTGCGTGCAGTAGCTTTGTCCAGGGCCGGAGCCCGTGGGGCGGTTGACAGCCGGTTCCGGGTCAGGCCCATGGAACCGGGCCAGGCCGGGACCATGGCCCGGTTGTATGGCCGGGTGTTTGCCTCCTACCCCTTTCCCATCATGGATCCCGGTTTCATTAAAGAAACCATGGCCTCCCATGTGCGCTATTTCGGCGTTTTTGAAGGCCGGGACCTGGTCGCCCTTTCTGCGGCCGAGGTGGACATGGCATCATTGAGTGCGGAGATGACCGATTTTGCGACCCTTCCCCACATGCGGGGCCGGGGGATTTCCGATGTGTTGCTTTCCACCATGGGCCAGGCGGTTGGCGCCCTGGGGATTCGAACTGCCTACACCATTGCCCGGGCCACCTCCTACGGTATGAACATCGTTTTTGCCCGGGCCGGCTATCGTTATGGGGGCATGCTTGTGAACAACACCCATATCGCAGGGGCCCTTGAAAGCATGAACGTCTGGTGGGCCGATATTTCGGACTGACCCTGGCTACTCCTGTTTGTGGGCCACCATGGTGACGGCGTCCACGGGGCAGGGGGTGACGCAGAGCCCGCACCCCAGGCAGCGGTCTGCATCAAATTCCAGTTCGTCATTGGTGATCTGCCGGGCTGCGACCACACACCGGTCAACGCACGCTCCGCAGTGGATACACGCCTCCTTGTCCGTGACCGGAACAAAGTCGGAACGCATCATCAACTCTTTTCTGTGGTATTGTTTGACGATCTGAAGGTCGTGGCAGCAGCAGGAACAGCAGCTGCACAGGGCGAAAATCTTATGGTCGGGCATGTAGAGGGTCAGGTGAACAAGGCCGCTTTTGTTGGCTTTTTTCAGGACCTCGGCCGCCTCTATTGGGGTGATCTGGCGCGCCTGGCCCTTGGCAATCAGCCGGTCTCCCACCTGGTCAAAGAGCAGGCAGGTGTCAAGGGGATGGTCGCAGCGTTGGTAATGGCTCCTGCATTCACACGGCTGGAGAGCGATGGAGGTGGCGCTGTTGACGATCTCCATTGCCCTGTCCGTGGGCAGGACCCATTTTTTGGCTTCAATGGATTCCGACACGGGGATCACCCTGGACGAAAACGAGATCTCACCCCTTTCAAGCCACTGATCATAGGTTTTGACACGTTTTTCAAGAAAGGGATCCGGTTGGGTCTGGTCCATGGTCAATTCTCCTGTTTGGATAATCGGGATTGCAGCACTGCCTGGCTGGTAAACAGGCCGATAAAGGGAACCACTTCGTTTGGGGAACCGTGGTGTCCATTGTTCTGACCAGGATCAGAAAAAGGGTCAGGGGCAACACCTCCATGGGTTTCAGGGAGGTGTTGCCCTGGGGCCTGGTTTTCATCGTCCGGGGCCGAACTCCGGTTCATAC
>JAEINR010000118.1 GCA_016342325.1 Desulfobacterium sp.
GATGTATCCTCTCAACAAAAAATTTAGGGTGTTGTTGAAAAAATAAATTCTGAATGACTAAGCCGAATATTTACACCGCCCGACCCATGGCACACCGCTTGCTATACTAGGATTATGAATTTTCGACAACGGGGTATAGACCCCGGGTCGGGTAACCCCAAAAAAAGAAGGATCTCCCATGGGAAATAGACTGCAGCCACTAAAAAAGGAGCAACTACAAACCATTCATAATGCGAGCATGCGCATTTTGAACAGGGTGGGTGTCTCCTTTAAGGAACCTGAAGCCGTTGAGATTTTCAAACGCCACGGGTTCAAGATCGATGGCGACAAAGTATTTTTTGAAGAAGACCAGGTGCTCAACGCTTTAAAAACCGTCCCCTCGGAATTCACCATCCAGGCCAGAAATCCTGAAAAATCCATCCGCCTGGGCGGTGACCATTTTGCCTTTGGCCCGGGGTGGGCAGCACCCTTTATAATTGATGCCGACGGCACCCGACGAACCGGCACGCTCACAGATCACGAAAACTTCTGCAAGCTGGTCCAGACCTCTCCCTACCTGGATATGGTGGCTGGCTCCATGGCCATCCCTGCTGAATTTTCACCTGGAGAAGCCGCCACCCGGATGCTGGCGGCCTGCTTTACCCTCACGGACAGGCCCCTGGTGTCCAACCCCTGTACACGGGAAAACGGACAGGAGATGGCGGACATGGCCTCAATCGTCTGGGGCCGGGACCCCATCGACCTGGATCATCCGGTTTCCATTGTCTCGGTCAACCCCCTGTCTCCCCTGGCCTATGGTGACGACACCCTGGGGGGCCTCATGGAATTTGCCAGAATGGGCCAGGCCCTTCTGATCTCCTCCATGGTGCTGGCAGGCATTACCGGTCCCATCGACATTCCAAGCACCGCCGCCCTGGAAATGGCGGAAAGTCTTTCGGGCATTGTTCTGGCCCAGCTGATCAATCCCGGTGTTCCCTGTGTCTGCGGCGGCACCTCCTGTGCCTCGGACATGCGCACCGGCGGCGTAAACCTGGGCGGCCCCGAATCCCTTCAGCTGGTCGCCATTGCGACCCAGATGGCGGAGTATTACGGCCTTCCCTGCCGTTACGGCGGCAACCTCACCGATTCCTATTCCATCAATGCCCAGTCCGGTATCGAGTCGGCCCTGCTCATGGCCGCCCCGGTGTTCTCCGGCGCCCATTTCATCCATCAATCCTGCGGCATTCTGGGCGCCTATGCCGGCGTCAGCTTTGAAAAATTCGTCATTGACGAAGAGGTCTGCGGCATGGTCAAAAAAGCGGTCACCCCCCTTGAGGTGACCGAGGAGAGCATCAATACGGATCTCATTGAGCGGGTGGGCATCGGCGGCAGTTATATGATGCAGCCGGAAACCGCCAAGCAATGCCGCACCGCCTTTTTCCCGGCCCGGCTGTCCCTCAAAGGCACCTATGAAGACTGGGAAGCCAAACAAAAGGGAGATATCACCGGCCGGGCGTCCGACCATGTAAAAGAACGGCTTGGGGCCTATGTCAAACCGGATATGGATCCGGCGGTTGAACGGGATCTCATGGCCTATGTAAACAAGAAAACAAACCCATAACCAGAAACGGAGAGTAAGATGCAAAACGAGAACAACAGCAGGCTGAAACGCTTATTCGGTAAAGAAATCGACCCCATGGTCTTTAACCTGACCATTGCTTTGACCGTCCCTTTCGTCGTCATGGGACTGTTCATGCCCGAACGGCTTGCAAAAGTCAGTAACGCCATGGTCGGCAGCATCTGCCACTACATGCAGTCCACCTATCTTCTGGGGGTAACCGGGTTCTTGATTTTCTGCCTTGTCCTAGGCCTTTCCCCCTATGGAAAGATCAAACTCGGTAAGGATGACGATGAACCAGAATTCTCCACGGCAAGCTGGTTTTCCATGCTGTTTTCAGCCGGTATGGGCATCGGCTTGTTATTCTGGTCCATTGCCGAGCCCATGAGCCACATGGCCAATCCCCCCATGGGAGAGGCCGGCACAGCCGAAGCCGCCAACCTGGCCCAGGAGATCTATTTCTTCCACTGGGGATTCCATGCCTGGGGCATCTATGCCATCGTGGGGCTTTGCCTTGCCTATTTCAACTTCCGTAAAGGCCGGGGCTCCCTGGTATCCGGCTGCCTGGTTCCCATTTTCGGAGAAAAGGCCTGCAACGGTCTGTTCGGCAAAATCGTGGACACCTTTGCCGTATGGGCGACCCTGTTCGGCGTGGTCACGGGCCTGGGTACCGGCGCCATGCAGATGACCGGCGGCCTTTCCTACCTGTTCGGGTTTGAGAACTCAACCGGCGCAGTGGCCATTGTGATCACCTTTATTACGATCAGCTTTGTGATCTCCGCCATCACCGGCATCGGCAAAGGCATCAAGTTACTGTCCAACCTGAATGTCGTCCTCATGCTCATTTTATTCCTCTTCTTCTTGGTGTGCGGTCCCACGGCATTCCTGTTTAAAAATTTCGCAGTCACGGTGGGATCTTATCTCAGGGATCTTCCCAGCCTCTCCTTTTCCACGGTATTGTTTGACAACGAAGGCTGGACCCGGGGCTGGACCGTTTTCTACTGGGCATTCTGGATCGCATGGGCCCCCTTTGTCGGCGGATTCATCGCCCGGATCTCCAAGGGCCGCACCATCCGTGAGTTCGTATTCATGGTCCTGATCGCCCCCCCGGTGTTTTCTTTTCTCTTTTCAACGGTAATCGGCGGCACCGGCGTTTACATGGATCTTTACCAAGGCACCGCCATCGGCAAGGTCGCCCTGGAACTCTCCCTGTATGAGACCCTGAGTCACATGCCCCTGTCCGTATTCATGTCCATTGTCGGCGTTCTCCTGGCCACCTCATTTGTGATCACCTCCGCCGACTCCGCCACCTATGTCATGGCCCGGCTGTGCACCCAGGGCAAGGATTCTTCCGATGCCAAGGCCGGCACCCGACTCACCGTGGTCTGGGGATCCCTCCTCGGCATCCTGACCATCGGGTTCTCCTATTCAGGCGGGCTCAACGGACTCAAGGCCGCCACCATCATCGGCTCGGTTCCGTTCATCATCATCATTTTCCTGTGCATTATCTCCCTGGTCATGGCACTGCTTAAAGAAAAAACCCAACTCACCGCTGGCAAAGCGCCAACACTTTCAGCATCTAAATAACCATTAACAAAAACGCCTTCCGATCCCCCTGGGGATTACGGAAGGCGTTTTTGCTTTAATCCCTTCCCGGCGTGGCTCCCTAGGCCATGCCCCCCCGAAGAACCCTTTCTTAGAATTTTCAGGGCAAGACCGAACTAGTGAGGCCCATGATGAAAATAGCCCATTTTCTGTTTTTCATACAGAATGAAGTCTTGAAAAATTGATTGTCAAATCATGTCATATTTGATAGCGGAAGAGTGTTCTCCGACAATAGAGATATACTGAAAAAAAGCTGACCTTATTGATAGAGGTAATTACAGGTCTAAAACAGTTAGATTAAGGAATAAAATGGTTCAGAATGCCTACAGTTTTGCATCATCAGGTGCATTTGTTGAAAGTTTCACCTTGAAGCCATATAAAAATGGACCCTTGGATGGATTTACTTTTGCAGTCAAAGACAACATTGATATAGAAGGCCATAAGACCTCGTACGGCAGTAAGCCATGGGGCTCTGCCCATAAAGCTGCAGTTTACAATGCGCTTTGCGTTGAGCAACTATTGAGTGCCGGCGCAACTTGTACGGGCAAGACGATTGCTGACGAGTATACATACAGTTTAGATGGTGAGAGTCATTTCTTCGGCACGCCAATAAACCCTAAAGCCCCTGATCGGGTGCCTGGTGGTTCATCCAGCGGCTCAGCATCGGCAGTTGCCTGTGGTTTGGTCGATTTTTCAGTTGGGACTGATTCAGCTGGTTCTATTAGAGTACCAGCCAGCCTATGTGGTATATGGGGCATGAGACCGACACTACACCGCATTTCTGAAGCAGGGGTTCTGCCTTTCATGCCAAGTGTAAGTACCGTTGGCGCTTTTTCAAATGACATCAAGATACTTGATAAAGTCATGCGAACCTTACTCCGTAGCGAAGATTTAGAACCACCCAAAATACGCAATATTTATATACTGGAAGATGCTTTTTCTATTGCAGATACAGCAGTTAATGACGCTATTAGGGGCAGGATTTCACACTTGTTTGAAATTGATGGTATAGCAATAACTTCGATCACCCTAAGTGAAATAGCTGGTAAAGATATTGATCTCAGCGTTTGTAATAGGCAGGCTTTAAGAGTTTTGCAAACGGCTGAGTTTATGAATACGGTTGGGGGATGGATTGAGACTTTCGATCCTGAAAAAAGTCCCAGCTTTTCAGCTGCATATGAAAACATTCGTAATTTTAAGCGGTCGGAACTCAATGATGCGCTGTTACTATGTGAAAAGATTTTTAATAGGATCTCTAACTTTACCAATCAAGGCGACCTGTTCGTATTTCCAACCACACCAACAATTGCTCCATTAAAGGGGTCTCTCAACAATCTTGACAGTGTATTAGACTTCTATGATAGAACCATGGATATCACATCGTTCGCAGGGATAGGCCGATTACCAGAAATATCCATCCCTTTAACTACAGTAAACGGAGCACCTGTTGGTTTGTCTTTGGCTGCCGGACTTTATCAGGATGAGTTTTTACTTTCCGCAGCCAAAAAGCTATTTCCATAAATGGGTGTCATCATCTTTGAGGAGCGTTATGCAAACACCTGAGGAATTCAACAAATTAAGCGTCGACACCCTGCCGGGGTACCTGGGCATCGTTATTACCCACGTAGGCGATACAGAAGTCCGTTCTGAGCTACGCGTTAAAAAACCACTCATGGCACCCAATGGCTTTCTTCATGCCGGTACAGTGGTTTCACTGGCCGATACGACAACGGGTTATGGTTGCGTTGCCAGCATTCCGGATGGTGCCGTCGGTTTTACAACCATTGAATTAAAATCAAACCACCTTGGAACCGCGAGGGATGGAACCATTGACTGTACAGCCAAGCTTACCCATGGTGGCAAAACAACCCAAGTATGGGACGCCGTCGTCACCCATAGGCAGTCAGGAAAAACCATCGCACTTTTTCGCTGTACCCAGCTGATTCTCTATGCAAAATCGTAATTACAACCCATATTTTCCCTAAACCTGTTGTTTTTTTGAGGGGGGATAGGGGCATCTTTGCCGAAGACACCAGGAATTACACCGTGTTCGACCCGGATGCCCCCTTGCCTATTCAGGATAAATAAGGCGGGTATCATCAATATTCTGCACAGTTTCTTCCAGGTATGTTCGGGCATCCGCCCTTGCCTGATCAAGATCCATGAGCGAGTAATTTCCACATTCAACCGGGCTTGCCCCTGGAATATCGCCTTCAAAGGTAGCCATATGACTGAACATCTCCTGGATGACCGCCACGACCTCCCTGGCTTGAAAATCGCCCTTCAGCAACAGGTAAAACCCCGTCAAACACCCCATGGGACCGAAATAGATGGTTTTTTCTTTGTAAATTTTATGGTTCCGCAAAAACGTGGCACCGATGTGCTCCATGGTATGAATCGCCGGAGGGGTCAACACCACCCCATGGTTGGGCTCCTTCATTCGCAGATCCAATGTTGTGACGGTTTCACTGCCGATCGTGTCTTTCCTGGAAATGTAAATTCCCGGCTTTAATTTCGTGTGGTCGATGGTAAAGCTTGCTATCTTTTCCATGTGTTTTCCTCCCTGAGGTTATCTATCATGCCGAGAACCATTCCGACGGAGTTTTCTGCGGCCTGTTCCATGCACTGGGTATACGTCGTACTGCTGCCATCCTCTTGAACCCTATCGGAAATGGACCGGATCAATACAAAAGGAATGCCAAACAAATAACTTGTCTGGGCAATGGCCGCCCCTTCCATTTCAACGGCCATGGTACTGGGAAACCGCTCGGTAATTCTCTCAACCTGGTTTGCATCATGGATAAACGAGTCGCCAGAAACCACAGGTCCGTAGTGTATGCGAACGGTGGGGTCGTTCATGGTGACATGCCGGGCCATGGTGACAAGCCTTTCATCCGCAGTAAAAGCCGGCGGCATGCTCGGTATTTGTCCGAATTCATAATCAAACGCTGTGGCATCGGCATCATGGTGACGCACCTCAGATGAGACCACGATGTCTCCAATCTGGATATTATCCTGGACGCCGCCGGCAACCCCTGTATTGATCAGACAATCGGGTTTCAATTTATCGATGAGCAGGGTGGTGCCCACGGATGCATTGACCTTGCCGATCCCGCATAGAAACAGGGCAACTTCCACACCGTCCACCTCACTGGTGTAATATTTAAATTGTCCGAATTGTATTTCACGATAATGACCGATGCTGTCAACCAAACGTGAAAGTTCCTCCTCCATGGCGGCGATAATCCCTATCTTCAATTTTCAATCTTCCTGCCTGTTAGGGTTTTAAGGGTGGGCACCGGCCCATGAACGCCACCGGAACCTTTTATTGATTGCCATGATATCCTTGAAATGATAATTAGTATAATTAATCTTTTTACTGAACTTAATTAGTGAAACTAACATCATTTTCTATGCAGGCGTGTTTATGATACCGGATTTTAATCGGCTGAAAGTTTTTTATTATATATTCAACGAGCAGAGCAGCACCGCAGCTGCCAAACGATTGCATATCACCCAGTCGGGGGTGAGCCAGCATTTAAAAAAACTTGAGGAGGAGATGCAGGCGTCATTGTTTACAAGGGTGAAGCGGCGCCTGGTACCCACATCAGCCGGGACACGGTTGTACAAGATTGTAAAAAATTTTATGGTGGACCTGGAAGAAGGGGTTCGCAAAATCCATGAAACAATAGAAACGCCTTCAGGGCTCCTGCGCATGGGGGCTCCCACTGAGTTTGGCAGAACCTATATTCCCGGCATATTCGCCTCCTTTCACAATCGATATCCAAACGTTTCCCTGGAACTTGAACTTGCGGATCCAACGGTGCTGTTTTCCATGGTCTCAGAAGGGGCCCTGGATTTTGCCTATATTGATATTTTGCCGATATTCACCGATACCCTGGGAAAAGATGCTGCGTTTACCATCGAGCCGGTGATGAAAGAAGAGTTTGTCCTGGCCTGTTCACGGACCTATTACGAGCAGGAAATTGAAACATTGAATGTCAAAGGCCTTATCAATCAAAAATATATCGCCTACAAAACAGACCTTGCTCTTTTTCACAGCTGGTTCAGACTGCATTTCGACTGGGTCCCCCAGTCCCTCCATGTCAGCTTTACCGTGGACAGCTCCCAGGGAATTATTACAGCGATTGAGGAAAACCTGGGATTGGGCATCACCGTGGGTCACATGATAAAAGATCAGATCGATGAGGGTTCCATTGTCCCGATTCGTGTGACGGACAAGAAACTCAACAACACCATTGCCTGTGTCCGGTTTCGTGACAAAATGCAGACAATGACCGAATCCGCATTTCAAAAACACCTCCAGGGTGAATTGAAGAAAATTTAATGCTGCCGAGTGCAGGCGTTCAACAGTATTCTCTCCTGTGGCATGTAATTCACCACAATGATCCGGCCCATCGCTGGCTCCGGGAACAAATGCTCCCACCATTGATAAATTCCACCTACTCGCCGAACCTGGACAAGCCAGAACAAAAAAATATAAACTAAGACGCTGAAATATCGAACACTTAGACAACACAAAACCGGTTTTGTGCCACAAAGCCCCAAGGGGTATGATTTCAAATCATACAATCCATCTCAAGAATCAATTTCCCTTATGCCTTAAACAAGGATACGCTTGCCCACAAATGCCATGGTTCCAAGGGTTGGAATCATTTAATATAATCTACAGCGCTTTCCCCCTAAGGCTTTGTTGCCCCATGGGGACGGGGCGTATATGGTCGAATAAAGGAATAATTAATGGATTTTATGTCCTGGCTTTCAATTGCCGGTCTCTGTTTTCTGGGGGCCGTGTCCCCCGGTCCAAGCCTTGCTGTTGTCATGGGGCACACCGTTCGTGGCTCCCGGCGTAACGGCATGGTCAGCGGAATGGCCCACTGTCTGGGGGTCGGGTTTTATGCATTGCTTACCGTCTCCGGACTGGCGGCACTTCTTGCCCTTGAACCCTCCCTGGAAAAAGGGTTGGCCTGGGGCGGCTCCTTCTACCTTGCCTGGCTGGGAATCAAGGCCCTTCGTTCCAGCGGGGGGGGATTAGCAGAGAGCAACAACGGCAACAACGCCGGGATTCTGGAAGCGGCAAGGGATGGACTGATGATCTCCCTGTTAAATCCCAAGCTGATGATCTTCTTTATGGCCTTGTTCAGCCAGTTTGTCTCTCCGGATATGGGGTGGACAGTCAGCCTTGTGATGGTATTGACAGCTGTCCTCATTGATGGCGCCTGGTTTTGCCTGGTGGCCGTTCTGCTCTCTCAAAGAAGGTTCCTTGAAAGGCTTCGGAAACACGCCCTCTGCATTGATCGGATGACCGGAATCCTATTGTTGGTGATAGCCCTCCGGGTCTTGACACTGTAATACGTTACGGCTAATGTACAAACAATTTCACCTTTGTGCTCGACGACTCTAGGTTGAGATTCCCGACTTGTCCGTATGGCCTCCGCTTAAAACAAATGTGCGGAATTGATGCCACTTGCCTTCTTAAAACAATAAATTTCGGATCAATCCATGCCCGCCAAGGGGTCGTCCTGATTTCCAGGACTGAAAGTTTTGAAACCCAGGACAATGTCCTCATTTTCAGGATTTTTAACTTAAAACACCTTCAGGTATCCAAAGGGATTCACCCCCCATTTTTTTATATTATAGATAAAGCCTAGGTGAAAATCTGAAATTTTCCGTTATTCTGTTTATTCGAGAAGCCCGGTTGCAAAACGAATTATGCCTGTATCCCGTTCTTATTCCCCAGGAGAGATATTAAATCTTAAGTTGAGACGCCAAAACATATGGCCCTTTTTTTGCTTAACAAACGGAACGTTAGCCGCCAAATTATGGAAGAAAAATAATAAAAGGAGTCAACCAATGAACGTATTTTGTAGAACCGTAATGCTGATCTTGCTTTTCACAGGTATTGCCCAGGCACAAACCATAACTTTTGTATGTGAGAATAAACAGGACGTCCCAACCATAATGGGAAACACCACTGAGGTTGAGGATCAAAAACCCGGTATGGGCGTAGAAGCCGTCAGGATGCTGGAAAAAGAATTGGGGATGACCATTGTTCTCAAACGGCTACCCTGGAAACGCTGCATGAAAGAATTAGCAGACGGGAAAGCAGACGGGCTGTTCACTGCAAGTTATAAAGAGAAAAGAAAAAAATATGGCAAATACCCGGAAAAGGATGGACAGGTTGACGTGTCAAGGCGGTACTCCTCATCTTCCTACGCATTTTATAGATTAAAAAGTTCGCCGCTGGACTTCACAGGGAAAAATTATGGTGTTTTTACCGGAAAGATTGGCGGACCGCGTGGGTATTCCATTATTGACGACTTGAAAGCAAAGGGTTTAAAAATGGATGAAAGCCCCAGTACTGAAATTGATTTTAAGAAATTAATGGGCAAGCGCCTGCAGGCTGTGGCAGCAATTGAGTCAAACGGTGATTATTTTTTGACCAAGAACAGTGAATTCTCTGAAAATATAGAAAAAATGAAACCGCTGATTGTTGAGAAACCGTATTATTTTATGCTTTCCCATCAATTTTATGATAAAAATCCCGGCATGGCAGAAAAAATATTTGATACCATTGCTGAAATACGGGAAAATGCTGAATATCAAAATAAACTTGCAGACTATCTTTAACAAGAATTGTCATTATTGCAATTACTGTCCAATGGCAGTCCCTTTTTTAAAAACCCGTAATGGGAAGTACTAAAAAGTATGTCGACGATTGTTTTTCAGCGGGCGCAAAAAATCGCGCCCGCTGAAAAGCAACGTTATAAGATTACAGACGACTACGGTGGAGGCGGTGGGAATAACTGCTCAACCGCCTTTCATCCAGGGGATCGCCATCATCGTAGAAAAAGTAAAAGGGTATCTCCTTGTGATGCCGAAGCAGGCTCTCTTCAATCAAGCTGTTATCGCATCCCCAGCAGGAAGTCATCATCACACCGTCAAGATCCAGCTTATCCCAGTAATGCAGGACACTTCCAACGGCATAGCCTGATCCGCCGGCGGTTTTCGGATCTATAATCTCTGAAGATCGTTCCAGCACCGTCTTCATATCCGGCAGTGGCAGCCATGGGTGCTGTTTGCTTGCAATTTTATACAGGGTGTTCCGTATTCGATCCATGCCAAAGATATACATCCCGTCCTGCTTTCTTGAACTGCCGCTGCCGAAGATCAACTCCGGGTGTGCCCGGGCAGTAAAATCGAAAAAGTCACAATTGGGCTCAGCGACAATTCGGATGCCTTTTTTTGATAAACTTTTAAAGATACCGGCATTGGCCACATCATTGCCCTTTGTCATAATATCGCCGGATACGAATACGGTTTTGTATTCCTTTGTTGCATCCCCCTGGGCATTGATGTTGAAATACGCTGTTGCGGCATCCGCCACCGCTTTTTTTAGGCTTTTCCAATGCCGGGTGTTGGTCCATGCGCCTTTGACACCAAACTTGGCTTCAGACCCGATAATGTCAAGGATCTTGTTTGAGTATTTCCGATATGCGGCTTCAGAGGCTCCCGGTACCCCTTCTCCGGCCAGATGGTACAGATAGAGCTGGCGGACAATATCCAGGGCGGTGAGTCCTGAAATCAAGCGGGCCGTCATGGCAGGTCCACCGGCCACCCTGAGGGCGGACACCGACACCTGGTCATTATTTCCCATTCGATCGATGGACAGCTTGTCCTTGATGCCGAACATTCCCCCCCGGCACATTTTGCCTGAAATCTGAAGCAGCCGTGTTTCTTTGGTGGTGGGATTGTTCATCAGGTATTCTTTGAATGCGCCCCAGACAAACTGGTAGGAAAGACACTCTTTTCCGGAGCAATCACTTTTACCCAGGGCAATGTTTTCTTTGCTGGTGGGAGGGGCTGCCACGGCATCATAGCCATAGGACTGATAAACCGACGCAAACAACTCGCCGAGATATTCAACACTGCTTAAAAAGACATATTTAACCTGCCGGTCCATGTATGGGCCACCGTATTTGCCCTTGTCAATATAGGCCCGTATGTTGGATGCGTTTTCAGGCTGCTCTTTTACGGCCTCTCCCATATGCTGGTTAACGGATTGAAGAAAGGATTGAATCCGGGTGACAAACCCTGCGGTTCCCCCATGCCCGTCACTTTCAAGGATGGTGTGGGGATATCCCTGGAGCAGGGATTGAAAAATCTGTTCGGTAAACGAGGCCGGGCCGCACCCAAAGGAAGAGAGCATCAACGGATACACGGTTCCCATTTTCAATGCAGCTTCGGCGGCGCGCAAATACCGGTTGGCATCCCCCCAGTAGATTCGCTCCATGGGCTGGGTATCGGCAGGAATGGGAAAACAGTCCATGGGAACGGCCATGGCGCCGTTCTGGCGGATGATGGTGGGTATTTTGGAATTGGCTGCCACATCGTGGATAACATGGAGGGTGCCGCAGACCAGTATGGGGGCAATATTTGTTTCAACGGCATAGGCAAGGGCCTGCTTGCCCATTTCAAACAATGCGGTATTATAGTCCTTCTGGCTTTGTTCGGCTTTGATCAATGCTTTTTTGATCCGGTCCTGATCAACCCCATGGGGTGCCAGGGCTTTGAGCAGTTGGTTTTCCAATCCGGGATTGGACAGTCCCTGCTGGAGGTACAGCCTGGGACGGACCACCGCCACCTTGCGGCCCCGGGCTTTTAATGACTGCTCTATCAACTCGGGCATGGCCTGCTCCGTGACACAGGCCATGCCCCCAAGGCCGTCCCTGTCCGGGAAATCCATAATCTTTGGAAAAAAAAGAATGGGAACGTCGCTGTCACAAATGGCATGGGCCACCTTAACAGGACCGCAGGAATCAAAGCTGTTACAGAGCTGTTCACCCTTGGCAAGGGAGGTGTCATCCGACCGTAACAGCTTCACTGAAAAGCCCAGGGTTTGCAGAAACGTCGACAGCCAGGGGATATGACTTGCCAGGGCACCGGTGACCGGTATGCCCATCACCGGGGTCCCGGGGGTGATGCTTTCAAATGACTGGACAAGTGCGTCCCTTTGTTTAAATGGATCCGGGGCGTCTTTGGGCAGTTTGTCCGCCCCTGTTTTTGACAGCTCATATTTGGGGCATGCGCCTCCGGCCATGGCTGTTTTTTCTGTGCCGTTAAAGGAGATGGTCACCTTTTCAATGGGGCAGAGGGTGCCGCAGCTTGAATCCCGGCAGGTAAACTCGGATCGCCCGGTGATCTGGGCGGCCAGCAGGAGTGACAGGTCCATGGGTGGGGCATCCAGTAATGCTGGGGCTCCTTTTTCAGTAATGGTGCATTGACCGATACCCAAGGCCCCCATGGCCCCCGGGTTTGGCGGCACAATGATTTCCCGGCCGGTGATGGCGGCAAGGGTCCAGGCCAGGGAGGCGTTTGATGCCGGTTTTCCCTGGAAAAAGATTTTCTTTCCAAGGGTGCGCTGGCCCATGACACGGTTCAGGTAATTCCGGATCACGGAATATTGAAACCCTGAAAACACATCTTCAAGGGTGAATCCTGCCTTGAGTGCCTTGGAACCTGCCTCGGCAATATAGACCGTGCACATCTGCCCCAGGTCCGGCGGCCGTTTTGCGTTTTCCGCCATGGCAATAAAGGTTTCTATCTCATGGATATCATAAAACAATGCCTGCTCTTCCAGGAACGATCCGGTTCCGGCGCTGCAGGCTTTGTTCATATCGCTTTCGATGATTTTGCCCTTGTTCACCCGGACATATTTAGCGTCCTGTCCGCCGATTTCAATGATGGACATGTCCTTTCCTGCGTCCGGGTCCATATGGATGGCCGCGGTTGTATGGGCCACGATCTCATTGAGGACACATACCCTGCTCCGGTTGCCGGAATCGCTGAAAACAGTGTCCGCAAGAATGGCAACCGCCTCCCTGCCTGACCCGGTTAGCCCGATCCCCCGGACATCGGGTTGGCCCTGATCCAGGATGGACTGGATCAGTCTCCGGCAGGCATCCACGGGGTTGCCCTTTGTTCGATCATACACATCCAGCAGCGGGTCCCCGGTTTCAATACAGGTTAAAACCGCCTTGGCCCCGGTGGAACCAAGGTCCAGGCCTAGGACGGCGGGCCGGGTCTGCCAGTCCGGCGAAGGCTTGACTTCCGGCATCATGGTGACGTGTTTTGCAGCCCCAGAGGCAGCGGGAAGAATGGTAAATTTAAGGTTTTCTTCAGAAATAAGCGCTTCCGGATCCTTGGGCAAAGGGGTGACCTGGCCCGCCTGGAACAACTCAGCTGCAATCCTTACGGCACCCAGGACTTCAAACGCCATCGGATTTTCAGGGACAATAACATCCGTATCTGCGTCATTTTTAAATGCCGCCAGAAACGATTCCATCCGGGTGCATCCCCCGATCAGATAGACCGGTCCCCGGGCCTGGTTCCGTTTCAGCAGCGCCCTTGCATTCCTTGCAATGGACCCAAAATAACCCTTGAACAATTCTGCCCGGGATTTGCCCTGGTTGGCATAATGGGTCATCTCGCTCTTTGCAAAAACAGAGCACCTCGCCGTGATCGCGATTTCGGTTTGGGCAGATACGGCCATTTCATCGGCCTGCTCAATGGTATATCCAAACCGGCTCACCAGTTTTTGAAGATTTTCACCCGTACCTGAAGAGCATTTGTCATTCTCAAGAAACTGATACAGATAGGTTTTTTTCTTGTCATCTGTTTTGGAAAGGGTACGGGAGAGGACACGATAGCCACTGGCACCAACGCTGACCAAGTTCATGGTATCCGGGAAAGAGGTCTCGGCCTCCAACTGCGCTTCCTGGCAGGTATCTTCCGGCAGGATAATCGCGGGCTGTCCCAGTCGCTCGGCATATAAGCCCGTTGCCGCAAGGCTATGGCAGCCAGCAATGTTATTCTCTTTATACCAGGTTTTAAAAACGTCCAGAACCCTTCCGTTATGCTCAATGGTCTGAACATCTTCCAGGGTGATCCCGCCGTTTTCGGTTCTAGTGGCAATGGCAAATGATGCCGTTGCTTTCCCAAGGTCACAAGCGCCGATTCTGTATTGCATCTTCTTCTCCTGTGAGGGTCATTAAAAAAGAACTGTTGACAGTTATAGAACTTGACAGACAATTTAAAAAGGGACATTAATGACTTAAACCAGGTCAAATAGGACATTATTTATGGTTAATTTCACATTTCTCGCCGAACGCGACTGCCTTTCATCTGGCATCAGCGGCATTATAGATGCACTTTCCATTGCCAACACGCTCTGGCAGTACATGGAAGGCCATACAATGCCGCTTTTTACCACCCGGATCGTCACCCCGGACGGAAAACCGGTCACCACCAATGGCCGGGTCGTTCTGAATCCGGACGACGCCATGGAAGATATCCGAACCACGGATATGATTATCATCCCCGCTTTTTTCATGCCCTATGATCTTACAGGGCCAAGGGCGGATAAAATCTGTGACTGGCTGGGGCACCACTATTCAAACGGTACAAAGCTAATGTCCACCTGCACGGGCACCTTTCTGCTTGCAAGGGCCGGCCTCCTGGACGGCAAAATCGCTACGACCAACTGGATGTTTGCAGGATTATTCAAAAAAAAATTTCCCCAGGTGGACCTCAGGGTCGACCGAATTTTCACGGAGGATTCAGGCATATACTGCACAGGCGCTGCAACGGCTTTCATGGACCTCTGCCTGCATTTCATAGAAATATACGGATCAAACAGGCTTGCCAGGCGATGTTCAAAATCCCTTCTGGTGGATCATGAAAGAACGGACCAAACCCCATACATGGTCTATGATTTCGGAAAAAATCATTCAGACAACACGATCTTGAAGTCCCAGCAGATCATGGAAGAAAATTTCGCAGAAAAGCTATCCATTGACACGCTTTCAAAGGATGCGGCTCTCAGCCCCCGGCATTTCAAACGCCGGTTTAAAAAAGCCACCGGCGAAAATCCATTGACTTATCTTCAATTGCTGCGCATCGAAAATGCCAAACGGGAATTGGAAACCACCCAAAAGCCCGTAACTGAAATCACCTGGGGGGTCGGGTATGAAGACATCAACTCCTTTCGAAAACTGTTCAGAAAGCACACGGGCATGTCACCCACGGAATACCGAAAACGATTTTCATGGGCCGTATGATCAAAAAATAAATAGGAGCTATTTATGAAATTATCATTGGTTAAAAATGGAGATGCCGAACCGTTCCCTGTTATTTCCGTCAACGGGGAGTCCTGGTACCGGAGCTGTGACCTGTTGCCGGAACCTGCTGGCAAAACGGTAATTGAGATCCTGGCATATGAAAAAGCCAACCCGGGCAAGCTTGCCCAAGCCATCGCCGCCAAGGCGGGTTCCCTGGACAGGGTTGACATCTCCCAATCCGTGGGGATGATGCCGTTTCAGCCCAAAGCCTATCGCGATTTCATGCTCTATGAAAAGCATTGTATTGATGCGTCCCGGGGCTTTGTTAAAAAATACCTGCCCCGGCTGATGCCCGTCATCGGTGTTTATGAAAAATTATCCGGCAAACCGTTTCCAAAGCTTAAGCCCAAAAAACGCTGGTATAAACATCCCATCTATTATCTCGGCAACCACCTTAATTTTGTTACGGACAAAGATCCGGTCACAATCCCTTCCTATACCCGGGAACTCGATTATGAGTTGGAGCTTGGGGTGGTCATCTGCGCCCCGTTAAAAAACGCGTCCCCTGCTGAAGCGGAAAAAGCCATGGGCGGATTTGTGGTGTTTAACGACTTTTCCGCCAGGGATGTTCAGATGGATGAGATGGCAAGCGGCTTCGGCCCCATGAAAGCAAAGAACTTTGCAAATGCCATTTCAAATATTGTCGTGTCTGCGGATGAGATTCTACCGGTGATCGATCAATTGCAGGTCAGTGTCCATATAAACAATGAGAAAATTGCCACGGCCAATACAGCAGGCATGCACTATTCATTGGCAGAAGCCATTGCCTATGCGTCCTGGGAAGAGCAGCTCCATCCCGGTGAGTTTTTCGGTTCCGGAACCGTACCCGGGTGCTCAGGCATGGAAAACGGATCTCTTTTAACCCGGAACGATTCAATCCGGCTGGAGATCAAAGGGGTGGGTATCCTGGAAAACAGCGTGGTCTGAAAACAATAATTCAACAGGGAGTTAATGAATGAGCCAAATCATCGATTTGTCAAAACCGATTCAATATAATCCAAGGGATCCCATTTTTATGCGGGTCAAGGTCCGGCATAAATCCCACAGCCGGGCAAAGTGGCTGATACGGTTGCTCGGCCTTCCTTTCAAACTTTTTCCCAAAGGGTTTTCAGGTTGGGCCGACGATCATATCAGCATGGGCGTTCACGCCACAACCCATATTGATGCCCCCTGGCATTATGCCCCCAAGTGCGGAGATAAAGAGGCCAAAACCGTGGATCAGATTCCCCTGGAATGGTGCATGGGACCGGGAATTGTCATTGACATGAAACACAAGCCTGACAACCAGGCCATTACTGAAGAAGACATTAAGACCTTTCTTCACACCCGCAAACTTACCATTGAACCCGGAATGATCGTGTTGATAAAGACCGGCAGGGACCGTCACATGGGAACCCCGGAATTCTTCAGCAATGGGACAGGCATGAGTGCCCGGGCCACGGAGTTTTTGATCGACAAGGGGGTCAAGGTGATGGGCATTGACCAGTGGGGATGGGACCTCCCCCTCAAACACATGATCAAAAAGGCAAAGGAGAGCAACGACCGGGAACTCTTCTGGCAGGCCCACCTGGTGGGCCAGGACAGGGAGTACTGCCACATGGAGCAATTGACGAACCTGGACAGCCTCCCGACAACCGGATTTACCGTAATGGTTTTTCCCTTGAAGATTGTTGGGGCGTCGGCAGCGCCTGCAAGGGTTGTTGCGGTCCTGGACAAAGGAAATGATGACAATGAAGCTATCAAGTAAGTCCCTTGAAAAAGCAATTTCCTATGATCACAAATAGTAGTTGGATGTAATAATATCAATCGGTTACCATCACAACAATGCAATACTTTATC
>JAEINR010000009.1 GCA_016342325.1 Desulfobacterium sp.
ACGGACCTTCGCCTGGTATTTCGGGCGGCATAAATTGCATTTCAAATTATCAGATGTCAGGAGCTCTGAAATTAGAATAATACATTGTTAATTCAGCAAGTGCGGGAATAGCGGATTGTAAACAGATCGTTGTTTTCAGTGGGTCTATGCCGACCGCAAGGTAGTCAGCGACGACATTTAAAATATTTGAAGAGACGTTATGGGGGGTATGGCTGTTATCAGTCAAACCCTGCATGTCAGCAACTAAAATGGTCTGATCATAGCAATGTTGTAATTTCACTCGCTGCTCTAGTGAACCGACAAAATGACCCAGGTGTAATTGACCCGTGGCACGATCACCCGTGAGGATTTTTTCTTTAACGCTGCCATTTTGATGTGTGTTTGATAATTGAATGTTCTGCAAAATTATGCCTCCTATATACGACCTCCGGAGACATAATTGATTCTATTCATCAGCTGCCATCCGGCGGCCTTTGAATAAAACAATCCAGCACCGCTCTATAAAAGAGAGTGCCACCAACAAGTTAAGGTAAAGTCATTAATTTTTTTCAGTTCCGTTTTCATTTTGTGGACAATAGCAGCCTCGATTGTTTAACTCAAGAGAAATAGCAAAATCTGTTAAGAAGCCGGTATAAGCACCTGAACCGGGGGCAGGGGCTCGTGGGTTAGAACGTGAAGCTGCGGATCACGGATCTTGACCCGCAGCCTTTTATTTTAGTTGTTAAAAAGGATTTCTCCGGTTTTTTCCGTGCCATATCCCCCAAGCGCCTGGACCCGTTCCTTGAACGCCTCGGTTTTTATGGTTTTGATCAGGGTCTGGATCTTTTCTGTGTGGAAGAAGCGGTCCGGGATGATCAGATCGTACTCTTCGGTGACGATGGGGATGAAGGACAGATCAAGGGCCCTTGCCGCGGCATGGATGCCAAGGCCTGCGTCTGCCCTGCCCGAGAGAACGGCTACGGCCACCGACATGTGGGTGTACTCTTCCGTGGCATACCCTTGGATCTCATGGGGCTTTATCCCCAGCGCCTCCATTTTGTAATCAAGGAGTATCCGGGTGCCGGAGCCGGGCTGGCGGTTGATGAAGGACAGGTCCCCTTGTTTCAGGTCCCCAAGTCCCTGGATGCCTTTGGGATTGTTCCTGGGCAGGATGAGGCCCTGCTCCCGCATGACCAGATTCACCACCCACACATGCTCATTGGGCAGGTAGCGCTTGATGTAGGAGATGTTGTAGGAGCCGTCCGCAGGATCGAGCAGATGGGATCCGGCCATGTGGCAGGCCCCTTTCTTTATGGCCATGAGGCCCCCCATGCTGCCCACGTGGCTGGAGGAGATGCGCACTGTGCCGGTCCCCCGTCTTATCTGGTCGGCCAGAAGGTCCAGGGTGTTGTCGTGGGAGCCTGTGATCACAACGGTCTGCTCAATGGCGGGAAGGGGCCTTAACAGCTCCGCCTCAACTTCTTCCCCTTCGGTGAGTCCCTCGGTGTTGGCGGGAATGCGTATGATGCCGTCGGCTTCCGTGAGGGTGGTGATGCTGCCGGATCCCCGGGGAAGCTGGGAGGCGATGAGGCCCTGGTCCACGGAGCCGATCTTTACCCGGACAAACTCCTCCTGGCCCAGCTTGGAGGTCATTTTCCGACCGGGCGCCACCATGATCTTTTCCCGATCCGGCTTGTGAAGCCCCTGCATGGCAAGGAGCAGGGGGCCTGGAAACTGTTCAAACGCCACAATGGCTGATACGGGATACCCCGGGATGCCGAACACGGGAATTCCTTGGATCTTACCGAACATCACGGGCTTGCCAGGCATCATGGTCACCCCGTGGAGATAGACCTCCCCCAGGGCAGAGATGATGGGCTTGGCAAAGTCTTCTGAACCTGCGGAGGAGCCGCCGATGATGAGGATCATGTCGTAGCCGGCCCCAGCTGCCTTTTCCACCGCCGCAGTCATGGTCTTAAGGTTGTCCTTTAACAGGGGGTGGCGAACGTAGGTTGCGCCCCTTTCCTGGCACAGGACACCCAGCACATGGGAGTTGGAGTCGATCACCTCCCCGGGGTTCATGCCGTCGGTCTGGATCTCTTCCACCTGGCGGAGCTCGTTTCCCGTGGGGATGATGAGCACCTTTGGCTGTTTCCTGACCCTGACGGAGAACACGCCTCCCGAGATCAGTGCACCCATGGAGTAAGGGGTGATGGTGTGTCCCCTGGGAAAGAGGAGCTCGGTGGCCACGATGTCCTCGCCCATCTTTCGGACGTTCTGCCAGGGAAACACCGGGGCCTCGATCTCCACACTGTGGTCGTCAATGATGTTCAGGTGTTCGATCATGATGACGGCGTTGGTGTCCGGGGGCATCATATGGCCGGTGTTGACCCAGAAGGCGTTTGTGCCGGGTTCAAGGACCACGGGTGTCTCTTCACCGGCCCCAAAGGTGGTGGCGGCATCCACGGCAATGCCGTCCATGGCAGCGGCATGGAAGTTGGGGGAAGAGAGGGCTGCCATGGCCGGTTCCCCCAGGATCCGTCCCACAGCGTCCGTGGTTGCAACGGTTTCAAGGGGCATGGAGGGCTGGGACGGAAACTTGTCAAAGAGGATTTTTCTGGCCTCGTTGATGCTCTTCATCTCCAGGTATACGTTTCGTTTAGTGGTCATTTTGCATCTCGATATATATGGCGGGCATGATCCCGCATGGGTTGTTATAGCGCTTTGCATATGAAGAGATCCCGTTGCGTATATACTCGGTTGGGTCTCAATTCAAGTACAACATCTATAATTAGGAGGCATCGGGCCAGGAAAGGACAGATGCCTGGGGGTGGTTCTTTAAATGGGCATGATCTCGACCAGGGTTCCCTTTTCCAGGCCCTCGACATTCTCTCCGATCTCCACCAGGCCGTGGGCCTGGACCATGGTCCGGATGAGGCCGGATTTGCCGAGAACCGGTTCGGCCAGGAGTCCGGTATCGTCCTCTTTAAGAGAGACCCGGATGAAATCGCTTCTGCCCTGGGCCGAGGCGATGTTCCGGGTGAGTCGTGCCTGTAGGGTCAGGCGCGGTCCTTTTTCTTCGGCCAGCCCCCGGATCCTGTTGAGAAAGGGAAGCACCACCACCCTGAAAACCACCATGGCTGATACCACGTGTCCGGGAAGTCCCCACACGGGTTTGTTGCCGCATCGTGCCAGGATGGTGGGTTTGCCGGGACTGATGGAGATGCCGTGGGCCAACAGTTCCGTGTCGGCAAGCTTTGAGAGGACATCCACGGTAAAGTCCCTGACCCCCACGGAGCTGCCCCCGGAGATCAAGACCATGTCGCATTCGGTCACGGCTTTTTGGCAGGTCTTGAACAGCAGGTGCTCGTCATCCTTGACAATGCCGTAGGAACAGGGAACGCCCCCTGCATCCGAGACAAGGCCTGCCAGGGTGTAGGAGTTGATGTCCCGGATTTTGCCCGGTCCCGGGGCCTCGGTCACGGGAACCACCTCGTCCCCGGTGGAGATGATGGCCACCCGGGGGCGTTTAAACACCTGGAGCCGGTCCAGGCCCAGGGCCGCGGCCAGTCCGGCTTCCTGGGGCCGAACCCGGGTGCCCCGGGTCAGGACCATCTCGTCTTTCCTGAAATCCTCGGACCGGTCGATGACGTGCTGGAGCGGGGCCACACTCTTGTACACCTCGATGGCCGTGTCGTCCACGGCCTCGGCGTATTCGATCATCACCACGCTGTCCCCACCCTCGGGCAGCATGCCCCCGGTGGAGATCCGTGCCGCCTGGCCCGGAAGAAGGGTAAAGTCGGGCACCTCGCCCATGGCGATGGCGGGAGCCAGGGTGAGCCATGCCGGATTGGATTCCGACGCGCCAAAGGTGGTGCTTGACACCACGGCATACCCGTCCATGGTGGATCGCCTGAAACCGGGCAGATCCTGGATCGCGCTCAAGTCCCGGGCAAGGATCCGGGAGGATGCTTCGGCAATGGGCACCGACCGGGTGTCAACCTTTGGGAAGGTGGGGACCAGCTCCATGACCTGGTCCAGGCTCTTTACCTTGAAAAAGTGGTTCATTTTATGGCTTCTTTCATTCGTGTCATGGCGGTTTCAACGTTTTCCAGGCTGTTGAATGCGCTGATTCGTATATAGCCCTGGCCGCATTTGCCAAAGCCTGCACCAGGGGTGCAGACCACCCCGGCCTTGTTGAGGAGCAGATCAAAGAACGCCCACGAGTCCCGGCCGTTGCCGTCGATCCAGATGTAGGGGGAATTTTCCCCGCCCACACAGGCAAATCCCAGGGTGTCCATGGCTTTTCTGATAATACTTGCGTTTTTAAGGTAGTAGTCGGCAAGCTCCCTGACCTGGGCTTTTCCCTCCACGGAGTAGATCGCCTCGGCCGCCTTCTGGACCGGGTAGGAAACGCCGTTGAACTTGGTGCACTGACGCCGGTTCCAAAGGGGATGGAGGGCGGTCTGGTTGCCCTTTTCGTCAAACACCCTGCACGCCTTGGGCACCACGGTGTAGGCGCATCGTGTGCCGGTGAATCCGGCCGTCTTTGAATAGCTTCTAAACTCCACGGCCACCTCTTTGGCCCCTTCGATTTCATAGATGGAGCGGGGAAGATCGTCGTCCCGGATAAAGGCTTCATAGGCTGCGTCGAACAGGATCAGGGCCTTTGTCTCTTTTGCATAATCCACCCAGCGCTTGAGCTCGGGTTTTGTGATGGTGGTTCCCGTGGGGTTGTTGGGAAAGCAGAGATATATCAGGTCCACGGGCTCCTTGGGCAGCTCCGGGATGAAGTTGTTCTCCTTTGTGCAATCCAGGTAGCAGATGCCCTGGTACCGGTCGCTGTCAAAGGCTCCTGTCCGGCCCGCCATGACGTTGGTGTCCAGATACACGGGGTAGACCGGATCGGGAATGGCGATCTTGATGTCATTGCTGAACAGTTCCTGGAAGTTGCCGGTGTCGCATTTGGCGCCGTCGCTGACGAAAATTTCGTCTGCAGCGATGTCGGCGCCCCTGGCCTGGAAGTCCTCCCTGGCGATGGTTTCACGGAGGAAGTCATACCCCTGCTCCGGGCCGTAGCCGCGAAAGCTTGCGTCGTCGGCCATTTCGTCGACACCCTGGTGAAAGGCCCGGATGCATGCATCGGGCAGTGCCCGGGTCACATCTCCGATCCCGAGCCGTATGATATCCGTCCCGGGATGGCTCTCCTGGTGGTCTTTCACCCTTTTGGCAATATCGGAAAAGAGGTAGGAGGCCTTTAGTTTGTCGTAGTGTTCATTTACTCGTATCATGGAATATCCTCTTTAAGTTTAAGTTGTTTTCGGTTGTAGATAGGCGGGCAGAAGGTTGTACACTTCCAGGGGGGTCTTGATGCTTCTTCGGTTGTCAATCCTGAACTCGTTTTTGGTGCTGCTGTCGCCCATGTCCATGGGGTTGGGTTTCGCGTTAAGGGTCTCCCCCCGGACGTTGGTAAAGGGGAGCACAAGGGGGCCGGCACTCTCAAGCACATAGGCCATCTGGCCGTTTCGAAGAAAGACGATGCTGCCCGGGGGATAGATCCCGATGCTCTTCACAAAGGAGTGGAGCACGTACTGGAGCATGGTATCCTTTTTTGCATACTGCCTGAATATCTCGGTCACCACGTTGATCTGGTTGAACGCCTCCTTGTAGGAGCGTTTGGATGTCATGGCGTCGTAGATGTCGGCAAGCTTGCCTATCTTGACATAGAGGGGGATGTCGTTGGGGTGTCGCTCCTCGGGATAGCCCCTGTCTTCGCCTACATAAAGGGGGGCGTGGTGGTATTTGACGATGTTTCGGATAAAGGCGTTCTTGAGCTTGTTTTTTTCAAGGAGTTCGACGCCAAACTCATGGGAGTGGCGCTTGACCAAGTCAAATTCTTTTGCTGTGAGTTTGCCCGACTTGTTGAGCACCTTGTCCGGAACCATCACCTTGCCGATATCGTGGAGGAAAAATCCCATGGAGATCTCCTGGATCTCTTCCATGTGGTAGCACTTGTAGGAGTTCTTTTCCTTGTTGTTTTTTTTGTCATAGGGATCGGAGTTTCCCGGGGCCCCGGCATTGAGATGGTCGTTGATCACGGTGCTGAAGTTGGTGTTGAACAGGTTTACCACGGCCGTGCCGATGGCGCATACATTGACCGAGTGGTTGTAGAGATAGTCGTCATAGGTGAATATCTCCTTGGTCAGGTATGAAAAGGGGTTTTCCGTGACCGTGAGAAATTCCACCAGCTCCGAGACATGGGTTTCCACCTCGTCGTAGTCAAACTCGCCGCCGGTCTCCCGAATGTCGGTGAGCACCCGTTTGATGTTTTCCTTGGCATGGTCATACTTCTGGGTGGCGATGGTCTTGAGTGAGTCAATCTCCCGGAGGCGTTTCTCAATGGCACCCAGGGCGGAGCCAGGAGCATGTTTTTTCTTGACCTTTGTCTCGAATCCGATGTTGCCGTCTTTGCTGATGCTGGCTTGATTTCCCTGGGCGTCCCAGATGCCGCTTTGACTGCCGGGATCCAGGGTCAGGGAGTTGATGCCCTTCTCCTTGAGGATCTCAAGGGTTCTCACGTTCTCAATGAGCACGTCCCTCTCCAGCAGGAGTACGTCCTGATCGTCGTAGACATCCACCCCGGTTTTTATCTTGCCGCCCTGGTTGATAACTCCTATAAGGTCATCGATCTTGATCCGCGCGTTGCTCATCCTTTCCCTCCATGCCCATTGTCCAAAGGGCCTCTGTCAGCTCTGTATACTCTTCTACACCAAGGGTTTCCGCCCTTCTGGCCGGATCGATTCCCGCATTCTCCAGGGCCATGCGCGACTGGCTCGTATCGATGCCAAGTTCGCTTCCGGCAAGTGAATTCCTCAAGGTCTTTCGTCTTTTTGAAAATGCGGCCTTGATCACTTTAAAGAGAAAACGCTCTTTTTCGCCTGAAAAACGGGTCTCTTTTGAAAAGGTGACCTCTATTACCCTGGAGTCCACGGCAGGCTTGGGGAAAAATAGGTGGGCCGGCACATCTGAAACGGTTTTGACCGTTGAACAGTATTGGATCACCGCGGACAGCCTGCCGTAGTCCCTGCCCCCGGGAGGGGCCGCTATCCGCTGGGCCAGTTCCTTTTGGAACATGAGAATGGCCCGCTTGACCAGGTGGCGGTTCTCCACCAGCTTGAAAAGCACCTGGGAGGAGATGTTGTAGGGAAGGTTGCCGATCACCACCATCTTTTCGTCCTTGGCAATGGCTTCAAGGTCCTGCTTGAGGATGTCGTTGTTGATCAGTTCCACATTGTCGATGCCGGCGAGGTCGAGTTCCCCGGTCAGAAGTCCGGCAAGGCGGGTGTCCTTTTCAACGGCCACCACCCGTTTTGCCTGCAGGGCGGCATGGACGGTGAGGGCGCCCAGTCCCGGGCCGATCTCGAGCACCAGATCGTTCTCTGAAATGGCTGCCTTGTTGACGATCTTTTCCGCAGCCTTGGGGTCTGAAAGAAAGTTCTGTCCCAGCTCTTTTCTTGCCATGAGCTGTTGTCTCTTTAATAATGTTCCGGGGTAGGTCATAGGTCCTCTTGATTCTTCGGTCTATTTTTTTTTTTCTGGTTTTGGAGTTTCTTAATGAATTTTTTGGTCACGGCATAGGCGACGATGCCGCCGGGAATGCCGAGCACAACCCCACCGACGTTCATGGCAAAAAAGAGCTTCAGCTTGGTGTGAAAAAACTCTACAAAAAGGTGAAGTTGCTCCTTTAATGGAATGTTGTTCTCCATTGCGTGCACTAGCTCCATTACCGAGTCTGCGTCTCCCAGGGCGTGGCCAAAAAGCAGCATGCCGATCTTGTAGCAGGCAATGTAGAGAAAAACCACGGTAAAGGGATTGCTTACCCATACGCCGATGATGGCCGCAGGTCGGCTCGCCTTGAACAGGTAGGCCATTGCAACGGCCATAACCGTATGAAAGGGAATGGTGGGGGTTATGGCCACAAAGACACCTATCGCCATGCCAAGGGCGATATAATGGGGATCTCCCTGGAGCTTTTTTACCCGGTCCAAGATTCTGGATACTTTTTCTTTTAACTCTGTCTTAGTTGTTTTTTTCACTTCACTTTTCTGCTTTTAACAAAACTACTACTTGACTTTCATATTTACTGCAAGTAGGTATGATTATAATACTACAAAAAACAGGTTTTTATTTTTAATGCATATCCGTAAATATTGCAAATACGAAATTTATTATTCTTGTACATCCAGCCAAACTGAGAACATATATCCAAACTCCAATGTTATAGATATATGTCCGTTTATGTCAACCGATTAAAAAACTAGGGAGGTGTACCATGACACAGAAGACAGTACCAGGCGTTACTTGGGAAGGACTTGTCCATTTATTTCTTGATAAATTTGAAATTCCCTCCAGGGCGGATCTGTCGCAGATCAACCAAAGGCTTGACAGGGTCGAGAATCTGATCTATCAGACTCAGCCGGAGGCCTTTCAGATGCCGCCGGAAGCCCCACGGCCGTCGGAAACGGTGCTGGGGCCACCGGAAACCGTGAAGATGGGGGGCAGGCTTGGAGATAAAAAGAGCGTTATTGCATCGGACGTTGTGCTCAACGTGATTGCAGACCAGGCCAAGGGCGCAGATTTTAAAACTATCAAGGCGGCAACCGATTATAACGATAAGAAGTTGCGAAATATCATTTTCCGCCTCGATAAAATAGGAAAAATAAAAAGGGTAAAACGTGGGATCTATAAAAAAGTATGACAACAACGGCAAGGGCTCCAAAGAAGAAATCGTGGTCGACGTCAATAACCCGGAGTTGAAACCGGGCGACGCCATTGGCGGTTACATCATTCTTCGCATGGAGCCCCTGGAGGAGCTCGACAGCATCCTTTTCCAGCTCGAGCACCGGGCAACCGGGGCAAGGCATGTTCATATCAGTAATCGCGATAAGGAAAACACCTTTGGTGTGGCCTTCAGGACTGTTCCTGAAGACTCCACCGGTGTCGCCCACATCCTGGAGCATACGGTGCTCTGCGGTTCTGAGAAGTTTGATGTGAGGGATCCGTTCTTCTCCATGCTGAAACGGGGACTTTCCACGTTCATGAACGCCTTTACCGCATCCGACTGGACCATGTATCCGTTTTCCACCCAGAATTCCAAGGATTTTTATAACCTCATGGATGTGTATCTGGATGCGGCGTTTTTTCCCCGCCTCGACCCCTTGAGTTTCAAGCAGGAGGGGCACCGCATGGAGGTTGCCGCTTCTGAAACGCCGGGGGAAGCGTCTGAGTTGATCTACAAGGGGGTTGTCTACAACGAGATGAAGGGCGCCATGTCATCCCCGAGCCAGGTCATGGGCCGCTCCCTTCTTGGGGCACTCTATCCTGACACCACCTACAGCTTTAATTCCGGTGGGGAGCCTTCGGATATTCCGGCCTTGACCCATGACGGCCTCAAGGCGTTTCATGCACGGTTTTATCATCCCTCCAACGCCTTTTTTTATACCTATGGGTCTATTCCCCTGAAAGATCATCTCCTATTTATAGAGGAGAAGGTGCTGAAGCGGTTCACAAAGATCGATCCGGATTCGGCTGTGCCTTCCCAGCCCAGGTGGGACGCGCCGAGAACGGCCACGGTCGGCTATCCTTTGGCCCGTGACGAGGATCCTTCAAACAAGTATCAGGCCTGTGTCGCCTGGCTCACGGCGGATGTCAAAGACTCCTTTGAGATGTTGGTGCTGGGTGTTCTTGAGCTGGTGCTTCTGGGCAATGCCGCATCTCCCCTGCGAAAGGCCCTCATCGATTCGGGCCTGGGTTCTGCCCTGAGCGACGGTTCCGGATTTGACCCGGACATGCGGGACACCATGTTTGCCTGCGGTCTCAAGGAGATCGCCAAAGGGTCGGAGTCAAAGGTGGAGACCGTGATCTTTGACACCCTGGAAGCCATCGTTAGCAAGGGAGTGGATAAAACCATGGTGGAGTCGGCCATCCACCAGATCGAGTTCCACAGAAAGGAGATCACCAACAGCCCCCATCCCTTTGGCATCAAACTGCTTCTCTCTTTAGCCGGTCCCTGGATACACGAAGGGGATCCCGTGGTCTGCCTCAAGTTTGACGCGGATCTTGAGCGGCTGAACCAGGAGATGGAAAAGGGCGGGTTTCTTGAGGAGAGAATCAGGACCTATTTCCTGGACAATCCCCACCGGGTGCTCTTTACCCTTGCCCCGGACCAGGAGATGGAGAAAAACGAGAAGGAAAAAACGGCAGAAGCGCTCTCCGCCATTTTGAAAGAGACATCCGCCGAAGGACTTGCCCGGATAGAAGCGGATGCGGCAACCCTGGCAGCGCTCCAGGATGCAAAGGAGGATCTCTCCTCCCTTCCCACCCTGGAACTTGGGGATGTCCCCCCCGAGATAGAGATCGTCCACCCCGACACCGTGGACCGGGTAACCACGGCAACCTGCTATGACAAGGCGACCTCCGGCATTCTCTATTTCTCCTGTCCCACTGGATTGGGCGCCATGCCCGAAGAGCTGTTTCCCCTTATCCCGTTCTTCTGCCGCACCTTTACAGGGGCTGGAACGGCTGTTCGGGATTATGCTGAGATGGCCGAGCGCATGAACCTCTACACCGGGGGAGTATCCCTGTCTCCGGTTTCCGGCACCGGGTTCTCCGACCAGGAGGCCTGTCTGCCCTTTGTCGCCCTCCAGGGAAAGGCCCTGGATAGAAACGTGGGAAAGTTGTTTGAGATCATCACCGAATTTGTCTCCCAGTACAGTTTTAGCGACCACACCCGGCTGAAGAGTCTCCTGCTCCAGTACAAGGCTGGCATGGAGGGTGCCATTGTTTCAAACGGCCACAGGTACGCCATCTCCCTTGCCTCAAGGAACCTGACCCAGGCCAGCTTTCTCGGGGAGACCTGGCACGGCATTTCCCAGTTCCAATATATCAAGGCGCTGACGGATAAAGTGGAGGAGAAGGAGACGGAGCAGGAGGCCCTTGAAGGCCTTGAACGGGATCTTCGCCGCATCGCAGGACTTTTGTTCAAGCAGGAGAACCTGAGGCCCGCCATTGTGGGGGAAAAAGAGTCCCTGGGACTTGCAGATGCGTCCATTCGGGCCATGATCGACACCCTTCCCAAAAACAACGGGGACAGCCTTGTGCCCGCCAACCTTGATTTCAACGCCACGCTTCCCCATGAAGGGTGGAGCACAAGCACCCAGGTCTCGTTTGTGGCCCAGGCGTTCAAGACCGTCCGCATGGGCCATGACGATGCGCCGGCCCTTTCCGTGATTGCCAAGATGCTGCGGTCCCTCTATCTCCATCGGGAGATCCGGGAGAAGGGAGGGGCCTATGGCGGGTTTGCCATGTACTCTCCGGAAGAGGGAATCTTCTCATTCGGCTCCTACCGGGATCCCTATATCCGGCGGACGCTTTCCGTTTACAGGGACTCCTGCGACTTTATCATCAACGGCGATTACTCGGAAGAGGATGTCAAAGAGGCGATCCTCCAGGTGTGTGCGGAAATAGACAAACCTGAGACACCGGGACCCGCATCGATCAAGGCCTTTTACCGGGATATCCTCAAGCTCACCGATGATAAGCGAAAGCAGTTCAAGGCAGCATTGCTCAAGCTTGACAAGGGGGTGATACAGGGATGTGCCCAGTGTTATTTCAAGATTGAGGCCTCGAAAATAGGAACTGCGGTCATCTCGGGGCAGGATCTTCTTGACGCGGCCAACCAGGAGCTGGCAGAAGGACAGCGCCCCCTTGAGCTGCACAGGATCTGAACCCAGGCTTTTCAGCTCTGATTCTTTTGCTGTTTTGGCAAAAGAATCAGAGGGCCTCTTTGGTTTCGGATTGTACCGGTTTAGCAAAAGGGGTGGTTTCCCTTGACAGGATCGCGCCTGTCTGAAAGTGTTGGGCTGTGCTCCTAGGATATGATCTGAACCCAAGGGGAAGTATGACCATACGAATCATCATAGCGGACGACCATGGAATTATGCGGGAAGGGCTCAAGGTACTCCTGGAAAAAAAGGGATTTGAGGTGCCTGGCGTCGCCGAAAACGGGCGGGAAGCGGTTCGCTTTGCCGTGAAGTTTCGGCCGGATATTGTGATGATGGATGTGAGCATGCCCGACATGAACGGTGCCGAGGCAACGGAGAGGATACTAAAAGAGATTCCCGGAACCAAGGTTATTGCCCTCTCCATGCACTCCTCCCGGCGATATATCGATCGGATGTTTGTCGCCGGCGCTTCCGGCTATGTGCTCAAGAATTGTGCCTTTGAGGAGCTCTACGATGCGATCTGCGAGGTAAATAAGGGCAACTTCTACATCAGTCCTGCCATTGCCAGAACCTTTGTGGAGAGCTATACTAAGGCCTTTGACAGGGATCAAAAACTTCCCTATAACAAATTCACCAAAAAGGAGCGGGAGGTGCTTCAACTCATTGCTGAAGGGGGCAAGACCCGGGAGATTGCAGAGAAGATGTTTGTCAGCGTCAAGACCGTGGAGACCCATCGCAGGAACCTCATGAAGAAGCTGAACATCTATACCGTGGCCGGACTGACCCTGTTTGCCATTAAAGAGGGGATCATCTCCCTGGATTGATCAAATAGGGTTTTTCGAGTTCTGAAATCAGGGTTTGCCTGATTGCACCCTTTTCTTATTTCTCCTATCACCTTCAAAGTATCTGTTGAAGTGGTCAACCAATTTCTTTACAGAGAGGAAACGTGCATGACGCTGAAAGATCTGAATAAAGGGGAAAAGGGCGCGGTTGAGACCCTGGCCGGGGGTGTTGCCCATGATTTTAATAACCTTCTCATGGCTATCCAGGGACGGGCCTGCCTCATGCTCAAGGACCTGAAACCCTCCCATCCTTTTCACCGCCATGTTTCAGAGATTATACGAAGTGTGAACAAGGGGGCGGAAATCACCAGCCAGCTCCTCGGGTTTGCCCGGGCCGGGAAATACCATGTGGAGCCCCTGGAGCTTAACCGGCTTGTGCTCTCCTCCCTGCGAAAGCTTCCCCTGTCCGACAAGGGGATCAAGCTTGAAACAGATTTCAGTGAAGATCCCATTATCTGTGAGGTGGATCAGCACCAGATACGGCTGGTGCTGATGAATGTCCTTGAGAATGCCATTGTCGCCATGCCCAACGGTGGGGAACTCACCATTGTCACCGAATCTGCCAGGATCGTCAACAGCTCGGCCGAATCCCGGGGGCTTAAGCCTGGGAAATTTGCCAAGATCACGGTGAGTGACACCGGGATCGGCATGGACAAGGAGACCCTTCAGCGGGTCTTTGATCCGTTCTACACCACCCGATGCATGGGCGAAGGCCATGGTAAAGGGCTCGGGCTTGCCGCCTCCCACGGTATCATCCGGAACCACGGTGGGGTGATCGAGGTGTGGAGCACCGTGAACGTCGGCACGTCGTTTTCCATTATCCTCTCCCAGTTAGACGAGTCCGACCGCCTGGGCTCTAGTGCCAATCAGGAGGAGATGCTCATGGGCTTTGAAAGCATTTTGCTTGTGGACGACGAGGAGATCATCCTGGAGATGGGACGGGAAGTGCTTGAGGAACTGGGATACCGGGTGGCAACGGCAAAAACCGGACAAGCCGCCCTTGATATGTTTCAGTCGGGAGAGGATTTTGACCTGGTGGTTCTGGACATGATCATGCCGGGCATGGACGGGCCCGAGACCTTTGAGCGTCTTCAGGCGATCGATCCGGATGTTCGGGTGCTGATCTCCACCGGCCACACCATCGACACTGCCGCAGAAGGGATGCTGGACGCCGGGTGCAAGGGATTTATTCTTAAACCCTTCAGCATCAGTGCTTTTTCTTACAAGCTCAGAGAAGTGCTTGAATCCTAGCCCTCTTTGATGGTTTTGAGTGACTTGTTTCCGCAAAGGAGATAAAGACAGTCCGGGGACGATAGGATTTATGTGTCCGGATGATGGTTGTTTGCGCCATACTCGTCAAGCCCTGCACCTTTTTAGTCGCCAGGGTTTGACATTCCTTCTTGACACCTTACCCCCCATTTTTTATAGTCTTTTTTACATCGCGGTTCCGGTAATTGACCGGGGCCTGGAACGTTGGTGTTAACAATGGAATCAATTTATGATATTAGAGGATGCGCCTCCCGTTAAACTGAAGGGTGTCGGGGATGGATTCTGGGTCACCTTGGATCCTTCAAGATCTGAAGAGCTGTTAAAAAACGAGATTACCAAGCTCTTCGAACGTCTCAAGCATCTGGCCATCAACGCCAGGGTGGTCATTGATGTCGGTGACGCCCCGGGGGGGGATGACCTGGTGAATGCCCTGGGCGGCTTTTTAAAAAAACAGTTTGATGTGGGGGTGGTTACCCGGCCGCCGGAGAAGCGGGTGATTCCTGTTGAGCGTATCCGGCAGCGGGATCTTTCCCGGGGATGGACCCAACACCGAAGCGATGTGCTCATGTTGAGGGGCAGGGTGCGTTCCGGCCAGAATATCGAGGCAAAGAAGCACCTGATCATTACAGGGGATGTCAACCCCGGTGCCCAGATTATAGCCGGCGGAGATGTCCTGGTGATGGGCAGGCTCCTCGGCCAGGTCCATGCCGGCCGACCGGGCAACGATGAATCCATCGTGCTGGCCCTGGATTTCAGGCCCACCCAGGTGAAGATCGGGGAGCATGTGGCGGCAGGGCTTGGTGATACAACTAATGGCCAGGTTGAGTTTGCCTCCGTGGTCAACGGGGCCATCCTGGTGCAGGATTATTTAAAGAGCAATCCCTTTGGGCGAATACCGTGGCCCGAGGTCATATAGTTATATAGTTACAGACAAATCACATGAGGTGTGACGTGGAAGGTAGAATCATTGTAGTAACATCAGGAAAGGGAGGAGTGGGTAAAACCACTGCAACTGCATCCATTGGCGCGGCCCTTGCCCTGGAGGGCAAACGGGTGGCCGTCATTGACATGGACATCGGATTGAGGAATCTGGATGTGGTTCTCGGGCTCGAGAACCGGATCGTCTTCAACATCGTGGACGTGGTCAATGGGCGTTGCAATCTTCGCCAGGCAGCCATCCGGGATCGCAGGATCGAGAATCTCTTTCTTGTGCCGGCCTCCCAGAGCGATAACAAGGACGTGTTGACCACCGCAGGCGTGGATCGCGTCGCAAAGCAGCTTCGAAAGGAATTCGACTATGTGATCATGGACTCCCCTGCAGGCATTGAACGGGGATTTGAAAATTCGGTCACGGCCGCGGATGAGGCCATTGTGGTCTGCACCCCGGATGTTTCCTCCATCAGGGACGCCGACCGTGTGATCGGGCTGCTCTATTCCCGCTCCATCACCCCTAAGCTTGTTGTGAACAGGATCGTTCCCGAGATGGTAGAACGGGGGGACATGCTCAGCCACGAGGATGTGCTGGAGGTGCTCTCCATCGATCTTGCCGGACTTGTGCCCATGGATGAGCAGGTGGTGATCGCCACCAATACCGGTATGCCCCTGGTGCTGCAGAACGATTCCAAGGCGGGCCAGGCCTTTAGGCGAATCGCCCGGCGGTTGAATGGTGAGCCTGATCTTCCGGTGGTGGTGCCCAGCGTCAAGGGGGGAATGTGGAACCGATTTACCCAGAAACTGGGGTTGAAACAATAAGGAATAGCCCATGCTGAATACACTGATCAGAAAACTCTCAGGCCACGAACCCAGCAAGGTGGCTGCCAAGAAACGGCTTCAATTTGCCCTTGTTTGCGATAAGCTCGAGGTGAATGACAAGACCTTGCACGCGCTTCAAAATGACATTGTTGAAGTGATTTCAAAGTATTTTGAGATCGACCGGACATCCCTTGAGCTCAAGGTGGAGCGTGACGAGGATACCTCGGCCCTGGTCTTCAACACCCCCATCCGTTGTGTCAGAAGGAGTCGTGTCTGATCGATTTTAATTTTTTAGCATTGTTTTTCGTGTTGTTTCGGCAAAAAAATCAGAAAGTTTTTTGGGGTCTGGTTTGTCCAGGCTAAAAGAACAGCTCCGAACGCTCTTCCTGGAGTGCTGCCACAAGAAGCTCCCCTGCCTCTATCCCCAGATTTATAAATCCGGGACCGTAGGCTTTCCCTGTATCCGTACGGAAGGTATTCCGTATCTGGGACAGTTTATCCATTCCCCTGGGAAACCGTCGTAAAAATTCGACCAACGGAACCTTTGCAAAGATAACCATGTCCCAGACCGTGTGGGTAAAGTTGTCCGGGCCCCATCTGAACTTGTCCGCATCGTACAGGGCATCGGATATCAACGAAGGGGGATGGGCCAGGTTCTTTTCCTGGAACGCCTCGTGGTTCCGGATGGCGCTGCACACCGTTTCGATCTCTGCCGATGTCAGGGCGTAGTTGCCGCTCTCAAGCAGGGTGCGTGCAAACCGGGCCCCTTTTTCCGAGTGGTGCTTTTCTTTTCTCTTGATGTCGTGGAGCAGGCCTGCGGTCTGGACCAGCAACATGGCCCGCTCCATCTCGGTGGGGGTGACCCGGTGCTTAAGTTCTATCTGGACGATGGCGCCCCCATCCACGCACACCAGCTCCGAATGGAGCATGCCGTGTCCGAAATCGTCCTCCACCAGGGGGGTTATCTCGTTTTTGAGCTTAATCAGCAGGGGGTCGGAGCAGAGCAGGTGCCTGGACCGGGTGATCTCATCTTTGAACAGGGTGCAGAACGGTGGCCTGGGAAGCGTTGCTACGATTTCCCTGGCCATGTCCCGCAACTCTTGATAGATGGTTTTCATGTCATGCTATAATACTGTGAAAGTCCTGCCCGAGTCAACAAGATCAACCTGGGCAAGACTGATGATGGGAATCCCCAGGTGATCGAGCTTTTGCCTGCCGTTCTCAAACACTTTTTCGATGATGCAGCCGATGCCGATCAGTTGGGCACCGCTCTGTTTTACGATGGAGACCAGGGCCTCAAGGGTGGATGCCGTGGCCAGAAAATCATCCACGATGATCACCTTGTCGTCGGGTTCAAGGTACCTGGAGGAGATATAGAGGGTGACATCATCTCCCTTGGTGCGGCTTGTGGCCGACGCTTCATAAAGGGTTTCCTTCATGAAGGCGGGCTTTTTCTTCCGGGCAAACACCATGGGTATGTCCAGGGCCTGGGCCGTCACCAGGGCCGGGGCAATGCCGCTCACCTCTGCGGTGACGATCTTGGTGGCGCTGCCCGCCCCTTGTTCCCTGAACCGGTCTGCAAAGGCCTTTCCCATGCGTGTGGAGAGGCCCGGAAGCAACTGATGGTTGACAAAGCTGTCGGCCTTGAGTATCCCGTCTCCAAGATACTCGGCCTTGGCGGTTATGGTCTCTTTCAGCTCTTTCATTCTTCTATCTTTGCCACCCGGATGGAGAGTTCCTGGAGCTGGGCCGGGGCTGCCTTGGACGGCGCATCCGTCAACAGGCAGGTGGCCTTCTGGGTCTTTGGAAAAGCGATCACGTCCCGGATGGAATCTTCCTGGCACAGAATCATTGCCAGGCGGTCAAATCCAAAGGCCAGTCCGCCGTGGGGCGGGGTGCCAGACGCCAGGGCATCCAGGAGGAAACCGAACTTGTCATTGGCCTCTTCCTTGCCGATGCCCAGGGTTTTCAACACCTTTTGCTGGAGTTCCTGGGAGTGGATACGGATGGAGCCGCCGCCGATCTCGGTGCCGTTCAAAACCATGTCATAGGCCCTTGAACGCACGTTTGTCGGATCGGTATCAAGCTTGTCCATGTCCTCTTCCAGGGGTGCTGTGAACGGATGGTGAAGGGCCTGGTACCGCTTTTCTCCCTCGTCATACTCAAGCAGGGGAAAGTGGGTGACCCACACGAAACGGTAGGTGTTCTTGTCGATGAGCTCAAGGCGCCTTGCAAGCTCGTTCCTGAGCTGGCCCAGGGCTTCGTTGGTGATCTTGGCGCTGTCTGCCACAAAGAAGATAAGGTCACCCACGGCCATGTCCAGGCGCTCTTTCAGGGCAGCTTTTTCGTCCTCGGTGAAGAATTTTGCAATGGGGGACTGCCACTCGCCATCCGCTTTCACCTTGATCCATGCAAGGCCCTTGGCTTTGTATATGGCGGTAAACGCAGTGAGTTCATCGATCTGCTTCCGGGTGAAGGTGGCGCATCCCTTTGCGTTGATCGCCTTGACAAGGCCTCCTTTTTTGACCACGCTGGAAAAGACCTTGAAGCCTGTATCCTTGACAATGTCGGAGATGTCGCACAGTTCAAGGTCGAACCGCATATCCGGCCGATCGATGCCGAACCGCTCAATGGACTCGGCATAGGTGATCCGCTGGAAGGGAAGCTCAAGCTCGATCTCTTTGACCTTCTTGAACACCTCCTTGATCAGGCCCTCGGTGATCTCCATGATCTCGTCTTCGCCCACAAAGGAGAGCTCCATGTCGATCTGGGTGAACTCGGGCTGGCGATCGGCCCGGAGATCCTCGTCCCTGAAGCATCGGACGATCTGGTAGTAGCGATCGAATCCGCTGATCATCAGCATCTGCTTGAACAGCTGGGGGCTCTGGGGCAGGGCATAGAACTGGCCCTGGTTGACACGGCTGGGGACCAGGTAGTCCCTGGCGCCTTCCGGGGTGCTCTTGGTGAGGACCGGTGTCTCGATGTCCAGGAAGCCCAGGTCGTTGAGGTAGTCACGAACGGCTTTTGCGGCCGTGTGCCGGGCAATGATGTTCTTCTGGAGCTTGGGGCGTCTCAGGTCCAGGTGCCGGTGCTTGAGGCGGATGGTTTCCGAGGCCTCGATGCGGTCTTCGATCTGGAAGGCCGGTGTCTGGGCCCGGCTCAATATCTTGAGCTCATCCACCAGGATCTCGATGGCACCGGTGTCCATCTTGGGATTGACCATGTCATTGGGTCGATTTACAACCGTGCCCCTGATCCCGAGGACAAATTCGCTCCTCAGGTCGTGGGCCTTGGCATGGACCTCGGGGGAGATCTCGGGGTTGAACACGATCTGGGTGATGCCCCCACGGTCCCTGAAATCTATGAATATTACGCCACCATGGTCCCGGCGGCGCTGCACCCAACCCATGAGCACAACCTGGGTGTCAACGTCTGTGTCCCTTAATTCGCCACAGGTGTGGGTTCTTCTCATATCTCCAAGTAAATCAGTCACGTATCGTTCCCTTATCGGTTAGAATTTTAATGATGTTATCAATGGGGTCGTCCGACGGCACGGTTGTCTGATCCCGGGTTTTCATATCCCTCAAGACCAGGGCATTCTCGTCAAGCTCCTTGTCTCCTGCGATCAGGACATGACCGGCGCCCAGTTTGTCTGCTCGCTTCATGAGGGCCTTGAGGCTCTTTCCTGCGTAGTCGGTCTCGCTTCTGACGCCCTTAAGATTGAGCTTGGATGACCACAGGTAGGCTTTTTCCATGGCCCGTTCTCCAAGGGGGATGATGAACAGATCCGGCGCCTTGACTTTTCCCGGGCCCTTCAACTGCTCCATCACCTCGGCCAAACGGTCAAACCCGATGGCAAATCCAATGGCCGGCATTTCAGGCCCGTCAAGCTCCTTGACAAGGGCGTCGTAACGCCCACCGCCGGCAACGGCGCTCTGGGCGCCCAGGGCCGTGGTCTGGATTTCAAAGGCGGTCCTGGAGTAATAGTCCAGTCCCCGGACCAGGGTTTTGTCCACGATGAAGTCAACCCCCTGCTTTTCAAGGGTGGTCTTGACCGTGTCAAAGTGGTCTGAGCAGCCGCCGCAGAGATGATCCAGGGTGGTGGGGGCCTCTTTCAGGGCCTCCCTGCACTCGGGCACCTTGCAGTCAAGGGTTCTCAGGGGATTCTTGTCCATGCGGCGGGTGCAGTTGCTGCACAGCCGATCCTTTTTTTTGGTAAGAAAGTCCAGCAAGGCCTGGTGGAAGGTTGGCCGACACTCCGGGCATCCCAGGGAATTGATGTGGGCTGTCAGGTCGGTGAGTCCCAGGCGCTTGAACAGTTCGTTCAGCATCAGGATCAGCTGGGCGTCAATAAAGGGGGAGGAGATGCCGAACACCTCGGCATTGATCTGGTAAAACTGTCGATACCGTCCCTTCTGGGGCCGCTCCCGCCTGAACATGGGGCCGATGGTGTAGAGCTTTTTGATGGGATCCGCTGCATACATCTTGTGCTGGATGTAAGATCGGACCACCGATGCCGTGGCTTCCGGTCGAAGGGTGATGTTGGTGCCCTTTCGATCCGGAAAGGTGTACATCTCCTTTTCAACGATGTCGGTGACTTCGCCGATGCTTCTGGCAAAGAGCTCGGTCTTCTCGATCACGGGAAGCCGGATCTCCTGGAAACCGAAATCTTCGAAAAGCTGGGATGCCGTTTTCTCAATGGTCTGCCACAGGGCGGTGTCGCCGGGCAGTATGTCTCTGAAGCCTCTGATGGTCTGTATCATTGTCGTCTGTAGTGGTGCCCAAAAAAATATTATATTCAATGAAAATAAACCTTTCTTATATCTAAAAAATCATTGTTTAGTCAATATTATTTTTAATCTCGGCGACCGCCCGGCAAATGGAAGCCCTGGCGATTCTGGTATTTCTTCCCATGGACCCAGGCTTACGGGGCAATTGCCAGGAAATGGGTTGAACACGTCTTGAATTAATGTTAGTCAGAAATTAACAAAGTGTCAGGTCGTTGTTTTACTACTTTTAATCTGATGACGAAGGAGAGCTTATGCAGTCCAGGGTAACCACTACCACATTGTTCAAGATGAAGCAGGAAGGCAGGAAAATAACGGCATTAACCGCCTATGACCATCCCTTTGCCGCCATGGTCGATGAAGCCGGTATCGACATGATTCTTGTGGGGGATTCCCTGGGCATGGTTGTCCAGGGTAAAACCACCACCCTGCCGGTGACCATGGACGAGATCCTCTACCACACCGCCATGGTGACCCGTGCCTGTAAGCGTGCCATGGTGGTGGGGGACATGCCCTTCATGTCCTACCAGAGTTCCATTGACGCCGCCGTTGACAATGCCGGCCGGTTCCTCAAGGAAACCGACGCCTCGGCTGTCAAGCTCGAAGGCGGGGCCGATGTGTGCCCGGTGATCCAGGCCATTGCCAAGGCCGGCATCCCGGTCCAGGCCCATATCGGGCTCACCCCCCAGAGCGTTCACCAGATGGGCGGGTTCAAGGTCCAGCGGGACGCGGAGCGCCTGATTGCCGATGCCCTTGAGGTTGAGGCGGCCGGGGCGTTTTCCGTGGTGCTGGAAGGCATTCCCTCTGACATTGCGGCCACCATCACGGAAAAACTCACCATTCCCACCATCGGCATCGGGGCCGGTGTGAATTGCGACGGCCAGATCCTTGTGCTCCACGACATGCTCGGCCTCCACGACAGGCATCTGCCGAAATTTGTGAAACAATTTGCAGACCTTAAGAAATCCGCCATGGCCGGGATCGAGGGCTACAGGGACGAGGTGATAAACCAGACCTTTCCCGCAAAGGCGCATGGGTATAAATAAATGACGACACCTTCGATCGCCATCATCGGTTGTGGCCGGGTGGGAACGGCCCTGGCTGTTTTTCTCTCCCGGGCGGGCTTTCCTTTGGCAGGGGTGGCCAGCCGCAGCCTTGCATCGGCCCAAAACACGGCGCGGCTCGCAGGGGCCGGCCAGGTGTTTGACACGGCAATGGATGCCGCAAAAAACAGCACCACACTCTTTATCACCACCCCGGACGCCGCCATTGAAGGGGTCTTTGCCGATCTCGTCGCCCAAAAGGGCGTTCTTTCCGGTAAGGTGGTGTTCCATTGCAGCGGAGCCTTGTCCTCGTGCATCCTTGCCAAGGGTGGGGAGACCGGTGTGGCCACAGGGTCCATCCATCCCCTCCAGAGCTTTGCTCCCTACGCGCCAGGGCAGGCCTCCCCGTTTGAGGGGATCAACATCTCCGTGGAGGGGGACGACCGGGCCGTTGTTGAGGGAACAAAAATGGTGGAGGCCCTGGGCGGGGTATCCTTCACCATCCCCACCCGTGCCAAGACCCTCTACCACGCCGCCGCCGTGGTGGCCTCCAACTATCTTGTCACCCTGGAGCGCTTTGCCGTGGACCTTCTCAAGGAGGCTGATCTGTCCGAGGCCAGGGCCTATGAGATCCTTTCACCCCTGATCCTGGGCACCCTTTCCAACATCAAAACCCGGGGCACCGTTGGCGCCCTTACCGGGCCCGTGGCCCGGGGGGACAGCGATATTGTGGCCCGGCACATGGCCGATATTGAAAAGGTGCGGCCGGAATATTCGGAGCTCTACAGACTCCTTGGGCAATACACCTTGAAGATCGCAAAGGAGGGGGGGGATCTTCCTAACGGGAACGCGGACCGCCTCGAAGCGCTGTTCAAACCGCCCGGATCCTGATGTTTTGCTTCTTTGCTCTGATGTTCGCAAGAATCTGATAACTTTTTTGGCTTTAGCTTGTCTGGATTAGGGAGGCTATAATGGAAACAGGCGTCCAAGGCAACACCCGGTCTCGAAAAATTCTCTTCAGGACCCTTGTCTGCGCCCTGGTACTGGGGGCCGGGATTCTTGCCATGGTGGGGTTTGCCTCATTGAAAAAGCCCCCCCAGAAGGTTCAACACCAGGAGCATCCCATTGAGGTGGAGGTGTGGACGGCCCGGCCGGAACAGGTGGCGGTCGATCTGACCGGGTTCGGGGTGGCCATGCCCGTGGATGTGGTGACCCTCTCCTCCCAGGTCCGGGGCAAGATCGTTGCCACCCATGCCAGGTTCAAGCAGGGGGAGGTGATTCCCAAGGGGGAGTTGCTCTTTGAGATCGAGGCCGTGGACTATGAGGTGGCCCGGATCAAGGCCGAAACCGGGGTGACGGAACAGGGGACGGCCCTTGCCCGTTTGGAAACCCGATTTGCCTCGGATGCAAAACGGATCCACACACTTCAACGGACCCGGGATCTTGCCGCCGCCGAATATGGCCGGGTCAAGGGGCTGTTTGAGAAGAGCCGGGTGGGCAACCGTTCCGGGGTGGACATTGCGGAGAAAAATTACAACACGGCCAAGGATCTTGCGGACCTCCTCGAAACCACCCTTGCCCTTTATCCCATCTCCATCAAAGAGACCAACACCCGCCTCAGGGCGGCCCGGGCCGATCTGACAAAGGCCGAGGCAGACCTTGCACGGTGTGCCGTTACAGCGCCTTTCACCGGCAGGATCAAGGCCGTGCTTGCGGAGCAGGGCGAGTACACCACCCCGGGAAAGGAGATCCTGGTGCTGGCCGACGATGCCGTACATGAGCTGCGGGTTTCCCTGGACAGCAGGGAGACGGCAAGATGGCTCAGGTTCCAGCCCCCTGACCGGGTGACGGGCCCGGGCTGGTTCTCTTCCCCGGTTGTTGTTCCGTGCAAGATCGCATGGGTGGAGGATCCGGACACGGTCTCCTGGACGGGACGTCTCCACAGGGTGGTGGCGTTTGATCCGGATTCCAGGAGCGTCACCGTGGCCGTCCGGGTTGCAAACCATTCCCCGGTTCTCTCCCATGGGGTGTCCCTGGTGGAGGGGATGTTCTGCTCGGTGACCATACCGGGGAAGATGCTGGACAATGTGTACAAGGTGCCCAGGTGGTCGGTGGCTGACGGGGATACCATCCATGTGGTGGAAGCAGACCGTCTCAAGACCCGCAGCATTGTTCGGGCCTACAGCCAGGGCGGGTTTGTCTTCATCTCCAAGGGGATCAGCCCCGGGGAGACCGTCATCCTGACACGGCTGGTGGACCCCATGGAGAACGCCCTGGTGAAATCCATTCCCCATGAACCTTCATCTTCGAATTGATGCCTCCATGGGCCTATTTGTAGGCGCGGTGAAATAAAATGACCCGGGAAAGACCATGAAACAGATCCTATCGCTATTTGCCGGAAACACGGTGTTTGCCAACATCCTCCTGGTGTTGGTCTTCATGGCCGGCGCCTTTGCCTGTTTTGCCATGATCAAGGAGACCTTTCCCGCAATGGAGATGGACCGGATCTCCGTGTCCGTGGTCTATCCCGGGGCAGACCCTGAAGAGGTGGAAGAGGGGATCAGCCGCAAGATAGAGGCGGCCCTGGAAAACCTGGAAGGGGTCAGGGAGTACACCACCCGGTCAAGTGAAAGTGTTGCCACAGCCATGATCGAGGTGGATAAAGGATATGATCCCAAAACCCTGCTGGACGCTGTCCGGGCCAACATCAACGCCATCTCCACCTTTCCCCTAGATGCGGAACGGCCGGTGATCAAGGAGATCCTGATCACCGATTCCGTGATCACCCTTTATCTGTCGTCAACCATGTCTGAACGCAGGCTCAAGGTCTGGGGAGAAAGGATTAAGGACAGGATCAGGCGGCTTGACCCCATTTCCCAGGTAAGGGTCTCGGGGGCCCGGGCCTATGAGATCTCCATTGAGGTGTCCGAGACCCGGCTGCGCCAGTATGGTCTCACCTTTGCCAAGGTGGCCGAGGCCGTGAAAAAATCCAGTATCAACCTTGGGGGCGGCACCCTCAGGACCGCCGGGGAGGAGATCCGCATCCGCACCCTGGGCCGAAAGTATACGGGCAGAGAGCTGGCCGCCATTGTTGTGCTGGCGCGGCCTGACGGTGGCATGGTCCGGCTCGGCCGGGTGGCCACCATTGTGGACGGGTTTACCGAGGATCCGGCAAAGGCATTGGTGAACGGAAACCGGTCGGTGCTGATCACGGTGTTCAAGACCGATGGCGAAGATGCCCTCACCATTTCAGACGCCGTTCACACGTTTTTGGATCAGATCCGGGCCGAGCTTCCCCCGGGGATCACCCTGGGGGTGCTGTATGACAGCACGGACATGCTCCGGGCCAGGATCAACCTGCTTGTGAAAAACGGCACCGTGGGCCTTGCCATCGTGTTTCTCCTGCTCTGGGCCTTTCTCAACACACGGCTCAGCCTGTGGGTGGGCATGGGTATTCCCATCTCCCTGTCCGGCGGCCTGGCCATCCTCTGGGCCATTGGCGGCTCCATCAACATGATCTCTTTGTTCGGCCTGATCCTGGTCCTGGGCATCGTGGTGGACGACGCCATTGTGGTGGGGGAGGCGATCCATGTCCATCGAAAGCAAGGGGTGCCTCCCCTGAAGGCTGCCGTGGACGGTGTCATGGAGGTGGCCATGCCCGTGATTGCCGCCGTGTTGACCTCGGTGGTCGCCTTTGTGCCCCTGGCCTTTGTGGGGGGCACCATGGGCAAGTTCATCTCCATCCTGCCCGCAGTGGTGATCCCCTGCCTCCTGGTCTCCCTTTTGGAGTGCCTGGTGCTGCTGCCGGCCCATTTGAGCCATCTTCCTGATGCCGGTGAGCCGGGGGCCGATCCCAGTGAGCCGAACCCCAAGGTCGGTGTGCTGGGGAAGGTCAATGGGTACACAAGTCATGCCATGGAACGGTTTGTGGCGCGGGCCTACACCCCTTTTTTGAGCCTGGCCCTTAGATGGCGATACATCTCCCTTTGCCTTGCCCTGGGCCTGCTTTTGGTGGTGGTGGGCCTTGTCCGGGGCGGGATCGTGAAGTTCAACGTGTTTCCTGAAATCGATGGGTTTGTGATCACCTCTTCTGTCACCTTTCCCAACGGCACCCCGGCCGGGGTCACGGAACGGGCCGTGGCCCAGCTGGAAGGGGCACTTTCCCGGGTGGCCCACACGGTTTCGACACGATCCGGTGACCCCCTGGTTCGGGAGAGCCTCTCCTTCATCGGCGCGACTTCAGGCACCATGGCAAGTACCGGGCCCAATGCCGGCATGGTTCAAGCGATCCTGCTGGCTTCGGAAAAGCGGGGGATCCACTCCCAGGATATCATTGCCCGGTGGGAAGCCGAGACCGGGCCCATCCCCGGGGCCGAATCCGTCCGTTTCGAATCCATGGGCGGGGGCCATGGCGGTGCGCCCCTGGAGTTCTGGATCCAGGGACAGTCCATGGAGACCATCCTTGGGGCGTCCCGGGCGCTGATGGAGCGGGTGGCTGAATTTGACGGGGTGTTTCAGGTCAAGTCGGACTTCTCACCCGGGAAGAAAGAGCTGCGGCTTTCCCTCAAGCCCCAAGCCAGAACCCTGGGGCTCACCGTGGCAGACCTTGCCGGCCAGGTCAACGCAGCCTATTACGGCTTTGAGGCGTTGCGGCTCCAGCGGGGCGAGGACGACATCCGGGTCAAGATCCGGTACACAAAGGCGGAGCGCTCCTCCATGGCAAGCCTTGAAACCATGAGAATCCGGACGCCCAACGGCAGCCAGGTGCCCCTGGGGGCCGTCGCCCACATGGAATTTGGTCCGGGGTTTGCCACCATCACCCGGACCAACGGCATGCGACGGGTGGTGGTCACTGCTTCCGTAGACACGAAAAAGGCCAACACCGAGGAGATCTTCCAGGCCCTCTCTCCGTTCATAAAAAAACTTGAGGCAAGACATCCCGATCTTGCCATCGCTCCCATGGGGGACCGGAAACGGTCCATGGAGAGTTTTGATAGCCTGAAGGTTGGTTTCCCCTTGGCCCTGGTGGGGATTTTCGCCCTGGTGGCCACCATGTTCCGCTCCTATCTCCAGCCCTTTATCATCATGGTCACCATCCCCTTTGGCATCATCGGCGGGGTGCTGGGCCACCTGGTCATGGGGTACAGCCTGTCGATCATGAGCGTGTTCGGCATGGTGGCCCTGACCGGGGTCGTGGTCAACGACGCCATTGTCCTTATCGAGGGGGTCAATGTCAACATCGCCCGGGGCTTTTCTTTTTTTGAGGCCGTTCTCCAGGGAGGGGCCCGGCGGTTCAGGGCGATCTTTCTCACCACGGTGAGCACCGTGGGGGGGCTTGCCCCCATGCTGGTGGAGACCGACCTCCAGGCAAGGGTGCTCATCCCCATGGCCATTTCCCTTGCCGCCGGTGTCACCTTTGCCACCCTCCTTACCCTGGTGCTGGTGCCCAGCCTTCTTGTGATCCTGAACGATTTCAGGCTCTTTGCCCACAGGGTGCGCTGGGGGGGCTGGCCCTTGAGAATTGATGTGGAACCCAGGGCCCGGCGCAGCCCCGGCTATGATGCGGAGGAGATCCCATGAACCGTTTTTTTGCCATTGTCATTGCCCTTTGCCTTGTCCTGGTGGGTGCCCGGACTGCTTCCTGTCAGACCCTCACCCTGGACCAGGCCTTTGGGATCGCCCTTTCCGGCAATCCCTCCATCCAGGCGGCTTCCGCACGGATCCACCAGGCCCGGGAGCGGGTGAAACAGGCCCGGGCCGACTTTTTCCCTACTCTGACCGCAACGGGTAATGCCGAGAGCCGCCGCATGTCGGACACCGCCTTTGCAGATGTCGTCCAGGGAGTCGACCAGCGGGAGGAGAGCTACGATACCGGCCTCCTTGCCCAATGGACCCTGTTTTCGGGCTTTGAGACCCGGCATCGCCACACCGCGGCCCTGGGGGCTTTGGACCAGGCGGCCTTTGATCGTGCCGATGTTGAGCGGACCCTGCTTTCTGCTGTTGCCGAGGCCTATTTCAATGCCCAGCTCGCCTTGAAAAACCGGGCCATTGCCCAGGCAGACAAGGTGTTCAACCAGCGCCAGGCCGTGGATGCAGACCTCAAGGAAAAGGCCGGGACAGGGTCGTTGAGTGACTTTCTCAATTTCCAGATCAAGGTCAACGCGGCCCAGAGCAATATCGAATCCGCGGCGTACGGTTATGGGGTGGCATTGTCAACCCTGGCCCAACTCATGGGCGGGGATGATCTCCATGGGACGCTGTTTGAGCCGGCCGCCCTCACCCCGGAACAGGGGGCTGAAATGGACCTTCCCGACTTGGGCAAGCTGTCCGGGCTGGCCCTTTTCACCCGGCCGGACATCAAATACAGGCAAAAGGCCGTTGAGGTGGCCCGGGAAAATCTGGCGGCTGCAAGATCGGGGTATTGGCCGACCATCACCCTTAATGCCGTTGTTGCTGCCCAGCGAACAGGAAAGAGCCGCTTTCAGTCCGACGACATCGGCGACAGGGTTTCCCTTGGGGTCGTCTGCCCCCTTTTTAAAGGCGGCGGGACACGGGCAGGGGTGGGCGTGGCCCTGGCCGTAAAAGCAGAGGCTGAAAAGCGGTTGAAGGGCATTGAAATTGAGGTGGTGGCTGGTGTGAGAACGGCCTGCCTCACCGTTGTGTCCGCCCAGAATCAGCTTCGGTTGCAGCGGGAGAGAGCCCGGCTGGTCAAGGAGAACCGGGATCTTGTGGAACAGGAGTATCTGTCGGGCCAGGTCTCCCTGGTTCGCCTCAACGAGGCCCAGAAGGAGCTGACAACGGCCGAGGGCAACCTTGCCCTTTCCCTTGTTGCCCTTCACCGGGCGTGGTTCCGCCTCAAGGCCGCCACCGGCACCATCGGGAAAAACACTGTTCCTTGACGTTCATGGTGACATGGTCTCAACAAGGGAAGCGTCCCCCATATAAAACAATTTGACTTCCCAGGGGCAGTGGCTATAAAATGAGGACGTCTTTGTTGACATAAATCCCATCAAATACAGGAGATCCCATGGACTTTAAGGCAATGGCTTCAAACCTTGGCATTGGCGAGGCGGATTTTCTTGAACTGGCAGCGCTCCTGGTGGTCACCTCCCTCTCGGATCTTGCCGCCCTTGAAAAGGGCCTTGCCCAGGGCAGCCCGGATCCCATTGCCCATGCCGCCCACTCCATCAAGGGCGCAGCCGGAAATCTCGGGTTTGCCGATATCGCAGCCATTGCATCGGAAATGGAAACCCTGGCCGGCAAGGGAGAGTTTGATCCGATCAACGCCAGGGCAAATGCCCTGCGCCAGGGCCTTGACGCCATCAACATGGCCATGGACAGGAGGTAAACGACCATGGAAGCAACCCAGCCCTTTACCATCCTGGCGGTGGATGATAACCCGGTGAACCTGACGCTCATGAAAATGATTCTCTCCAAGGAGGGGTATCGGGTGATTACGGCCCCTGGCGGGCCCAGGGCCAGGGCCCTCAGCGTGGCGGAGAAACCCGATCTCATTCTTCTGGACATCCAGATGCCGGGGGAGGACGGGTTTGAGGTGATCCGCTTCTTGAAAGAAAATCCTGCCACAGGTGGAATACCGGTCATTTTTCTCACCAGTGAGAAGGAGATCGATTCAAAACTCAAGGGGTTTGATCTCGGGGCCGTGGATTATATCACCAAGCCGTTTAATCGCCGTGAAATGCTTGCCAGGGTCGGGATTCACCTCAAGCTCTCCATTGCCACCAACTCGCTTATCGCGGAGCAGGCCCGGAAACTCAGGCAGATCACCGAAGCCCAGAACGCCATGCTTCCCCTTGCCGAAGAGTTTCCAAACGCACGGTTCGGGGTCTACTACAAGGCCCTTGAGGAGGCCGGGGGCGATTTCTATGATATCTTGGAAATCTCGGACCAGATCACCGGCTATTTTGTGGCCGATTTTTCCGGCCACGATATTAAGACCAGTTATATGACCGCCGCCCTCAAGGCGCTGCTGGCCCAGAACTGCAGTCCGGTCTACTCGCCCCTGGAGAGCATGAAGATGATCAACGATGTGCTGGTGGAGATCCTTACGGACGGCAAGTACCTCACGGCCTGCTATGTCTGGTTGAACCGGAGCACGGGCCGGCTTCGCATCATCAGCGCAGGCCACCCGCCGGTGGTCCATATCCCCAAGGGCAAGGATCCCGAGGTGATACGGGTGGATGGGGATATCCTGGGCATGTTCACGGATGCCCGGTTCGGCATCCACCGCATCCGGGTGGCACCGGGGGACAGGCTCTTTATCTACTCGGACGGCCTGGTGGAGTCGGTTAAGCAGAAGATTCCCTGGGCCACCGGCGCCGAAAGCCTGGTTGAAAAGTTCAAGGAGATCAGGGCGGTGCCCTATGGTGATGCCCCCGTCGCCCTGATGGAAACCATCTTTGACAAGGGAGACGTTCCCGAGGATGATGTTGTCGTACTCTGCGTGGAGGTGTGACATATGTCCCACATATTTGATCACTTTGTTACCGAGGAATCTGTGACCGTCACCTTTAGTTCGAGCCTGGAAAACATCGACCGCACCTGCGACGAGGTCGGAGGCTTCCTGAAACAGGGCTTCAAGGAGATGGAGGAGCACTTCTTTGCCATCAAGCTTGTGATGCGGGAGGCCCTCACCAATGCCGTCCGCCACGGCAACCGGCTCGATCCGGGCAAACGGGTGAATTTTTTTCTTGAAATCGACCAGGCCCGCTCCATCCGCATGGTGATCGAGGACCAGGGCGATGGGTTTGACTGGCAAAGGGCGCGCCAGCGTCCTCCCAATGAGGACGATGACCATGGCCGGGGTCTTGTCATCATGACCGCCTACTTCTCCTCCTGCGGATACAACCGAAAAGGGAATCGACTGATTCTCGAAAAAAGACTCTCTCCTCTGATTTAACCGTTTCCCCACACACTCCTAATCGTTCTCTAACAGAATCCAGGTAGATTCTCCCCCATGGATTCAATTAAACTACATCTGAAACTAAAAGGAGAAACCATGAAAAACCCTATTAAAACGGGCGTTGTTGCCCTGTGTCTTACCGTTGCGGCGGCATGCCCGGCCCTTGGCGAGGCGCTTGTCCTGAAAGGTTCCACAACTGTTCTTCCCATTGCCCAGAAGGTGGCGGAGTCCTATATGAAGCTCCATCCTGCTGTGAAGATCTCCCTTTCCGGGGGCGGTTCCAGCAACGGCATCAAGGCCATTGTGGACGGCACCGCCGATATCGGCAATGCCTCCCGCTTTATCAAGTCAAAGGAGATTAAGCTGGCCACTGCCAAGGGGATCTATCCCGTGCCCCACAGGATCGCTTTAGATTGTATCGTACCGGTGGTTAATGCCCGGAACCCGGTGGCCGATCTCTCCACAGACCAGCTCAAGGAGATCTATCTTGGCAAGATCAAGAATTGGAAAGAGGTGGGCGGGGCCGACCAGAAGATCGTGGTCATCTCCAGGGACACCTCCTCCGGCACCTTTGAGGTGTGGGAAAAGCTTGTGATGAAAAAAGCCAGGGTCATTCCCAGCGCCCTCACCGTTCCCTCCAACGGCGGCCTGGTCCAGGCCGTGGCAACCACCCCCGGCGCCCTCGGTTATATTGCTCTTGGATATCTAAACGATGATATCAAGGCCTTGAGCGTCAACCAGGTGCCGGGTACCCCCGATACCACCCGAAACGGCCTTTACCCGATCTCCCGTCCTTTGTTCATGTTTACCAACGGATGGATCACGGGACGCACCGCTGACTTCATGAACTATCTGTTGTCGAAAAAAGGTCAGCAGCTGGTTGAGGAAGCGGGAAGCATTCCGGTCTACTAACTTGCAAGCAACCTGCAAGATGTGGTGGGGTTGAAAAGATAGAACGCTTTCTCAACCCTTGACCTGTCTTTTCCTTAACCTGGGTAAACCCTAATCAGAGCGGTTCCCTGATTCCCCTGGTAAAATAATAGGAAAATCAAAGCAAAGAACCTAACGGAAATTCTATCTTGAAACAGCAAACTATTGAGACGCTTGTGCGGTGGGCCTTTATGGCGGTGGCCCTTTTCTCTATCACCGCATTGTGCCTGATCATGCTCTTTCTCGTGTTTGAGGGGGTTCCCATCCTCAAGCATGTGTCGTTAAAAGAGTTTGTCTTCGGTCTTTACTGGTACCCCACCTCTGACCCGGCCGATTTCGGCATCTTCCCCCTGGTCGTGGGCTCGTTCCTGGTGACCCTTCTTTCCGGGGTGGTCTCGATCCCCCTGGGGGTGATGACGGCCCTTTATCTTGCGGAGATCGCATCCGGGCGAACGGCCGAGATCGTCAAACCCATGGTGGAACTCATGGCCTCCATGCCCTCGGTGGTGATCGGGTTTTTCGGCATGGTGGTGGTGGCCCCCTTTATCCAGAAAACCTTTGATATCCCCGTGGGCCTCAACCTGTTCAACGCCTCCCTGATGCTGGCCTTCATGTCCATCCCCACCATCTGCAGCATCTCGGAGGATGCCATCTTCAGTGTGCCCCAGGCGTTGAAGGAGGCCTCCTTTGCCCTGGGGGCCACCCATCTTGAGACCATTGTCCGGGTGATTGTCCCCGCATCCATCTCAGGCATCTGCACGGCGGTCATCCTGGGAATGTCCCGGGCCATCGGCGAAACCATGGTGGTGCTCATGGTGGCAGGGGGCGCTGCCATGATTCCGGGGTCCCTGTTTGATCCGGTCCGGCCCATGCCAGCCAGCATTGCTGCAGAGATGGCCGAGGCCCCCTTTGGCAGCGAACATTACCATGCGCTTTTTGCCACAGGCCTTGTGCTCTTTGCCTTTACTTTTGTTTTCAACCTGGTCGCCGATTATATTTCCCATCGATTTCGGCAGACAGGGGAGGCGTCGCTATAAACATGAACAGGAGAAATATTGTTCAGACCATTGGATTCGTTTTGCTGAGAAGCGCGGCCCTGATCAACGGGACCGCCCTTGCCGTCATTGTCTGGTTCATGGTCTCCAGGGGGTGGCGGGCCATTTCATGGTCGTTCTTGACCCAGGCGCCCACGGATTCCATGACCCGGGGGGGCATCCTTCCCTGCATCGTGGGCACGGTCTGTCTCATGGGGATCGCCGTTGCGGTGGCCCTGCCCGTGGGGGTGGCCTCGGCCATCTATCTCAATGAGTATGCTGCCCAGGGGACGTTTGTGCGGATCATCCGCCTGGGTATTAACAACCTTGCCGGTGTGCCGTCCGTGGTGTTCGGCCTGTTCGGTCTGGCCTTTTTCTGCATTATCCTGAAAATGGGGGTCTCCATCCTGGCCGGTGGCCTTACTTTAGGACTCATGACCCTGCCGGTGATCATCGGCACCTCGGAAGAGGCCTTGAAATCCGTGCCCCAGACCTATCGGGAGGCTTCCCTGGGGCTGGGGGCCACCAAATGGCAGACCATTTACAGGGTGGTGTTGCCCTCGGCCTTCCCCGGCATCATCACCGGCGGGATTCTCGGTTTGAGCCGGGCCGCAGGGGAGACCGCGCCCATCATGTACACGGGGGCGGTGTTTTTCACCCCGGACCTTCCCGGCTCCCTGTTTGACGCGGTCATGGCCCTGCCCTACCACATCTATGTGCTGGCAACGGCGGGAACAAACATCGCGGCCACCCGGCCGCTTCAGTACGGCACCGCCCTTGTGCTCATCCTCCTGGTATTTGGAATGAACCTTGGCGCCATCATCCTTCGTACGCGAATCAGAAAAAAAATGAGGTTATAATGGAGAGCAGCACTAAAATGCACACAAAGGGACTGGATTTTTACTACAACGACGCCCAGGCCCTCTATGACATATCACTTGAATTTCCCCAGAACAGGGTCACGGCCCTCATCGGGCCGTCCGGGTGCGGCAAGAGTACCTTTCTTCGGTGTCTCAACCGGATGAACGACCTTATCCCCAAAACCCGGGCCAAAGGGGAGATCATGCTGGAAAACATGGACGTGTTTGATCCTGCCCTGGACGTGGTGTCGTTGCGGCGGCGGGTGGGAATGGTGTTCCAGAAACCCAATCCCTTTCCCAAGACCATTTTTGAAAATATCGCCTATGGCATGCGGGTCAACGGCGTCAGGGACAAGGCGCTCATCGCGGAAAGGGTGGAGACAAGCCTCAGGCAGGCCGCCATCTGGGAGGAGGTCAAGGACCGACTCAACGAATCGGCCCTGGGCCTTTCCGGCGGCCAGCAGCAACGACTCTGCATCGCCCGGGCCCTTGCCGTGGAACCCGAGGTGCTGCTCATGGACGAACCAGCCTCGGCCCTGGATCCCATTGCCACCCAGAAGATAGAGGAGCTGATCATCAGCCTCTCCAAGGCGCTGACCATCATCATCGTTACCCATAATATGCAGCAGGCTGCACGGGTGTCGGACATCACGGCTTTTTTCTACATGGGAAAACTGATCGAGGTAAACAATACGGACACCCTGTTTACCAAGCCCGAATTAAAACAGACGGAAGATTACATCACAGGCCGGTTCGGCTAAGGAGATACCATGGCAGGCAATCTGCAAAAAGAGATCAACAAGATTAAGAAAAACATCCTTTCTTTAGGATCCATGGCGGAGGACCGGTTCAAGAAGGCTGTCCATGCGCTCAAGACAAACGATACCACCCTCGCCCGGGAGATCATTGCGTCGGACGTGGAGATCGATGAACTCGAGGTGGAGGTGGAGGAGGAATGCCTCAAGATTCTGGCCCTGTACCAACCCGTTGCCATCGACCTTCGATTCCTCATCGTGGTGGTAAAGATCAACAACGACCTTGAGCGGGTGGCGGATCTTGCCGCTAACATCGCCCGCAGGATCAAGACCGTTTCGGGAACAGGTACCGGCCAGTACCGATATGACTATGCCCCCATGGCCGAGAAGACCGGCCTGATGCTCAAGATGAGTCTGGATGCCTTGGTGGGCATGGATGCCGACATGGCGGACCGTGTCATCCTCATGGACAAGGAGGTCAATGAGATGCGAAACCAGGCCTATGATGCCATGAAAACCGCCATCCTCAAGGCGCCGGAGCAGGTGGGCCAGACCATCAACCTCTATCTTATCTCACGGCACATGGAGCGGATCGGGGACCATGCCACCAACATTGCCGAGGAGGTGATTCATCTGATCCGGGGAAAGATCGTCCGCCACGGGATTTAGCGTATTGTGCTGATTCTCCGAGACCTTCAAGTACCGATCGCTTATTGTGCCGATTCTCCGGGGCCTTCCAGTGCCGTCAACTTACCTGCTGATCTTCCGTGACCACCCGGTTGCGGCCACCTTCTTTTGCCGCATACAGGGCTGTGTCTGCCCGCTTGATCATGGCGGTTTCAGACTCAGGGGGTCGGAACTGGGAGATGCCCAGGGAGATGGTGATCCTGCCCATGGAGCGCCCTGACTCCTTGTGCTTCCATTCTTGGTCCGCAAGGAGTTTCCGGATGCTCTCGGCAACCGCCCGGGCCTGTTCCAGTTCGGTGTCAGGAAGCATGATGATGAACTCTTCACCACCGAACCTTGCGGGTGTGTCCTTGCCCTTGATCTGCTGTTTTAGTATGTTGGCAAAGGCCTTGAGGATGCTGTCCCCCACAAGGTGGCCAAAGGTGTCGTTAATGCGCTTGAAGTGGTCGAGATCGATCATGATGATGGAAAAGGGGGCTTGGGACGCCAGACACGCATCCATGGCACTGTGCAGCCGTTCTTCAAAGCCCCGCCGGTTCAATAGACCGGTCAGGGTGTCTGTCTTTGCTTCCTGTCTGGATTGCTCAAGTTGCTTGCGAAGGCTGGCAAGCTCCTCAGAGGAGGAGGTCATGCGGCCCTGGAGATGCTTTCCGGACTGCACAAGGCCCTTTGCCTCCTGGATCATATGCTCCACGGCAGCACTGAGGGCCTCGAGATCCTCGGTTTTGTCCAGTTCCTTGGCAAGGGTCTCGAGCCGTTGGCCATGGCCTGCCAGATCCCCCTTGGTGTCAATGACATAGCGGGAGATATCGGTGAGGATCCCTTTTACTTCTTTGAGCAGTTTTCCCGTGAGGGTTTTGTCTTTGTCGGCGATGTATGCCTGGTAGAATTCCTTGACCGTGGAAACGTCGATCGGTTTTTTATTCTTTATGGTATGGTCGATGGCTTTTTTAAGTGGCGGGTTTTTTCCCGAAATATACTCGTACCATACGGAATAGCAGGTGGGGTCGGCCGGTAGATTGTACTTGGTGATGATGCCAAGGGTCAGTCTCAAGTACTCTCCGGCCTGGTCTCTACTTTCGCTGTAGTACATTGTTCGATCCTCGCATGGGGTGGAGTGGTTAAGGGGTTTCATTTCACAGCCTTTTTCGTTTGTCAAGGATATAACGTGATTTCTATGGTGCAAATTACGCTTTATGGAAAATAATAGGGTTTGAATAGAATATTAACAAAATGCTAACATGGCTCTGGTATAGCAGGTGTAATGTTCCTGACCCGGATGTATGGGGTCGGGCCACAGCCAAATAAAGGGAAGCAATATGCCAAAAGAGAAAATACTGATCGTTGATGATGAAGAGGATATCGTAGAGCTGGTTCGATACAACCTGGAAAAGGAGGGGTATGAAACCCTGGTGGCCTTTTCCGGGGAAGAGGCCCTTGCCCTGGCCTTGAAGGAGATGCCCGACCTTGTGGTCCTGGATCTCATGCTTCCGGGAATCGACGGCCTGGAAGTGACGCGCCAAATACGAAATAGCGAAAAGATCGTTTCTCTACCCATCGTGATGCTCACGGCAAAGGGAGAGGAGACCGACATCGTTACAGGGCTTGAGCTTGGGGCAAACGATTATGTGTCAAAGCCGTTCAGTCCCCGGGAATTGATTGCCAGAATAAGAGGAATACTTCGCAGACGGCGAAAGAGCGATGAAGGGGCGTCGCCGAACATCACCACGGCAGGATCCCTGGTGATCGACCATGGCCGCCACCGGGTCACCGTGGACAGGGAAAATTTAGAGCTGACCTTTTCCGAGTTCCAGGTGGTCTCGTTTCTGGCCGCAAAAAAAGGGTGGGTCTTTACCCGGGGGCAGATCGTGGATGCCGTCCATGGGGAAAATTATGCAGTCACCGAGAGAAGCGTTGACGTGATCATCGCCGGGCTGCGCAAGAAACTGGGGGCCTGTGCCACCTCCATCGAAACGGTCCGGGGGGTGGGATATCGCTTCAAGGAGGAGGAGGATGCCTGAAAAAAAGAGAAAGCTGTTGTGGCATATCTTTCCTTCCTTCCTCCTTATCATGGTTGTCTCCCTCTCCGTTGTGACCTGGTACTCCACGGGGTTTTTCAGGGAGTACTACCTGGTTAACAGTGAAACCGATCTGACCACCCAGGGAACCCTGATCCGGCGGGAAATGTTTGGGCACTCCCAGGACCGGGTCAATGAAATCTGCAAGGAGATCGGCAGGCTCACCCAGACGCGGGTGACTGTTGTGCTGCCGTCGGGCCGGGTGATCGGTGATTCCTTCGGGCGTGTCCTGGAGATGGAGAACCACCGGGTCAGGCCGGAAATTGCCGCGGCCCTGAAGGGGGACAAGGGGGTGTCTGTCCGATACAGCGCCACCCTTGGCCAGAAGATGATGTACGTGGCCCTGCCCATGGAGAGCCGGGGCAGGGTTTCCGCAGTGGTGCGGACCTCGGTATCTGTGTCAAACATCGACAATGAGATTCGTTCGGTTCAGAAGAGTATCGTTGCTGTCCTGGTGGTCACAGCCCTTGCCGCAGCCGGTGTGGCCCTGCTGGTTTCCCGGCGCATCACCCGTCCCCTTGAGGAGATGCGGGCCGGGGCCCAAGGGTTTGCCACGGGGGACCTGACCCGGCGGCTGGCCGTGCCCGATACCGAGGAGCTCTCGTTGCTTGCCACGACCATGAACCGCATGGCCGAGCGCCTGGACGAGAAGATCCAGAGTGCCGAGACGCGCACCATGGAGCTTGAGGCGGTGCTTTCCAGCATGAAGGAGGGGGTGATTGCCATCGACCTGAACGAGGAAATTCTCATGGTCAACCGGGCTGCCGCCGGTATATTTGACTCACCTGCCGAAGGGCTGACCAACAGAAACGTGGTTGAGATCGCCCGGAATTACGATCTTCAGCAGTTCCTTAACAAGGCCCTGGCCAGCCATGATTCCGTTGAGGAGGATATTCTCTTTACCGGCAGAAGGGAGCATGTATTCAACATCCATTCCACGGCCCTGTGCAACTCCCGGGGGGGGCGCATGGGAACCCTGGTGATCTTCCATGACATCACCCGGATTCGAAGGCTTGAAACCATGCACAAGGATTTTGCCGCCAATGTCTCCCACGAACTCAAGACCCCCCTGACCTCCCTCAAGGGGTTTGTGGAAACCCTCCAGGACCTGAACGGTGAAGAGGTCCTGGAAAAAAGGAGCAAGTTCCTGACCATCCTGGAGAAGAACGTCAACCGCCTCATCGCCCTGGTGGATGACCTCATGGTGCTTTCAAAGCTGGAGAGAAAAGAGGGGGTGGTGCCGGTGTTTGACCCGGAAGCGCTGACCCCGGTGGTCAATACGGCCCTTTCTGCCTGTAAGTGCATGGCCCAAAAACGGGGGATCGTTCTCCATGCCGCTGTTTCAGACGCTGTATCTGCCTTGATGGATCCCCTGCTCATGGAGCAGGCCGTTGTGAATCTTGTGAACAACGCCTTGAAGTACAGCGAGCCCGGCAGCGAGGTCTCTGTTGAAGGGGGGGAGGAAGAGGGATATGCCGTGATCCGGGTGGTTGATTCCGGACCTGGCATCCACAAAGAGCATTTGCCGCGGATATTTGAGCGGTTTTACCGGGTGGACAGGGCCCGCAGCCGGGACATGGGGGGCACGGGGTTGGGGCTCGCCATTGTAAAGCACATTGTCCAGTACCACGGGGGTGAGATCCGGGTGGCGAGTACCCCGGGCAAGGGATCTGTGTTTGAGATCCGCCTGCCCCTGGCCTGATCCATGCGGGTTCCCTTGGTTTATGCCAGGGTCGAGTAGTTGAGGTAGACCAGCCTGACAATGGTGAGGAAGACAACGGTGAGGAAGATCGGGCGGATAAATCCTGCCCCCTTTTGTATGGCAAGGTTGGAGCCCAGCCTTGCCCCCAATACCTGGCCCAGGGCCATGCACAGCCCCAGGTCGTAAAGCACGTTGTCCCCGATCATGAAAATGGCCAGGGCAACAATGTTGCTGATAAAGTTCATGATCCGTGTGAAGCCGGACGCCTTGGTCATATTGAACCCCATGACCACCACAAATGCCGCGGTCCAGAAGCTGCCGGTCCCGGGACCGAAAAAGCCGTCATAAAACCCGAGGGCCAGGCCGAAAATAAGGAAAAACAGGTTCTGGGGCAGCTTTGCCTGGGTGGTGCCTGTTCCCAGGTCTTTGGTGAAGAGGGTGTAGAGAAAAACCGTGACCAGCAGAAACGGGATGATCTTGTTCAGGAACTGGGCATCCATGTGCTGGATGGCCCAGGCGCCGGTTCCGGCACCTGTCAGGGTAAAGAGGGCACCGGTCCAGGCCTCCCCGGGTTTTACCTCCCCTTTTTTGATGTAGTTGTATGCCGCAGACAGCGTTCCAAAGCTTCCCTGGAGCTTGTTGGTGCCAAGGGCCATCTGGGGCGAAATTCCCGTGGACAGGAGTACCGGCAGGGCGATCAATCCGCCTCCCCCGGCAATGGAATCCACAAATCCCGCAGAAAAACCTGTACCAAACAAGAGTAAAACCAGTGGGGCCGAAAGCTCAATGGGGGGCATGATCAACAATCCTTTCAATGTTATCTTGGGTCATTTCTTTGGGGGCATGTTATTTGGGGTCAGGCTTTAATATGGGTTCTGTCTTTTTGCCGGTCTGCCCCTTCCTCCATGGCTCCATCCCGTCTAAGCAGATATCCCGGAACCGATTAAAAAACAAGCACAATTATTGGCTGGACATCTCCTTTGCCAAGATAGTATGGAGATGGAGCGCAGGGTTTTTGATCCTGATCCGTTGGCATGGATGAGGGCAGGATGTCGGTGAATCTCACCGGAAGGGACGCGTTCAAGAATGGGGAGGAAAAATGGCACATATCAAGGAGACCGAACTGAACCTGTGGGCGGAAGGAGCCCTTTCCGGAAGCCGACGTGGGGCCGTGGAAGCCCATCTTTGCCGATGCAGGCGTTGCAGGGAGAAGGCCCGGGAGCTGACGGTCCTGTTTGACGCCTTAGGGCAACTGCCGTCCCTGGCCCTTACCCGGGCGGTTGAAGCAAGGGTGGCTGCCATTCCGGGAACCGGTCGTTCCGTTGGAGAAGAACGTTCCTTTTGGCAGCACCTTGAGGCGCAATGGCGATCCCTTGCCTATGGGGCTGTGGCAGCAGGGGTTGTGACCGGCTGCATTCTGGGGGCCACGGTCCTGGATTATGTTTCCCCGCCCATGGATGCCGGTGGTATGATCGCAGCGGTCGAGGTTGAGGAGGGCGATGCCGGCTATTTTTTTCTTGAAGAGGGGGCGGAATATTGAATTTATTGACAAAACGCCTTGTGGTGATATTCTCATTGGGCCTTAATCTCGGTTTTTTTATCATGGGCGGCTATGTGCTGGTGCAGAAGGGGTGGGGTGAAACATCATCCTTTCATAACCGTTTCAGGCATACCCGGCCCTATGACCGCCTGAATCTTGATCCCGGCCGGAAGGCCCGGGTCGACGCCATGGGCGAAGCGTTCAGGGCAGAGATGAAAAAGATCTATCTTGGGGCAATGGCCGAAGAGCTTGCCGTCATTGACCATCTCATGAAAACCGTGGAACCGGACAGGGCGCTCATCAACGGTCATACCCGGAAGATGGTGGCCCTTGAAACCCTTAAGGTAGAGAAGCGGATCTCGCATTTTTTGGCGGTCAAGGGCACTTTGACCGATGATCAGGCAAGGGCGTTCTTCTCCCTTTTGCGGAAGTACAAGCAGCAGAAGATCGACCGGCGACGGGGACATTGACCGCGAATGAATGGCAAGGGCAACTGGCTGCACCTGTTGGGCAAAAAAAGAGAACACCCAGGGGAGGGTGAGATGATGCAGGCCATCGCCCAGGGAAGCCAGGACGCATTTCTGGAGCTGACCACCCGGTATCAACAACGGGTCCTCAACTTTGCCTTCAGGTTCCTGGGCACACGGGAGGAGGCCGAGGATGTGGTCCAGGAAACCTTTTTGAGGCTGTTCAAGGGGGCCAATGCCTATGATGCCAGGGGGACGTTGACCGCTTTTGTGTTCCGGATCGTCCGGAATCTGTGCATCGACAGGTTCCGGAAAAAGAGCCCCGAGTTGCTGGACAGGCTGCCTGACCCCCTGGATAATCAAACGCCCCATGATTATCTTGACAGAAAGCAGGCCATGGCGTCCCTGGCTGATGCTGTCCGGACGCTTCCGGAAAATCAGTGTACCGCAGTGATCCTCCGTCACACCGAGGAGCTGAGCTACAGGGAAATTGCAGAGATTATGGGTGTCTCCACCTCGGCTGTGGAGTCCCTTCTGGTGAGGGGGAGGCGAACCTTGAGGAAACAACTTGGCATGGGGGTGTTGGGTGAATAGAACCATAACCGTGGAAAGCGTATTCAAATGAGAAGAGAAACCATTGTCAGCATCGTCATTTTTGGGCTGCTCCTGTTGGCCCAGGGCTGCCTGGGTGTGAACCCGTCCCCTGAATCCCTTGTGCCCGAACAGTTCCCGGATCAGTTTATCCGGGATTCGGGATCAGGGCCCCCGTTGCCGGAGCGGTGGTGGGAAAGCTTTGGCAGCGACCCGCTGAACCGCATGGTGGAGAATGCCCTGGGCAGCAACTTCACCATCAGGGAGGCCTATGCAAGGCTTGACCAGGCAAGGGCGGTTTCTAAAGAAAAGCGGTCCCCACTCGTTCCAAGCCTGGATCTGCAGGCAGGGGTCAGCCAGAGACGAACCCGGGCCGATGGCCATGAATCCACCGTGGATGTTTTCTCCCTGGGCCCTGCAGCAAGCTATGAGGTGGATCTTTGGGGGGGTGTCAGGGCCCGGGCCCAGGCAGGAGAGACGGCAAGCAGGGCAAGCCGCCTGGACCTTGAGACGGCGGCCATGACCGTGGCGGCAGAGGTGGCTACCACCTGGGTGGAACTCGTTTCAACCCTGGGGGAACTCGATCTTGTCAGAAAGCAGCTTCAGATCAATACCATGCTGCTGGAACTCCTGGAACTCAGGTTTGAAAATGCCCTTTCCACCGGCCTGGATATCCTCCAGCAGCAGGAGGTGGTGGCCCGGGCAAAGGCCCAGATGCCGCCCCTGGAGAATCGCATCAGCGCGCTTTCCAACCGGCTTTTTCTGCTCCAGGGCAGGGCCCCGGGAAAGACCCTTTCCTTGGGAAAGACCCTTTCCTTGGGTAAGACCGATCTGGCCGAACTTCCCCTGTTGCCCGATATCGGTATCCCTGGGGATCTTCTGGTTAAGCGACCCGATGTCAGGGCGGCCTGGCTGAGGCTTGTGGCCGGACGATGGGACCGGGCCGGGGCCCGGGCAGACAGGCTGCCGTCATTGAATCTCACGGGAAGCATGGTTTACCAGAACTCGGGCCTGGACAATCTGTTCAACGCCTGGGTGCTCTCCCTTGCCACAAACCTTGCCGGTAACCTGTTTGACGGCGGAAAAAGGGCAGCTGCCGTTGACAGGGCCGACGCCGTTGTTGACGAGCGGCTTGCCTTTTATGAGAAAACCGTATTCACGGCCCTGGTGGAGGTGGAAGATGCCTTGTCCGGGGAGATCCACCAGCGGGAGTGGCTGGGCTCTCTTAATAAGCAGCTTGAAATCGCCCGCCTGGCCTTGCAGGAGGCCACCAACCGCTATCAAAAGGGGCTTTCCGACTTTCTTCCCCTGCTCAGGGAACAGCTCAATGTCCAGGGCCTGGAGCGGGAGATCGTCAAGCAGCAGGCCCAGCTCATCATCGCAAGAATCTCCCTGCACCGCTCCCTTGGCGGCACCTGGACAAATTCTCTCGGCGTTGGGCAAAGAAATGGTGCCCCGGGGGATACCCTGGGTGTTGGGCAAAGAAACGGTGCCCCAGGGGATGCCTTGGGTGTTGAGCAAAGAAACGGTGCCCCAGGGGATGCCTTGGGTGTTGAGCAAAAAAGCGGCAGGGGAGCCTGAACCGCCATGGCAGAGGGTCGAATTTTGGCTGTTAGCCGGGGGCGGCTTGTGTTGTTATCATCTTAAATTGCGTGGAAACCATCATGATCAAACAGACTAAAACAGGGTGGGGCGTCAGGGCGATGGGGATTCTTGTCCCCATGTTCATCGTCCTTGCAGGTCTTGCCCTTGCATGTTTTCTCTATGTCACAAAACCCGCTGCAAAGCGGGGGCAGGCCCAAATTAAGGCGCCCCTGGTGGAGGTGATGGCGGCCCGGGCCGCTGACCATGTGGTCACCCTCTCCGCCATGGGAACCGTGACCGCCTCCCGGTCCATGGCCCTGAAACCCAGGGTGGGCGGGTTTGTGCTCAACATTTCCCCGCGCTTTGTCCCGGGGGGGATCTTTAAAAAAGGGGAGGTGATCCTGGCCCTTGATCCCATGGATTACAAACTTGCCCTGGAAAAGAGGAAAACCCTTGTTGCCCGTGCCAGGGCCGAACTTAACCTTGAGAAGGGCCGGCAGGCGGTGGCCAGGGCCGAGGTGAAACTCATGGAGACCACCTCCGGAAAACGGTTCCGCGACTCGGATCTTGCCCTTAGAAAGCCCCAGCTGGCAAAGGTGCAGGCCGATCTTGCGTCGGCCATGGTTGATCTTGAAACCGCCCGGCACAACCTTGAACGAACCGTGATTCGCGCCCCCTTTAACTGCATGGTCATGGAGAAGAATGTGGAGCAGGGATCCCAGGTCACAACCCAGGAGATCCTGGCCACCCTCTCCGCCACGGACGCGTACTGGGTGGAGGCGACCCTGCCCGTGGATGAGCTTGCCTGGATCCGGTTTCCCTTGTTCGGCAAGGGCCAGGGTAGTGCTGTCACCGTCTTCACCCGGGATAACAAGGCCCACCCGGGAAGGATCTTGAGACTGCTGGGGGATATTTCCCCCCAAAGCCGCCTTGCCAGGGTGCTTATCACGGTCGATGACCCCTTGGGCCTTGAAACCGAAAAAGTCAACCCATTGCTCATCAACGCCTATGTGACGGTGGCCATTGAGGGGGAACGGATCAACAACGTCATTGCCCTTCCCCGGGAGGTGGCAAGGGACGGCAATGGGGTCTGGATTGTCCGGGATAACAGGCTTGCCATTGGCCGGCTTGAGATCCTGTGGAAAAACGCCGAGACCCTGTTCGTGAGATCCGGGGTCGAACCCGGTGACAAGATCGTTATCTCCGACCTTTCCTCTGTTGTGGACGGTATGGTCATCCGGGTCCAGGGCGGTGGGAACGGGCCCAAAACGGCCGGCGGTGCTTTGGACGGGGAAACCAGTGGAAAACTCCGGGAGCAGGCTCCCCAGGGTTGAATGTTTTTACCGATATCGAAATTTCGAAACAGCCTGATTTAAAGCGTTTTTACGTCTGAACGGATGGGTAATATATAATATCTATTGCGACCTACTTAGCTCTGATTCTTGCGTTATGTTGGTAAGAGAGTCGGAAAACTTGTTTGATCTGGCTTGTCCAGGCTAGGAAAAAGAGTGCGTGATCATGGGAAATAACTTAGAGCGAACAGAACGAAAAGGGGCTGTGTCATGGATGGCCGGCAACAGCGTGGCAGCCAATCTCTTGATGGTGATCCTCCTGGTGGGAGGGCTCTTCATGGGCAGCAAGATCAAGCAGGAGGTGTTCCCGGCGTTTGAGATCGGGATCGTCAACGTCTCGGTGAGCTATCCTGGGGCAAGCCCGGAAGAGGTGGAGCGGGGCATTGTCCTTGCCGTTGAAGAGGCGGTCCAGGGCCTGGACGGGCTGGACGAGATGCGGTCAACGGCCTTTGAGGGCCATGCCCGGATCTCCCTTGAGGTGCTCGAGGATGTGGATGTGAGGCGCTTTGCCCAGGAGGTGGAGAGCGAGATAGACGCCATCACCTCGTTCCCGGACGAGGCTGAGACGCCCATGGTTTCCGTGGCCACCCGCCGCCGCCAGGTGGTCTCCTTTTCCCTGTTCGGCGATGTTTCCGAGAACGTTTTAAGGGACAGGGCCGAGCTCCTGCGGGAGATGCTTCTCCAGGACCCCGCCATTACCCAGGTGGAGCTCAATGGGGTTCGGGATTACGAGATCCACATTGAAGTGCCCCAGGAGAACCTGAGGCGTTACAATTTAACCCTTGCCAAGATCGCCGCCACCATTGCCGACGCTTCCATTGAACTGCCCGGGGGAAGCCTGAAGACCTCCGCCGGCGAGATCATGGTGCGCATGAAGGAGCGGCGGGAGGTTGCCAGGGAGTATGCAAAGCTTGCCGTCATCACCCTTGACGACGGGGCAAGGGTACTTCTCGAGGATATTGCCGTTATCACGGAGGGGTTTGAAGACTCCAACAACCATGCAAGCTTTAACGGCAAACCTGCGGTCATGCTCGAGGTGTTCCGGGTGGGGGACCAGAAACCGGTGGTGGTGGCAGACGCTGCCAAGGCAGGCATTGCACGGTTTAAACAGTCGTTGCCCCCGGGGATCGACGTGGCCATGATCCATGATCGGTCGGAAATCTTCAGCCAGCGGGCGGCCCTGCTGGCCAAGAACGGTTACATGGGCCTGGGCCTGGTGTTTCTCTTCCTGGCCCTGTTCCTGGATATCCGCCTTGCCTTCTGGGTCTCTTTGGGGATTCCCATTTCTTTGCTCGGCTCCTTTCTCCTGCTGCCCCTGACCGATTTTTCCATTAACATGGTTTCCATGTTCGCCTTTATCGTTACCCTCGGTATTGTGGTGGATGACGCCATTGTGGTGGGGGAGAACGTCTATCACTACCGCCAGAAGGGCGTGCCGTTTCTGGATGCCGCCATCCAGGGTACCCGGGAGGTGGCCGTGCCCGTGGTGTTCAGCATCCTCACCAATATCGTGGCGTTTTTGCCCATCATGTTCGTTCCCGGCACCATGGGTAAATTTTTCAAGATCATTCCCGTGGTGGTGATCACGGTATTTATTGTCTCCCTTGTGGAGAGCCTCTTTATCCTGCCGGCCCATCTTGCCCATGGGAAAACAGGCTCCGAGAGTAAGGTGATGGGGTGGATCATTGCCCGGCAGCAGCGGATCAGCCAGGGGCTTGTCTCGTTTGTGGAGCGGGTTTACGTCCCTTTTTTGGGCCGGGTGTTGCGGAAGCGATACACCTGCCTTGCCGTTGCCGTTGCCATCCTCCTCATCGTGGGGGGCTATATTAAAAGCGGCCGGATCACCACCACCCTCATGCCCCGGGTGGAATCCGACTATGCCTATGTCACGGCCTCCCTTCCCAGCGGCAGTTCAAAAGAGCGGGTGTCATCGGTATTGGAGCGCATCAGCGCTGCGTCCCGAACGGTGATCAAAGAAAACGGCGGCCAGGCCCTGTCCCGGGGATTCTTCTCCCATGTGGACGACAACGTGATCACCTCAAGGATTATGCTGACCCCGGGGGATGTCCGGCCCATCCACACCTCCGAAGTCACGGATCTGTGGCGGAAAAAACTCGGCCCCATCCCCGGCCTGGAATCCATCACCTTTCAGGCGGATCGGGGCGGACCCGGTTCCGGCACCTCCTTGAACATGGAGCTGAGCCACCGGGAGATCGATACCCTCAGGGCAGCCAGCAAAGCCCTGGCCCGGGAGCTTGCCACCTTTCCCACCACCCGGGACATGGATGACGGATCGGCCCGGGGAAAACAGCAGTTTGACTTTACCATGCTTCCCCTGGGGGAGATGATGGGGCTCAAGGCCAGGGATGTCGCCCTTCAGGTGCGCCACGCCTTTTACGGGGCCCAGGCATTGAAGCTCCAGCGGGGACGGAACGAGGTAACGGTGAGGGTGCGCCTGCCCGAGCAGGAGCGGACCTTTGAACATAATCTGGAGACCCTCATGGTGCGAAATTCGGCGGGCCAGGAGGCGCTGTTGCGGGAGGTGGTTGCCATGGAGCGGGGCAGGGCCTACACCTCGGTTGATCGCCGGGACGGACGCAGGATCTCCACGGTTTCTGCCAATGTGGTGCCACGGAACGAGACAAGCCGTCTCATCGCCGTGCTCCAGGAGGAGATCCTTCCCCGTATCCAGCACGACTATCCCGGGCTGACCTGCAAGTTCCAGGGCCGCCAGGCCGACATGCGGGAGAGCACGGAAAGCCTCATTTCGGGCCTGCTGATGGCCCTTTTCGTCATATACGCCCTTCTGGCCGTGCCCTTCCGGAGCTATGTTCAGCCCCTGGTCATCATGGCGGCCATCCCCTTTGGTCTTGTCGGGGCCGTCATCGGCCACATCCTGCTTGGTTACTCCCTCTCCCTCATGAGCCTGTTCGGCCTTGTGGCCCTCTCCGGGGTTGTGGTGAACGATTCCCTCGTGATGATCGATTTTGCCAATCGTCGCAGGAACAGCGGCATCCCAGCCCAGGAGGCGATCCTTGCGGCAGGCAAGCAGCGGTTCCGTCCCATCCTTTTGACCACGCTGACCACCTTTGGGGGGCTGGCCCCCATGATTTTTGAGACGTCCCGCCAGGCACGGTTCATGGTGCCCATGGCTATTTCTCTTGGGTTTGGGATCCTCTTTGCCACCCTCATCACCCTGGCCCTGGTGCCCACCTTTTACATGGTGGTGGAGGATTTTCGGGGGCTTTTCAGGGAAGAGGCCCCGGACGAGGCAGACGCCCGGATAATGGAACGGAAAGCCCAGGAGCAGTTTTGACAGCCGGGCTCAATAATAGCTGTTCGTGGACGCTTTGCGTTTCTTTTCCATGGGCGGTTATTCCGCTACCGGGCCATCATCCCTTCCAAACAGCGTTGCAAAAACAGCCAGTTCTTCCAGGCCGAAGTCCGTTCCATACTGTAAGGCAACGTCTGCCAGGTCAGTGCCATCAATATCATCGTCACTGTCAAAATCAGTTTTAAGAATTTCATCAGCACCTATATCTATTTTGTAGCCCTGGGGTCTTTTGTCTCCATCAATGTCTGTAAAAAAATATGGATTCAGAGGATCTAATCGTCCTTTATCAATACACGGTGAGGAAAAATCAAGATGGAAATCATTATTGTCCGGGTCCATGAAAACAGGATCTTCGGCAATATTATTATTATTTAAATCAATTTCCGGAAAATTAGAATATTCTTTTGTAATTGAACTTTCTGACCCGGAAGCAATAAAAGAATCCGCATTATTACCCCATATTATGCTGTTCATAATATGGATTGAAGAATTCCCTGATGCAGAAATAACGCCACTGGAAGAAAAATCGTTTCTACTGAATGTACAGTTTGTCAGATTAACCGTTGTATTTATCCTGCTGTATACGGCATTGCCGGAAAATGTAGCCGTATTTTCAAACACGATACAATTGATAAAAGAAGGTGAAGAATCATCGCCACTATTTGAACCGCAACTGATTGCACCGCCGTATTCCGCTCTGTTATTTTGCAAACGACAGTTTGCGATAACGGGGGAGGATGAATACCCAACATGTATGGCACCGCCAAACCCCCACCTTACAAATCCATTTTGAATCGTAAATCCTGAAAAAACAGACTCTGGGCTTTCACCATTAGAAAAAGTAATGCCTCTCTTCGGAGAGTCCCAGGACCCCTCACAGTCAATGATACAATTTTCAGGTCCGTTTATGGATTTTACGATAATTGCCTTGCCGTTAAATGAAAGGCTTCTGTTATTACCTCCTGTGTAGATGCCATCATCTACCAAAACCGTATCTCCATTTTTGGCAGCATTAATTCCTTCCTGAATGGTTGGGTGATCGCCAGGGACGGTTATGACACTGGCCAAGGAATTTGAAATCCCTAGTGTTGTAACGATAACAAATGTGATGGTCTGAAGAATCATTCTCATTCTCTTTAATTCCTTTATAATTATTGATATATGGAATCTGAACTGCACCCGGATCGGAAGAAAGAAAGGCAAACCACTACGTCGCCTCAGTCATCTTTTTTTATAGGCGATAAAGAATCAGGTTGCCCCTTCACCCTGTGGAAACCTCTTTCTCTCCATGGGGGTGGGGTGGGGATCATCGCGGTGGGGGGACTGGCGCTTTGTTCTTAACGGGAATTCCATCTGTAACAGTGGGCTTTTTCGTGGATGAGGTCTTTTCAAGTCCCTGGTTGAAAATTTGAATCAAGCTGTGGCTCTCTTTGGAGACTTTAGGCATGATCAAATGAAGTGTGGAAGCGTTCAGGGGGGTTGCATGGTGGGTGAAGAGACTGGCTTGCTCTTTGGGCAGGATTTGGGACAGGGTGTAATAACCACTCTCTTTTTCCATGGGAGAGATGTCGATGCGTCCTGCGAGGATTTTACGAAGGTTTTGCTCCAGGCTGACGGTTTCATCCACCAGTAGATTTCCTTCAGCCACTGCCCGGTTGAATGCGGGGTCATAATCGAATCCGATAATGGTTCCGATGCGGATGCCGGCCAGGTCTTTCGGGGTTTTCCACTGGAAAGAGAAATCCTTCATGTGGAAAAAAACCACTGAAACATCAAGAACCGCTTTACTGTATAAAAAATGGACCTCCCGTTCTGCCGTTCGTCGCCAGAGGATGGTTCCGTCCGCCTTTCCGAACTTGGCAAGCTCGAAGGCGCGTTTCCAGGGGACAAACTTGAAGTTGACCTGAAATCCCATTTCACCAAAGGCTTTGCGAACGATTTCGCAGGCAATGCCCCCGTTTTTTTTGTTCTGGTTGGTGAAAGGGCGCCACAGGCCCGTGGTGATAGTGAGAATTTTTTCGGAGCGCACATCCTGTAACGTCTGATCTGCCTGGACTGGGAAACTCCAAATTATGGAGGAGAGAACAATCATAAAAAGGAGGAGGATTTGTCCTGACCCACTGGAACATTTGAATGTCTGGTTCATGGTAAAAATATCCGTAACCGGTAAGGTTTCGAAAGTCATTTTGAAGAAGAGGACCTTTTCAGAATTGAGTTTACAATAATTAACAGGACATAGATACTTTTTTTTGCTGTTTTTTCCGAGGCTTGCAGGGAATGTGACGTTTAGGCTTCCTTGGGCACTGGGTTGATGGGACAGCTATCCTGCCTCCTAACAAGGCAAATTGGTAGCCTCTTTTGGCACCCGATTCTCTTTTCGTCCCCCATTGACAAAAAGAGTGCATCTCTTCATTATGTCCGGGAAAGGGTGGCACCGGTAAACTTAGGTTATGCTTGGGGTTGTCTGGCTTTGCCCTTGAATGGTTTTAACACTCCAGGGAGAATTATCCGTGGGAGAGGTTACAAAGGACAAGGCCCGGCTGTGGAAACCGGAGAATGCAAACGGGGTTTCCCTGTTCAAGGCGGAGTTCCACCAATTTTCCTTCCGGAAACACACCCATGATGATTTCGCCATCGGTGTGATCGAGGAGGGGGCCCAGCGCTTCTTCCACGGCGGGGGATCCCATGTGGTGGTCGGCGGGGACATGATCACCGTGAACCCGGACGAGGTCCACGACGGAGAGACTGCCCATGCCGGGGGGTACCGCTACCGCATGACCTATATCCACCCGGACATGGTGGGGGAGATCCTGTCGGAACTCTTTGACCATGGCAGCGCTTTTTCCTGGTTTAAGGCCCCCATGACCTATGACCGGCAGCTTTCGTCATGCCTGTGCTACGCCCATCGGTTGATGGAGCAGGGCGGTAACAATTCCATGGAGGCCCAGACCTGCCTGATGCGGGTGGTGGCGGAGACCTTTCTCCGGTACGGGGAGGATCGAAGGTCACCCCGCCCCGTCGGAAAAAGCCGGGAGGCGGTGGGGAAGGCCTTGGAGCACATCAGGCGGCACGCTGCCGAAAACATCTCTTTGGAAGAGATCTCAACGGTGGCGGGGCTCTCCCGGTACCATTTCCTTCGTCGGTTCAAGGCCACCACCGGCCTTGCCCCCCACGCCTATCTGATCCAGCAACGGGTGGCCCTGGGCAAAAAGGCCATTGAGGAAGGGGAATCCCTGGCGGATGCCGCCCTCCGGTCCGGGTTCTCCGACCAGAGCCATTTTTCCCGCCGTTTCAAGGCGTTCCACGGCTTTACGCCCGGCCAGTACCGGAAATCCCTGGGATTTCGCTGACAGACATTTTTTGCTTAAAACAGCAATTTTGTTCAAGACCTGGCGCTTTGTCTCCTGCTATTCTTCCTGTCAATGAAAGATAAGGAGATACGTTATGATGAAGTTTTTCAGGGCCGGATTTGTTGAAAACCTCCCGGTGGCTCTCAGTGTGGCCGCCTATGGGAGTGTCTTGGGTATCCTGGCCGCCCAGAAGGGGATCGCTTGGCCGGCGCTTATGGCCATGAACCTGTTCCTTTTTGCAGGGTCTGCACAGTTTGTGATGGTGGAAATGTGGGTCTCTCCGTTGCCGGTGGTGGAGATCACCATGGCGGTGCTGGCCATCAACCTGCGGTACCTGCTGATCGGGGCATCCCTGCACCCGGTGTTTAAAGGAAAAACCCCTAGGGAAAAATGTTTGATGATGCACCTGGTGGCGGATGAGAACTGGGCCATGACCATGGCCGCCCACCAGCGGGGTGAGGCAAGCCCCCTTTTTCTTTTGGGGGGCGGCGTGTGCGTCTGCGCCTTCTGGTGCATGGGCACCCTGCTCGGCCATGGAATGGGGGCGGTGATCGAAAGTCCCGAGGCCTACGCCCTGGACTTTGCCTTTATCGCGGTGTTCACGGCCCTTGCGGTGAGCATGTGGCGGGGACGGCAGGAGGTGTTGCCCTGGCTTGTGGCTGCGGCCTGTGCCGTGATAGCCGAGAAACTGCTGCCCGGGAAATGGTATATCATCATCGGCGGCTTTAGCGGGGCCCTGGTGCCGGCGCTTCTGTCCTCCGGTGAAACCCATGAAAAAAAGGTGGTCCATGATGTCAGGTGATTTTGATATGGCGGTGGGGGTGACCATCGCGGCGGCGGCCCTGGTGACCTATGCCCTGAGAATCAGTGGGCTGCTTTTGGCCGGCCGCCTGCCCCAAACGGGTCGGTTCAAGGTGTTTTTGGATACCCTTCCCGGAACCATCCTGCTTTCCCTGGTGGTGCCGGGGATTCTGGCCGAAGGGGTCTGGGGGGGCGTGGCCGCTCTTGCCACGGGCCTGATCACCCGCCTGACCGGGAACCTCTTTTTCGCCATGCTGGTAGGGGTGGGAATCATCGCGGTGCGGCGGCAACTTGGGTTATAAGCGGGTCGTTCCATTAACCCAACAATCTTTATAAGCCCCTCATCAGCGAAAATGGCCGGGATGGGGCAGATTCCTGCATATCGGAACCGTTGATATGAAAGGGAAAATTAGGAAAAGATAATTCTATTATTGTCTGGGAAACCCATTGCTGTATTTGGACAACTATCCATGGACGGTTTAGACTCTATCAAGTCAGTTACAGAATTTAACCAACTTGAACTTGGGCCAATTTTTTTAACCAGGAACCAAAGCACACAAATCATGCCATAATTTCTCTTTAATGCATTCCTATTAAGATTCAGGGCATTAAAATATGTATTGTCTAATACGGGAAGAGGATTACGAAAGGATTGATTCCAAATCCTTGTATGATGGGCACATCTATTCCGAAGAATATTAATTTCTTGCAACCATGTTTTTAATACTACCGGATTCGAAATACTTAGTCTCGACGATATTTTGTTCTGATATTTGCGATTAAGATTTTCAAAGTATTTGGACATGGTTCCAAAATCCCAAGCTTCAACAGCTACCCAAATCGGTATGGGCTTGGAATTCGATAGGTGCCACTTTATACACTCTTCACGGCTTTTTTTTATTTTGTTTGAGTGGCTTATTTTCCACTCTTTCCAAAAGTTCCTATTTTTGTTGTTTTTGCGGTCATACCAGTCCTGACATTTTTTAGGATTAATAAACGCTTGATTTTCGTAGGCAAGAGGATCATGATATCCTACCTCATGAGCGATAACAGAACGAACCTGGATTTCAATTCGTTCAATTGCGTCGAGCATTAACAACCTGAGCTTTTTATCAAAAAGGTACAACTTGATGATATCGCTGAAATTGATGTTTTTCTGAAAGGTATCTTCCCTTAACCGCTTGCCATTTCGTGTGTTTATAACCTGTTGGCCGTTTGTGTCTTTTTTAAATTCACGACAAGGATACCAGAACCCGCTCAGCCTGTAATAACCAATTTGCGAGAGTTTTCTTTCAGCACGGTTTTTATCCGGTACTATCATTCCTCTTTTTTCCAAAATATCAACCAATTGAGTGTAGCTTTGATGGGGCTTGGGAGGAGAAAATGAGGTCATTATATAAATCAATACCCTCTTAAAACAAGAAGGCCCAAACGTAGTACCGAACAAGTCGGTAGCAGAGGTTCGGGCACAGTTGAGCATAAAATAACAATATTCTTGGTTGTTTGTCAATATTTGTTTTTACGCCTCAAGATTATGGGCAACATTGAAGGGTCTGGTGAATTTTCTTGCAAAAATTGGTGATTTTAGGCATAAATCTCGTTCATGACACAATGGTATGAACCAATTACTGTTTCCGAGTGGCTCAAGAGAACCCTGTCCTTTTTTAACCTGCTTCTCCTGGTCGCTCTGGCTACCCTCCTGTTTTCGGAATTCAGGTTTGACTGGGGCGAGCGCCTGGTGGGCAACTACCTTGCCTCCACCAATGCCCTGCGCCCTGAAGTTGGCATTGTATGGAAGACCGGTAACCAGGCCTCCCGGGCCCACACTGCCCTTGATTCCATGGTGACCGAGCGCCAGGATACGGCCAGGGCTGTCCAAGGGGCGGCCACCTTTGCGGCCCTTTCCGGGATCGTGTTGCCGGGGCAGTGGACAAGCCTTGACAGCGACCGGTTCAAGGAACTTTACCTTGGGCTGGCCCCGGATGTCGCATCTGAACTGATCTCTCCTTCCGAACTTGTCTGGCTGTTTGGCAGTCCGGGCCTGACCCGGATCTTCTGCCAGGGCACCCCCCAGGGGCTGGAAATTTATTTCCTTGGTTCCGACAACCGGGTGATCCGGCAGCTGGACCTTGACCATTCCTTTTTGTCAGGCCTTGAAAATCAAGGGGCCTCTTTTTCGGGAAAGCTCGAGGATATCCCCGGGTTTGCCGGGCGGATCTTTCCGGCCGACCGGTTTTTTAATGTGCTTCTTGCCCTGCCAAAGGAGGTGCAGCCGGATCTGATCACCACCCCGGAACTCCTGTTGAGGGAGAAAGGAACCATTGTCCGGGCCGGTATCTGGAACGAGGCAAAATCGGGATACATACGGCTCGGGTTTGAGTTCCAGGAGAACGGCCACACAAAGATTGTCTTTGTCAGGGCCAGGGAGTGGGCCGTGTGGCGGTTGAGCATGGGCCTTGCCAAGGGAGATCAATGAAGACCTTAAATTCCATCTACTATATTGCAAGGCTATCCTTCTACGCCCTGCTCGCTTTTGCAGGCGTTGCCTTTCTGGTGGTGACCTGCCTGATCTTTGTTGCGGCCAAGGACCTGCCCCAGGTGCCTGAGCCCCTTGGCAGGATCATTGATGTGCCCCAGACCGAGGTCTTTGCCGTCACAGGGGAGCGGCTCATGACCCTGGGGGGCCGGGTGCCGGTACCGCTGTCTTCCGTATCTACCCATTTTCTGGATGCGGTTGTGGCCACCGAGGATCATCGGTTCTTTGAGCACCACGGCCTGAACAAGCTTCGAACCCTCAAGGCGCTCTATATCACCCTGTTTAAGCCGGGCAAGATCCAGGGGGCGTCCACCATCACCCAGCAGCTGGCCAAGAACCTTTTTTTCAGCTTTGAAAAGACCTATCTCCGGAAATTCAGGGAGCTTTTGGTGGCGTTCCAGATCGAGGCCACAAGCACCAAGCAGGAGATTCTCCACGCCTACATCAACCAGATTCATTTTGGGGCAGGGGCCCAGGGCATTGAAAAGGCGTCCCAGCTTTTTTTCGGCATCCCGGCCTCGGATCTCAACCTGGGCCAGGCATCGCTTTTGGCAGGTCTTCCCAAATCCCCCACCCGGTACAATCCCTTTCGTCACTATGACAGGGCCTTGAAGCGGAGAAACACCGTCTTGAAACGGATGGTGGCGGTGGGCGCCATTGAGGCGCTTGCGGCCCGGGAGGCCATGGAAACCCGGCCACAGCTGATTGCCCGCCAGGGAGATTCACGGACCGGTTCCTATTTTGTGGATGCCCTGATCAACCAGCTGGTGGAAAAGTACGGGGAGGAGGTTGTTTTCCACGGGGGGATCAAGGTGTTTTCCACCCTGGATACCCGACTCCAGGCGGCGGCCGATGGTGCCGTTGCCAAGGGCCTTGTGCGTCTGGACGAAATGATGGGGCTGAAGCAAGGGGATGCACCCCTGCCCCAGGGCGCCCTGGTCGCCATTGACACCGGTTCCGGTGCCGTAAAAGCCATGGTGGGGGGCCGGGACTACTTTCAGACCGAATTCAACCGGGCCGTCCAGAGCCGCCGTCAGCCCGGCTCCGGGTTCAAGCCCTTTTTATTTTATGCCGCCTTAAATGACCTGGGCCTTAACCCGGCAAGCGTTCTTACGGACAAGCCTGTGACCGTTGAAATAAACGGCGCGCCTGACTGGCGACCCCAGAATTTTGAGCGGCGCTTCAAGGGTGGGATGGTGCTGAAACAGGCCCTGACCCATTCGGTTAACACCATTGCAGCCCAGCTTGTGGAGAGAACAGGCCCTGCCGCCGTCATCCGGACGGCCCAGCGTTGCGGCATCAAGAGCCCCCTTGAGGAGATCTATTCCATCGCCCTGGGGACCTGCGGGGTCACCCCCCTGGAGATGGCATCGGCCTTTTCCACCTTTGCCACCAACGGGGTTCGCCATGAACCCTTTCTCATATGGCGGGTTGAGGATCCCTTTGGACGGGTGATTGATGAACACATTGCCCAGGGAAAAAGGGTGTTGGATCCTGAAATTACTTTTCAGGTGGTGGACATGATGCGGTCGGTGGTGGACAACGGAAGCGGCCGGAACGTTCGACGGCTGGGCTTCACCCGGCCGGCCGCAGGCAAGACTGGCACCACGGATTCCTTTAACGATGCCTGGTTCACCGGGTTTACCCCTTCCCTCTCCGTCTCGGTGTGGACGGGATTTGACCGGGAGAAAAAGCTTGCCGTCAAGGGCCGGGTCGGCATCACCGGCGGCCGGGCCGCCGCTCCCATCTGGGCAGAGTTCATGAAAGAGGCCTTGAAAAATGAGCCTGAACGGGATTTTCCCATTCCCGGGGGGATTCGGTTCGAGGCGGTGGACCCGGTCACCGGGTGCGCACCCGAGGGCGATGGATCCCTGGGGACAGATTTGAACTCTGTCCACCAGGTGTTCCGGGTGCCCTTGAAAGAGGACCAGATCCTTTGCCAGGGGGAGGAGAAGCCATGATGCGGATGCTGCGCCATACAACCCTTTGCCTCTGGATGGTAGCGATACTGGGCATTCCCCTGGTCTTTTGGGCCATGCCTTTGTTGAACGGTTTTTTCCCGGGCCATGATCTTCTGGTGGCCCTGGTGATATTTGGGGCCCTCTATATGGGGGTTGGGTATGCCGTGGGGCTGACCGGGGAGCGCCTGGTGATTGCCAGGGTGAAAGAGGCCGAGGCCTGGGAGCGGGCCGGCCTTGCCCGGCGGAGCGAACAGCGGTTCCTAAAGGCTTTGCGACTCTACGACACCGCCCTTATTTCCCCGTTCAGGGCTGGTCGGATCGCCCTGATCCTTGCCGGCGCCCTGGCAAAGTTCAGCCTCACCTCGGCGCTGGAAAACCCTGGCTTTGACCGGGCGGTCAAAGCGTTTTTGCGCATGGCCCCCCAGGAGGAGGAGATCGTTCTTTTGTGGCTGAAGCGGCTGTGCAATGGCACCACCCCGGGAAGGGAGGACCATGAGATCCTTACCCTGGTGGCCGAGGTTCACCTTGATCATCCCGTGATACGGGCGCTTGTGGCCGAACTCTTTGTGGCGTCCGGGCGGACCGACTTTACGGCCCGAAAGATTTACGGGTTGGTCACGGAAGGGTCCGGGTTGAGCCGGGAGACCCTTTCAAACATCAGCGAACTCCTGGGACCGGAGACCTTGGTCCGTCCGGCGTTTCCGCCAACCGGGTTCAAGCCGGCACCCGGGGTGACCCTGTCCAACCGGGTTAAGGCCATGGGCGGGGGAGTCAGGGCCATTGCCGGGATGGTCAAAAGGGCTGTACAACACCTTTTCCTGGTTCTTTATGGCGGCGTGGCTGTCCTGAAGCAGGGGGTTACTTTTTTTCGTGGGCAAAAAAGATTTCAAACCGCTCTGAAATGGGGCCTGGGGGGGGTGGTTGCCGTTGTTTTCCTCGGCTTCATGGTCAACACCGTGGGCCATCTTTTCCATGCCGCCCCCCAGCCGGTGGCGGTGAATAAGGTGGCGGTGGAGATTTCCAAGGGGTTCACCATCCAGGTGGCCGCCTATCTCAAGAAAAACCATGCCAACGCCTATGTGACAAAGCTCAAGGCCAAAGGCCTTGATGCCTATATTTACAAGGCCGATGGCGGAGGTCGCACCTGGTTCATTGTTCGGATCTCACGGTTTGCCGATAAAAAGAGTGCTGCCGACTATGGGAACGGGTTGAAGCGGCAGCACCTGATCGACGATTTCTTTGTTGACAACAATTAGCGTCCTCTTTCCGATTTTCGCGTTATGTTGGCAAGGAAATCAGAACCCTTTTTGGGCTTTGGCTTGCCCAGGTTAGGCATGCAGGAACGATTTTTTCCTAGAGGTTGATCACCTTTTCCGCAAGTTGCATGGCGGTGACGATGTCCAGCATGTTGGTGGTCTCTCCCACCTTTTTTTGGTCAAGAATATCAAAATGGGTGAGGCAGGTGCCGCACACCAGGACGTGAACCCCCTGTTCCTCAAGGGCGCGGATATCCCCAAGAAGTTCCGATCCCTCAATGGTGAACTTGACCCCTGCGTTGACAAATACCACCCGCCACAGGTCTTCCCCCATCTCTTTCAGGGTTTTTAAAAAGCTTGCCATGAGCTTCTCGCCGAGGAGATCATCCCCTTTGCCAATGGTCTGGGAGGCGATCATCACCATGATCTTCTGGTGCTCCGGGTCGTTTGCTTCCATTTCCTGGGGCAGGGGTGAATCCACGGCCGTGATATCCCTTGTGCCCTCGATCACCGAGGTTCTGCCGTCGGAATCCACCGAGACCTCAAATCCGTTGTAGGTGAGGAAACGGCTCACATTCTCTGCGGCCGCATCGTTGTCCACTGTCACGCGGATCTGTGCCGGATTCCGGGTTTCGAGGGCTTCTTTTGTCTTCACCACCGGGCCGGGGCATGCAAGCCCTATCCCGTTTATTTCTATTGTCATCTTTACCTGCCTTGGGTTAAAAACGTCACTTTCGGATCTGGGTTTTGATGGACGGCATGGAAAAACAGTCCCCCTGAAAGTTTAAGTTAAAATCATAAAAGTTATTGGGGTTGTCCTGTTTTGTCAAATTGAAAACCCCTATGGAATCGGGGTTGGTTATAGAAATATACGATAATGAAAGATTGATCTTGATAGATTACCATGATTTGGAATACTAATGTACCATTATGGGTCATGTATTTGATTACAAGGATGCAAGTGGATATGATGCCTGGTTTGAAAAGGTAAAGCAGGGCTACGCCTTTGATCTGGAGATGAACCTGCTCCTAGGGATGCTGGCCCCCCACCGGGGGGAGCGGCTCCTTGACATTGGGTGCGGAACGGGAAAGAGCCTTGAACCCCTTCTTTCTTCGTGTCTCCACCTCACCGGGGTGGATGCCTCCCCCTATATGCTGGATCTTGCCCGGGCCCGCTTGCCGGACAAGGTCGACCTTCACCGGGGCTTTGCCGAAGCCCTTCCCTTTGAGGACAACGCCTTTGATCACGCCATGCTCTTCACCACCCTTGAGTTCACGGACCGGCCTGCCAAGGCCATTGAAGAGGCCTGCAGGGTGGCGAAGCATTCCGTGGTGCTGGGGGTGCTGAATCGCCATGCGCCCCTTAACCTCATGCGGCGGGTCAAGGGGTTCTTTGTTGCCAACACCTTGTCCCATGCCCACTATTTCAGCATCTGGGAGCTGAAACGAATGATCCATGCCGTCCTGGGTGATGTGCCCCTCTGCTGGAGAACCACCTTGCAGTGTCCATGGAGCTCAAGCAGGATCGCCAGCTTCCTTGAACGCCAACCTTTGGTCCAGCGCTCTCCCCTGGGCACCATGATCATCATGAAGATCAAGCCGGTGCCCAAGTTCAGGGTCCGTCCCCTGTGGGTGAGGGTGAAGAACGCAAGGCCTTATAACCCGGTATCAGGATTCGCCAGAATTTTTATGGAGGAGGGAGATGAAAACGCTGATTTACGAAAATCTGGATAAAGGGAAGGTTCGCTGCGGGATTTGCAACCATTTCTGCATCATAGACAAGGGCAAGCGGGGGCTTTGCAATGTTCGGGAGAACCAGGATGGCACCCTTGTCTCCCTGGTCTATCCAAAGGTCGTTGCAAGGGGCATTGATCCGGTGGAGAAAAAGCCCATCTTTCATCTTGCGCCGGGCTCCCTCTCCTTTTCCGTGGCAACGGTGGGCTGCAATTTCAGGTGCAGCTTTTGCCAGAATGCCGACATCGCCCAGATGCCCACCAACAACAAGGGCCTCATCCAGGGCGCGGACATGACCCCGGAGGAGATCGTGGCCCAGGCGATCCGGGCCAACTGCCGAAGCATCGCCTACACCTACACCGAGCCTGCGGTCTTTGCGGAGCTTGTCCTTGAAACCGCCAAGCTTGCCTGTAAGGAGGGGCTTTACAACATCATCGTCACCAATGGTTATATGAGTGACGCGCTGATCCGGGTCCTTGCCCCCTATATTGATGCCGCCAATGTGGATCTAAAGGCCTTTGACGACGGCTTTTACCGGAAATACTGCAAGGCCAAGATCGAACCGGTCAAGGAGAATCTCAAGCTTATGAAATCCCTTGGTATCCTTGTGGAGGTGACCACGCTTCTCATCCCCGGGCTCAACGACGACACGGACCAGGTCGAGGGCATTGCCGGGTTCATTGCAACGGAGCTGGGGGTGGAGACCCCCTGGCACGTCTCACGGTTCCACCCCTGCTACCGCATGACCGACCGGGGGGCGACCCCGTTGGCTTCCATTGAGCGGGCCTTTGACGCCGGCAAGGCCGCCGGCTTGAGATATGTTTACACTGGGAACGTGCCCGGGCTTGGGAGCGAAAACACCCTGTGCCACGACTGCGGCGGCCTGTTGGTCAGGCGGGTGGCTTACAAAATTAAAAGTTTCATCACCCCGGAGGGCCGATGTCCTGATTGTAATTCTGCGGTTTATGGACTATATTAGAGCGTTTTGTACCGGCCGTCATGGGGAAAAATAACCGGCATGGCCGGCGCATGGTATTTGTGCTTTTTAGTTCAGCGTTTTGTGTTATTTTGGCAAGAGCATTAGAAAATTTTTTTGGGTCTGGCTTGTCCAGATTAGGAGATGTGTTCAATAATGAAGTCGCTTGTTAAGGAGAAGATCCTCCTCTTCGGGAGAATGATCAAATTTTCCCACACCGTGTTTGCCCTTCCTTTTGCTCTTTCCGCCGTGATCATGGCCTGGCAGGGCCATGAACCCAAGATTTCGGTGCTGTTATGGATACTTGTCGCCATGGTGGGGGCACGGTCGGCCGCCATGGGATTCAACCGGATCCTGGACGCGGATCTTGACAGGGAAAATCCCAGGACCGCCAACCGGGAGATTCCCGCGGGCCTGTTGTCAAAAAAAGATGCGGCCTTGTTTGTGGGGGCATCCTCCGCCCTGTTCATCTTTGCTGCGGCCATGCTTGGCACCCTCTGTTTCTGGCTCTCGTTTCCCGTGCTTTTTTTTCTCCTGTTCTACTCCTATACCAAGCGGTTCACCCCCTACTGCCACCTCTATCTCGGGGCTGCCATCTCCCTTGCGCCCTTGGGCGCCTGGATCGCCGTGACCGGTACCCTTTCCCTGGGGGTGATTTTTCTCACCCTGGCCCTCATGACCTATATCGCAGGGTTTGACATCCTCTATGCCTGCCAGGACACGGCGTTTGACACAGACGAGGGGCTTTACTCCATTCCGTCTGCCATTGGGCCCAAGAATGCCATGGCCCTGTCCTCCCTTCTCCACCTGGGAACCCTTGTTTTTTTCTTTGCCATGTACCTTGCCTTTGGCATGGATCCGGTGTTTTTCGGGTTCCTGGGGGTGATCGCCCTGCTACTCCTGGCCGAGCACCGACTGGTTAAACCGGACAACCTCACCCACATCAACATCGCTTTTTTTCATATCAACAGCGTTGTTTCCATCACCCTCCTTGCAGGGGTTGTAACCGAGGTGATGGTGGGATGAAAACAAAACCGACCTATGTGGTTGCCATCTGCGGCGCTTCGGGCGTTGTTTACGGTATCAGGCTGGTAAAGGCCCTTGTTGCGTCCCCCTGCCGGGTGATTCTCATGGTGTCCGAGGGTGGGTTCCGGGTGCTTGACCATGAAGCCGGGTTCAAGCCGGGGGACAACCTTGAGACGTTTTTGGCGGCCCAGGGAGTGGTTTGTCACCCGGAGAGTACCATCAAGGTGTTTGAACAGACCGATTATGCCGCCTCCCCAGCCAGCGGCTCCTTTGTTCATTCGGGCATGGCCGTTGTGCCCTGTTCCATGAAGAGCCTTGCAAACATCGCGGCGGGCTTTGCCGACAATCTCATCACCCGGTCCGCCGATGTCTGCCTCAAGGAGCGGCGCCCCCTGATCCTGGTGCCCAGAGAAACCCCCTTCAGCCTGATTCATCTGGAGAACATGACCCGGGCCTGCCGGGCAGGGGCCACCATTCTCCCCCCCTCCCCCTCGTTTTATACCTTTGCTTCGACCCTGGAGGCCCTGGTGGACACGGTGGTGGCACGGATACTCGACCACCTGAACGTGGACCATGACCTGGTTCCCAGGTGGAGCAACGGAACCCGCTGATGGCGCCGGAGCTTACTTTTGGGGTTGAGTTCATCCTTGAACGGCTTGCAAGGCATTGCTTCAAGGCCTATATCGCCGGCGGTGCGGTCAGGGACATGGTGAACCAAAAACAGCCTTCGGACGTGGATATCGTCACCAACGCCTCCCTTGCCGAGATCCAGCGGATATTCAAGGGCGAGCATGTCCGGATGGTGGGGAAAAGCTTCCATGTCTGCCTGGTCAACGGCATCGAGGTCGCCTCCCTCCGGGGCCGGGCCTCGGCGTTTCCCGAGTCCGACCTTGGAAAACGGGATCTTACCATCAACAGCATGGCCTGGGATCCGGAGACCCGATCCGTGATCGATCCCTTTTCCGGACAAAAAGACCTGGAACATAGAATCATTCGTTTCACCCGGGACGGGGATCAACGAATCCTTGAGGATCCCCTGCGCATGGTGCGGGCCTGCCGGTTTGTCTCCCAGATCAACGGTCGGCTTTCGCCTGAAGCCTTTGATGCCATCACGGCCCATGGGGACCTTGTCAACACCCAGGTGGCAAAGGAGCGGATTCGCAGCGAGATCCTCAAGGCCATGGTCCATGACCGGCCATCGCTTTTTTTCAATGCCCTCCGGGAAACAGGACTTTTAAAAATCATCTTTCCCTGCCTGGATCGTTTGGTTGACCTGGACGGCGGTCCCTTCCACGGAGAGACCGTGTTTGAGCACTGCATGATCGTGGGGGATTCCCTCTCCCCCCGGCGGCCCTTGTTGAGACTGGCAGGCTTTCTCCACGATGGGGGGAAATTTGAGGCAGCTGGGGTGAAAGAGGGCAGACTTACCTTCCACGGCCATGAAACGTATCGGGAGGAAATTGTCGCGGACCTGGAACGGCTGAAATTTTCCAACCAGGAGATCGCCTACATTGACGCCGTCATCCGGGTGCACATGCGGCCGCTGACCCAGGAGACCACCCCGAAAGCGGTTCGCAGAATTCTTGCTCTCTTGGAACAGCACGGGGTGACCTACCAGGAGTTCATGCGGATGCGGATTGCAGACATGGGGGGCAACCTTGCCAAACGCCCCTACACCCTGGGGGAGATCCGTATCCGGCTGAACAAGCTGCTGACGGAGATCCGTCGCAACGGTGCTGCCGGGTTCGCCATCCAGGACCTTGCTATCAATGGAAAAGAGGTCATGGCCCTGCTGAATCTGCCCCAGGGACCGGCGGTGGGCCGGGTGATGAACCTTCTCTTTGAACGGGTGCTGGACGACCCTACCCTCAATACCCGGGAAGCGTTGGAAGCCCTGGTGCGCTCCCTTGAACCGGGGTTATTCGGTCCAGGAGAAGAACGTGGCGGCCAGGGTGAGGCAGCCCAGGCTCAACACCCCAAGAAATAGCAGGTCCGGCATCACATCGGCCAGACCTGCCCCGTCATTGATGATGCGTCTCACCCCGGAGAGCATCCGGGTCAGGGGCAGAAAGCCGGCAAGGGATTGCACCCATTCCGGGGCCCCTTCCAGGGAGAACCACACCTCGGAGAGAAACATCATGGGCCAGGAGATGAAGTTGATAACGCCGTTGGCAAACTCTTCGCTGGTGCCCCTTGAGGCGACCAAAAGACCGATGGAAACAAGGGCGATGCTTCCCATGGCAAAGACCACGGCCACATCCCCAAGGGATCCTTGGGTGTTGAACGAGAAGGTCAGATCGCACCCGATCCAGACCATGCCCACGGTAAACAGGAGCAGGAACACCCGGGAGAGCATCTGGGCGGTGAGGTACTCCAATGCTGTTAAGGGGGTGGCCTTGAGTCGTTTCAGTACGCCGTTCTTTCGGTAGCGCACGATCACGAACCCCACCCCGTAGAGGGCGGAGAACATCATGTTCATGGCCAGGATTCCGGGAAACAGCCAGTCAATGTATCTTATCTGGGTGCCGTGAATCTTCTCTTTTTTCATGATTTTGGCAAGGGGGTCGCCGGGCAGGGCACTCTCCCGAAAGATCTTCTCCGCCACATACCCCTTGGGTGAGGCGTCGCTGATCCAGTAGCGCCAGGGGGGGGACGCGTTTTCCACCAGCATGTCAATCTTGTGGTGTTTGAGCCGGTCCAACCCCTGGTCACGGTCGCTGAAAAACACGAAATCCAGGTATTTTGTCTCCTTGAACCCCTGGGGCAGCTCAAGATCTTGTATGGCGGTCTCCGGGGAGGAAAGGGGGAAAACCCCCACCTTGAACTGGGCCTGGTTGTCGTTGCTAAAGACGATGGCAAATCCGGCAACGATGAGAAAGGGGAAGAGAAAGTTCCAGCCAAAGGCGGCCCTGTCCCTGAAATATTCATAGTTTCTGGCGACAAACACGGCCCACATTCGTTTCAGGTTCATGGCTACTCCCGCAGGTTGCGTCCGGTGAGGTTGAGGAACACGGTCTCAAGGTTTTGGGGTTCCTGGCCCTCCCGGCAGTATTGGTCGATGAGCTCGGTTGGGGAGCCCTGGGCAATGATTTTACCCTGATCCAGGATGATGATCTCGTCGCAGAGGGTTTGGGCCTCCTCCATGTAGTGGGTGGTCAGCACAACGGTTTTGCCCTGTTCTTTGACGTCCTTGATGATCTGCCACATGTGCTGGCGGGCCTGGGGATCGAGCCCGGTGGAGGGTTCGTCAAGGAACAGCAGGTCCGGGTCGTTCAAAAGGGCCAGCCCCAGCAGCAGCCGCTGCTTCTGGCCGCCGGAGATCTTGTTGTTCATCTGTTTGCCGATGGTGTCAAGCATGCACAGCTGTTTGATCTTTGCCAGGGGCAGGGGCTTTTTGTAGAACCGGCTGAAGGTTTTAAGGGTTTCGTCCACGGTGAGAAAGGCCAACAGTTCCGTGTGCTGGAACTGGATCCCGATTTTCTCCCGGAACGCCCGGTCCCTTTCCCTGCCCTTGAACAGAATGGTGCCCGAGGTCGGGGTGATGATATCTTCCAGCATTTCCACGGTGGTGGTCTTGCCGGCACCGTTCTGGCCCAGAAGCCCGAAACAGATTCCTTCCCGGATGGAGAAGGAGATGCTGTCAACCGCGGTGATGCCCTTATACTGTTTTACAAGCCCATCAATTTCCAGTATCATAGCAAACGTCCAGTGAAGGTTTTGAACCCATCTCTTATTGCAATCGGTAAGACGGATATCCATTCGAGTGCAAACATCCATAAGACTCGTATGCGAGCCCTGTTTCCAAGGAAATATACGGGGTCTGGAACCCCTTGGCAACACTAAAAAACAATTGAGTGAGGATCATGGCAGACCCGATTTTTATCCGGAACGGCACCATTCTTACCATGGAGGCGGATTCGTCTGTCATTGAAAACGGATCGCTCTTGATTGAAAACGGCGAAATTCGGGCCCTGGGCCCAAACGGATCCATGGCAATGCCTTCCCGGGCAAGGGTCATTGATGCCGCGGGATGCGTGGTCATGCCCGGCCTTGTCAACTGCCACACCCACCTTCCCATGTCCCTGTTTCGCGGTCTTGCAGACGATCTTCCCCTGGATGTGTGGCTCTTTGAGCACATCTTTCCTGCCGAGGCAAAAGAGATCAACCCGGGTTCGGTTCAAAAATGGGCCCGGCACTCCTGTGAGGAGCTGCTCTTGTCCGGCACCACCTGCTGCTGCGACGGCTATTTCCATGGGGATGAGGTGGCCGGGGCCGCCCTTGGGGCGGGCATCCGCATCGTTGCCGGCCAGGGCATCATCGATTTCCCGGCCCCAGGGGTGCCGGATCCGAAAAAGAACGTTGCCACGGCCGTTGAATTTGTACACCGCTGGCGTGGTCGCTCCCCCCTCGTCATGCCTTCGATTTTCTGCCACTCTCCCTATACCTGTTCAGGGGCAACCCTTGTTGCGGCAAAACAGGCGGCCAGGGATCTGGGGGTTCTGTTCCAGATCCATGGGGCAGAAACCGGGGCGGAAACAAGCAAAATCCCGGAATGCGGGGGACGCTCCGTGGTCGAGTACCTGGACGATCTTGGCATCATCGACGAAACCACCCTGCTTGTCCACTGCGTCTGGATCGATGATTCGGATATCGCCATCATCAAAAAGCGGGGGGCCGGGGTTGCCCACTGCGGGGAGAGCAACATGAAGTTGGCCTCGGGCATCGCCCCCGTGCCTGGAATGATGGATGCCGGGATTCCCCTGGGCCTTGGCACCGACGGCAGCGCCAGCAACAATAACCTGGATCTCTTCCAGGAGATGGACATGGTCTCCAAGCTGCACCGGGTTGCCTGCTCAGACCCCGGAGTGATGACGGCCCAACAGGTGGTAACCCTGGCCACCCTGGGGGGGGCAAGGGCCCTGGGCCTTGACCGAAAGATCGGCTCCCTCACAAGGGGCAAGCGGGCCGACATCATCCTTGTGAACCTTAAAAAGCCCCACCTGGTGCCTGTTTACAACCCCTTCGTAAGCCTGGTCCATGGGGCAAAGGGAAGTGATGTCACCCATGTGATGGTGGCGGGCCGGATCCGGGTTGAAAACGGAAAACTCACTGCCCGGGACCGTTTATGACCCCTTTGTTTAATCTTTGGGGTGTCGTTTCTTGTACCAATCCTTGTCTCCGTAGAGTTCACCCATGCAACCCTTGCACAGGCTGTGGCTGAACAGAACCTCGGAATGGGCTTCGATATAGGCGTCGATCTGCTCCCAGAAGCCTTTATCGTTGCGAATGCGCTTGCAGTTTGAGCAGATGGGGAGCATGCCCCTCAACACCTTCATCTCCACATGGGTGCGTACCCGTGCCAGCAGTTCGGCGGAATTGAACGGTTTGAGCACATAGTCCACCCCCCCCGCCTCAAACCCTTTGACAATATCCTCTGTTTCCGTTTTTGCCGTGATAAAAATGACGGGAATGTGCCGGGTGCCCAGGTTGGCTTTGATCGCTTCACACACCCCATACCCGTCCATTCCGGGCATCATGACGTCCAGCAGAACAAGATCCGGCTGGTTTTTTTTAAAAAAGGTCAATGCCTGGATGCCATCCTGGGCAACGCCCACCTCATAGCCGTTTTCCGAGAGCAGCTTGCCAAGGAACTGAAGGTTCTGGGGGTTGTCGTCAACCGCCAGAACAAGGGGTTTTCCGTTTTTCATGAATGATCTCCATTGGGGGTTGAGCACCTCATCTATTCTTCTTCCGGCACCAGGCTTGCCAGACGCTGGATGATCTCCGGAAAGCTTTTAAGCGTTGAAGAGAGTGCTTCAATGTTAAAGGTTTGGGCCTGCTCCATGAGCATCTTTCCCCAGAGATCGAGGAGCTCATTGCCGTGGGACTTGCCCAGAGCCTCTATCGTGCGGGCAAAGTTTATGATGTCGTCGATGATCAAGGCATCGCAGAGATCCTTCCAGGTCTCTTCCTTGATCGCTTCCAGGGTTGTCACCAGAAAGGAGAGTTGCTGGATCGATTCAAATGGCAAGGGTTTCATGGTGTTGACCGGATCCTGGGGGATGTCCGGCCAGGAGGGACCGGGCAACGCATGGGGGAGGCCATGGTCATTGAAAAAATTGGCGGCCGAGACGCTCTTTACTCCCCGGATGGTGACGGTAAACACGGTTCCTTTTCCAGGGGTTGATGTAACTGAGATGGAACCGTTCATCATCTCCACTAGCCGTTTGGTGATGGCAAGCCCCAGGCCGGTGCCGCCGTATCGGCTCTGATCCTGGCCTTTTTGCTGGTTAAATACGCCAAATATCGCATCTGTCTGGTTCTTGGCAATGCCGATCCCCGTATCTTCCACCGTGATAACGAGTTCAGGCGCCTCCCCCTCCTGGGGCGCGTCAAGGAAACGGGTGGAGAGCCTGACATGGCCATGGTCGGTGAACTTGAGTGCATTGCCGACAATGTTGAGCAGCACCTGCCTTAACCGGGTTTCATCCAGGATGATGTATTTGGGAAGGGCCGGGTCCAGGTCAAGAATGAAATTTAATTTTTTCTGTTCGATCTTTTTGGCAAATATCTGCTCGATCTCGTTCAACAGGTTTTCCAGGTCAAAGGGCTTGTACTCGATGTGCAGTTTGCCCGCCTCCACTTTGGAGATGTCCAGGATATCGTTCAGCAGGGTCAAAAGGGACTTGCTGCTGGAACGAATGGTGGCGATGTAATCCCTGTGCCGGCTGTTGGAGAGCTCTTTTTCCAGGGTCTCGGAAAATCCCATGACCAGGTTCAGGGGGGTCCGTATCTCATGGCTCATGTTTGCCAGGAACTCGCTTTTGGCACTGTTGGCTGCCTCTGCTTTCTCCTTGGCGATTTTCAACTCTTTTGTGCGTTCGTTGATCGTCTTTTCAAGGGTGTCCCGGCTTTGCCTCAGCTCCTGCTCCACCCTTACCTGCTTTTCCATGAGTTTTTTTCTCATTGAATCGATCTGGCGAAGTTTTAGGGAAAATCGTTTTTCCTCCAGGAGCTTTTTTTTGTAGGCAGAGGCACTGTATATCCTGATGGCGGCCAGGAGGGCTGTGGCGGCGATCAGGTAGATAAGATAGGCCCACCAGCGTTTCCAGGGAGGGGCGTCGACCCGTACCGTGACGGCATGGCCTTCACGGTTCCACACCCCGTCGTTGTTGGACCCGAACAGCCTCAGGGTGTATTTTCCACCAGGCAGGTTGGTATAATTGCCGTACCGTCTTGTTCCCGTGTGGTTCCATTCGGTTTCAAACCCCTCGAGGAAATAGGCGTAGCGGTTGTTTTCCGGCTGGGTATAGCTGAGGGCGACAAATTCAAATTCAAAGAAATTTTTCTCCCAGGAAAGATGGATGGTTTCGATCCTTTCCGGGGGGACTTCCGGGTTGAGCGCTACCTCTCCCTGGCGGACGGCAGTCAATGCAATGGGCGGTATGAACCCGTTGGCATGGATTTTTTCGGGAAAAAAACTGTTCACTCCGTTTAACCCGGCAAACCACATCTCTCCGTCCCGGGTCTTAAAGGCACTGGTTGCATAGATGCTGAACTCGTCGCCCTGGAGTCCGTCGGCTTTGGTGTAGATCCTTGTCACCCGCTCTTGAGTGATGTTGAATTGAATGATGCCGGCGTCGGAACCCAACCAGAGATTGCCTTTTGCGTCTTCGAGTATGGCCCGCAGGGTTCGGGTGGTGAAGCCGTGTTCTGCGGTATAGCGCTTAAAGGTGCCCTGCTCTTTGTCAAACCGGTTCAGCCCCCCGTCTCCCGTGGTGACCCAGAAGTTGCCTGCTTGGTCAACATGGCAGTCATTGACCGTGTTGCCGTTGATGGTGGCAGGATCGTTGGGATCCATCCGGTGGTGCTTGAACCGGCCTGTTTTCCGGATGAACCGGTCAAGGCCGCCGCCCTGGGTCGGGACCCAGAGTCCCCCGTCGTCATCCTGGAACAAACTGATGATGTTGTTGATGCTGATGGAGTCCGGATCATGGGGATCGTTTTTGAACTGTTTGAACTGTTGGGTTGTTCGGTTGAATTGAAACAGGCCCTGGTCTTCTGTGGCAAACCAGAAAAGATCGGGATCCAGGCGGTCCTCCATCAAATCCCTTGCCGCCACCGGTGCCACCGGGTTTTGGTACTGCTCCTTGAACCGGCCGGTGTCCGGGTCAAAGATGCCGTGGATGCCGTTGTTCATAGAGACCCACAGGTTATTGGCCCTGTCTTCCATGATGGAGAAAACATAGTTGTTCGAGATGCCCAGGGGGGTGGCTGAATCCTGTTGGAAAACCGTGAATTTGCCGGTCTTTCGGTCGAACCGGTTGAGCCCTCCCAGCTGGGTGCCAAGCCAGATGGCACCCTGGCTGTCCTCTGTGATAAAGGGAACCACATTGGAGCTGAGGCTGTCCTTGATCTCGGCATGGTGCTGATAGAGTTCAATGGGTTTCATGTTCGGGTCATACTTGTCGATGGGGCCGGTATTTTCAACGATCCACAGGATGCCTGCCCGATCCACGCAGCAGCCCATGATGATGTTGCCGCTGAGGGTGTCCGGATTATGGGGATCGTGGGTGTAGCGGAAAAAACCGCCGCTGGTTTTGTCAAACTTTTCCAGGCCCACTCCTACGGCATAGGATCGGCCGAGCCATAGATTGCCTCCTTGATCTTCGGTGATGGAGAAAATCTCGTCATGGGCAAGGCTTGCGGGATTATCCGGGTCGTGGCGGTAATGGAAAAAACGGCCTGCGGGTCGGTCTAACCGGTTGAGTCCCCCCTTGCTTGTTCCGATCCACAGGGTTCCCTCCCTGTCCTCAACAATGGCGTAGACAATGCCTTGTCCAAGGCTTCCGGGATCGTCGGGATCATGGACATAGTGGGTGAACTTTCCGGTGTGTTTATCAAAACTGTCAAGGCCGGCATCGGTTCCGATCCAGATGAGGCCTTGGCGGTCCGTCATAAGGGTCCACACGGAGTCATGGATCAAGGAGGCCGGATCTTCAGGATCGTGGCGGTAGCCCGTAAAGAGACCGGTGGGCTTATCAAAGCTGTTGAGCCCGGCCTGGGTGCCCAGCCAGATCACCCCGTCCCTGTCCTGGGTGACGGTCTTGGGCGCCCAGTTGAATTGATCGCTGTTGATGGTGTCGGGATTGCCTGGCTCATTCCTGTAACAGGTGAATGCGCCGGTCTTCTTGTCAAACACATTGAGTCCGCCGCCCATGGTGCCGATCCAGAAGAGGCCTTCATTATCCTCAAATATCCCTGGGGCATAGGCTGATGAAATGGAGCCCGGTCCCGCCTTGTACGCTTTTGTACCATATCCGTCATACCGGAGGATGCCGTTGGTACTGCCCACCCAGAGGAACCCGTCCCTGTCCTGGATGATGCTGTTATTGTACGCACCTGTGGTAAAGGGGTGCTGAAACTTCATCCCTTGCTGTTGGGCGTGGGCATCCGTATACAGGATTGCCAGCAGCAGCACCCCCCAGGTGATGATATGTTTTACCCGGTATTCCAAGGTTTTTCCGGCTAAAGGGTTGGAAAGCTGACACAGAGTGACAGGTCAGGCAGTCCGTTGTTGTGAAAGAGTTTCGCGTTGATGTCACAGCCTGACAGCGTTGAGCTGGGAATGGGCTCAGTATAGAGCTGGGCGTCTTGGTTCGGCTCTGTGCCATCCAATGTATAGCGTATTTCAGCCCCGGGGATACCGGTTGTCAGGGTGATGTGGCCGTCCCCGCCCAGGGTGCCTTCAGCCCTTGGCATATCGATCCTGGGGCAAAGGGAGTTGAGCTGTTCAATGGGGATGAAACTGCCGGTGTAGGGTTGGTCAAAGGCGTTTCTCGTTGTTGTGATCTCCCGGGTGAAGCTGTCGAGGATGGCTTTGGTTCTCAGTCTGGGCTCGGGGATTCCGATCAGTTCGATTTCATGGGCTCTGAAAAAATCGGGGTCACCATGGGTTGTGTCAAAGGCTTCATTGGAAAACGAGTGGCCTTGTTTAAAGTGTTGGCTCTCTCCCTCCATGAGCAGATAGCTGACCGCATCGGGTCCGATGACCATGGGGCCGAGCTCAAGGGGGGTTGGCACGCCCTGGACAAGCACCCATAGGAGATGGTAGGCGATCATGTTCTCGTTGGAGTAGTAGATCCTTGCGCCGGTGCAGCTTGTGGGGTCTGAGGTGATAAAATCGACACAGCCGTAATCCTGGGCATGGGCCTGCTCGGCTGCATTGACCAGGTATCCTTTGAAAAGCTGATAGGGCCGATAGGCTGGGCCGGTATGTTCTTGAATGGTATTCAGTACCTGGTTTTCAAAATCCGGGGCATCCATGCTCCTGCCCAGCTTTATGGCATAGTCAAAGGTGTTACCGATCAGTAATCCCTTGTCATAGTGATGCTTCAGATCTGCGCCGGTCATGGAATAGCTGGCAAAACCACCCACTCCCTGGAATCCCGGATGGTTGTTCATTGTGTTGAGGATGTCTGTTTCAAGCACCATGGCATCGGTTGCCTGGGGGGCGTATGGTATTTCTGCGGCAACCTCTCCATCCTTGGTGACCATATGGAGGTTATTAAAGCCGACGTTCTTTTGAAACAGGCCCATGTCCATCTGGGACATGGATCGGTCTATCTGGGCGCCTGCAATGAGAAATGAGTCTGTCATTCCGGCGATGATGGCCGGCACAATGCCGTTGACCGCCCCGACTTCGATGGGAAGTACCCCCCGGACGCTCCCTTCGGGCACAAGTGAGTTATATGAGTTCAGGGCGGAGGTGAAATCCATGTTGCTCCAGATGGCAGAGGGGGCAAATACCTGGCCGGTCATGGCGATCTTCATATAATTGGGTACGGACTGGGATGGGATGGTCTTGACGGAGGTGACGCCGCTCTGGTCAAGCAGGTCCTTTGCTACCTCTTTGGGGCCGCCACCGCCCGTGGCCAGCAAGGTCGCCCCTTCGATAAAATAGTTCAGGTCGTCACTTGAGTACTCTACAATGGCGTCTTTTTCGGCTTCTTCCATAAATGCTCCTCATTTCAAGATGGTTACATTTGTTCAATCCCGGGACGCAAAACCAAATTTTATTATTTAAGCGCAATTGCGGAAGACGGTAGCATATTCTCCCGGTACATTTCAATGGTGTTTCTCTTTTCTTAAGTCTTAAACAAAAAGTCTTAGGTCTTAAGCAAAAAGGAAAAATGAGGAATCTTCCGGCCCATGGAAAAAAACATCAACAGGCGTTCCTGGAAATAATCCATTGACATAATTTTTAATTTGACTATAGTCATTCCTTGAATTCTCAGGGCGGGGTGAAATTCCCCACCGGCGGTGATTTTGATGCAATCAAATAAGCCCGCGAGCGCCTGTTACGTTAACAGGGTCAGCAGATCCGGTGATATTCCGGAGCCGACGGTGAAAGTCCGGATGGGAGAGAACAACAGGCTGTTTGCATTTTCTTGTTTGGAGCTGCCGATACCTAAGTGCCGTTACAGGAACTCCTGCGGGTCATGCCCGTTTATGGATTCCGGGCCTTGTCGGGCAGTCCCACCCCCATCATCTCCCCTGATATTATGGTAATGTTATATAATACACAGGGAGTTTTGTATGAATCAAGTTTCTATTTCCAAGTTCGGCAATTCAATTGAACGGGTGGAGCGTGCCATGGCCGCCCTTGTATCCGGTAAAGGTGTGCTTCTCGTGGATGACGAGGACCGTGAAAACGAGGGGGATCTCATCTTCCCTGCCGAGACCATTACAAGGTCGCAGATGGCCATGCTGATCCGGGAGTGCAGCGGCATTGTCTGCCTCTGCCTCACCCATGACAGGATCAAGCAGCTGGGATTGCCCCAGATGGTCAGTGACAACACCTCGGCCTACCAGACCGCATTCACCGTTTCCATTGAGGCGGCACAAGGGGTGACCACCGGGGTGTCTGCCCAGGACCGGGTCACCACCATACGGTGCGCCGCAGCCAAGGATGCAGGACCGGAAGTGATCCACTCTCCGGGCCATGTGTTTCCCTTGCGGGCCGCCCGGGACGGGGTGTTTGAGCGCAGGGGCCATACAGAGGGAACCGTGGACCTGATGGGGCTTGCCGGATTTTCCTCGGCCGGGGTGCTCTGCGAGTTGACCAACCCCGACGGCACCATGGCACGGCTGCCCCAGATTATCGTCTTTGCCGATGAACACGGGTTTCCCGTGCTGACCATCGAGGACATTGTCGAGTACCGCTCCCAGCGCATGGACAAGAGCGCCTGAACCTGAACCCATGAACCGATAGCATCACCCGGATCATATGATATTTTTCCCGGGAACCGGCAGTTGGCTGCTGGTTCCCGGGTGATCCCTATTCAAAAATTTTTTCATCCATGGCATGGGCCTCGGCCGCATCTTCTTCCATGTCCCTTGTCAGCTTGCTCTCTTTTATGGACAGGCACTCCTTGTACCACTCGTTGGCGATGATCATGGACATCACCTCGTTGGTGCCGGTCCAGATGGAGGCGAGCCTCAGGTCCCTGAAGATTCTCTCCACCGGATAGATGTTGGTGTAGCCGATCCCCCCCATCACCTGCATGGCGTTGTGGACCACCTTTTGGCAGGATTCGGTGACAAACTTCTTGGATTGGGACACCATTCGTCGGATTCGCCTGGCAGAAATGCCTGCATCCACAGCCTGGGCCGTGACCTGGATCATTGCCCTTGATCCATCCAAAAGGGTGGCCGCCTCCGCCACCTGGAAGCTGACCCCCTGGAAGTCAGCCACGGGCTGGCCAAACGCCTTTCGTTTGGCTGTGTAGGTGGTGGCCACCTCCAGGGCCGGGCGGGCGGCACCAATGGTCATGGCGGCCGTGCCCAGTCGCTCCGGGATCATCATGGTGTTGAAAATCGCAACCCCCTGGTTGAGGGTTCCCAGCAGGTTCTCCTTGGGAACCTTGACATCCTTGAACACAAGCCGGCTGGCCCCGCCGCCCCTGCATCCCATGAGGCCGTAGAGGTAGTCGCTTTTGACTCCCTCGGACCGGTCCACGATAAAGCAGGAGATGCCCTTGTGGGGCGGGGCTGTGGGATCTGTCACGGCATAGACAAGGAAATAGTCGGCCCCCTCACCGCCTACGATGAACCGCTTCTGGCCGTTGATCAGAAAGTGGTCACCCCTGTCTTCGGCCGTGGTGGTGGTGCCGAAGAAGTCCGAGCCGCCCCTGGGTTCGGTGAGGCACTCTGCGGCAAAGATCTCGCCGGCCAGAAGGGGTTTGACATAGCGCTCCTTCTGGGGGTCGGTGCCGTGGAGAACGATGGCGTCGCACACAAGCTCGGCCCCCACTCCAAAGGTGCAGGCAAAGATATAGCCCAGCACCCCCACCTCCTCCATCACCATGCAGGTGGTCTGCCAGTCCATGCCCCTGCCGCCCCACTCCTTGGGATAGCGGCATCCCATGAGGTTCCTTGCCCCGGCTTCCCTGAGAAATTCCTTGGGAAACTGGATCTCGTCCTTGTCCATGGCAAGGATCATGGATCTTGGGATCGATTTGACAAACTCCCTGACCTCGTCCCTCAGCTTCAGTTGCTCCGGGTCCAGCAAAAAGTCAAACATGGCTCACTCCTTTTCCTTGAGTTGTTCTATTCGCGTAATAAGCGTTTGCCGTGTGGCCAGGATCTCCTCCTCCAAAAGGTCGAGTTCCTGGCGCCGCTGGCGTATCTGTTCCAGCTTCTTGTCTCCAAAGACCAGGCTCTTTTGGATCTGGTCGATCTCGGTGAGGTCGGTGTCTGCCATGCCGATCATCTCGGCGATCTCGTCCAGGGAAAAGCCGAACCGCTTTCCCCTGAGGATCAGCTTGAGCCTTGCCCGGTTCTTTCGGGTGTAGATTCGTTGGTTGCCGGGGGTGCGGTCCGGGGTGATGAGCCCTTTTTCTTCGTAAAACCGAATGGTTCGGGTGGTGATGTCAAGGGCTTTGGCAAGCTGGGATATGGAGCAGGTGAAGGGGTGTTTTTCCATGGCGTCTCCCTGGCGACAGGTTTATTCTCATTCAACTTTCGGACGTCCGGTTGGGGTGGACGGGTAAATAGTTAACGTTTACGTAAGTTGTAAGAGTCTTTGTGTCAAGGAAAAGATGGGGACCGGCACTCTAGGCGTCAAAGGGGGGAATTTTTGCCATGAAGCGGTGGAACGCATTTTCTGAGATTCCTTCAACCCCCATGGGGCGGTCCATGGCATCGTGGCAGTCGGAACCGCCCGTGGCGACCAGGCCGTGTTTGTTTGCCCAGGCGGTAAGGACCTTACGGTGGTCAGGAATATGGCCCGGGTAGTTGATCTCAAGGCCTTGAACCCCTGAATCCAGGAACTCGGGCAAAAGCTGTTCCACGATCTCCAGGGGAGGAAGCACTTCCTTGTAGTGACCTTTTCCGGGAAAGGAACCTGCGGCCGGGTGGGCCAGCACGGCCAGCATGGGAAATCCCTGGATAAAGGGTTTTACCGTGTCAAGATCGATGCCCGAGGGAAGGTAGGCCGGACTCTTGTTACCGATGATGTGGTTGACCCGGTCCGGGTCTTTGATGCCGTGGTTATGGGTGAGGGCCAGGGCAAAATGGCGCCTGGATGCGTTGGCGGAGAGACGGTGGATCTCTTCCATGGTGAGATCTTTTTCAAGGAGGGGGGTGTTGCCCTTGGGGCCGAAGCAGCGGTTGATTTCATGGACCCGTTCCATGACAAGGGAAGGGCCCCGTCCCTGGCCAAGGGCTTGGGAAAAGGATTGCCGGAACCCCGGATCCTTGAGCAGGTTTTCTGTGAAGTAGCAGAGCAGATGCAGGGTCCCGGTGAACAAGGGGCGCTTGAACCTCACTGAAACCTCCACCCCGGGCACCACCTGGATGTTGTGGCGTTTTCCTGCTTCAAGGGCCTGTTCCAGCCCATTCAGGGTGTCGTGGTCGGTGACGCCCAGGGCGGAAATGCCAGCGTCTTTGGCGGCAAGTACGAGTTCCAGGGGGGAATATTCACCGTCCGATGCCGTGGTGTGGCTGTGCAGGTCTGCGTAGGGGGGCGGGTTCATCTTTATCTCCTTTTTTTAAGTGGGGTGAGATCTCTTCCATACCCTGAAACAGCGCTTTTTTCAATGGGCTTGTCCCTTGACAACTTCTCCGTTGAAAAGCCCGGGATCAGATGGTAACAATGGTCCTTATTCAACACCACTTAAACGGGAGGCAATCCATGGCACTCTATCTTGTGCAGCACGGAAAAAGCAGGCCAAAACAGGAGGATTCCAACCAGGGACTCTCTGATCAGGGAAGGGCGGACACAGAGCGGATCGCCCAGGTGGCAAAGGGGTATGGGGTGCCCGTTGCCATGATACAGCACAGCGGAAAAGAGCGGGCCCGCAAGACGGCGGAGATATTTGCAGATTTTCTGGCACCCCGCCAGGGGGTGGTTCAGGTGGACGGAATCAAACCCATGGACGATGTGGAACGATTTGCCGGTTCGGTTGATCCGGCTGAAAATGCCATGGTGATCGGTCACCTGCCCTTCATGGAGAAGCTTGTGGGGTTTCTTGTGGCAGGTGACCTTGACAACCGGGTCTTCAGGTTCCAGAATTCTGGTATCGTCTGCCTGGATAGGGACGATACGGGCTGGTTCATTTCCTGGACCCTCATGCCCAATATCGGATAGGAGGCACCATGGATACCCCTAGTAGAATCATATTGCCGGGCCTGGCCCATGGGATAGATAGGAGGCTGTATGGATAAGAATGACAGTGGCATCCGGGTGACCATCCTGGGATCCGGCACCTGTGTCCCCTCCCTTGAACGCAGTTCCTGCTCGGTTTTGATCGAGCACCGGGATGCCCATTTTCTTCTGGATGTGGGGCCGGGCACCATGACCCAGCTTCTCAAGGCGGGCAAGACGATCTTTGATATCGATGCCCTGCTCTTGAGCCATTTTCATCCAGATCACGCATCAGAGCTTTCCGGTTTTCTCTTTTCAACTAAATACGCAGGCGATGGTCGCCCGGGAAAACCCCTTCATCTGGCAGGCGGTCCCGGGCTCAAGGACTTTTACGACAACCTGAACTACGCCTTTGGGAACAAGCTCACCCTTGAGGACCTCAGGCTCCATGAGCTGGTTGATGATTCACCGCTTTTGCTGGACCGTTTTTCCATCCGATCGGCGCCCATGGTTCACAAACCCGAGAGCCGTGCCTATTGCTTCACTTCAAAGGATAAAAAGCGGATCGTCTACACTGGGGATACCGACTATTCGGAGACCCTGATCGGGTTGGCCAGGGATGCTGATCTTTTGATCTGCGAGTCGGCCTTTCCGGATGAGCTCAAGCGGGAGGGGCATCTTACCCCCTCCCTGGCCGGAACCATTGCCCAACGGGCCGGGGTCAAACAACTGGTCTTGACCCACCTCTATCCCCAGTGTGACCGGGTGGATATCGTTGCCCAGTGCCGGCAGACCTATGACGGGCCCCTGGCCGTTGCCCGGGATTTGATGGTGATTGAGCTCTAACCCTATAAATTAAATTTTCTGCTCTTGTTCCATGAAGCAGGGGATGCAGAGGTCTTTGCCGGCAAAGCGACGAATCCTGGATTCCATGACCATCTCGTGGCAGGCCTGGCACTCCATGCTGGCAAGCACCTTGGCCGGCCTGACCGGCGCCGTTGCGATCTCCTTTACCGTGAACAGCTCGTCCAGGTCGGCATCCATGATCCGTTGGATCGATTGGGCCCGCTGGTCCTGGAAACGGTGGTTTTCCTCCTGGGTAGCCGTCCCCTTCACCACCTTTTCCGTGAGGCTGAGCATCTGTTCCCTCTCCTGGTCGCTCTCCAGGCGCTTTTTGAGGAACACGGCCCGGAACCCCCTGTTCTGGGTTCTGTCAAAAAAGGTGAAACCGGATTTGCCGTAATCCTTGTGCACGAGATTGCCCTTGCCATAGGTGCAGCTCGTTAGAAACTGTACGGCATCCAGCCCGCACATGTCGGTCTCGGCCACGCACAAGGGGGATGGGCAGTTGGTGATGTCCAGATGTTCCATGGCAAGTTCGGAAAGCCGGATGCCGATGGCAAGTCCCGGGCAGGAATGGCCGTGGAATTCGATGGTTTTGTCGATTAGATGTTGATCAATGGTACAGCCCATGGGGTTCTCCTTTATAGGTTTTTAGCTCTGATTCCCGCGTTTTTTTGGCAAGGGAATCAGAAAGTTTTTTGGTTCTGGCTTGTTTTTGTTATTGTTCAGGATCAGGCAGCCTTTTCGATCTGTATGTCCTTGGGTATTATCACGGGATAGCCGTTGTGGCGGAGGATCTCAACCCCGATGCCATAGACCGACTCCACCATGCCAGGGGAGATCTCCTCCACTTTTCCGGCGCCGTAGATGGTGCCGTTTTTAAGGAAGAGATAGTTGTCGGCATAGCGCAATGCGCTGTTGAGATCGTGCATGGTCATCACCCCTGCCACATTGTGCTCCTTTACCACCCGTTTGATTAGGCCCAGGATCTCGGTCTGGTTCTTAAGGTCCAGGCTACTGGTGGGCTCGTCCAGGAGCAGCAGGTCGGTCTCCTGGACCAGGGCCCGTGCCAGGGAGATCTTCTGGAGTTCTCCGCCGCTCATCTGATCCACATATTTCAATGCCAGGTGGTCAAGTCCCAGCCTTTTGATGGCTGAATCCACGATTTTCAGGTCCTTGTCTGAGACTCTCCAGCGGATGTGGGGCCGCCTTCCCATGAGGATGGCGTCAAAGGCCGTGACCCGGGAGGGCTCGCTGTACTGGGCCACATATCCGATGCGTTTTGCGATGGCCAGGGTGTCAAGGGAGGCGATGGCGTCGCCGTCCACCAGGACATTTCCCTTCGAGGGCTTGAGGATGGCGTTGATGCACTTCAGGAGGGTGGTCTTGCCCACGCCGTTGGGGCCGAGGATGACGGTGATCTCTCCCCGTTTTACCGTGAAGCTGATCTTGTCAAGGGTGGGACGGCTGCTGTAACCAAAGGCCAGGTTGTCGATCTTGAGTATCATCGTCTGTATCCTTTTATGATGAGGTAGATGAACACCGGGGCGCCCAGAAACGAGGTCAGCACCGATACCGGAAGGATGTGGGGGGAGAGGATCAGCCGTGCCACGGTGTCCGATGCAAGGAGCAGCACCCCGCCAGTGGCGGCGGTGGCCGGCAGAAGAAAACGGTGGTCGTCGCCGATGAGCCGTCTGACCATGTGGGGGGCCACAAGCCCCACGAACCCGATGATGCCGACAAAGGCGATGATCACAGATGATACCAGGGAGGCCATCACCATGCCCATAAGCCTCACCCGCTCCACCCGAACCCCGATTCCCCGGGCCGTCTCGTCCCCGGCATCCGCGGCATTGTAGTTCCAGGCATTGGCCAGGAAAAAGACCAACGAGACAAGGGTCACCAGGGCGATAAATCCAAGCTCCTTCCAGCTGGTCCGGGCCACGTCCCCAAAGGTCCAGAACACCATGGCCGACAGCTGGACATCGTCGGCAAAGAACTGGAGCAGCATGGTGGCGGCCGTGAACAGTGACCCCAGGGCCACCCCGGTGAGCACCATCACCTCGGGGGAGGCGTTCCTGATCCGTGCAACCAGGGTGATGATGCCTGCGGCGAGCATGGAAAAGAAAAAGGCGGCCAGGGTGGTCACATAGGGGCTGGTGATGGTCACGGCATCGGAAAAGGAACTTGCCATGCTCCCGGACCCCATGACCATGACGGAAAAGGCCGCCCCAAATGCGGCCGCATGGGAGATGCCCAGGGTGAAAGGCGATCCCAGGGGGTTTTTCAGCACCGACTGCATCACCGCCCCGGATACGGCTAAACCTGCACCGGCAACAATGGCCGTCAGGGCCTGGGGCAGCCGGATGTTCCACACAATGATGTCGAATTGCCGGGTGACACTGGCGCCGGCCAGGGTCTTGACCACATCCGCAAACGGGATGTTCACGGCCCCAAGACTGATGGCCAGAATGAGCATCATGGCAAGAATGCCTGCCATGGCCAGGGTAAAACCGGTTTTTCTGACAATGTAGGCTGTGTAGGCCCTGGAGATTCCACCATCGTTAAAGTGCATATTACCCCTCTTCACCTTGGTTGAGGTCGATTTGTTTGAATGCCAGGTCGCTGAAGCGTGCGTCCATGGTCTTGAACATGGGGCGTCCCACCAGGAAGGTGTAGATCTCGTCCGCTTTTTTGGCAGGATCGATATCCGTGAACCGTTCAGGGTAGAGGACCTTGCCGATGAACCAGGCATTGGCAAGGATGGAGCCGAAGTTCTGGGCGTAGGAGTTATAGGGCAGGACCCCGAAAATGCGGCCGTGCTTCAGGGCCGTGAGGGACTGAAATGCCGGATCGTTTTTGAGTTCCGAAAGTCCCCCTGCACCCCCCATGCGAAGGGTGGAAAGATCCAGGAACAGTACGTCCGGATCCCAGACCATGAGCTTCTCCTTGGAGATGGTGCTCCGGGTCATCTTTCCTCCCATGCTTTCCGGCGTGGCTGCCACATTGACTGCATGGATGAACTGAAACGGCGGGTAACCCGGTTCCGTGGACTGGAACCCGTGGGGGCCCTTGTAGGCGATCCCCCCCACAAAGCAGGTGGGCGGGTTGGAAACCCCGGCCGTTCGTTTCTCAAGTTCGGCGATCTGGGCTTTGAAAAAGGCAATGACCGCCTGGGCCCGGGTCTCTCTGTTCAGGGCCTGGCCCGCGATTTCCAGGGCTTTGAAAAAGGTTTGCCGTTGGTGCCCAAGGTCGCCGTACTCAATGGTCACCACGGGAATGCCGGTTTTTTGATGGAGTTCAACGGGATCAACCCCCATGGTGCTGAAGGTCTTGAGAATTATCTGGGGAAGGGGGGTGAGGCCCACGATCCGTTCGGGATGGTCATGGCCCCTGAACTCTCCGAAGATGGGAAGTTTTTTAAACTGGGGATTGGCCAGGGCATAGGGCCTTGCATCAAACCGGTTTTTCCGGGTTTCAATGTCGTCCACGGCCACAATCTTATCCTGGGCCCTAAGGTAGGTGATGATTCTCAGGCAGCCGGACCCGGAACCGATGGCGTGGTCTATGGGGGTGGGCAGGGTCACCTTTGTTCCCAGGGAATCGGTCATACTCCTTGGGGGATCGCAAAACCCAAGGCAGGGCAGCACCAGCAGCACCGCCGTTATCATCCATGTTGCTACAACGAGTCTTTTCTCCATAACTCCTCCAGATATTAGCTACTTCGCTCTGATTGTCGTGTTGTTTTGGCAAAAAAATCAGAAAACTTTTTTGGTTCTGGCGTGTCCAGGTTAGGAGCAATAAAAAAAGCCACGGGACATGCCTCTCCCGCCTGGGGAGTGCCGCCTTCGTGGCTTGATTGATTGGGTCTAGGGTCGTGCTCGTTTTATCCCTGCCTTCGGACAGGATTGATGATTCCAATTTCTTGTACAGAACTTGATCCTTGTTGTCAAACATCTTTTGCCATGGCCCCGTCTTCGGGTTGAAACATACGATAATGTAATTTTACGAGATCTATATTGCAAGTTTGTAATTTTGCTCCTGTGATTTTTTCCGAGAAAGGGTGGAAACGCCTGTTTCCGGGGGCTGTTTTTTTTTATCCCCTGTGGCATCCTCCTTGCTCTGTTGTCAGGGAATAGCGTGTTTTTGTTAATATTTAATCGGGAGGAACGATGAAACCAAGGGATATTTTGACAGCAATGGCCATGGTGCCTTTATTTTCCAGCGTGGCCTTTGCCGGTGGGGGAAGCTTGGATTCCGGGGATACGGCCTGGGTCCTCGTGGCAACGGCCCTGGTGATGATGATGACCCCGGCCGGCCTTGCCCTTTTCTACGGCGGCATGTCCCGGTCCAAGAATCTGCTCAACACCATTGCCATGACCGTTGTGGCCTACTGCCTTGCAAGCGTGGTCTGGGTGATGTGGGGATATGCCATTGCCTTTGGTTCGGATGTTTACGGGCTTGTGGGCACCCTGGAACACCTTTTTCTCCGGGGCATCGACCACACCAGCGTGACCGGAACCATCCCCACCCTGGTGTTTGTGATGTTCCAGATGACCTTTGCCTGCATCACCGCAGCCCTTGTGTTGGGGGCGGTGGTGGACCGGATGAAGTTCTCTGCCTGGATTTTGTTTACCCTTGTGTGGATCACCGTTGTCTATGCCCCCGTGGCCCACTGGGTCTGGGGAGGCGGATGGATGCACGCCATGGGCGCCCTTGATTTTGCCGGGGGCAATGTGGTTCACATTAATGCCGGGGTGGCCGGCCTTGTGCTCTCCATTGTCGTAGGCAAGCGGCTGGGGTATGGCACCGAGGCCATGATTCCGTCGAGCATTGCCCTCACTTCCCTGGGGGCGGCCCTGCTGTGGTTCGGCTGGTTCGGGTTTAATGCGGGAAGCCAGCTTGCCGCCGATGGCGTTGCAGGGTCTGCATTTCTTGTCACCAACACCTCGGCTGCGGCAGGCGGCCTTGGGTGGATGGCATTTGAGTGGTATCACAGCGACAGGCCCACCCTGCTGGGCATTGCCTCGGGGGTTATTGCGGGCCTTGTTGCCATCACCCCGGGGGCAGGGTTTGTCAACCTCCAATGTTCGTTGATCATGGGGCTTGTGTCCGGCGGCATCGGCTATTTTAGTGTGGGGTTTCTGAAAAAGAAATTGGGCTATGACGATTCCCTTGACGCCTTTGGGGTCCACGGCGTGTGCGGCATCTGGGGGGCCTTGGCAACGGGGCTGTTTGCAGATCCCTCCATCACCCCGGGTGCGGCCGGGCTCTTTTACGGCAATCCGGCCCAGCTCTGGATCCAGTTTGTATCGGTGGTGGCCACGGTGGCCTACAGTGCCATTGTCACCCTTGCGGTAATTGTGCCCATCGGATATGTTACCTCCGGACTCAGGGTTGATAAAGATGATGAGATCACGGGGCTCGACAGCTCCATCCACGGGGAGCGCGCCTTTGAACTCTTCTAAATACTGAAAGGGGAACGGGTGACGGATTATTACCAAAAGGAGTGTGGGCGCTATTTTGAGAGGACCGTTGGGCTCGACCCTTCACCGATTCTTGAACCCTTTGCCGCCCGCCTTGCCAAGGGTGCGACGGTGGTGGATATCGGGTGCGGATCCGGCCGGGATCTTCTCTGGCTGAAACAGCGGGGCTTTCTCCCCTTTGGCATGGAACGCGCCCCCGACCTTGCAGCCCTGGCTGAAAAGCATTCGGGTTGCCGGGTCATTGTCGCGGATTTGCAAGGGTTTGATTTTTCAACAATTGCCGTTGACGCCATGCTGTTGACCGGCTCCCTGGTTCATCTTGAGAGACGCCACCTTAGTCCTTTGCTTGAGAACCTGGTCAAGGGGCTTAACCCCGGGGGCCTTATCTCCATCTCTATGAAACAGGGCAGGGGCACCCGGATTGACGATGAGGGAAGGCGGTTTGTCCTGTGGGAGGAGGAGGCGCTGGGACGGGTGTTTGCGGATGCAGGCCTTGGGGTGGTGGCGGTTAGAGGGGCAAGCTCCCTCCTTGAAACCGGGGAGGCCTGGATTAATTTCTACCTCAAAGCGGATGTTCCTGGGGAAGTTCTCCGTTAACCATTTTTAGTTTTTTAGCTCTATTCATTCGAGTGCGATTATTTATAGAATGACAGGTCATTTATAAACCACAGGGGAAAAAGCGTGTTGAAACCCAAAGCCAAAGAAATTCTGATTACATTTTTATTCATCTGTTTTACCTCTCTTGCCGGCTGCAATTTCTCTTCTGATTCTCGTCAGACCGATTTGGCTGCCATTGATGAAAAGCTTGAAAAGCAGTTTGCCCTCTACGACCAGGCCCAGGAGAAAATCATCCAGCGTGTGGTGGAAGACAACGGTGTTGTTGAGCGGGAAGAATGGGAAACCTGGCTGACACCGGCACCCGGGGATGCCCTTGATGAAAGGGAGCTTGCGCAACTTTCCCAGCGCCAGCAGCAGACCATCCAGGAGAGCCGCCTTGCCGCAATGGCCGGCGTCACCCTGGATCTGGATCTGATTCGAAATGATGATGCCAAACTGGAACAGTACTGCACTGAATTTCCCAAGGGTGCGCTGTTGCATATCCATCCAACAGGAACCCGGAACAGACAGACCGTGAAGGAAATTTTAGAAGCGGTCAACCCGGTAATCAACGGCCCGGAGATCGTTGTCCAGGCCAATGACGGGGAACAATCCATGCTCTACCCTGGGGAAATCGAATTTCTCTCTTCCCTGGCTGTCAAAAATTACCTGGATTACGATGATGGGGATCAAAACAGGCTACTTGGATTTTTCTTTCTGCCGGACACGCCTCCCACCCATGATTTCAAGCGTTTTGAGGCGATATTCACCATTAATGACCTGCTGAAGCAGGAGCCGTCCCTGGAGAAATGGGTGGAGGAAAAGACCTACCTTGATTTTCTTAAACGCTGTGCTTCCCAGAACGTTAGTTACGTGGAATTTACAAGGGTGATGTGGCCGGACCCTTCAACCTTTGAACAGCTCCACACCTGGGCAGAAGAGTGGTATGGGGAAACCGGTATCACGGTGCGCTGGAATTCAGCCTTTATTCGCACCCTGGATGCTGATACCAATAAAGGGTGGACCCGGGAACTTATTTCCGTGGTCAGGGAGAATGCATACCCAGAGCTTGTGGGCATTGATCTTTTGGCCAACGAAACCCAGACCCCGGCCCTGGAAACCGGGCAGAACATCTATGTTCCCATCCTGGCAGCCAATCAACAGGGAGATATAAACCTTCACCCCACCATGCATGCAGGAGAACTGGGGCTTGTTCATAACGTGCGGGATGCCATGATCATGGGGGCCGAACGGGTGGGGCACGGCGTTCTTCTGGCCCAGGATCCTTTGGCCCTGGAGTACGCGATTCAGGAAAAGAATCTTCCCATCGCGATAAACCTGTACAGTAACTTTCGGTTGCAGGTCAACGAAGATTTCAGCATCCATCCCTTTTTAGACTATTTGCGTTTGGGGTTGCCCGTGAGCCTCTCCACGGACGATGAGGGCATATTTGTCTCCGATATCACCAAAGAATGCAAGATCGCCATCACCCATACTGACATCACCCATGAAGAGTTAAAACAGATGTCATACAATTCCATTGAAACCTCCTTTGCCGATGACGCTGTCAAAACCAGGCTGTTGAAAAAGCTGGATGAAGATTTCGCAGGTTTTGAGGCAAGATGGCGGATTGAACTATAGCCCATCCTAGGTAAAACCAACCCAGCGTAAAGTGGACCCCATGGCACGACGGTAAACTTAAATGACGGAGGTCCCGTGCATCCGTGTGAGCAACGCTTCGAGGTATCTTGATTTCACCTGGGTGCTGGCCAGGGCCTGCTTGATGGGGGGAAGCTTCAGGATGACCCCCAGGAGTGTGGCAAGGGCCCGGTGGCTGAAGAGTACCTGGTTGTCAAACACAAGATCCTGGAGCCCGCCCCGTTCGATGGCCATGACCACGGCCCGGTGGGCGTGGTTTAACGGCGTGATCACCCGGGCCTTTCTGGATTCCAGGGCGATGGCGGTGACAGGGCAGGCCCTGACGCAGACACCGCACCCCAGGCAGCGATCTCCATCCAGGAGGGCTGTTTTTCGTTTGGGTTTTTCAGGATCCTTGGCCGGCACAAGGGCCATGGCTTCCACCGGGCACACCTTTTCGCAGCGTCCGCAACCGTTGCAACGCTCGGTCTCCACACGGGGCAGGAAGTTGGTGGTGTGCACCGGGTTGAAGATGGCAAAGCGCTGGACCGCCAGCATGGCTTCGCAGCAGCAGCCGCAGCAGTTGCAGATAAAGTTGACCCGTTCCCTCACGTTTTCGCCGAACTGAACCAGGTGGTGGGCCTTGGCCTTTTCCAGCAGGTCCAGTCCTTCCCGGGTGTCCACCTCCCTTGCATGGCCGTGTTTGATTAATGATTGTGCCGCCGTGTTAAAGGTCATGCAGATATCAAGGGGGGCGTCACAGGCCCTGTTGAGATGGCTCATCTTGTGGCGGCAGTAGCAGAGGCCGACACCCATGGGGGCGGCGGTTTCGATCACGTGGGTGGCCCGCTCATAGTCAAGGACATGGAGGGCGTTCCGGGATGCCAGGGCCTGCTCGTTGACAAAGGTGCGGCCCAGCTGGGTCTCGCCCCTCGTGAAAAGCTCCCGGATGAACGTTTCCTCCTGGTTCAGGTAGGTGTAGAAGAGCTCGCTCAGGGCTTTCTGGTCGATGTCTTTTCTGACCCGCATCATGGAGAACTCAAAGAAGCCGGCCATGGGAGGGGGCAGGGCATAGAAGGTCCTGGCGTTGATCTCCATGTCCAGAAGGATGGCCCTTGCGGCAAGGGTGTCCAGGATCTTCCGGGCCTTGGCCCGGGGCAGTTCCCAGACGGTTGCGGCTTTTTCGGCGGTAAAGGGTTTGATGGGCAAACGCGCCACAAGGTTCGCCTCCTGTTCCGTGAAGAGCATGGCCAGGATTTTGCGAAGAAGGTCCGAGGGTGGGGCGCCCTGGGGATACCGGTTCAACCGGTTTGTCAGCCTTGAATAGCCTGAGTCGAGCAAGGTGTGTGCCATATTTTAGCCTGTTGAAAACATCCCTCGGACGGAAGGGCCGGTGGATGATTTTGGATTGTCCAAGTTATGAGCTACTGAAAATGTAAGGGGAATTGGACGAAAAAAGCAAGGAAAAACTTGTGAAAACAGCCCCTCCTCCAGGGAGGGGCCGAAAAAACAGCGGGGAACAGCCTATCTTGGGATGACGTCCAGGGCCGCCTTGATATGGCTTGTGAACAATTTGGTGACGGCCGCGATTTCGCCGACGCCATGGTTCACCATATTCACCTGGATGCCTTCCCTTTGAAAGGTTTTTTCCCAGGAGTCCTCCTCCCGGGTGAGATCCTCTTTAAAATGAACCCCTGCCACCAGCAGAAAGGGCACCAGGCGAACCCGGGTGAACCCGTGCTTTTTCACCTTAGCAATGGTCTCTTCCATTTTGGGCAATCCTTCCACGACACCTGCGAAGACCCGATCTCCGTGGACCTTACGCAGTACCGCTTCCAGGGCCGGGTAACTGGCCCAGGCCGGGTGGTCGGTGCCGTGGCCCACGATAACGGTGGCCTCGTCGTCTGAATCGGAGATCAGGGGGCAAATGGCATCGGCCACCGCTGTGTAGTCGTCATAGGCGGTGAGCAGCGGCAGTCCCATGGACGTCCGGATTTGAGCGGTTCCGGCGATCTCCCTGAGGCGGTCGAACTCATGGCCGCAGATGAGGTGCAGGGACTGGACCACGGCCCATTCATGGCCCTGGGCTTTCAGCTCTGCCAGCACCTGGCCGGGATCCTTGAGGTCGATGTTCTGGTTCTTTTTCAGACTGCGCTTCACCATCCTTGAGGAATAGGCCCAGAAGAGCGGGGTGTCCGGGAGGCGCTCCTTGAAGATGGCATCCATTCTGTCATAGGTCTCAAAGGCCTTGGCCGTGGTTCCGAACGCGGTTAATACAACGGGGGTGGTGGTGGTCATAGTCTACTCCTTGTGAATCTGTATCTTCAGGCCTGTCATGAGCCAGTTAAAGGTGATTTCCAGGGGGGGTGGAAGGGTCTTGGTGGTGGTAAAATCCTGGGGGTCGGGAACGGGTTCGCCGGCAATGGTTTGAGCCGCGGTTCGGCCCAGGGTGGAAAACAGGGAGATGTCGTGGATTAGGCCCTTTTGCCTGGCGTCGCTAACGGCAAGGGCGGTTTCCACCAGGCCGGCATAGGTTGGATCCATGAGAAGGGCGGTAAGGCCGGTGGCCATTTTATCCATGGCACCAGGGGAGCACTGGCATCCTGGGTCGTGGACAAGGCTGTTGACGGTGATGCCCCGCTCCTTGAGCCGCTGGAAGATGCTCCGGCCGGGTTTCAGGCCGTTCTGGAGAAATACGGCCCTTGTGACCCCATCATACACCGCCTTGGCAATGAGTTCCCCCATTTTTGAGTGGCCACCGGTGTTGTCGATGGGACACCCCTCTCCCTGGACCATGATAATGTTGTCGGTTCCCGTACCCGTTGCCTGGAAATCCATGCCCTCAAAGCTGCTTCGGATGTCAAGATCGGACAGGGCCGCGGTTTTTGCCTCGGTGGCGGTGATCATGGCCCGGGCCATTGCCCGCTGGGAGAGCCGCATGTTGCTCATCACCATAATGTTGATGGTGCCGGGCTCGTAATAGCCGCCCACGGCCTTGGACATGCGCTGGGCATTGGAGCAGACTCCGGCCGTGACAATGGCGATGGCCCGCATCTTTTTGTAGCTCTTTTCTGTGACCGTGACATGGTCCATGTCGGCACCGGTCATCAAGAGTGAGGTGGATGCGGGATCCCTTTCCACGGCAGAGAGAATTCGGTTTTTTGTTCCGGCCATGCCCGCGGTGTGGGGCATGCTCCAGGAGGGGGGCGGCAGGTAGTGGTTGGCAATGGTGGAGATGTTCTGCTTCAGCCCCTCCAGGGTCGAAAGAACGGTCTGGGGCGTGTTAAAGTCGATCACCAGGGTTTTGTGGATGAAATCGGCAATGGAGACCTTGACCCGCTGGCTCTTTTTGATGATCCCAAGGTCGATGGCCACGGGTTCGGTGGCAAGCAAAACATCCTTGGTGACCTGGTTCTCCGGGGTGAAAAACTGGTCGCTGTAGATGAAGGAGGCGAGCCACTGGACAAAATCGCCGGTGTGGCAAGCCGCCCGGCAGGTGAGCTCGCAGGGAAAGTAGTAGATCTTGCCGTTCTTCACCCCTTCCACGGTGTTCCAGCCGGGACGCTTAAAAAAAGTCTCCCCAGCCTGTTTGTCCCCCCCGCATCCGAAGATCACCTGGGGGTTGAACGCCTTCCACTCTTCCAGGGTGACGTCGGTCACCATGCCGTCTGCCACGGGTGCCATGGGAATGCCCCCGGCAAGTCGCACCAGGTCGTTGAGAAAGGCGCCCTTGGAAGGGGTCATGATCGATTCCCTTCCCATGAGGCGGAACACCCGTTTGCGCTTGTCCTTTGGGATCCTAGCCACCTTTTGCCGGACCGTTTCGATCTGTCTTTGGATGGTTGCAATGGATGCCGCCGCTTCTTTTTTACGGTCAAAGATGGCTCCGATTATTCGGATGTTGTCAAGGCTCTGCTCAAAGGAGCGGGTGTCGATAAAGAGGGTCTTGATGCCGTGGGACTCAAGGGCCCGGGCCGTCTCCTCCTGGATACTCGTGACAAACACCAGGTCGGGATCAAGCTTCAGGATCGTTGCAAGGTCGGGGGACAGGAAGCCGCCCACCACGGTTTTTCCGGTTTTTTCCACGGGCAGGGTTGAATGAAAGGTCACACCGGTAAGGGCATCGGCCGCCTTCAGGGTGCAGATGATTTCCGTGGCAGACGGAACAAGGGAGACCACCCGTGTGGGCGGGGCGTCAAAATGGATGAAGCGCCCTTGGGTGTCCGTGATGTTGCTTGCTGACACTCCCGTTGGGACAAGGAACAGCAGCAGTAGCAGAGCACCTGATAACATCGTGACAGATCGTTTTCTCATGGTGAATCCATTTGCTGGTAATGGGTTGACATCAGGTAGCGGTTCGATCCGGGCCATGGATCATGCAACCGTTTTCCATGGTGGATCCTGCCCCGGAAAACGAGTCGGGGCAGGATGAACCGTTTTAAAAGGTCAGCTTGAGCCCAAGATAGCCTGAAATTCCTGGGGTGGCATAGGAAAAGGCTTCTTCATAGAATGTGTCAAACAGGTTGTCGATGCGTCCGTATATCTCCACATGCTTTGTGATATCGTAGGAGGCGGCAAGGTTTACAAGGGTATAGGCGTCCAGACGGGTCACGGCAGTGCCGTCTTTGTCCGTACCATTGTCCTTACGATCGTCGACCCAATGGACATCAAGGTTAACCGTTCCCTTGTCCAGGAAGCTGTATCGGGTGTTTAACGAAACCTTGTTGTAGGGTCTTCGAAGAAGCCGGCTACCGTCAGGGGCCTCGGTGTCTGTGTAGGTATAGTTTAGCATGAAGTCAAGGTTCGACAGGGGGGTCCAGCCGGCAAAGGCCTCAATACCACTTGTTTCTGTTTTGCCTTCCACCTGGGAGTACTTCCAGGTGGTCATATCAAAACCAATGCGGTTATCATAGTCCATGGCAAAATAGGTGACGCCAAAACGAACCGCCTCTCCCATCACGCTTTGCTCAAACCCAAGATCCCATCCCTTGCTCTCTTCAGCGTCAAGATCTTTGCTTCCATAGTCGGAATAGAGTTCATACAGGGACGGTGCTCGAAATCCAGTGCCATAGCTTGCCTTGAGAACCGTGTTCGTGGCGTGGATGGTGTAGGAAGGGGCCAGGCGATAGGTGGTTTCGCTGCCAAAATTTTCATGGTCATCCAGGCGAGCGCCGGCGACAACAACCAGGCTGTCGCCTGCAAAAAATTGATCCTGGATCCAGCAACTTTTGGTCTCAGCCTCTTTTTCGTCCATGGTACCGTAGGCGGTTTTGCTCTCCATGGTTTCTTCAAATAAGTTCCCACCAAAGGAGAGGGTGTTGGCGTCAAAATTCAGGTCTCCCTGCCAGGCGATTTCGTTGGAGTCCCCATCATAGCTGTAGTCCCAGGTCCCATCATTTTTATATGCTTCACGCTCATTCTTTGCCAGCTGATAGGAGAGGGTTGAACGAAAGAATTTTTCAAAAAAAGAGTTCTTAACCGTTACTTTGGCCAGTGTCTGTTCTTTGTCGATTCTCTTGTTCGTTGGTCCGTCAGGCGTTGGAGACGCAGCCCAACCTGTACCCAGATTATCTCCGGTATAGCCACCGAGGGAATCGTCTATATCGGATGTTGTATCAATGTAGCGGGTTACGGCTGATATGGAGAAATCATCGGTGATATCATAGCCCAGGTTTGCTGAAAAGGTTGCGTTCTCATACCCGTCATCTTCATCTGTATTGCCTTCATGGGGTATTTTGTCATTGTCGTCGTTGGCAATGGAATAACCATCTATCTTGGTGCGGGATGCAGAGAGGGAATAGTTCAGGCCGCTGGTCTTGCCTGATACGCTTCCCAGGGTCTTCCAGGTGCCATAGGATCCCCCTTCGGTCTGAAACGTGACAGACGGTTTTTTGGCACCTTTTTTAGTGATGATGTTGATGACCCCTGCCGTGGCATTGCTGCCGTACATCACACTCATGGCTCCCCTGACCACTTCGATTCGTTCAACATTGTCAAGGTTGATGGAGCCAAGGTCACACAGTCTGCCCATACCGGAAGGATCATTGACCATGATGCCGTCTAGCAAAACCAGGGTGTCTTTTGAGTCTGCACCGCGCATAAAAACGGCTGTGGCTGTTCCTGGTCCACCATTGGATGAGATGTCAATGCCGGGTACGCCTTTGATTGCCTCTTCAACACTATCAAGCTTTTTTGCTTCAATATCCCGGGCGGTGATCACTGTAACAGAGTTTCCGCCGATCTTGTCCAGGGTCGTTTCGGTTCTGGTGGCGCTTATCACCATATCATCCAGGGTGGTGGATGGTGCTTGTGCCGCCCATGACTGGGAGGCCATCATCAAGAATGCTCCTGTAAAACATAGAAAGGTTTTTTTCATCGTTTGACTCCTTTTAAAAAGTTGTTTTTTGGGTCGGGGCCTCGATGAAAAAAGCCCCGAACCGATGGTCATCGATCCGGGGCGTCCCTTTTTTGTCCGCAAGATCCTGGGGCCTCCATGTCCTTTGGAGGGTATCCCTTTGCACGGCAGGTCTTCTGACTTTCGCGTCTTTCTAATGGCCGCGCCTTCCCACTCCTAGGAGCAGTGACGTTCTGTGCGGCTTTCGTCTGCGATCACAGCGGTGGGCCCGTCCCTGAATTTCACAGGGTTCCCTATTAAGCTTGTAAAGCACCATGCAACATTTATTTTAAGCAGACAAAACCAGACAAAAATCGTGGTGTCAAGAAAAAAAACCTTTGATTGCTATTGTGACCCGTATCTGGTACCAAAGTGGTTTTAACAAACCTTCAGCAATTTAGAGGAGAGTATTCATGATAAAGCAAACCATCGCCCTTGGACTGGCTGTGACAACCGCCATACTCGTTTCCGGAGTGCCCGGATTCTGCGCTGACGAGAGCCTGAAAACTGAAAAAGAAAAGATCAGTTATGTCCTGGGTGCTACCATCGGAAAGCAGATCAAACGGGATTTTGCCGTGGACCAGAAGGTCTTTTTTAAAGGGTTTGAGGCCAGCACCACCGGTGGGGATCTGCTCATGTCCGATGAAGAGATGCAGCAGACCATGATGGCCTTCCAGCAGCAGATGCAGGCGCGCCAGATGGAGAAGATGAAAGCTGTTGTCGATAAAAATAAGGCCGAAGGTGCGGCTTTCCTTGCCGAGAACAAGGCCAAGGAGGGGGTCGTCACCCTTGCGAGCGGTCTTCAATATAAGGTGATCAAGAGCGGGGAGGGGAAAAAACCCACAGCCCCTGACACGGTCTCCTGCAACTACAGGGGCACCACCCTCGACGGCAAGGAGTTTGATTCCTCCTACAAGCGTGGAGAACCCGCATCCTTTCCCGTGGGCGGCGTTATCAAGGGGTGGACCGAAGCCCTCCAGCTCATGACGGTGGGCTCCAAATGGATGCTCTATATTCCTTCCGATCTTGCCTATGGTGACCGTGGCGCAAGTGCTGCCATCGAGCCTGGGGCAACCCTTCTCTTTGAGATCGAGCTCCTGGGCATCGAGGGATAACAAACCAGACGATGATTTCATAAATGGCCATGGATTTTACTAACAGAATCCATGGCCATTTTTACGTGACCGCGGAATGCCATGGACCATCGTCTGCCGGGGATAACCATTGATCCGGCAGGGGTTAACCTGGACACACCGGAACCCAAATAGTTTTCTAATTCTTTTGCCAAAATAGTCCGATAATCCGATAATAAGAGCAAATCGGCGAATGGCTCAAGACCGCTCTTTCCAGTTCGAATAGGGGGAGGCAATAAGGTTTGAGTTGAAATAGCGGGGATCCTCAGTCACCTCTTTGCCGATCCAGGAGGGCGGTTCAAACGCTTGCTCCTCGGTCTCAAGCTCGATTTCCGCCACCACAAGTCCCAGGTTGGCGCCCAGGAACTGGTCCACCGACCATTGAAATCCCCCATGGTCGATGGTATACCTTTTTTTCTCCACCAATGGCTTGTCACAGAGTTTGTCGAGCATCTCTTCCGCATCTTTAACTGGGATCTCGTACTCATACTCCAGGCGCTTTGCGTTACGGGTTCTGCCCTTAACCGTTATAAACCCTGTTGAACCGCTGGTCCGAATTCTGACAACGCTCTCCTTTGAGTTCTTGATATACCCCTGCTTCAACACAAGGGGCTTGGCGTCCGATTTTTTCCAGGCGTCGTTCTTTAATAGGAATTTTCTTTCTATCTCAATGCCCATGATCGTTTTTATCTCCCCTTTGAAATTCTTTCTTACACAATTGTAATATCACCTTTCAGCTTTTTGGGCAACACGGCAAAGCCTAACTGCAGGCATCTCCCTTGAAAAGCCTTTTTTAAAGATCGTCCATGGTGCACCCGGTATAGGGGGGATGGGAGTGGTTTTTAAGTAAAGTACGCCTTAAAATACAGTTTCGTAATCCTACGGAAGAGTGTTACAAAAACGTAACAAGAAAAAGGGTCGCTATAACCCTCTCCGGAATAAAAAACCTTGAAAAACAATGTCTTGTTGTTTTTATGGCGGCCGTGGCACGTTTGGTGCTTTTAAAAGCCCATACAAAGCGTGTCTATTAAAAGTTTACAACCATACATAAGGAGTGCTTGCCGTGACAAAAGAAGAGATTCTATCGATCATTGAAAAAGAAAACGTCAATTTTTTCAGGATTCAGTTTTGCGACATCAACGGGTTCATGAAAAACGTTGCCATCCCCAAGAGTCAGATTGAAAAGGCTTTGGATGGAAAGATCATGTTTGACGGCTCCTCCATCGACGGCTTTGCCCGGATCCAGGAGTCGGACATGTATCTGGTGCCGGATTACGATACCTTCTGCGTCCTGCCCTGGAGAAGCAAGGAGGGCGTGGCTGCAGCCAGGGTGATCTGCGATGTGTACAAGGCAGACGGCTCCCCGTTTGAAGGATGTCCCCGGGTGAACCTCAAGCGAGTCCTGGAAGAGGCCAAAAAGATGGGCTTTGCCATGAACGTGGGCACCGAGGCCGAGTTTTTCCTGTTCAAGCTGGACAAGGACGGCAAATCCACCACCACCACCGACGACAATGCCGGATATTTCAGCCTTGATCCCGAAGATACGGGCCTTGACTGCCGCAGGGATATCATCGAGACCCTGGAGATGATGGGGTATGAGATCGAGGCGTCCCACCATGAGGTGGCAGAGGGCCAGCACGAGATCAACTTCAAGTATGCGGATGCCCTCCAGTGCGCCGACAACACGGTGACCTTCAAGTGGGTCGTCAAATCCATTGCAAAGAAGCATGGGCTCCACGCCACCTTCATGCCCAAACCGATCTTCGGAATCAACGGGTCCGGCATGCACTGCAACCAGTCCCTCTTCCACCTGGACGGCACCAACGCCTTTGCCGAGGAGTCCGATCCCCTCAAGCTCAGTCAAGTGGCCTACCAGTACATCGCAGGCATCATGAAGAACGCCAGGGTTTTTTCTGCGGTAACCAACCCTCTGGTGAACTCCTACAAACGGTTGGTGCCGGGGTATGAGGCGCCGGTCTATGTGGCATGGTCAACCTCCAATCGGAGCGCCCTTGTTCGGATTCCCGCCTCCCGGGGCATTGGCACCCGGGTTGAGGTGCGGTGTCCGGATCCCTGCTGCAACCCCTATCTCGCCTTTGCCATGATGCTCAGCGCAGGCCTTGACGGCATCAAGAACCAGCTTGCCCCGCCGGCCTCCACCGATATCAACATCTTTGCCATGACCGCCCAGGAAAAGAACGAAGCCGGTATCGCCTCCATGCCGGGATCATTGAGCGAAGCCCTGGATGAACTCAAGGCAAGCCCCCTTGCGAAGGCCACCCTGGGTGACCATATCTTTGAAAAATATGTGTTTAACAAGGAGCTGGAGTGGGATCACTACAGGATCGCCGTCACCGACTGGGAAGTTAAGGAGTACCTCAACATCTATTAAGGACGTTGATTCTTAACCACGCGGGTATCAGGGGGGCCATTAACGTATTCAGTTAATGGCCCCCCTTTTTTCTTCTTTGGCTTTTTTTTGATAAATCTGTTATCCTATGGCCCGTGTACCGACCGGCATGTCCGGTCGTTTTTTTTTAAAGGCCAATAGGGATTTCACATATGGCAAAGAGTTTATATATCACTCCTACGGAGACCCGGAGTGGAAAATCGCTGATCGTCCTCGGGTTGATGCAGCTCCTGTTGAGGGAAATTCGAAAGGTTGGGTTTTTCAGACCCATCATTAACGTGCCTGAAACAGCAGATAAGGACTACGATATCGATCTTGTTTTGTCCCATTTCTATTTGGGTCTTAGGTATGAAGAAACCTATGCCTATACCCTGGAAGAGGCAAAACACATGGTCAATGCCGGCAAACAGTCGGAGATGATGGAGACCATTCTCAGCAAGTACAAGCAGCTCGAGGCAAAGTGCGGATTTGTCCTGTGCGAGGGAACCGATTTTGCCGCAGGCAGCGAAGCGTTTGAGTTTGATATCAATGGCCATATCGCGGCTGACCTTGGCTGCCCTGCCATGGTGGTCTGCAACGGTTGTCAAAAGAGTATTGATGAGGTGGTCAGCTCTACCCAGCTTTCCATTGAGAGCCTTGAAGATAAAGGGGTCGATATTCTAGGGGTGATGGTCAACCGGGTCGATCCCATCGATCTGGAGGGGTTGAAACTCTCCCTGGAAGATGCGATCCACGCGCCCGACTGCCTCCTTTATGTGCTTCCTGAAATCGACTCTCTGAGCCGGCCCACCATCCGGGACGTTCAAAAATATTTTGGCGCAGAGGTCCTGTACGGCAAGGAGGGGTTGGACAACCAGATAGCGGATTACATCATTGCTGCCATGTTGGCCCCGAACTTTCTCAACCATATAAAAATGGGCAGTCTCGTTGTGACCCCCGGGGATCGGTCCAGTATAGTGCTCAGCAGCCTTGCGTCCAGGTACTCCTCGGCATACCCCGATATTTCGGGTATTCTGGTGACCGGGGGGATTCGGCTACCGGACACCATCATGCGGCTCATCGAGGGCTGGAAGGGCGTTCGCGTGCCCATTCTCCAGGTGGCAGAGGCGACCTATCCAACCATACGGGCGTTGGATCGTCTTGACGGCAGAATATCGGCCGGGAATGCCAAGAAGATATCCCTTGCCCTTGGCACCTTTGAATCCCATGTGGGCACCGAGGAGCTGAGGCAGAAGCTGGTGACGCAGAAATCGGTTCGGGTTACTCCCCAGATGTTCGAGTACGGTCTCATTGAAATGGCCAAGCGGAAGCGCCAGCATATCGTGTTGCCCGAGGGCGTTGGGGCGCGGATACTGCGCGCCTCTGATATCCTGCTGCGCCGGGGGGTCTGTGACCTCACCCTGCTTGGAAAAGAAGAGACCGTTCGGCAGAAGATCGAGAAGCTGGGACTGAACCTCTCCCGGGCGAATATTGTTCAGCCGGACAAGAGTTCCCTCCTGGAGGAGTATGTCGAGACCTTTTACGAGATGAGAAAAACAAAGGGGCTTACCTATGACAGGGCGCGGGATACCATGGTGGATCCCACCTATTTCGGGACCATGATGGTCCAGAAGGGGGATGCGGACGGAATGGTTTCAGGCTCCATCAACACCACTGCCCACACCATCAGGCCGGGCTTCCAGATCATCAAGACCCGGCCGGACTCCTCCATTGTCTCTTCGGTGTTTCTCATGTGCCTCAAGGATCGGGTGCTTGTGTTTGGCGACTGCGCTATCAACCCCAATCCCACTGCCGAACAACTGGCCGAGATCGCCATCGACTCTGCTAGAACAGCCAAGGTGTTCGGGGTCGAGCCCAGGGTCGCCATGCTCTCTTATTCCACCGGCTCTTCCGGCACCGGCGTGGATGTGGAAAAGGTGATCCAGGCAACGAACCTGGTCAAGGAACGGGAGCCAGGTCTTCTGCTTGAAGGACCCATCCAGTACGATGCTGCCATTGATCCCGAGGTGGCAAAAATAAAATTGCCCGGCTCCAAGGTCGCCGGCCAGGCCACGGTGTTTATCTTCCCGGATCTTAACACCGGAAACAACACCTACAAGGCGGTTCAGCGGGCTTCGGAAAAGTCCGTGGCCATCGGCCCCATACTCCAGGGGTTGAATAAACCGGTCAATGACCTCAGTCGGGGATGTACCATCCCAGATATCGTAAACACTGTAGCAATCACGGCAATCCAGGCCCAGGCGGGCAAAGGATTAGTTTAAAAGGAATTGTAATGAAAGTACTTGTAATAAATGCAGGCAGCTCTTCTATGAAGTATCAGTTGCTGAATATGGAAGATGAATCTGTAATGGCCACAGGCCTTGTTGAAAGAATCGGAGAAGCAACGGGAAAGATGATCTACAAGAAGTTCCCTGACACCGATGCTGAGGCCAAGGTTGAGCGGGATGACCACGTCCCGGATCACCGGGCTGCCATGCACTTTGTGGTTGATATGATCAAGGATGCCGAGTACGGCGTCATCAAGGATATGAACGAGGTGGGTGCCATTGGTCACCGTGTGGTCCATGGCAGCGATTATTTTAAGAGTTCTGTCCTTGTGGACGAGGCGGTTAAAGAGGTCATCCGGAAGATTATCCCCCTTGCTCCCCTCCACAACCCTTCCGCCATCACCGGCGTGGAAATGGCTGAGGAGCTCATCCCCAATGTCCCCAACGTGGCCGTGTTTGACACGGTGTTTCACCAGACCATGCCGGAACGGGCTTTTCTCTATGCCGTTCCCCGTTCCTTGTACGAGGAGCAAAAGGTCAGACGCTACGGCTTCCACGGCACCTCCCATAAATATGTGGCTCAGCAGGTGGCCACCCTCATGGGAAAAAAGCTCGAAGAGATGAATGTCATCACGGTTCACTTGGGCAACGGCTGCTCCATGGCGGCGGTGAAGAACGGCAAATGCGTGGACACCTCCATGGGAATGACGCCCCTTGCTGGGCTCATGATGGGCACCCGGTCCGGGGATATTGATCCGGCCGTTCTCACTTACGTTGGAGAGCACAAGAACATGTCGGTTGAAGAGATCGACACCATGCTCAATAAAGAGAGCGGGCTCAAGGGCATCTGCGGGCTGAACGACATGCGGGACATTCATGAAAAGGCGGCACGGGGGGATGCGTCGTGTAAGCTTGCCCTTGAGATGTTCAGTTACCGTATTCGAAAATATCTCGGGGCCTATGCCGTGGTTCTCGGCAGCCTGGATGCCGTTGTCTTTACCGCAGGTATCGGAGAGAACGACGACATTGTCCGCTCCATGGTCCTTCGGGACCTGGACTGCCTCGGTATTGAGCTTGACCTTGATAAAAACAAGGGAAGAATCAAGGCGTCCAAGGTGATTTCCACGGATGCAAGCCGTGTCAAGACCTGGGTTATTCCCACCAACGAAGAGCTCCAGATCGCACGAGAGACCGTTGCTGTATTAAAACACTAGTCAGACGAAGGGGAGGGCAGTCTTTGCCTTCCCCTGTCCGGCAGGACCGCAGCACAAGAAAAAGGAAGAAAACTATGGTTTTGGATCACGAGAATAGCAATGCCAACCAACCGGTGGGCAATGTCAAGGCGGCCCATGATTTGATTGATTATTTCTGTCCCCATTGTGGAGAAAAACTCTTCAGGGGTAAGGTGGATGAGATCAAGATGGTTTGTCCCCATTGCAACACCCTGGTCAGAAGTTTCGGGAACCAGGAACCTGAGGAGCTGGAAAAACCGGAAGAGTAACCAAGGTCATCCGGCCTTCCCTTTCCGGAAGCCGTGTCTGGTTTCTGGCCGTCCGTCCCAAGAACCTTCCAGCAGCGGCAGCCCCTGTATGCATGGGGGGTGCCCGTGCCGTAAACGCCGACCGTTATCATCTGACCCTCGCAGTTGCAGCCCTTCTGGTTGCACTGCTGCTTCAGGTCGGCGTCAACCTGGCAAATGATTATTTTGATTTCAAGATCGGTATCGACGCCTGTGACCGAAAGGGCGCCCAATGCGGGTGGCCCAGGGCGGATTGATCCCTCCCCACATGGTGGGAAACGCCATGGTTTACTGCTTTGTCCCAGCGATCGGCGTCGTCTCACTCCATGGTCCGGGGAGGGGTTTCGTGGTGGTGATCGGCATGCGTTCCATCCTGTCCGCCCTGGTCTATAGCCCGGGGTCCTATCCATCGCTTCCAACGGCCTGGGGGCGGTGTTTACCTTCTCTTTCTCGGGCCCGTCGTTTGTTGAGCCTACTATGTCCAGGCGCTATCCCACTTTTCCCTGGGACTGTTCCTGGGATAAACGCCTGCCAGCCAGGGCAACTCCGCCAAAACAGATGCGTCTAATTTAGTAATACCACTCTTTTTCGCCCCAGGGTATTTATGGATCCGGGCCAAATGTATGGTTTTTGCTTCAGTATGTAAATCCTTTCATAATGGAATAGACTTTTTGTCACAATGGTATGTTTTATTCCTATGAAGAAATATTCCTATATACTACCAGAAACACACATTCGCCATGTCCATAAAGGCGGGTGTGCTTTTTGCATTATAGAGTAAAATGGAACTCCTTCTGAAACTATGATCTTCGTTTATTCCTCAAATGCATTCCAAGTCATTATTAACACTTTTATAGAAAAGGAGAATCTTAGAGGAAAATCGTTTTTGGTGGGAAGAAAATTGTCGATACCATGTGGTTGCTTTCATCATGGTATGGATAACGCAAAGAATCTAAAGGTGGTTCAAATGAAAAAGGTTTTACTCGTTTTTTATGTGGTTGTTGCAGTATTTTGTCTCACGGTGAATGCAAACGCCCTTTTGACAGGTGTCAGTGGGCCGAACAGTTCCTTCGGCACAGCGGCGGCTATTATTGGTGCGCCGTCCGATATTCTGGACGACTTTGTGTTCAATACCGGCATGGAGGGGTTTAACGAGATCCAGGACTTCACGACCGCGATGGCCCATGCCATTGATGGGGGAGGACTGATTGCGGCTGGTACAGCGGTCGACAGTCACATGATTTTTCTGAATTCAGAGGACAATCGTTTATTATCCCACACCGCTGTTGTTTGGACTTTCGACAGCCTTATTCTGGGTGTCATGTCCGACCGTAATGGCAATTTAGAGGCGGCATCCACCTTTGAATTGGGAGCGCCCATGACCAACTATACCGCAAGCTTTCCCGGCAGCGGTCCAGCTGCTCCCTTTGGTGCCCGGGGGCTGGAGGGGGGAGGAGACGGTTATATGATAAGCTCGGATATGCTTTCAATAACAGTGAACATGGTCGTTAGCGAACCGGGGGACTGGATCCGCGTGGTCACCCAAGCCGATCCGGTCCCCGAATCTGCAACCATGGTGCTTGTGGGTCTTGGGCTTTTGGGGCTGGCAGCAGCACAGCGTAAGCTTGAAGGTTTGAGCATGAACGAGATCCAAACGGTGCATGGGGAGGCCGTTCAGAGATAAAACCAGTGGCCGCCGGTCTTGTGTCTCTATTGTGCACCGGATCATGTGATTGAAAAATCAGATAAACGTCTTTTCATGGTTTGAAGGGAAGTCAGGAGTAAATATGCAGACTCTCACCTGGATCACCTATTTGAAGATGGTCCGAAACCCACAGAGTTGAGATATTGTATCAATTCGGCATCCCTGAGGGTTGTTTCCCAAGAGAATCTTAAAAAGGAAGGGTATGAAAAAAATATAGAAAAATTTTAACCCCAAAAAAACCGACACCAAGGTGTCTTCATATCATCAGAATGAAGACACCTTTATATAACGGCTGTGTCCAACTCTAAAAAACCGCCGGAGAACCTTGAATCCCTGGGATACGACTCCTCATTAGAAAATTTTATTTTTCATACCATGTCCAAATCGTGTCTCCGATAAAGACTGGGTGTAAAAAATCATTACTGCAGCAACAGTTCCCGTTGTTCCTCCGCTTCCTTGCAGTCAATACATTTGGTTGTAACGGGCCTTGCTTCAAGTCGCTTAATCGATATGTCCTCACCGCAGGATTCACAGATACCATAGGATTCGTTTTCAATTCTTTCCAGTGCCTGGCGAATTTTTTTGATCAGCAGGCTTTCCCTTGATCGTATTTTTAATTCCAAAGACTGACTGATATCAACCGAGGCTCGGTCTATGGATCCTATTTCCTGAAAATTTTGAGATACAAGTTCAGACATTGTATTGTCTGCATGATTGAATAATTCATCCAACCGCTGAGTTAAAGTAGCCTTAAATAATTCAATTTGATCCATATTCATAATCATCTCCTTATAAAAATACACCATATCAAGAATTGTCCGGGCCTTTATTTTCAAACCTATTTTTCCAGACACCAAATGGTGGCTAAATTTTAACAACCAGTGGCAGGGGTTTGATGAAATTCTGCCCGAGGCTATAGGTATATGATCCCTGACACGGAATCATCAGAAGGTCTCCCACCTTGATATCCTTGCCAAAATAGCTGTAGCCCCATACATCATGGGGGGTACACAAAGAGCCGAAAATGTCACAGGCTTTTTCTGTCAGGCTGCTTTGGCTCAAATTGAGTATGGGGAAATAATCGATTTCAAAACGCTCCCAGCCGATGGCATTGGTACCGGCATCGGTGATGACCAGATCATGATCCTTTTTATCGACTGCTGTAAAAAAAATATGCATGGCGCTGTGGCAAATCCATCTGCCGGGTTCAAAACAGATGCGGCAGTTAACCTGGGGGAAGATATGGGCATCCATTGCCCGATAAAGGGTTTTGGCAAATATTTCAATGGGGGTTGAGGGTATCCTATAATGGTTATCGGCGGCCCCCTGATTGTTGCCGGACTCCTTTTGAGCAAGGCCTTCTTTTGTACCGGCAAACTGAAGCCACTCCCCCTCCTCCGGCCAATACCCGCCGCCGATATCTATAAATTCAATGGATTCATTGAACCGGGCCGGCATCCGGTTAAGTATTTTGCCAAGCAGGCAAATAAATTCCACCTGCCGATCGGGGGTGAGATTCCAGCTTGAATGGAATTGAAGCCCTTTGAATCGGATATTGGGCAGATCTTTCACTTCATTCCAGAAGGTGATCAGCAGTTCCGGGACAATGCCGAATTTTCTCCATAATCCGTTTGGGTTTGTCGTCAGGCGAATACCAACCCTGACGCAAGTTGTGGAATCTGATTCAGAAGTCAGGGTTTTAAGCCGTTCAAGCTCTCCTAAACTGTCCAAAAGAATGGTGGTCCTGTCTGCATGTGAAATTGCCAGGGCCAACTCCTCATTGGTTTTACCCGGCCCGCTGAATATAATATCCTTGGCGCCCAGTGCCAGGGCAGATGTCAACTCAACACCACTGGAAACATCCAGTCCAAACCCGGATTCAAGGAGGGTGGCAGAAACTTCCGGGTGGTTATTGCTTTTCATGGCAAAATAAAAAGAAGTTTCTGGAAAGAATTGGTTAAAGGCCGCTGTAAATTTTTGAGCATTCTGTTTTAATGTGGAAGATTCTAAAATCCATAAAGGGGACCCATATTTTTGGATAATATTTTGATACAGATGTTTACGATCAAAATAAGCGGCAACAAAATGCGCCAATTCATCCCCCGGCAAAAGCGGGGTGACAGGCAAATTATTCTCAGACATGGCAGCTTATGACGCCTCCGGCAAATGGGTGATTTGTTTTCCGGGATCAATCAGAATAGTGATCGTTTTTGAAATGCTCATGGCCTGGGTCTCCGGGTATTTCCCATTTGACGGTTCAATGATTACATGCCCCAAAAGCCAAGAGTCATAGTCCTTTGGCGGCATTGTAATCAAATGTCCCGGCTTTTTGGTCAAAAGAATATGCTTCACCCGGGTATCTTCCAGCAGGTGACTGATATGGATTTGCTTGAGGATGCCGCTTTTGTCTGCGTGGAGCCGGATTCCCACATGGGGAGACGCGGTATCATACCGGATCAGGTCCAGGGGATATTTTTGTGCAAAATCAAGGCTGAGTTTGAGTATATCCATCGTGGTGGATACCTTTAGCAGGTAGGGCAGACAATCCCCGCCAGGCCGTGGAGTCAGTTCAATCAGTTCAATTTTTTCTCCTGAAATGATGAAATCCACCATACAAAGACCCCTGTCGATTCCCAGAACCTGTGCACTTCTCAACAGAATCCGGCTAAGCCCATTCGGGTTGATACCCGGGGGTAATTGTCCCGGCAGAACATACCCGGTAATGGTGCCAAAAGGCTTAAAGGGCGATTTGATCTTTCTGGCCATCCGGATGATACGGATTTCATCATTTTCACAGATAAAATCACAACTGTACTCAGTTCCCGGGATTAATTCCTCGGCCAGCATCAGGTACCCCCTGGAAACGGAGGTTTCAAACAGCGGGTTTTGTGCCCTTATTTCCAGACCTTTTTGAATGAGATCAAAGGCCCGATGACAATCAGACTCGTTCATGCATTTTAAAACAAGTTCGCTTCCGCTCCCTGTCAGGGGTTTTAAAACACACCCGTTCTGGACAGAGTGGAAAAAGGCCAGGACATCTGAAACCGTTTTTATGGGCGAAACCTTTGGGCATTTGATGCCATGACTTTCCCAAATCCGTTTTGACACATATTTGTCCCTGCAATTTAGAATGGCTTGTTCAGACGGATAATCAAGATCCCAATTTTCCGCAATGGCGGCTGTAAGGGCCATGGCCTCGCAATCAAAACTAAAAATTCCGTCAATGACCTTATTCCAGGTCTTTAAATGCTTTTCCAGGGCCTCAAAAACAGGTGCCCTGTCGGATAAATCCATCACAATTTCCTCACAGGGAGCCGGGCAAGCTTCTTCTGCCGTCTGCCGAACCACAGGTGAGGTGATAAACAGAGCCCTGCCGGGGCAGGAAGTTCTTATCCATTGAATATAATCGGATGTTGTGCCCACCACCAGGATTATCTTATGCACAGATTCTATGCCCCTTTGATTCATATACCGTTTCATTGTAGACGAAGGAGTTGTTGAGTGTTAGCTCATACAAGGGCCGGGGAGTAAGATGAAACCGCTCGTTCCAATTATAATCACCGCAGAGAAAATCGACCATTTCAATCTTTTGGGAACAAGCCCATTCCAAATGATGCAAATTGATAAGCTTTGCAACACCGGGAAACTCCGGACTTGTACCACCGGCCAACAATGTGTAGGAATTTTTATCCAAGGCCCCCATGTCCACGGCAGCAATGACCCCGTCTATCAGAACCGTTGTGATTCTCATCATCCCCATCCGGGTTAGGAATGAGGCAAGATTTTCAAAGGAATTACCATATACACCCGGATAAAAATAATATCCCATCTCATCGGACACGAGGCTGTTTGACAATCCCAAAATAGGATTCCAGGATAGATAGCGAAGGTGCAGAGGGCCTGAAACAGAGTCCAGCAATGCGTCCAGAACCTCTGGGGATTTGGCGATGATTTTATTCTGTTCCAGCCAGGTTTTTCCCTTCCATGTCTCTCCGGGGAATTGAACATATCGTTGTTTTTCCCCATCCCAGCACAAGGCCAGTAACCCGACGGGAGTTGTATCTTTTTCAACCACATGAAAGTGCAGGGGTCTTGCAAATGCATCATGAAAACAGGAGCGGACCTGCCATAAGTCGAACAGCCCCTTTTTCGGCCACAGTGTTTCCCATGCGCGTCTGCATTGTTCAGGATCTTCGTAGACAAAAAGTTTCATCATTGCACCTAATATCTGCGGTTCACATTCAGGCTGGAAAATGATCCGCCAAAATATTCCTGGGCGAAGGATTTGACTGTTTCAGGATCATAGGCTTTGCAGCTGAACACATCCAAATAGGTGACATTGGTTTTGTTTGCAAAATGGGCTGATATCAGAGAAGTTTCTATCAATTGAACCATTGAAAATCCCGCTACTTTCTCATCTTCCCCAAAATGGACCACCTGGGTTTCCCCGAATCGTTTCATTTCAATCAGATCACATAATTCCACGACAAATCGTTTGATCAAATCAGCATCCCGTATCTTGGCGGGGTCACAGTTATAGATATCGATGGAAGATGCAATTCCCCATACCTCCTGGGCGATATTCGCTCTTACAAATTTCTCAGCGGTTATGGTATTCATTATTTTCTCCTTATTTCCAAATTGTAAATGATCCACGCCAGGCTACCATTTTTCCTTGTCAGTCTTTACCCATTGGGATTTTTTACCCAGTTTTTTTCGACGCTGCTGCATTTGCATCTGATCAGCGTCGCTAAAGTCCTCATCATAGGAATCTTTGAATTTCGGGTTCTTATGCCTTGTCCTTTGAATTTTTTCTTTGTTCATTTTGTTCCCCATACGGTTTGAATCTATAAAATAACAGTCGATTTCGATTGTCGTCTTGATTTATTCTTTAGCATAAGTTATGCCAGGCTTAACGGGTATTTATCTTTTTTAAAAACTTTGTTAAATCAGAGGTTTATGCTGTTTGCCTCCCTCCGAAGTTATGAAATTTTCAGTAAATACTATCCGAATTTTCAAAAAAGAGTAACTTTTAACCGAATGCAGGATTAATCCATTGAAACATAAGGTTCACAGTCATTACACTTCATAACAATTTCAATTGTCCCATGGAATTTATTCTGTTTTTAGATATAATATATTCTATGACCGCAAATGGCGGTTGGAAGAAAACAACCCCTCAGAATAATTGATTTAAAAATCCATCTGTTATCAAA
>JAEINR010000010.1 GCA_016342325.1 Desulfobacterium sp.
GCATGATTGGGATCACTTTGGGGAACATTTTATCAGTCGTTTTCAACGCCTTTTTAGGCCATTTGCATCACCCCACAATAGGCCTATCTGTTGTCTGTAATATTATCCAAAAGAAGGGAGAATCAAAGCACGCTTAATCAATATTTTTCGCCAATGTTTTATGTCGAAATTAAAAGAAGGGCGAGCAACTCCCAGGGCACTCCGGGTATCACTCAGGCCCTGTGCCTTTTCGCCTTTTTATCGCTCAGGGTATGGTTTTAACATGTGAATCTTGAATACCACATCTGTGCATATAATAATTCGCTCGTCAATAAAAAAATCAAACGGAACCCTTTCTCTATTGGAGACAAACAATTAAAAGGCTTATGGGTGGAGGTAGAATCGCCCCCCCTGCCTGAAGAAAGGGGAGGACTTATTTGTTGAACATGCTTCCCAAATTTAACATGATGACGTCGTTGGCGGAAAATTCCCTGGTCAATCATGACTTAACGTTTGAGTTTCCGGTTATATCGAGCTATTATACTCTTTAAGAGGTTCATTTCTTGATTTATTCGTTGGAGACAAACAATCCACATCGCAGACAGAAAGCCTCGCTAATCGTCAGACATTTCAATATTTAAATCGTAAATGGTGATAAAAACCGCCTACTAAAGCTGAGCCTTTAATAGAAAAGCATTGTCAATCCAAGGGGTATTCAAAACGTTAAACCTAAGCTGGACAAGCCAGACCAAAGCGTTTTTCTGATTTTCTTGTCAAAATAACACGAAAATCAGAACTAAGAAGCTAAAACCCTTCAATGATCAATGCTTCATTCATTTCCCTGTTCTTCACCATTGACTTTGCTTTTTTTTTCGGCGTTGATCCTAGGGAAAATCACCCGAACAGGAGAAGCTTCCCTGGGATCGGCAATAAGTATCTTTGGATACCATTTAACAACGGTTCTAAAAGGGGGTCACCATGAACGTTTTGCATCGAAGGAGTTTCCTTAAAGGTCTTGCTGCTTTCCCAGGAGCCGCACTATGCGGTATCCTAGGCGCAAAAAATGCGAGTGCGAGTATTGCGACACCTGAAACGGTTGAAGCACCGGCATTGCCCTGGGGATACAAAGAACTGGATCCGGAGTATTTAAGAAAACTCGGCCATCTGGGCTACTATGCTTTTGAATGTGGCGGCGGCGCGTTCTGGGCCATGATGACGGCATTAAAAGAAGCGATGGGCTACCCCTATACCGTGATACCGTTACCGACCAGAAAAGCGGTTATCAATCACCTTAAAAACAAAAAATCGGGAATGCATCTTCAGGTTATGATGCAATTTGGTGTTGGCGGCGTCGCAAACTTTGGTTCCTTGTGCGGCGCACCTAACGGCGCCTCCTCTGCCATTAATATCGCATTGCCCATGGGCGATGTAAAGGAGGTGGTGCCAAGGCTCATGAGATATTACGAAACGACCCCCTTCCCCAGCGACAAAGCAAACGAAACGGCCCTTAAAAAGGCGTTTTATCCACCAAAGTACAAAAGCGACAAATCCTTGCCCCAATCCGCAAGCCACTCGGTTCTATGCCATGTAAGTGTCGGCGGTTGGTGTGAGAAGGCCGGGTATGCCAGCGGTTCCAAAGAAAGATCCGAGAGATGTGCAAGACTGACAGGGGACATATCAGCAATGGGCGGTATTCTCTTAAACGCCCACATGAAAGGGGAACTCCATACGGTTTTCCCCATGAAAGTTTCCCAGGAAACGGCCGGTTGCCGAACCTGTCATTCCAAAGGTAAGAAGTATGAGTCAGGTCAATTTACACGGGGCATGATGGAATGCGGCAACTGCCATGACGACATGCGGCCCCATTTGGGAGAAAACAAACTAAAAACCGTATACGGCGCAGATATTGGCAAATGGTCAGGCGCTGCTGCCATGGGTACGGCGGCGGGCCTAGGCGCCCATGCGGTCAGCAAACGCTTTGGCAAGGGGGAAACCGACAATGACGAATGACACAATCACGGTCAAAAGACACCGTTTCCTCTACAGAAGTCTTCATTGGCTCATGGTAACGGAAATTCTAATCCTCCTGTTGTCCGGGTTAAACGTCAGCGCCAACATCAATGTTGCTTTTATAAGCAGAGGCGTTTCAAGGAATTTACATATTATTGCGGGGCTGGCCTGGATAAGTACGACCACGTTCTACCTGTATTACTTTATAATGAGCGGGGAATCCAGGTGGTTTGGTCTTTCAAAAATAGGCCATGCATTCGATTTTTTCGTTCATGATGCTAAACGTTATATTGAGGGAAAAAAAGTGAAAAGCCCGATTGGATACGGTACGAAAAAAAAACGATATGTTGAAAAAGTCAGACCGTCTGCCATTCTGGCATGGTGGGGGTGGTTTGGACTGTGGATCGTCATGGTTTTTACGGGTCTTGCCATCCTCTTTCCGGAAAGTTTTTATGGGATAAACAGAGTATGCCATGCAATACTCCCGGCCTTTGGGAAAGCGGCCGGAGCAACGAGACGCATACATATGGTGGCATCCATGGTAATTGTTACCTACATTTTTATCCATGCCTATGCGGTCTGGACCTTCGGACTGATGGGTTCAATGATTTCCGGAACCCAAATAGAGTCTGTTGTTGACCCGGAAAAATGAGGATTTAATCAATTTGCCCAAGGGTGCGGGCCGAGGTGAAAACCCGCTCCTCCCCTGAGAGCGGATCGAGGAACGCCACCTGTCTGGAAAGAAGCTGGAGCGGTCGGTCCCAGTCATCTTTCTGTTTGGGAAGGAGCGCAGGATAGCATCGGTCGTTGAGGATTGGGCACCCCATGGCACTCAGGTGGAGGCGGAGCTGGTGTTTTTTACCGGTTTCGGGAAATAGGCGAAAACGGGCCCTGTTGCCCCGGGTTTCCAGGAGTTTCACCCGGGTGACGGCATTGGGCTTGCCCGGTACGATCCGGTTCCGGAACCAGGGCTCGCCCCTGACAATACGGTTTTCCATACGCCCGGGAACGGTTCCACCGGTTTCGGGCCAGAGAGTCACGGCTTCATAGGTCTTTTTTACCTTCCTGTCCATGAAGAGGCTCTGGAAGCGCCCCCGGGTCTCCGGCTGAACGGAAAAGAGAACAAGGCCTGCGGTTTCCCGGTCGATACGGTTGATCGGAACAAGGTCGGGGTTGTTGGTTTGCTGTTTCAAGCGGTTCAGGAGGGTCTCGTTGACATAGGGGCCGGAGGGAACCACCGGCAGGAAATGGGGCTTGCACGCCACAAGAAGGTGGTCGTCCAGGAAAAGGATCGTCTCCTGGAACGGAACCACCAACTCAATCTCAACCTCTCGATAATAATGAATCCTTGCCCCGGCAAGGTAAGGGGTCTCCGGGGTGACCGGACTGCCATCCTCGGTGAGGACATGTTTGTTGCGAATCCTGCTTGCCCAGATGTCCCTGCCGATACGGGGGAATCTATGGTCAAGGAAGTCCAGGATTGCTACAAACCCTTGGGGATTCTCCCTGGGAAGTGTTACCGTGGATGCAGAGGCTGAGATTGCCATTTATAGCCCCTACCCTACTGGATGGTGGGCCATTTGGGGGTCTCGTCATCTTCCCAGAAGTAGCTCCACTGGACCCCGTCGAGGATGTCATCGGTGAACATGAAGCAGCACTCCAGGGCGCCCACGTTGATGAGCCGCATGGATGGAGAGATCTCATCCTCCTCTTCCAGGTAGAAGTAGGCATTTTTCTTGAGATATTTTTTAATGTCTTCAAGGCTCTTTCCAATGATATTCTCATTGTCCAGGAGGGCTTCTCCCCGGGAAATGATGATGGTTCCAAGGCGATTATCCTCGGACCCCTCAAAGCACAGGGCGATGTCGCCCCCCCCGTAATACCAGGAGGTATACTCATCCCCTTCAAACTCCTCTTTCAACTCCTCTTCGGGTTTGCCAAAATATTCCCTGCACGCTTCCATGGTGGCGCCAAAGCAAATATTGCCAAGGCCTATGCCGGGTTTTATCGTATAATCAACCATCTTATCTCCTAGGTGCCCTCGTTAAAAAAATCCCCATCTCGGGATATTTGTTTTAAAAAAAATAAGACCACGGGAAGCTCCCGTGGTCTTTCGAGGGACTCATTTACCATGTTTCGCCTCAGATGCCAACGATTTTCAGCGGTTACCCTCTTTTTTGGGGGCTCTTTTTCGCCCGTATTCTCCGGGTGGCCACAGCAGACCGTGGATCTTCGGGCCAGAAGTGTTTGGGATATCTTCCCTTGAGATCCTTTTTCACCTCCTGGTAGGTGTTGGTCCAGAAACTTTCAAGGTCCTGGGTCACCTGGACGGGCCTGGATGCGGGGGAGAGCAGGTGAAGGGTAACGGCCACCTTTCCGTTGGCAACCCTGGGGGTTGCGTCACATCCGAACATCTCCTGGAGGCGGACGGCCAGCACCGGGAAATCGAAGATCGCCCTGTCAAAGGACCCGTAGTCAAGGCAGATCCTTGACCCGCTGGGAACCGGGATATGGGAGGGAGCCTGGCGCTCCAGCAGCTGCTGCTCCTTATAGGTCAACTGGGACAGGATCGCTGCCTTGAGATCGATCTTTCTGAGCCGGGACAGGGAGGATACGGTGTCGAGAAAGGGGGCCAGCCAGGTCTCCAGGGTCTCGGCCAGGGCAGCATCGGAAAGATCAGGGAATTGGTCCTCCCCAAGGGCCCTTCCCAGGAACACGGCCCTTGCCTGGAACTGGCGAAGGGACCGGGTCCAGGGAAGAACGGTGAGCCCCTCCTCCCGTATGCCCCGGACCATGGCAGCGAGCACCAGGGAAGAATCAGGGCTCAAGAGCGTCTCCTCATCAAGGACAAGGGCGTGGTAGCAGCGCGTGCGCCTTGCCATCACGCTTTTGGAACGCCGGTCCCAGGCCACCTGGTCCCGGGTTGTGATCTGCCGGCCAAAATCCCTTTCCAGGGCTTCCCTTGAATAGGGAGCCGCCAGAAAAATTTTGGCATTGGAATGTTTGCCGTCAACATGGGCTGCCACCACCAACGCCTCCCAGGCCAGGGGATCGGTTTCCGGGAGAAAGCCCCCCCGCCCTGAAGCGAGAAGAAAGCGGCCGTTCCGGGTGCCCCGGTTCACGGCGATCCGTTCCGGATAGGCAAGGGCGAGCAGGGTGCCTGCCTGTTGGGGATTGCTTTTTTCATCCTTGATGCCCAGCTGTTTGCGGAACCGTTGGGCAAGCCTTCGGATCCGTGACATGATTCCTTTTTTGACCGTGGTGCCCCGGCAGCTGTTGGAAGAGATAAGTTCCAGGCGAAGCCTCAGGTCCGCATCCCTTGTCCTGTTTCTGAAGATCATAAAATCGGGCTCCTGGAGCAGGGCTGCAAGGGTGCAGGCAAGGGCACCAAGTCCCATGGCCTTGCCCGTGACCACCATATGGGCAAGCCTCGGGTGGAGGCCGAGGTTGGCCAGGGATTTTCCGTGGGCCGTGATCCTGCCCTGGCTGTCCAGGGCGTTGATCCGGGTCAACAATTCCCGGGCCTGGTCCATGGATCCCTTTGGGGGTGGATCGAGCCACTTGAGGGTTTCCGGGTCACCAACGCCCCAAAGGGCCAGTTCCAGGGCAAACCCGGACAGATCGGTGTTGAACATCTCGGGACGGATCTGCTCCCGGCGCTGGTTGTGGCTCTCACCGGACCATAGTCGGTAACAGATGCCCGGACCTGTCCGTCCGGCCCTGCCCCGCCTCTGGTCCACGGAGGACTTGGGCGCAGCAACGGTCTCAAGGCTGCCCATGCCCGTGCTGGGAGAAAAGCGGGGTTCCCGCATGAGACCCGAATCCACCACAATGGTCACCCCGTCAATGGTGATGGAGGTCTCGGCAATGGAGGTGGCCAGAACCACCTTGCGACGCCCGGGAACCGAGGGGCGAATGGCAAGATCCTGCTCTGCCCGGGTCAGGTTACCGTAAAGGGGCAGGACAAACACCTCCGGGGACAGGCGCCCGTCCGCGAGGAGGGCCGCGACCCGTTGGATCTCCCCTGCCCCTGGAAGAAACACCAGGATGTCCCCTCCATCCCGGGCAATGGCCCGGGTCACGGAATCGGCACAGAGACCCTCCACCGACTCCTTTCTGTTCCGCAAAGGGCGGTCGTCAAGGTAACGGGTTTCAACGGCATAGCTTTTGCCGGTTGATTCCACCACCGGGGCGTGGTCCAGGAGTTGTGCCAGGGGCGCCACATCCAGGGTGGCCGACATCACGATGATCTTGAGATCTTCACACAGGACCTCCATGGCCTCCAGACAGAGGGCAAGGCCAAGATCCGAGTTGAGATTGCGTTCGTGGAACTCATCAAAAATAACAAGGCCGGTGCCGGAAAGCCCGGGATCGTTCTGGATTCTCCGGGTCAGGATCCCCTCGGTGACCACCTCGATACGGGTCTCTTTCGACACGACCCGCTCCATGCTGATGTGATAGCCCACGGTTTTCCCCAGGGGCTCTCCCAGCATCTGGGCCATGCGGCAGGCCGCAGCTCTGGCCGCAATGCGCCGGGGTTCCAGCAACAAAATCTTGTTTTGTCCCAACCAGGATTGATCAAGGAGGGCCAGGGGAACCCGGGTGGTCTTTCCCGCTCCCGGGGGTGCCTTGACCACGAGCCGATGCCCATGTTCAAGGGCTTTTTTGATCTCCGGCATGACCCGGTCGATGGGGAGGGTCACAATCAGGCAGGCCCCATGTTCTTGAGCACCTCTTTGACCTGGTTGCCGTCGGCCAGCTTTCCAAAATGCTTCATCACGCTTCCCATGGCCTGCATGGGCGCTTTGAACTGGGAAAGATCAACGTTGTCCCGGACCCATTGTTCGATTTCCTCAAGGGTGGCCATACTGGGAAGATAGCGGTTCAACAGCTCCATATACGCCGAGGAGGTCTCGTTCTTCAGCTCTAAAATTGTTTTTTCCGATTTGACAAATTTCCGAATAATGTCAAGGAGGTCGTCATCGGTGATCTCCGCCGGCGTCTTGACCCGGGTGGTCTTTTTCCCGCTCTCCAGGGTCATGGAGACGGTGAGGCTGGGAAACTCGCCCATGATAAGCCGCATGGTATCCCTGACGTCCGTATCCTTGTTGAGCATGGCACCCTTCATATCCTGGCGAATTTTATCGTAGAGGGAGATCCCCATTGAGGCGTTCCATCCGTACTCTTTTTTGTTATCTGACATTGACAATGTCTCTCCTTATTATGGGTATTCGATTTCAATCTTATAATATCGGGGCACCATACCATATTGCCGGGGAAGCCGCCACAGGGTTGTTGTCAGCGAATTTTAAAAAGAAATATGATTGACTTTGGAATATATCTGGACGATGATTAAATATTGAATGGAGTTCAGCTCCATATTTAATATAATCCTGACCCAGCTAAAACGTAACCTGGACAAGCCAGACCAAAGAGGCCCTCAGATTTTTTTTTGCCAAAATTAAACGAAAATTAAAACTAAGAACCTAGGAGGCAATCCATGACTTTCAAACATTTTTTTTCTTTACTTTTAACAGTCACCGTTGCTGCAACCCTGTTCATTTCGCCCATGGCCGTTGCCGAGACCTGGAGAATCACCTCCCTGGACTGGCAACCCTATTCCGGGTCCGACATGGAGGACCAGGGAAAATCAATCGCATTACTCAGGGACATCCTTGCCCGGAACGGCATTGAGTTGATCGTAGAGTTCTACCCGTGGAAGCGGGCCCAGAATCTTGCGAAAACCCGCAAATATGTGGGATATTTTCCGGCCTGGCCCGAGGAGGTGGCAAAGGGGTTTACAGCATCTCCCCCGGTGGACTGGTCCACCATCGGAATCATGACATACAAGGGATCGAGCCTTGTGTGGGAGAGCATGGAAAAGCTCTACGAGAACCACAAGGTGATCACCATTGCAACCTATATCTATCCCCAAAATATAGAAGATGCCATGAAACAATTTCCCGGGAACGTCATACGCTCTCCCGATGAGACCCTATGCTCAAAGATGCTGGGAAAAAAGCGGGCAAAGGCGGCCATCACCGACCCCAACGTGATGCTCTACAGCGCAAAAAAGGCCGGCATCACCAATATCGAGATTCTCAAAAACGATCTCCAGAAAAAGGCACTTGTCATCGCGTTGAGAAATGACGACGCCAGCAAGGAGAGAATCGAATTTTTGAACAAAATTCTCTCCCAAGACTAATTTTAACCACGGACATCTTCCAAGAAAGGTGCGGCCACAGGGTCTGTTATCAGCGGGTTTGGAAAAGAATTATGGTTGACTTTGAAATGAAGTTAAACCATACTATTTTTCAAATAAGATTCAAGAGAACTGCATGAACAAAGGCCTGAACAAAGGCCTGAACCCATGGGATAACCGTAAGGAGATGCGCCATGGTTTTCAAACAATTTGGCTCGCTATTATTGGATGTCACCATTGTTGCGACCCTGTTGGCTCCAACCTTGCTTGGGAGAGCATCGACAAGCTCTATGAAAACCACACGGTGGCCACCATTGTAACCTATGCCTATCCAAAGGAGATCGAAAATGCCATGAAACGTTTTCCCGGGAACGTAATCGCTTCCCTCGACGAAACCCTTTGCGCAAAAATGCTAGTGGGAAAACGGGCAGAGGCAGCCATCACCGACCCCAACGTGATGCTCTACAGCGCAAAAAAGCTGGGGATAACCAACATCAAAATCCTTAAAAAGGATCTCCCAAAAAAGGCGCTTGTCATCGCGTTGAGAAATGACGGCGCCAACAAGCAGAGAATCGAGTTCCTGAACAAGATTCTCATGGAGAATTAGTTTTTGCCTAACCTGGAGTTCGCTGGTTGCAGAGGAAACCCCAAGGAGAGACGCTAGATGTTCGACCTTATCCAAAAAAAGATCGTAGTGAAACTGGCCTGCATCATCGTGCTGATCGTCACCCTTGTGAGCACCGTCTCCGTCGTCTATTTCAACAGGACCAACAGCGCCCTGGCAATGGAAGATCTTGAGAATGAGATCGCCAACGCCGTCAAACTCTCCGAAATGGTCTATTCCCAGTCCCTGTGGAATTTCGACGACAAGGAAGTGAGCCGATTAAACCATGCCTTGCTCAAGAACGAGATCATCGTGGCAATCAATGTTTACAACATGACAGGCCTTGTCAGGGCCCACAAGAAACAAGGCCTGGCTTCCCAGGCGGAGAACAGCGGTCAGATCACCCCCTTGACCACCCCCTTTGAACTCTCCCCGGAGAATCGCCTGCACCGAATGGTCACAAGCAAAATAAAACGGAACGATGAACTTCTCGGACATTTTGAACTGTTCTATACGGAAGCGTTCATTTCTGCGGCCAACAAAAAGGCAAGCATCCGGATGATCGTCTCGTTTACCATCATCGCAGCCCTGATCATTGTAGTGGTCTTTGTCGGGTTGGACCGGCTCACCATCCAACCGGTGCTGGTCCTGGCAAACCACTCCCGGAGCATCGCCGAAACCAATGACTACTCGGTGAGAATCGACAAGCTGGATAGAACGGATGAGATCGGCACCCTGGTCAACGGATTCATCAACATGCTCAAACAGATCAACGCCAAGGACCGGGAACGACAGGAGCTCTACGCCACCCTTAAGGAAAGTGAAAAACGATTTCGCTCGATCTTCGCAAACCTGCAGAATGCCATCGACAAGGAGGACTACTCCCTGCGGATCTCCCCTGAATCCAGGGACGACGACCTATCCAACTCCCTGAACAAGATGATCCGGACCCTGGAGATTGCGGACATTGAAACCACCCGGCAGAACTGGCTCAAAACCGGACAGAACGAGCTGAACAGCATCATCGCCGGAGAACAGAACATCGAACGCCTCTGCCTCAAGGCGATCACCTATATTGCCGACTATCTGGGCGCCCAGGTGGGAACCTTTTTTGTGGAGGAGAAAAAAGACCTCTACAAGCTGGTGGCAAGCTATGCTTTTACCCAGAGAAAGGGGCTTGCCAACAAAGTGGCCATTGGAGAAGGGCTGGTGGGCCAGGCAGCCCTGGAGAAAAAGAGAATTATCTTCACCCAGGTGCCGGAATCCTACATCAAGATCACCTCCTCCCTCGGTAATGCCCTGCCCACCAACCTCCTTGTCCTTCCCCTGGTTTATGAAGAAAACGTCAAGGGGCTCATGGAGCTTGGCTCAGTCTCGGAATTCACGGAGGATCAACTCGAGTTTGTCGAAATGGCAGGCCGCACCCTTGGGGTGGCCATCAATTCGGCCCTGTTCAACGAACAGCTTGCAGCGCTCCTTGAAAGAACCCAGGAACAGGCAGAGGAGTTGAAGGTCCAGCAGGAGGAGCTCAAGACAGCGAACCTGGAGCTGGAAGAGCAGACAGAGAGCCTGAAAAAATCGGAAGCACAGCTTCAGCTCCAGCAGGAGGAACTCCAGGCAAGCAATGAGGAGCTGGAGGAGAAGACCGAGCTCCTCGAAAGCCAGAAAGGGGAGATCGAGAAAAAAAACCGCATCCTCAAGACCAAACAAAAGGAGGTGGAAGAGAAGGCCAGACAGCTTGAGATCGCCACCCGTTACAAATCGGAATTTCTGGCCAACATGTCCCATGAACTCAGGACCCCCCTGAACAGCCTTCTGATCCTTGCCAACATGCTGGCTGAAAACCAGGAGAACAACCTCACCCAAGACCAGGTGGAATCGGCGTCATCCATCCACAGAAGCGGCCAGAATCTTCTCCACCTGATCAACGACATCCTCGACCTCTCCAAGATCGAGGCCAGGAAGATTGAATTGAGCCTTTCAAATATTTCCATGGAGAGCCTCTTATCCAACGTCAGAAGCGAGTTCGTGCACGTGGCAAAGAAAAAGGACCTGGACTTCAACACCCAGGTGACGGACAACTTACCCAGGGAGATCACCACGGATGTTCACAGGCTCGAACAGATCCTGAGGAACCTGGTGGGCAATGCAGTGAAATTTACGCAACAGGGGGCTGTATCCCTCTCCATTTCAAGGCCTTCTCCCGGAACGTCCCTGACCCGGAAGGAACTCGATCCTGCCAGGACCATCGCCATTGCCATCGAGGATACAGGGCTGGGCATCTCCAAGGAAAAGCTTGGGATCATATTTGAAGCCTTTAAGCAGGTGGACGGCTCCATCAGCAGGCGCCACGGCGGCACCGGCCTTGGGCTCTCCATTTCCCGGGAACTTGCCGTGATCCTGGGCGGAGAAATCCAGGTGGAAAGCCGGCCCGACAAGGGAACGGTCTTCACCCTCTACATCCCCGAGGTGATCTCCCTTCCCGGCCCGGAAGAAAAGGCGCTTTCAGAACCCGCCCCCAAATTCGATCTTGCGCCACGCCAGGAGGCGGTTCCAACGGAAGAACCGGCCGCCAAAGAAGCGCCAGGGACCACCGTTTCCCCGGGGGGAAGAACCATGCTCATCATCGAGGATGACACGGAATTTGCCGGGATCCTCGCCAAGTTCTTCCAGAAAAACGGGTACGCCCCCATTGTGGCAAAAAACGGGGAGACCGGGATCAAGTACGCCATCGAACAGCGACCAACGGCAATCACCCTGGACATCGGTCTGCCCGGCATCGACGGCTGGACTGTCTTGAACGAACTGAAACACAACCCGGCAACCCGGCACATCCCCGTTCACATCATGTCCGCCTTTGACAATACCCGCCAGGGCCTGGAAAAGGGTGCCGTGGGCTACCTGACAAAACCCATCAGCCAGAACGACCTGAGACAGGCCCTGGGCCGAATCGAGGGTATCCTGGCAAGCGATGTCAAGGAACTTCTGGTGGTGGAGGACAACACGGAGCTCCGCAAGAGCATTCTCAAGCTGCTGACCACCCACGACATCAACGCCGTTGCCGTGGGCACCGGCAAAAAGGCGATCCAGTTATTAAAAAAGAAGCGGTTCGACTGCATGATCCTGGACCTTGGGCTTCCCGACATCTCGGGATTTGAACTCCTGGACAGGATCAACAGTGACGACACCATGGAAACCATGCCGGTCATCATATACACGGGAAGGCAACTGAGCCGGGAGGAGAACGAAAAGCTCGAACGCTATGCGTCAAGCATTGTCCTGAAGAGCGCCGTCTCCATGGAGCGACTCCTTGACGAAACCGCGTTATTCATGCACCGGGTGGAAAGCGACATGCCGGAACAGCACCAGAAGATGATACAGAAGATTCGGGACAAGGGAGAGATCCTTCCCGGGAAACGCGTGCTTCTGGTGGATGACGACATGCGCAACGCCTTTGCCCTGAACAAATTTCTCAAATCAAGGGGCATGGAGGTCACCATTGCCAACAACGGTAAAAAGGCCTTGGAAATCCTGGACAAGGGGGATAAGGTGGATATAGTTCTCATGGACATCATGATGCCGGTGATGGACGGCTATGAGACCATGCAGCGGATCCGGAAGCAAAAGAAGTTCAAGTCCCTCCCCATCCTCGCCTTGACGGCAAAGGCCATGGAGACCGACCGGGAGGAGTGCATACGGTGCGGGGCCAACGATTACCTGTCCAAGCCGGTGGACACAAACAAATTGGTAACCATGCTAAGGGTTTGGTTATACTGAAAATAACGGGTCAAACATTATGAACAACGAAGAGATAGAGATCAACATTCTCCTGAATGCGATCCAGCTGAAATATGGGTATGACTTTACCCAATATGCAGATGCCTCCCTGACCCGGCGCATCCACAAAAGCCTTGCCGATAGCGGTTACAACAGGATATCAGAGATGATTACCCCCCTCATCCACGACAAGGAATTTTTCAACGTGTTTCTCAACAACCTTACGGTCAATGTCACCGAAATGTTCCGGGACCCCCCTTTTTTCCACAACCTGCGGGAAAAGGTGATCCCCTACCTCAAGACCTTTCCGTTTATAAAAGTGTGGTCCGTGGGGGTTGCCACCGGTGAAGAGGTCTATTCCCTTGCCATCCTGCTCAAGGAGGAGGGGCTCTATGACAAGGCCTTGATCTATGCCACGGACTTCAACGACACCGTCCTGGAAGCCGCCCAAAAGGGGATCTATCCGGCCCAATCCATCAAAACAAGCACCCGGAACTACCAGAAATCCGGCGGAAAGCACTCCTTTGCAACCTACTACCACGCCGACTACGATTCGGTAATCTTTGACAGGGCGCTCAAGAAGAACATCGTGTTTGCAAACCACAATCTGGCAACCGACGGCGTGTTTGGTGAGATGAACCTGATTCTGTGCCGAAATGTGCTCATCTACTTTAACAGGGAGCTCCAGGACCGCGTCCTTAAGCTCTTCCATGACAGCCTGCGAACCAACGGTTTTTTGTGCTTAGGCACCAGGGAAACCATTGATTTTTCCACGGTTGTCGACGCCTTTGTCCCCATCAAAAAAAGGCTCCGGATCTTCCAGAAAAAGAGGGACCAGACCCAGGAGATAAGCGATGAAGGTTGATTTTAGCGCCGTTGTCATTGGGGTTTCCGCAGGCGGATTCCAGGCCCTTCACACCCTCCTGCCCCTGTTTCCCAAGGCCTTTCCCTCCCCTGTGATCGTTGTTCAACACAGGATGGCCGGGGAGGACGATTTTTTTATCGATTCCCTGAACAACAAATCCCGACTCACGGTCAAGGAGGCCGAGGAGAAGGAGGAGATCCGTCCGGGCACTGCGTACATCGCCCCCGGCGGGTACCATCTGCTTGTTGAAAAGGACCACACCTTCAGCCTCTCCGTGGACGAACCGGTCTGTTATGCAAGGCCCTCCATCGATGTCCTGTTTGAAACCGCGGCCCGGGTCTATGGCTCGCACCTGGTGGGCATCATCCTCACCGGAGCCAACAGCGACGGCAGCAACGGCATTAAAACCATCAAGCAAGGAAGCGGGCTCACCATTGCCCAGGATCCGGAAACAGCCGAGGTGAATCTCATGCCCCTGTCTGCCATCGCAACCCATTGTATTGATTTCATTTTACCCCTTGAGGAGATTCCCTCGTTCTTGACAAACCTTGTGGAGGATACCCATGACAACTCCTGATAATAAACCGACAATACTCATGGTGGATGACACCCCGGAAAACCTTTTTGCCCTGGAACAGTTGACCAAAACACTGGATGTCAACATCGTCACCGCCACCTCGGGCAGTGACGCCCTGAACCTGACCCTCCACCACGATTTTTCCCTGATTCTCCTGGATGTGCTGATGCCCGAAATGAACGGGTACGAAGTGGCTGAACTCCTCCAGAAAAATGAGCGGACCGCCTCCATCCCTATCATCTTCATCTCGGCCATGGACAAGAGCGATATCATGGAGATCAAGGGATACAGCATGGGCGCCGTGGATTTCATATTTAAGCCCATCAACGAAACCGTCTTGACCAGCAAGATCAAGGTGCACCTGGAGCTGTACCAGATGCGGCGCTATGTCGAGACCATGATGCTCAAACATAAAACAGAAAAGCCCAAGATCCTCACCGTGGATGACCACCCGGAAAATCTTTTTGTCCTGGACAAGCTCTTGCAAAAGCTTGATGCCGAGATCATCCAGGCAACCAGCGGAAACGAGGCCCTCGCCAAGGTGCTGGACCATGACTTTGCCCTGATTATCCTGGATGTCCAGATGCCGGATATGGATGGTTATGAAGTGGCCGAAATCCTGAAGTACGAAGACAGGACGGAAAAAATTCCCATCATCTTTGTCACGGCCATTGACCGGGATGACGCAAAGGAGATCAAGGGATACCACAAGGGAGCGGTGGACTTCATCTTCAAGCCCCTGAACGAATTCATTCTTCTGAGCAAGGTCAAGGTCTTTCTTGAGCTCTACAAGATAAAGCACGGCCTTGAACGTCTTGTGGCCGAACGCACCCAGGAGCTGAAGAAGAACAACGAACAGCTCAAGGCCGAGAGCATCAAAAACGTCCTCGCAACAGAGGAGCTTGCAGAGTCCAGGACCTATCTCCTGGATGTCATCAACGCCATCTCCGCAGCCCTGATCAGCGTGGATGCCAAGGGAAACGTCCTTGACATGAACAGAGCTGCGGAAACCCTGGCAAGGCACCTTACGGAAGAGGCCAGGGGAAAACCCATCGGCGAGCTCCTTCCACGGTTCAACGGGCTGACCCAGGAGGCTGTTGAAGCCATTGCAACAGGAACGCCCCTTGAGAAGAACCGGGTCGCCGTCACCCTGGGCGACAAACTCCAGGTAAACGACCTGGGCATCTACCCCTTGAGCTCCACCAAGAACCAGGGAGCAGTGGTCAGGATCGACGATGTCACGGACAGGGCAAGGATGGACGAGATCATGATCCAGTCAGAAAAAATGCTCTCCCTGGGGGGGCTTGCCGGGGGAATGGCCCATGAGATCAACAATCCCCTGGCCGGCATCATCCAGAACATCCAGGTGATGGCCAACAGGGTGAAGGGGGATCTGCCCAAAAACCTTGCGGTGGCAAAAGAGTGCGGCACCACCCTTGAAACCCTCCGGTCCTACATGGAAAAAAGGGAAATCTTCCAGATGATCGATACGATCATGGAGGCGGGAAGGCGGGCAGCCCAGATCGTGGACAACATGCTCAGCTTCAGCAGAAAGAGCGAAGGACGGCCAAAGCCTGAAAATATCAAAAAGCTCTTGGACCGGACAATTAAACTTGCGGAAAACGACTATGACCTGAAGAAAAACTTTGATTTCAGGCAGATCAAAATCATCCGAGACTATCAGCCGGACATGCCGGCCGTGGTGTGCCAGGCAAGCAAGATTCAGCAGGTGATGCTGAACCTTCTGAAAAACGGTGCCCACGCAATGGGCGACAAAGCGGGGGCAAGCCAATTCAGTTTAGGGATTGCCATGGAGAACGGCATGGCCTGCCTGAGGGTGAAGGACAACGGAACCGGCATGGACAAGGCGGTGTGCAAACGAATTTTCGAACCCTTTTTCACCACAAAAAAGAGCGGAACCGGCCTTGGCCTCTCCATCGCCTATTTTATCATTGCAGAGGACCACGACGGCACCATCGAGGTGGAATCCGTCCAGGGCAAAGGCACAACCTTTATCATACGGCTGCCCATGGTTGCCTCTCCAGCCTAGACAAGCCAGAACCAAAGCGGTTATCTGATTCTCGATTCTCTTGCCAAAATAACACGAAAATCAGAGCGAAGAAGCTAAAACAGGCGATTTTCGATGACCGGGGGCTTAGAGAACCGAACATCATCCCCTAATATCCAAAGATTATAAAACGGATCTCCATTGGTATGGATCTCCTGGAGCCCGGCACCGTTGAGGATAACGGTGCCGTAGTTGTGAACAAAACCGCCCTCATTATCCATGTGGCCCGAAATCTTGATGCCGGCCCCTTCCTGGGGAAACAACACCCCTTTGGTATCGATAAAAACGTGGTAAAACCGTGAATTTGTAGCCGGGATAAAGAGACCGGAGTAGATAGACAGGGATTGGACAGCGATGGAGTCGGCCTGAACCTGGGAGACGTTATCGATTTCCAGGCAATTAAAATGGGTGAAACCAACGATTCTCTGGGGCGCATCTCCGCTGAAGACAACGGTTCCCTGGTTTGCCAACACAAGCCCATGGTTGATCCAGTTGCCCGAGACGATTACCCGGGTGTCATTTCCAAGGATTAGCGTCGAGCCCTCTGAGATGTCGACATCCTTGGCCGTCACATGGGTCCCAGGGTCCAGGACCAGGGTCCCCTGGAGAATATTGATGGTTCCGTTAATGCGCAAGCTTGTATTACAAACCACCGTGGCACCGTTGGTGATGGTAACGGATTCATACGCCGTGTCCGAATTCAAGGCGTAAACAGCAGGTTTGTCAAACACGTGTACGGGTGCAATGTCAGGCAATGGGGTATGTATCCCGATCCACCCATACCGGTAATGAAGTCCGTAGTCATCCATGCGAAGAAACTCAATGACGCCAAACATCCCGTGGTGCCGGATCAGGAGAGTGGGCCGGTGGTTTGAATCCAACGCGTCATCTTCAAACGTATCAAAAACAATAAGCGCCTTGCTGGAAAACGAAACGCCATGGGGATTAAATGTTCGGGAGTCTGGCGTAACGCCGGCATAGGAGTAATATCCCATGGACTCCCAGGAGGGAGGGCCGGGGATGACGTTGGCAAAAGTGACGCCCTCCACGGGGTAGACATACCCAAACCGTTTGTTTGCAGCGCTCCAGGGCATCTTGATTATTCCCAGATCCATGGGGGCCCCGATCCGACTGTAACCCTGGTGCTTTATGGCCCCGCAATCCCCTGCCTGCCCCCACAGGCAAAGGACACAAACAACCATCACCATAAACAACAAATGTCGCCACGCCATAGGAACCGACCCTTTTGTCCAATAACAAGACTTTATTAAAACAACGTTTTTTTTTAGCTTAATCACGATACCACACCAACAAAAATTGTTCCTGGCTCTCTACCGATAGCAAAATCCTTGCCATTCCGAAATAAAACACAGAACCATCTGTTTTATTGAAATATTTCACACATAGGCGTTAAAATCACCCATCCCTATCCCTGTATGGAATCCCAGACACCCACCCCCAGCGGACAGGCCCACGCCACCGTAACGGACTGGTGTTTCAGGTCTTTTCCAACATTGAATGGTTTTTCCTACACTCTGAAAGACAAGATTTTCCCGGACCGGGGGGGGGCTTGGCGAAAAACCGCGAAAAAAGGGGATGGAGCACCCAGGTTACCCGGGGCATTTTTACCCCGGGCAGGGTTGTATGAATTTAACTACACGTCACCTCTGAATTGATCGGCCGTCAATCCGCACCGTTTCATCAGATCGTAAAAATCGGCCCGGTAGCGTCCGGCAAGTTTCGCCGATTTGCTGACATTTCCCTTGGTCAGCCTGAGAAGCTGAACCAGATAGTCCCGTTCAAAATCGAGCCTAGCCTCTTTCAAAGGCTTCAACTCCATTGTTCTCCCCTGGATGTCGGGCATGATGAGGTCATCTGAAATCACCCGGTTTTCCGAGGTGGCCACGCAGAACTCCACCACATTCTTGAGTTCACGTATATTTCCCGGCCAGGGGTGGTAAACAAGCTTTTCCATGGCCTTTTGGCTGAAACTTCGAACATCCCTGTCCATACTCTCCCTGAACGCGCTTAAAAAATGGTTGGCGAGCAGGGGAATGCTCTCCCGCCGTTCCCGCAGGGGAGGCAGGGTGATGGGAATCACATGGATCCGATAGTAAAGATCTTCCCTGAAACTGCCCGAAGCCACCTCATCGGAAAGGATCCGGTTTGAGGCGGCAATAATTCTTGCATCCAGATTCTTTTTTTCGCCGCTTCCCAGGGGATAGAATTCGTTTTCCTGGAGCACCCGCAGGAGCTTGACCTGGATCGACAGGGGGATCTCTGAAATTTCATCAAAAAAGAAAGTGCCCCCCCGGGCCTGATCCAGCAGCCCTTTTTTACTCTTGGACGCCCCGGTAAATGCCCCCTGGCTGTAACCAAACAGCTCGCTTTCAAACAGGGTTTCCGGAATAGCGCCGCAGTTGATGGCAATAAAGGGGCCATCCCGCCTGGCACTGGCCACATGGAGGGTCTTTGCGATGAGCTCCTTGCCCGTGCCGCTCTCCCCTTGAACAACCACGGTGGAATCGGTCAGTGCGGCCTGGGAAACAAGCTTGAGGACCTCTACCATCTTCTCATCCCTTCCGATGATGTTATTAAAGGCAAATCGATCGGACACCATGCCCCTGAGCTCCTTCACCTCCCGGGCAAGCTTGTTCTTTTCAAGACAATGGTTGACCTGCTGAATCAGAGCGGCATCATTATACGGTTTTTCAAGAAAGCTGTAGGCACCTTTTTTAATGGCTTCAACCGCCTTGGCTATGGTTCCATGGGCGGTGAGGATGATCACCGCCATTTCAGGATCGTTCTGTTGAAGCTGTTCCATCACCTCAACCCCTGTTTCACCCACAAGCTGGTAGTCGATAACGGCCAGGTCAAACAGCCCTGTCCCCTGTTTTTCCAGGGCATCCGCCCCCCCCAGAACCGCGGTCACCCGAAACCCCTCGGATTGAAGCCGCATGCGGATGAGCTTGAGTAAATTTTCGTCATCATCCACCACAAGGATGTTGCCGCGCTTTTTTTGAAACACTTTTTTTACAGCCATGCCCTGTCCTTTATATTCCGGTTAAGAGATCAGCCCTTGCTTCCATTGTTATCACCCAGCTTTGGGTTTATCTTGTCAAGCCCAAGATCAATGGCCTTGTAGCTTTTAATCTGCTGTTTCAACCTTGCGTTTTCCTTTGCAACCCCGCGAAGCCGGACCATGGTCTTTTCCTGGTCCTTGATCCTCTTTTGAAGTTTTTTCGCGGTTTTCTCCATGGAATCCATGGTTTTCAAAAGCGCCCGGTTTCGCTTATCCCGGGCCATTAACCCATTAAGGAGCGTTGTGTAGATGTCCATATCCTGTTTCAGCACGGCTGTGGACACCGACTTTCTTTCAGAAAGATGGTCCAGGCACGCTTTCACCCTGTTGTTCTCTTTTTGGGCCTGCTGAAACTCACCCTTGTCTACCAGCTCCTTGAACACCTCCATGCGACGGCACGCCTCACACTCAAGCCCCGTCACCGGGGGCGCCTGTTGGGGCACCCGGTGGTAACACCCTGTCACCAAAAAGATCAGACCTAAACAGCAGGCAAGGTAAAGATCATGGTTGTTCCCTGTGACAAATCGCTTAAAGCCCATAAATTTCCCCTGTGCGCCTTGATGATATGTTTTGAGATGGAGAGCCCCAGCCCCGACCCCATCCGTGTTCCCACGCCATTATCGATCTGCTTGAATTTTTCAAACACCTCGGTGAGGTGCTTGGGCGCGATGCCGCACCCGGTATCGACCACCGATACCTTGACCTGATTCTCCACTTCCTCCCGGGCAATGGTGACGAATATCCGCCCATGCTCAGGGGTATACTTTATTGCATTGCCGATCAAGTTGTTCATCACTTCCAGTATCCTGTCCTGGTCGATGAGCACCAAGGGAAGATCCTGGGGCGGCGGAACAAACTCCAGATCGATATCCCGGGTGACACAGAGGGGGGCAAGCTTTAGGATGGACATCTGAATCACCTGGGGAAGCGAGAACGAGTCAATGGTATACTCCATCTCCCGGGCCTCCATCTTGGAGTAGTCCAGGATCCGTACCACGGAGTTCAAGAGGCGGTCACACTCGTCCCGGATCAGGTGGTGCAGCTCATCCTGCTCTTTATTGTCCCCGGCAAAGAGCCCGTTGGACAGCATGGCCGAGGCCTCCTTGATGGCCGCAAGGGGGGTCCTGAGCTCATGGGAGACGTGGCTTACAAAATCGGCCTTCAGGGCGTCGAGCTCCCCCAGGCGCTGGCACATGATATCAAAATGAACGGCAAGGTCCTGTATTTCCCTGGGGCCCGGGAGGGAATCGATCCTGTCGAACCGCCCCTCGGCAATCTCCTTGGTTTTTTCCTTGAGAAGTGAAACCGAACGGGTGATGGAACGGGTGGTAATGGTTAAGATGGAGGTGCCGACCACAAGGACCAACAGGGCGACCACCAGGGTGATCAACAGAACCCGGTTGATCCGCCTGTTGGAGAGGGTGGTCTTTTCCGTGATGGCCGCCTCGTTCAACGCGGTGATCTGCTGAAGCGCTGAAACCGTACCCATCAAACAGCCTTCCTTTTCCTCCAGCACCGGGGCAGGCAGGTCATCTATTGCTTTTTTACGATGGATTGACTGCTCTTCAAGGGCGGCAAGATAAAGGTTGCATTGACTTCTGGCACGGACGAGCAATTGCCGGTCTTCCGTGGTGTTGAGGAGATGGGCCAGTTCGTCCATATCCGAGTAGAGGGTCTGTTTAAGCATTTGAAACCGCTCATAATAATCCACATCCCCGGAGACGACATATTTTTCTCCGGCTTTCACAAGGCCGGGAAACGCGTTCAAGAGGCGCTCGACGATGATGATACCGTTCTTGTTGACGTCGACGATCTCCCGGTTCACCTCTCGCAAACTGTTGAGATTGACCATGACCACACCGGAAAGGAGCATGATGAGCATCAGAATAACCAGGCTGACCAGCAGCAAGCGCCCGGCAATGGTCAACGGTACGATCTGTTTTGGAACGAATTTCAATACAAATCCCCTGTTGGCTGTTTTTTTTTAGGTATGGTGTTTATAGCAGAAGGCAATCAAAAATTGCAAGCAGGTGTTCTTCCTTTTTTAGCGCTTTGCCGAGGAATCAATTCAAGTGCAAACATCTATAGGAACACCACCTGTCCACTTTTTTATCAATTTACGACCCAAGGTGTCAGATATTTTATCAGGGGGTGGTAATTTCAAACACGGACATGGGCGTCTTTGTCACCTCAAACACCCTGTTGGAAAACCCGGTGGCCTGGCCTAGGCTGTGGCTTGCAAGGACAAGGGTGATATGGGGATGAAGAATTCGGATATGGTCAACGATGGATCGGGCGGACGCCTGGTCCATGGCGCTGAAGGGCTCGTCCATGAAGACGAGATCCGGATTGCACAAAAACGTTCTGATGATGGCGCTCTTCTGCTTCATGCCCCTGGAAATCTGGTGGGGATAGTGGTCCTCGAACCCGGCAAGTCCGGCTGCAGCTATCCATTCACGGTAGCGCGCCTCCATTTTTGAGCACCAGGCAATCTTCTTGAGCCCAAGGGGATATACAATGTTCTCCTTAACCGTCTTGTACCAGAAGAGCCCGGGGTCCTGGAACACCACCCCGGGGCGGTGGCCGGTGATGGTCACGGCTCCTGAGAATTCACGGTCAATGCCTGCCAGAATGGAGATCAATGTGGTCTTGCCGGACCCGGACGGTGCCATCAAGGTGACGGTCTCCCCCGTTTCCACACTGAAACTCAAATTATCGATAATGGTTTGCCGGTTAAAAATCTTCGTTATACGGGTTGCCTTGAGCACCAACGCCTCCTGAACCGGTCTATCCCGGATAAAAATATTTTTTAAAGCACCCCATGAAAACAGCACTGATCACAAGCTGAACCACCAGGACAAAGAGCAGGATCACCACCACATAAAAGAGCACCTCCTGCATGTTAAAATAGATCCTTGCGACATTTATCAAAAATCCAAGGCCGTTTTCAGCTGCAATGAACTCCCCGAGAAGCGCCACCTTCATTGCCATGGTGGTGCCCATGCCGGCGTTGGCCCGCATGGCCGGAACAAGCAGGGGAATGTAAAGGTCCTTGATCACATCCATCCGGGTGCCGTTAAATGAGCGGATCACCCCCTCCATCAACGGATCGGCCTTGGCCAGGGCGGCTGCCGTGTTTATGGCGATGAGGGGCGTTGTCATGGTAACGACCAGCAGCACCGGAGCCACGCTTCCCACCCCCACCATCAAAAGGAAAATAACCCCCACAATGAGTCCGGGCAGCACCTGAAGCATCATCATCAGGGCCTCCACCCAGGCCGTAATTTTCAACACATGGGCGATGATACCCACCAGGGTTCCAAGGGCAAAGGAGAGGACAAATCCAGTCATCACCCGTCCCAAAGTGAATGACAGGTGCTCAAAAAATTCCGGGGTGCACAACAGGTTCGCCCGGCCCAGGGTTTCCAGGGGAGAGGGCAGGACAAAGGGATCAAAAAAGAGGGAGCCCACCCCCCAAAGAAGCATGACGATGCCAAGGGAAACAAGGGGGCTGACCAGGGGCTTAAAAAAAGTCATCAAAGGTCTCGTCCAGGGGTGATCCGATGGTCTGGTAATAGGCAAAAACGCTCTGTTTCAGTTCCCGGTCCGTCAGCAACTTGAACCGGGTGCGCCCCAGGGACGTTGCTAAAACAGTTCCGGGAAATCTGAACCGTTTTTTTGCCCGCTCAAGCCCAGGACCGGGATCCTTTGCACACTGTTCAATGGCCTGTTCAAGGGCCTGGTTGAACCGGGTGATGAGTGCCGGGTGCGCCTTTGCCCACTGGGCGTTGACAAAGGTTCCCACCTGGGGACAGGTGGTGCCGGTTCCGGTATACCGTTCCCAAAGGGTTGCATAGTCAAGGCTCGCAACCAGGCCGGGATGGATTTCGGCCAGGGAAACAAAGGGTTCGGGCAATGCCGCAAACGCGATCCTCCCCTGTTGAAGCATTTTCACCGAGGTGTCGAACATGGCGTATCCCACACGGATGTCCCGCTGCCACACAAGGCCTTCACTTCGGGCAAAGAACCGGGTGACCTCCTCCAGGGGGGAACCGGGAAAGGGAAGCCAGATTTTCTCGCCCTTAAGCTCACCAAATCCGTTGACAGGCCTTGTGGAGACAAGGGAACTGAGTCCTGCCACATGGGAATTGATGATCTTCAGCGGCACCCCCTGGCGAAAAAACCGAACACCGACGCTGATGCCGGTTGTCAGAAATTGTGCCTTGTTTCTTAAAAAAAGGGAATGGGCCTGGGAGTGGTTGTGAAATATTTTCAGCCCCACCCCGGGCAGATTATCCACGGCCAGGATCAACGGGATGGAAGCCGGGGTGGCCGGGGCCAGGACAACAATTTCCTGCCCCCCTGCTAGGCCCGGCTTCACCGGTGCCAGCGGTTCCCCCGCTGCCCTGCCCGGCATGACCAGGGCAAGACAGCAGAAGACAACAATGGCCATGGACGTAACGAACTTGCTTTGGGTGATTGGCAATACCGGCCAGCCCCCCCGCCAGCGGCAAGCTGCAATCATGGGCTTAGCAGACATCATCATCAGGAGCGATCTTCGATCTCCCTCCATATTTCATCCATGGTGTGGCTGACCGTTTGTTTCCTGTCCCGGTAGGTGGTATGGAGCAGGTGATGGCTCTTCTCCCCCAGGGGCTTTCCCAGAAAATCCCCGTAGATTTTTGCAATCATGGGGTTGTTGTGGGACTGGCGGACGGAACGGTTTTGATCGATGGTGTACATCCCCTGCTTCCGCTCCCGGCTTGTGCCCTGGTAGGAATGCTTGCTCCTTGGCTGGCCACCGCCCCCGGCGCATCCCCCCGGACATGCCATTACTTCCACAAACCCATAGGGACTCTCCCCTGCTTTTATCTCTTCCATGAGCCGGCGGGCCTCCTTAAGGGTGTGCACAACCGCAAGCTTGACCGGTCCGATATCCGGGCCAAGATCAACGGTGGCCTCCCTTCGGAAGGCTTCCCCCCGAAGATCGGTATACGCAACCGTTTCAAGCTCATTGCCGGTAACCACCTTGTGAACGGTTCTCACGGCAGCCTCCATGACACCGCCCGTATTTCCAAAAATCACGGCCGCCCCGGAATAGTCAGCCATCCAAGGGTTATCAAACGTGGAGTCGTCAAGGCCAGCCAGATCAATGCCCTCCCGTTTCATGATCCGTGCAAATCCCCGGGTGGAGAGCACCACATCCACGTCCCGTCGTCCCTGGTTCTCAAATTCGGGGCGTTTGGCCTCTTCCTTCTTGGCTGTGCAGGGCATGATGGAGATCACCCGGATTTTATCGGGATTAAGGTCCATCTTTTCGGCAAGATAGGTCTTGGCCATGGAACCCAGGCACTGCTGGGGGGAGCGGGTGGTGGAAAGGTGGGGAATCATCCCAGGATAGTTCTTCTCCACAAAGGTCACCCAGCCGGGACAGCAGGAGGTGAACATGGGTAGCGTTCCCTTTTTTTGGATACGGTCCAGAAGCTCCGCCCCCTCCTCCATGATCACAAGATCTGCTGCAAAATTGGTATCCAGGACCACGTCGGCCCCCAGCTGTTTCAGGGCCGTGATCACCTTGCCCTCGACATTTTCCCCCTTGGCCATGTTAAACTCCTCACCAATGGCCGTTCTCACGGCCGGGGCAAACTGCACCACGGTGACAAGCCCAGGGTCGTACAGCATATCCAGGGCCTCTTCGGTATTGTTTTTACCGGCCAGGGCCCCCACAGGACAAACCAGAATACACTGGCCGCAGGACACACAGCCCGACTGGTTCAAGGGCAGGTTGTCCCGGACGCTGATCTCGGTCTCAAGCCCCTTTTCCGTGATCACCAGGGCGTCGATGCCCTGGATATCCCGGCACACCTTGACACAGCGGAAACAGCGGATGCACTTGCTCATGTCCCTGAAAATGGCGGGGGAGGAGTCATCCCGGCTACGGCGCTGGTAAAACTCGGGATAGGTATAACGGGTCTGCTGAAGTCCCACAAACTGGGCCACATCCTGGAGTTCGCAGTTTCCGTGGCGAACACAGGAGGCGCAGTCCTGGTTGTGGTCGGCAAGGAGGAGTTCCACCTGGAGCCGCTGCATCTTTCTCACCTTGGGGGTCCGTGTGAGGACGGCCATGCCCTCCTCCATGGGGGTGGTACAGGAGGTGACAATGTGGTGTTCTGAATCCCCTTTTCGCTGTATATCCACCAGGCAGACCCGGCAGGTGCCCGGGGCATGGTCAAGGTCTGCCATCTCGCACAGGGTGGGAATGAAGTGGCCGTTTGCCTTGGCAACATCGAGCACGGTCTGGTTGTCACAAAAATCTATATCTTTACCATTAATGGTTGCTATCATTTTTAAGGCCTCCCTATTGCTCGGTGATTACGGAATAAACACGGTAACAGCGCATGCATCGCTGGGCTTCGGCGTATGCTTCGTCAACGGAAATGGGCTTTTCAACCTCTTCAAAGAGCTTTTTTCGAATCATTGGATCAAGCTCCTTTATCTTTACCCTGTATTCATGTTTTACCGGAATAGAGATACCCGTGGAGATCATGGGTTGGACATCGGCAACAAGCTGGGACATCCTTTCCCTTGGCTGAAACCGCACCCGTCCCAGGGTCAGGTAGTCGTCAATGCTTTGGGCCGCCTTCTCCCCCTGGGCCATGGCCTGAACCAGGGTGGCCGGGCCTGTCACGCAGTCGCCACCGGCAAACACGCCGTTCCGTGTGGTCATCAGGGAAGAAACATTGACTTTTATCGTGCCCCAGGACTCGAGTTCCACCCCTTCCTCAGGATTGACAAACCCAAGCTCCACCTGCTGGCCGATGGCGGGGATCACGTGGTCGGCCCCAAGGACAAATTCACTGTCCGCAATGGGGGTGACGCTACACCTTCCACCCTGGTCCGGCTCGCCCAGGGCCATCTTGTTGAGCTCAACCCCACGCACCTTCCCGTCCGCAACCAGGATCCGGGTGGGATTGGTCAGGAAATGAAAGATCACCCCCTCCTCCATGGCCGCCTCAATCTCTTCGTGGTCGGCGGGCATCTCCTTCTGGCTTCTCCTGTATACAAGATGAACCTCTTTAACGTTCATCCGGAGGGCAGACCTGGCACAATCCATGGCCACGTTGCCGCCGCCCACCACCACCATTTTTTCCCCAAGTTCCATGGGCATGCCCCGGTCGATGTAGTCGTGGTTGATGCGAAGCAAGAAATCCACCCCAAAGTCGTACCCCTCGATCTCCGGATTTTCCTCAGCCACCCGCATCATCTTGCCCTTGTGGGCTCCGATCCCCAGGAACACGGCATTGTATCCCCTCTCCACAAGATTGTTCAGGGTCAGGTCCCTGCCAAGCTTCTGGTTGTATAAGATCCGGCCCCCCAGGGTCTCGATGATGGCAATCTCCTTGCCCAGCACCGCCTTGGGAAGCCTGTACTCGGGAATGCCCGTGGCTGCCATGCCGCCGGGAACGGGCTTGGACTCAAAGATATCCACGTTATACCCCTTGAGCAGCAGGTGGTAGGCAGCGGCAATACCGGCTGGACCCGTGCCCACCACGGCGATCTTGAGATTTTTGTCCTTGGGTTCAGCGGGTTTGTAGGCCGAAAACCACTCGTTGATCACCCCTTGTTCGTGGTCGGCAACAAAGCGCTTGAGCACCTTGATTCCAACGGCTTCGTCCACCTGGGTTCTCCGGCAGGCCATCTCGCAGAACCGGACACAGACCCGGCCGCAGGTGGCGGCCATGGGATATTTCTGGAGGATCACCCCCAGGGAATGGGTGAACTTGCCGTCCTTGATGTAGTCGATATATTTGGGCACATCCACCTTTGAGGGGCAGGCCTCAATACAGGGGGCAGACACATAGGTTTCACAATGCTGCCCAAGGGGGGCGGGGGTAGCGAGCTCCGCCACAAGCGCCTCCCGGAAAGATCCCAGCATCTCCAGAAGCGCCACGGTGGCCGTCTGGCCAAGGCCGCACAGGGAGGTGTCTTTCACGTGTTCTGCAATGGCTTCGATCTCATCCAGGTCTTCCGGGCCGCCCTTACGGTCCACCAGGGCCCTAAGCTTTCGCTTGATGATCTGGGTGCCGACCCGGCAGGGGGTACATTTACCGCAGGACTCCTTGACAATCCGCTCCATGTACTGAAGAAGGGCATCCAAAAGGTTGACATTTTTTTCAAATATGAAAAAACCGTGTCCTCCGAAAAAAGCCTTGATGGGATTTCCAGCGTTAAACTCATCAAAGTCGCTGAACTCCGGGCGTTCCTCTATTTCAAAGATCTGCCGGTTTCGATTGTCGATGACCTTGCCATCCCATGATCCGAAAATTACTTTAGCCATATGTAGATTCCCATTCATTTCAATTGAGTCATGTTAACGGTTGCTTTCATCCAGGGACTTGTCTCCCTTTCAGCTTCCCCCTGCCCACAGGATTGACACTTGCAAAACAAATACCAATCCATTGGGGTCAGACCTAGCTTATTACACTTTTGATTTTTGTCAGGGGGGATTATGTCTTGATTATTTCTTTATTTTTCCTTGCACATAAATCTTTTCGAAGGGGGCAGACATAGGATTCGTCTGCCCCCGTTGCTTACCTCCTGGTGGCGATCCACAGGGTGTGGCGGGCGCCCTTGCCGGTTTCCCTTGCCCGGACCCGGTGGACCTCAGGATGAAACCCACACTCCTTGAGACGCCGGGTAAAGGAGGGACTGTCTATGGCCGACCACACACCAAGGACGCCTTTCGGTGCAAGGCCCTTGCGAATGGCCCGAAGCCCCTGGGTGGTGTAAAGCCAGGCATTGCCCTCCTGGGTCAGGGCGCCGGGCCCGTTGTCCACATCCAGGATAACGGCATCATATCGCCTGGCAGGCCGGTCAAGCCGTTTAACCACATCCCCGACCTCAACCGCCACCCGGCTATCGTCCAGGGGAGAGCCGGCCAGGTGGGAGAGATGGTCCCGGTTCCAGAGGACCAGCTCGGGCAGAAGTTCCGCAACCACCACCTCGGCACCCGGAGGAAGCCCTTCAAGGGCTGCGGCAAGGGTAAAGCCCATGCCAAGACCGCCAATGAGCACCCGGGGTTTAAGGTGGGGGCCCAGGGCGTCGCAGGCAAGCCTGGCAAGCTGTTTTTCAGACCCTGACATGCGGCTGTTCATGAGCTCCTGGCCGCTGACGCGGATGGAATATTCACTGCCCCGGCAAAATAGCCCCACCGGGTTTCCGTCCTCCGGGGTAAGCGCAGTCCCGAGCTGTTTCCATGGAATCATAGTTTCCTCCGGCCTGGCTGTATTACAGGCATTTAACGCGCCTCAAGAAGCGCTACGGATTCGATGTGAAAGGTGTGGGGGAACATGTCGACGGGCTGTACCTCCAGCGCTTTATAACTTCCGTTGAGCATGCCGAGATCCCGTGCCAGGGTGGCGGGATTGCAGGAGACATAAACAATCTTCTTGGGAGCCAGGGCAATGACCTGCTCCACCACGTCCTTGTGCATCCCGGCCCTTGGCGGATCAATGATCATGACATCACAGGCGGCGTCTATCTTGGGAAGCACATCCTTGATGTCCCCGACAAAGAAGTCGCAGTTGTCAATGCCGTTCAGGGCCGCGTTTCGCTTGGCATCTTTGACGGCACTCTCGACGATCTCGATGCCCACAACCCGTTTTGCCGAGCCCGAAAGCCAGATGGGAATGGTTCCCGTGCCCGAATAGAGATCAACCACGGTCTCGTTTCCGGTGAGACCTGCGTATTGGGATACCAGGGTATAGAGCTGTTCAGCACCGGTGGTGTTGGTCTGGAAAAAGCTGTTGGCCGAGATCTCAAAGGTGAACCTGCCCAGGCGCTCCTTGAGGTAGCGCTCCCCGGCAAGAAGCTTTTCATAGTCACCCGTTGCAATGCCCGCCTTTTTGGCCGTGACATTGTTCACCACAGAAACGATTTCCGGGAAGGTTTTTTGCAGGTGCTCGGCCAGGGGGATGAGCAGGTCATCGTTCGCCTCTTTGGTGACGATGTTGACCATCCAGGTGTTGAAGGCAGTGGAGCTCCGAAGCATGAGAAACCGCCAGAACCCCTCGTGGGAGCGAAGGCCGTAGGCCGGCACCCCGGATTCTTTGATGTAGTTACGCACCTCGTTAAGAATCCCGTTGCCGATGTCCGGCTGTATCAGGCACTGGTCAAGATCAATGACCCGGTCAAAGGTTCCGGGCACGTGGAGGCCCAGGCCAAAATCCTTTTTAATATCGGGATTGCTCAGTTCTTCGGGCAGCAACCAGCGGCTGTCACTGCAGGAGAACTCCATCTTATTTCTGAACCCGAAGGTCTTCTGGGAAGGAATAACCGGGTGAACCGTGACACCTTTCAAGAGCCCGATGTGTTCCAGGGAGTCCTGGACATGCCGGGTCTTATATTCAAGCTGGGTCTCATAGGGAAGGGCCTGCCACCGGCATCCGCCGCAATACGCGGCATACCGGCACGGGGTCTCCTGCCTCAGGGGAGAGGGTTCGATAAAGGAGATTAACTTTCCTTCGGCAAAGCTCTTCTTCTTTTTCGTAATCTTAACAAGGACCTTATCTCCGGGAAGTGTCCGGTCCACAAACACGGGGTAGCCGTCCGGCTTGGCAAGTCCCTTGCCGCCAAAGGCAAGATCGATGATCTCAAGTTCCACAGCCTTTCTCTTTTGTATATTCATAAACACCTTGGCCCATGGGGGCTCTTTTTATCGTTCCTAGGGAGGGATTTACCCCCACTGTTTGGTTCTATTTGCGTATGCCAAAAAATGAACTTGAGATTATACAGTTCCTATGGCATAAGCACAAGTATGAATACACTATCAAAAAAAATAGCATTTGTCTGTGATGCCCTGACCATCCGCGGCATCCTCCACCTTCCCGCCACCCCCAACCCACCGCTGGTGATCGGTTCCCATGGCCTCGAAGGCACCAAAGAATCGGCCAAGCAGACCCTGCTCGCCGACCTTCTGCCCGGCATGGGCATCGCTTTTTTCCGGTTTGATCACCGGGGCTGCGGAGAGAGCGACGGAATTTTTCAACAGGACACCTCCCTTGACAAGCGGACAGCGGACATGGTCGCAGCGGTAAACCATGTGCTTGGCCTCGGCCTGACCAGCAGAAAAATCGCTTTGTTCGGAAGCAGTCTCGGAGGGGCAACCTGCATCGAGACGTGGACACGGCTTGAAGCCCAGGGCCTGACGCCCCAAGCGGGGGTGCTCTGCGCAACCCCTATAAAAAGCCAGACCATCAAAAACATCCCCCTTGGGGGCAACACCAACCGTCCGACCCTGCCCATGAGTTTTTTTGAAGAAAACCTGCTCTTTGACCTTACCCGGGCAGCAGGCAAACTGGACAACCTCCTGATCTTCCACGGTTCAAAGGACGAAGTGGTGCCCTGGGAAAACGGCCAGGAACTCTATGACCTTGCCCAGCATCCCAAGGAGCTGATTATCCACGAAAACGGAGACCACAGGATGTCCAACAAAGCACAACAGCAGGATTTTACCGAGCGGACAGCCCTTTGGCTCAAAGGATGCCTTCTTCTGGAGTAAGCCGTCGCCTCAGCATCTCCAGGGCAGTTGCGGCAAACATCTTCTTGTTCATTCCCCGGTCGTCAAAGGGAAACACATACCGCTTTGCCCAGGAGAAGCCAGGCCCTGCAACCCCGATACACACCGTACCCACAGGTTTGTCATCGTTTCCACCGCCCGGGCCTGCAATGCCAGAGGTGGACACCCCGTAGGTGGCCCCGGTCAGGTTTCTCACCCCCTGGGCCATCTCCCTGGCAGTCTCTTCGGACACAGCCCCGAAGGATACAAGGGTCGACGCCTTAACCCCGATCACCCTGACCTTGGCGTCATTGGAATAAGTAACCCCGGAAAAAAGAAAATAATCCGAACTTCCGGCAACATCTGTGAGCATGCTTGCCACAAGCCCGCCGGTACAGCTTTCGGCCACGGCAACGGTGGCGCCTGTTTCAAGCAGAAGCCTGCCCACCTCCTGTTCCATGGCAAGCCCATGGGTGGAGACCACCCGTCGACCAAGGGTCGACGCAACAAACTGCCCTGCCTTGGCAAGGGCCGTTTCAGCCCCCTTCCCCTTGGAATGCCCCCAGGAGAGCTTGACCTCGATCAAGGGAAAATCGACCCTGAATCCAAGTCGTACACCTGGAAAAAGACGGTTAAATTCGTTAAGCCGGACCCCCACCTCGGCCTCGGGTAGACCAAACACGGTGATACTCCTGGATGGTAGAGGTCCGGATAGGCCGACTAACTTTTGAATCCGGGGAAAAACGTTTTCCCGGGCCATAACCTTCATCTCAGACGGCACCCCGGGCATGAAGAAACAGTGACATCCGGAAAGAATCAGATAAAAGCCGGGAGCCGTACCAACACCGTTTTCGATGACTTCAGCCCCCTTGGGAAGCCTTGCCTGCTTCTGGTTCACCGGGGCCATATCCCAGCCCCGCTTTGCAAAAAAGCGCTCCATGGAACCGAGGGCTTCGGGATTCACCACCGATTCCACCCCCCCAGCCATTGCAGCCGCCTCGGAGGTGAGGTCATCGGATGTCGGACCAAGCCCTCCGGTAACCAGGAGAAGATCAACCCTGGATGCCGCCTCAACAATGGCCCGACCAATACCGACCAGGTCATCCCCCACAGCAACACAGCGTTCGGTGGCAACCCCCATAGTCAGAAGGGTTGCGGCAAGCCAGGTCGAGTTGGTGTCGTTGACACCACCCGAAACGATCTCATCTCCGGTCGATAAAATTTCCGCCTTCATAATCAAATCCCTGTTCATGTTTTTAATCGGCGATCAACATCGATCGTCCGCCTGGTGAAGATATAAGCCATGCAAACCGCTTTGAATAGTTATTTTTAAATTTCTCTATAAATTGACGCCCGACCCGGGCAATACCCCATACACCATAGCCCGGCACAAAAGTTGCTTAACAATTATTAAACCCCGATTAAGGAAATGGCCACCATTGATTGAGAAGAACAATGGGTATAAAAATCGCCCTCAACACACAACAGGTCGTCCAGACGCGCAATTCTTAACTTGAAAAGAAGAGTACTGTCTGTTAAAGTCTTCTTCAATCTTTACTATAACCCGTCAGCACAGATGAGAGAGAACAATGATTAGAGTCGGTATTGCAGGAGCAACAGGGTATACAGGTGCGGAGCTTATTAAGTTGGTGACAGGCCATCCCGGGGCTGAACTTACGGCCGTAACCTCTCAATCTTACAGGGGAAGAGCCGTCCAGGATATTTTTCCTTCAATGAGAAATGTCGTGGATCTGACGTGTGAAGCGCTGGATGTTGACGCCCTGAGTCAAAAGATCGACTGTGTCTTCCTTGCCCTCCCCCACAAGGTCTCCATGAACTATGCTCCCGGTTTTTTAAAAAATAACGTAAAGGTCATCGATCTCTCGGCCGACTTCAGGTTTCACGATGCCACGGCCTATGAATCGGCCTACCAGGAGCACGTTGCAAAAGACCTGCTGGAACAGGCCGTATACGGGTTGAGCGAACTCTACAGGGACGAGATCGCCGCTACAAACCTTGTTGGAAACCCGGGGTGCTACCCCACTAGCCTCCTTCTCCCCCTGCTCCCCCTGGTCAGGCAGAAACTTGTCCAGACCCACGGCATCATATCGGACTCCAAATCAGGTGTCAGCGGGGCTGGACGAGCCCCCGCCCTCGCCAGCCACTTCTGTGAGGTCAACGAGTCGTTCAAACCTTACAAGGTGGGCAATCATCGGCATGTTCCCGAGATGGAGGAGGTGTTGAGCCTTGGGGCCAGGGAGCCCGTCACCATCACCTTTGTTCCCCACCTGCTGCCCCTTACCCGGGGCATGCTCTCCACCATCTATGCAACGGTAACCGAGAACACGACCGGGTCGATGATCCGGAAATCCCTCTTGGACCAATACGGCCCGGACACGTTTGTGAGGGTACTCCCCCAGGGAGAGTTTCCCGACATAAGAAATGTCCGGGGCACCAATTTCTGTGACATTGGGTTCCATTTAGACAAGAAATCAGGGCGTATCATCCTTGTATCGGCCATTGACAATCTCCTGAAGGGTGCAGCCGGCCAGGCTATTCAAAACATGAACATCATGTTTGGCATGGCCGAGGGCATGGGCCTCAAATTAATCCAGGGAGCCCTGTAACAATAATGGCCGCTGTCCTTGACAGAGGTCTTTATTTCATTTAAGAAAAAGGCACTCATGAAAAAACGAATAAAAATCTGGTTTCACACGGGATCAGCCTCCGATATACGAGAATTCAGCCTTTCCAGACCCCTGATAAGCGCCCTTGTGATCCTTTCCCTTATGGTAACTGCAGGCCTCACCTACACAGGGTACGACTACTACAGACTGAAGAAGGCCTCCTTTGAGAATGCGCTTCTTTCCGAGAAGATCAAAAGCCATAAAAACGAGATATCGGTCCAGCGGTCCCAGCTCCAGACCCTGGCCGGCGAGATCAACCAGCTAAAAGATAACGTTGCCACCCTTTCGAGTTTTGAAGAGAAGGTGAGAATCATTGCCGACATCAAAAAAAACAGCGACTCCATCGGTTTTTTCGGTATCGGCGGCATTTCCCGGGACGATATCGATCCTGACATCCCCCTCTCCCAAAGACATAACAGCCTCATCCGAGAGATGCACCAGCAGACAAGCCAAATCAATGTTGCCACCCAAAAGCAGAAATCGGATTTTGAAGAACTGCTGAAATATCTCAACAAAAAACGTAATCTCCTTGCATCAACCCCCTCCATCCGTCCAGTCAAGGGGTGGGTCACCTCAAAATTCGGCTATCGCTCATCCCCGTTTACAGGACGAAAGGAGTTCCACTCGGGCCTTGACATTGCAAACAGGAAAGGGAAAAAAATTATTGCCACGGCAAACGGGCTGATCTCCTATGCCGGAGAAAAGATGCTGATCGGTAAAATGGTGAAGATTGATCACGGCCATGGAACAGTTACAAAATTTGGACACCTGGACAAGATCCTTGTAAAGAAAGGCGCAAGCATCAAGCGGGGTGATGTCATCGGTCTCATGGGGAACACGGGCAGGAGCACAGGCCCCCATGTTCACTATGAAGTAAGGATAAACGGAACCCCGGTCAATCCTGAAAAATACATTCTTAACTGAGACCCGGGGTCTTTTGACCTCGACATTATCGAAACCCGCCTGGAGCGGGTTTAATCCCCCTGCCCTTGGGATGTGCCATCCATATCCGGCACACCCTCCGCTGAACACCTTTCCTAAAAAAAATTTTATTTTTTTCAAATAGTGCTTATATGTTTATTGGACATAACCTACTAACTCTATATTGAAGGCAAATCACCCATATGGTACTCAATTTACTTACAAAAATATTCGGCTCAAGTAACGACAGGGCCGTCAAGCGAATCCAGCCCCTGGTAGACGCGATCAACGCTTTTGAACCGCAATTTCAAAAATACACGGATCAGGAGCTAACGGAGACCACCCAGAGTTTCAAACAAAGGCTTGCCAAAGACGAAACCCTGGACGATCTTCTTCCCGAAGCCTATGCCCTGGTAAGGGAAGCATCCTGGCGCACATTAAAGATGCGCCATTTTGACGCCCAGCTCATCGGCGGCATTGCCCTGCACCAAGGCATCATCGCAGAGATGAAAACCGGCGAGGGAAAAACCCTGGCCGCGACCCTTCCCGCCTATTTGAACGCCCTGTCGGGAAAAGGCGTCCACATCGTCACCGTCAACGACTATCTTGCAAAACGTGACGCTGAATGGATGAGCACCATCTACAATTTCCTTGGCCTCACCGTCGGCATCATCGTCCACGACATGAACGACCAGGAAAGAAAAGAGGCCTACCGTGCCGACATCACCTACGGAACCAACAACGAGTACGGGTTCGACTACCTCCGTGACAACATGAAGTTCGACAGCGACTCCCTTGCCCAGGCAGCGCTCAACTTTGCCATCGTGGACGAGGTGGACAGTATCCTCATCGACGAGGCAAGAACGCCGCTGATCATCTCCGGGCCAACGGACAAATCCACGGTCCTCTATACCCAGATAGACACCATCATCCCGGCCTTTAAAAATGAGATCCACTACAAGGTGGATGAAAAGGCAAAAAGCTCCACCCTCACCGAAGAGGGTGTGGCCCTGGGAGAAGAGCTGCTCAATGTGGAGAACCTCTACGATCCTTCCAACATCGAGAGCCTCCACCACCTCAACCAGGCCCTCAAGGCCCACACCCTGTTCAAGCGGGACGTGGATTACATTGTCAAGGACGACGAGGTGGTGATCGTGGACGAATTCACTGGCCGCCTCATGGCGGGAAGGCGCTACAGTGAGGGGCTCCACCAGGCCCTGGAGGCCAAGGAAGGGGTCAAGATTGCCAACGAAAACCAGACCCTTGCCGCCATCACCTTTCAGAATTTTTTCAGGATGTACGACAAGCTCTCTGGAATGACCGGTACGGCCGAAACAGAGGCTGCGGAGTTCCAGAAGATATACGACCTGAACGTCCTGGTGATCCCGACCCACAGGGCCATGGTCCGAAAAGACTTTGCCGACCTGATCTACAAGACCCAGAAGGAGAAGTACCAGGCCGCCATCAAGGAGATCATCGCCCTCCACAAAAAAGGGCAGCCGGTGCTTGTGGGCACCATCTCCATCGATGTTTCCGAGGATCTGAGCCGCCAGCTCAAGAAACGGGGCATCAAGCACACCGTACTCAATGCAAAGCACCATGAAACGGAAGCGGAAATTGTTGCCAACGCAGGACAGCATGGAGCCGTTACCATCTCCACCAACATGGCGGGCCGTGGCACCGACATTGTTCTGGGCGAAGGGGTCAAGGAGCTCGGGGGACTTCACATCCTCGGGACCAGTCGCCACGAATCCAGACGAATCGACAACCAGCTCAGGGGCCGTTCCGGCCGCCAGGGGGATCCCGGCTCTTCCCGGTTCTACCTCTCCCTGGAGGATGACCTGCTGAGAATTTTCGGCGGAGATCGAATCACGGCCATCATGAACAAACTCGGTATCGACGAAGGCGAACCCATCGAGCACGCACTGATCAGCCGGGCCATTGAAAATGCCCAGTCCAAGGTGGAAGGTCACAACTTTGAAATCCGAAAACAGCTCATCGAGTATGACGATGTCATGAACCAGCAGCGGGAGGTGATCTACCGCCAGAGACGCCAGATTCTCACGGACAAGGATCTTTCCGACCTCTTCCAGGAAATGGTTGAGGAGCGGGCATGGCAGATTCATGCTGAGTTTAAGCAGGAGAAACTCCACGTCATGGAGTGGGATCTTCCAGGCCTCTCGGAAGCGGTCAAGAAACAGTTCAACATCGACATGGATTTCACCGCCATGGATGACAGTGACGACCTGACCTCCGATTCACTGGGCCAGCGCATCGAAGACGCGGCAAAACAGGCCTATCATAAAAAGGAAGCCCTTCTCGGCCCCGAAGACACCCGCCGGCTTGAGAGCTATATCATGCTCCAGACCGTGGATTCCCTGTGGAAGGATCACCTGCTCAACATGGATCACCTCAAGGAGGGCATCGGCCTCCGGGGATATGCCCAGCAAAACCCCCTCATTATCTATAAGAAAGAGGGCTATGAGATGTTTGAGGGACTTGTGGAACGCATCAAGGAAGAGACCCTTGGCATCTTTTTCAGGATCCAGATCGCAATCAACAACGAGGTTGAGCCTGTCCAGCAACCCAAAGAGGAGAACCTGGTCTTTTCCCATTCCGGTGATTCAGCCCAAAAACAACCCCAAAAGCGGCCCCAGGCAAAGGTTGGCAGAAACGACCCCTGCCCCTGCGGCAGCGGCAGGAAACACAAAAAATGTTGCGGAGCTTAGGATAGCATGGCCACCAAGGGACCTGCAATCAAGGAAGAGATCGCGTCGGGGATTGACCGAAAAGAAGGACATCCCCCCATGTACCGGGTGATTCTCCACAATGACGACTACACCTCCATGGAATTTGTGGTGGAGATCCTCGTTAAGGTTTTTGGAAAATCACTTGAAAAAGCATCCATAATAATGCTTAATGTACATAGGCAGGGTAAGGGTATTTGCGGTTCATACACCCGGGAGATCGCCGAAACAAAGGTAAATACCGTGCATAACCTGGCAAGAGAGCAGGGATTCCCGCTAAAAAGCACTATGGAGAAGGAGTAGTCATGATAAGCAAGGAACTGAGTGCAACTCTGGGAGCTGCAGTAAGGGAGGCCAAAAAAAGACGGCACGAATACGTCTGTGTCGAACACGTTCTCTATGCAATTCTAAACCATGAAACAGGCTCCGAGACAGTCCAAAAATGCGGCGGAGACCCTGAAGCCATAAAGAAAAACCTGAACACTTTTTTCAAGGACAAGATGACCGTCATGGACGAGGGGGAAGAGTATGTCCTCCAGCAGACCATCGGATTCCAGAGAATGATCCAGAGGGCCATCAACCAGGCCCGGTCCGCTGAAAAGAGCGAGGTCAACCTCGGGGACATCATTGCCTCGATCTTCCAGGAAAAGGACTCCCATGCGGCCTACTACCTTGAAGCTGAAGGCATCACCCGCCTGGACGTTTTAAACTACATATCCCACGGCACCGAGACATCCGGCCCCCCCGCTGGAAAACCGGAACAGGGATTTCCAAAACCGAGCAAGCAGCAGCCGAAGAAATCCGGTAAGCCAGACCCCCTCGCCCTCTTTACCACCGATCTGCTGGGCAAGGCCGGACTGAATAAAATAGACCCCCTCATCGGCAGAAAAAACGAAACCGATAGAGCCATGCAGGTGCTGTGCCGACGCCGGAAAAACAACCCCGTATTTGTGGGAGACCCAGGGGTTGGCAAGACCGCCATTGCCGAAGGCATCGCCCTCAAGGCCTTTAACAAGGAAGTTCCCGAGTTCCTCGAAGATTGTGAGATGTATTCCCTGGACATGGGTGCCTTGCTGGCAGGAACAAAATACCGGGGCGACTTTGAGCAGCGGCTCAAGGATGTGATCGCAGCCCTGGAGGAAAAGGAGAACGCCCTGTTGGTCATCGACGAGATCCACACGGTGGTCGGGGCCGGCGCTACCAGCAGCGGGTCCATGGACGCCTCCAACATCCTGAAACCCGCCCTCTCCTCCGGCGCCTTGCGGTGCATCGGATCCACCACCTATGAGGAGTATAAAAACTTCTTTGAAAAGGACCGTGCCCTCTCCCGCAGGTTTGAAAAGATCCAGGTACCCGAGCCCACGGTGGAAGAAACCGTGGAGATCCTCAAAGGGCTCAAGGGCTGCTACGAAGAGCACCACGGCTTGGTTTACACGGACGAAGCACTGGAGGCCTGCGCCAGGCTCTCTGCAAAGCACATCAACGACCGGTTCCTTCCGGACAAGGCCATTGATGTCATGGATGAAACAGGATCGGTCATTCGGCTTTCCGGATCAGCAAGAAGAAAGTACATCCACCCCCTGGACATCGAAAAAACCGTTGCAAAGATGGCAAAGATTCCAGCCCAGAACGTAACGGCTTCGGACAAGTCCAACCTTGAAACCCTCCAGTCAAAGCTTGAGCATGTCATCTTTGGCCAGGACCATGCCATCACCACCCTGGCAACTTCCATCAAGCGTTCCAGGGCCGGCCTTTCCTCACCCGGAAGACCCATCGGTTCCTTTCTCTTCACCGGTCCCACTGGCGTTGGAAAAACCGAAGTGGCAAAACAGCTGGCAGCCAACATGGGCATTGAGTTTCTGCGGTTTGACATGAGCGAGTACATGGAGAAGCATGCCGTATCAAGGCTCATTGGTGCTCCTCCCGGCTATGTCGGCTTTGACCAGGGCGGCATTCTCACCGACAACATCAGAAAGCATCCCCACAGCGTACTACTGCTGGATGAGATCGAAAAGGCCCATCCGGATCTGTTCAACATACTGCTCCAGGTGATGGATTACGCCACATTGACGGACAACAACGGAAAATCGGCTGATTTCAGGAACGTCATCATCATCATGACCTCCAATGCCGGCGCAAGGGATATGAACGCCAACAAGATCGGTTTCGGAGACCAGCTCGAGGATGTTGAATCCAAGGGTTCCAAGGCCGTAAAAAAGACTTTCAGCCCTGAGTTCAGAAACCGCCTCGATGCGGTGGTTCAGTTCCACTCCCTCTCCCATGGAGTCATGGAGCTCATCGTGGACAAGAACATGAAGGAACTTCGGGAGCTCTTGAAACCGAGGAACATCACCGTCCAATACTCACCCAAGGTGAGGGCATGGCTTGCCCAAAAGGGATATGATCCCAAGTTCGGTGCCCGTCCCTTGGACCGGGTTATCCAGACTGAAATCAAGGACAAACTCACCGACCAGATCCTGTTCGGTGAACTTGAAAAGGGTGGCAAAGCGGTTCTTGGCCTTAAAAAGGATGCCATAACCTTTAGTTTTAAGCAGTGAATGCCAGTTTTCAGGCTCTCTGAACGACTGGAATTCCCCCGCCCCGGATTCGCACGATTTGACGGTCTCCTCTGTATCGGAGGAGACCTATCAATGGATCGCCTGCTCCTTGCCTACCGAAACGGTATCTTTCCCTGGTACTCGAAAAACGAACCCTTGCTGTGGTGGTCTCCGGACCCGAGGCTAGTCATCTATCCCGGCACGCTTAATGTTTCCAGGAGCCTTCGAAAAAAGATCCGAAACAATGCATTTACCGTCACCATGGACCAGGCCTTTGACCAGGTGATTCACAACTGTGCTGGCTTACGCACCGACCAGGGAGAAGACACCTGGCTGCTGGAGGAGATGATCCACGCCTATATTGAACTACATAAAAACGGGTATGCCCACTCGGTGGAGGTGTGGAAGGACGGAGAACTTGCCGGCGGGCTCTACGGACTGTCCCTTGGCGGTTGTTTTTTCGGCGAATCCATGTTTACAAAAATCAGCGATGCCTCCAAGACCGCCCTGGCTGCCCTGCACCACCACCTGGTTGCGCTCGACTTCGACCTCATCGACTGCCAGGTGACAAGTGACCACCTCCTCTCCATGGGAGCCGTGGAGATCCCACGGGATCATTTCCTGACCATCATTCACCGTTCCCTTGAACGGGACGATATAAAGGGACCGTGGTGCTTCAAAGGATTCACCCCCTAACCGGTTCCGGGCAAGCGCACCACAAGGACCGGTTTATCCGCCTTCCTCAGGACGCGCCGGGTAATACTTCCCATCATCACATCGGCAAGGGAGGTCTCCCCATGGCTGCCCATGACGATCATATCGCACGCCCGAAGTTCCGCCTGCTTTAGAATCTGCTTCACAGGGTTTCCCCGGTCAATAACGATCTCATCGCTGAAATCGGTTTCCCCGGAAGAGTCCCTTTTCACATCCTTGGTAAACTGGGTCAGCACCTCCCGGATCAAAATATTGTCCCGCCTCTTTCCGATCAGGGACGTCCGGGTCTCCTGGATATTCCTGGCCTTGATATCTTCCCACGTATCCTTGGAAACATAGCCCAAGACGTTTCTCTCCAGCAGATCCGGCATCTCCCGGATCACATGGAGGATGGTGATTCTCGCCCCATATTGTTCAGCAAGGCTTACGGCATAGGCAAAGGCGTATCTTGCATTTTCCGATAAATCAGTGGCATACAAGATATTGGTTATGGTGACCTCCGGTAATTTCATGACTCCCCCTTTTCGATTCTATTTTCCATTGCCGGTCCTGGCGAATACCCGTTTTAACGACCCCACCCAGATGCCGCTCATGAACCAGGAGTAGGCCCAGGTGCCGAACAGAATGTAAACAAAGGCCTTGGTAATGTCCATGGTAGATCCGTCCAAGGAGAACCCTGGCACATAGGCAAACAGCAGCGGCCCAAGATACAGGAATTTGGCGAACTTGAACGCGGTAAAGGCTGTTTTCCACATGTTGGCCTTTGCAATGGTGGCACCGGCAAAGGCGGCGATGCAGACCGGGGGCGTGATGTTGGAATCCTGGGACAGCCAGTAGACGATCATGTGGGCGGCAAGTTCGTTCACTCCCAGATGGGTCAGTGCAGGTACCGCCACCACGGCAGTGATCAGATAGGCCGCCGTGACCGGAACCCCCATGCCCAGCACCAGGGAGGCAACGGCGATAAGCGCAATGGTCAGGAGCAGCGACCCGCCGGCAAGTTCGATCATGATGTCGGCAAAGGTCAGCACCAGCCCGGAAAAGGTCAGAACCCCGATGATGATGCCGATGATGCCCACGGTGGCACCGATCTTGAGGCTGTTTTGGGTCCCCTCCCGGGCCGCTTCGATAAACTTCCTGGGCCCGATCCGGGTGTCCTTTCGAAACCATGAGATCACAATGCAACTGACAAGGCCGAGGATGGCCGAGTAAGCCGGCGAGTACCCGGTGAGCATGAAGATGGTGATAACAATAAGCGGGATGGTGTAGTACCACTCCTTCTTCAGGATCTCCATGGCCGAGTGTTCCGATCTTTCACCCACAATGTTGTACTTCTTGGCTTCATAATGAACCATGACAAACACGCTGAAAAAATACATAAGGGCCGGAAAAATTGCCACCAGCATGATCCGCGAATAGGGCAACCCTGTGAGTTCGGCCATGATGAAACCGCCCGCTCCCATGATGGGGGGCATGAACATCCCGCCGATGGAGGCAGCAGGCTCGATGCCCCCTGCCACATGGGGCTTGAATCCCGCCTTTTTCATCATGGGAATGGTGAACATTCCCGTTGAAACGGTATTGGCAATTGCGCTGCCTGAGATGGAACCCATGAGCCCGGATGCGATGACGGATACCTTGGCAGGCCCGCCGATCTTATGGCCCACCGCAGCCAGGGGAAAATCGATGAAGAACTTCTGGGCCCCGCATTTTTCAAGGAAGGCGCCAAAGAGAACAAAGAGGATCACGTAGGTGGCAAGCACGTTGGCCATGATGCCGAACACCCCGTCGCTCTTGTAGAAGATGCTGATGCACAGTTCGGAAAACGGTGCCCCGGCATGGGAAACGAGATCCGGGGCCATGTAACCGAACACCCCGTAAGTAAGCATGACCACCCCGATGACGACAAAGATGTTTCCCACCACCCTTCTCGCAAGCTCGATGCCCAGGAGAACGCCGACAATGGCGATCACCATGTCAAGTTGCGTCTCGGCACCGGTACGGTAGTTGATGGTCTCAAAATTAAAGATCCAGTAGCCGATGGAGCCCACCGAGAGCACCATGAGACAATAGTCCACCCCCCGCATGAACCGGGATTTGGAACGATAGAGCAGAAACACGAGCAAATAGGTGATGATGACGTAGACCCCCCGGTGGTACTGGGTTGCCATGGGCTGAATCACTGCAGCATAGGAGTAAAAAAGAACAAGAATCACCGAACATGCATCAAAGAGTATCTGTTCGAACCTGTTTAATTTTTCATACACGGTTGACCTGCCTATATTGGTTTGAGACTGTTGATACCAAATAACCGGCATGGCCGGGGCATGGTATGGTATTTGCGCTTCGGCCACAACAAAAAATGGGTCGAAGACGCGGAACCAACTTCACTGAATAGATCGCTTTGACCGGCGTTTCATATAAATTCTTCAGCCCAGTGCAGGGTGGAATCCGTCCACCCCACCCTGCATGGTTCGTCAGCAACAATTGTTAAAACCCGGGTGGGTTGAAAACCACCCGGAATGGTTCGTCAGAGACAATTGCAAAAAGCCTATTTCAGCACGCCCTTCTCCTTCCAGAACCGTTCTGCGCCGGGATGGAAAGGGGTCACGATGCCATTGGCGCCGGTTGAAACAGCCATCTCCTTAAAGGTCTTTTTCTGTCCGCGCATGTGGGCAAGCCCCTCGTCGGAGTAAATAAGGGAGAGCATTTTATAGACAACGTCGGCGGAAACCTTTGCATTGGCAACCCAGAGAGCGGAGTCCTGGAACGAGGGCGTCTTCTGGGTGACCCCCTTGTAGGTGTTTGCGGGAATGGCAAGTTTCGTAAAGTAGGGATATTGTTTGTAAAACCCACCATCCACAGCGTCTTGATCCAGGTTCACAAGTTCAATGTCGTTGGTCTGGGCGGCCATGATGACAGCGCCGCTGGGAAAGGCGGTAAAAAGCCAGAAGGCGTCCAGCTGATTGTTACCAAAGGCCTGGGCCGCATCATTGTAACCCATGGCATTTCTCTCGATCTTGTCCCACACTCCCATGTGGCTGAAAAAAAGCTCACAATTGGCAAAGGCGCCGGACCCGGCATTGCCCACGCCTACTTTCTTGCCCGCAAGGTCGCCAACGCTCTTGATGCCGGACCCCTTCCGGGTTACCAACTGGGCAGGCGCACCATATAAGTAAGACACGGCCAGAACGTCCGTATAATTCCGCTCATCATTCTTCATCTTTCCGTTACGCCCCAGCCACACATGGCCTGAGTAGACCACACTCATCTGCTGCCGGCCTGCGTTGGTTTTCCGAAGATTTTCCACAGAACCTGCAGATGACTGGGCCTGGACTTTAAACTCGGGAATCTGTTTCAGGGGTTTAAAGACCTGGATCCCGTTGGCAACGACCTGAAAGGTACCTCCGGCAGGGCCGCCGCCGAAGACGATGCGTTCTTTGGCAAAAGCCGAAGGAGAAACCAGCAGAGTGACACCTACGAACAGACCAATGGCAAGACCTAACGCATACTGTTTACTTCCCATGAAAACCTCCTGTTTGTTGTCTTTGTTAAGATGAACGTGGACGGAGCCAGGGGTGTTTTATGACAAAGAATGCGCCAAAGAACACCTGCCCCAATAAAGAACAGTAGCAGCAAAAGATAATCGGGTCAATTGGGGGATTTCTGATTATGGTGTAGGGATTTTTCTTACAGGGCCGAAAGGGGAAAAGCGGTGTACAGGAAGGAGGGTGGATCAAAGGCGCATCAAAGCCCCTGGAAAAGCCCTTTGCCGGCGTCTTCCAGGGGCTTTGAATAAAGCCTTGCTATAAAAAAGGATTTAGTCCTCTTCTACGACGATTGCTCCTTCTTCACAAACTTCAACACAGCTTTCACAGCCCATGCACTCCTCGCCGTTGGCGACGATGGATTTCTCGTTCTCCATCTCAAATACCTCTACAGGGCATACATCAACACACTCTTCACAACCAACGCACTTTGCTTCATCAACAATCGGATTAAAAGCCATTTTTTTTTAAAGCCTCCATAAAAATTTAACGTAAAAAATTTAACGTAAAGTCCATTATAAATAACACTAATAAGAGCGCCTATTATAACAGGTAACCCATCAAATCAAGTATTTTTATTTCTAACACTCACCAAGCATACGGGAATTTCCCTGTTTGAGCCCCGGATCAGTGCGTTTTTTCTGGCCTCCCCATGGGTCGGACAGAATATATTGCTCACATGATCACCCGAAAAAAGATAGAGCTGAATATCAGCCAGCAGCCCACAGCCATCATCGGCTTCCATCAAGTCATTCTTTTCCGGAGTGTTGCCGGAGATGGCGTTTTCCATGAGTTTTATCAACCGTCCCTGCCACCCGGCGCTGCGATCACAACACCCTTCATGCACTTTAAAATTCTCAATGTCAAGAACCTTTATCGACTTTTTTGCCTTTGAGTGAAAATAGTCCATTACGGCCTGACTGGTGGTAACAGGTACAAGAGGTTCCCATTCCCTGAGAACATCATTTTTTGAATGAAAAAACCGAGCCCAGGCAAGGATTCGCTGTTCAGTCATGACCCTGCCCTGATCCTGATCCTGGATGGCGGAATCACCCCCCTGTTCCAGCAACGACGCCCCCTCCTTCAGAACGGAGAAGAGAGCCGCTTCATCCCTGGCAATGGCGCCAAGCCTTATGTTGACATCCTCCGTGTCCGCATCAGACTCCTGGGCGGTCCGCAGAAAAACAAGGGCGTTGAGAAACGCCTCCCCAGAATCCCCAGGGTCTACGGTTGCCCGGGCTTCGGAACGATCCACCCCGGCCCCTTTTTCAATCCTCGATTTCAGTGTTGCCACCCCGGTGTCACTGGTAAAATAAGGGGTCTCCCGAACCCGGGCTTTCAATTGGCCGGGCCGGCCCTGGTTCACCCCGGCCCACTGCTTGTAATCCGCCACCGTTGCAAGGGTCGGCATGAGCTCATCCGGTGTTGGCAAAACAACGTCAATATCCGGGTTGCGGGCCTCAACTTCCTTTGGCGAACTCACGCTCAAGTGGCAAAAACGGTTAAAACAGGTGAGCAGCGCCCTGGCATCCTGTTGTCGTACATGGGTAAACGGAAAAAACAGAGGTTTCATTTGTCTCACACCTTTTTATCGTTAATCTCAACACCCATGGCCACAAGCTCCTCCCTGAGCCGGTCGGAAAGCGCCCACTCCCTGTTCAGCCGGGCGATTTCCCGCTGTTCCAGGAGTTTTGCGGCCTTGGCAGAAAGAACCTTACCGGGATAAAAGTCGAATATTTTAAGTACGCTGTCCATCTCCTTAAAAAGATCGATAACCGCCCGGGCGCCAGCAGGATCGATCCCCTGGGTATCCATGAGCCGGTTCAACTCCTTCACCCCTTTGAACAACACCGCCATCACCCCCGGAATTTTCAGATCATCATCCATGGAAGTTAAAAAGCCTTGCTTGATGTCATAGAGCAGTTGGTCAAGCTCCTCGTACCGCTCTCCTGACACCACACCGGCAAGGGCCCCAAGACACCGGTCTAGTTTAAACAGGGAGCGCCTTGCGTCGGCAAGGGACTGGCTTGAGAGGGTTAGGGGCTTGCGGTAATGACAGGAGAGAAGCCAAAATCGGACCAGCCGGGGCTCCCATCCAAGGTTTTCCAGGAGGTCAAGATCAATATCCGAAAGCGCATCCGCCCCAAGGCTGCCGTCGTAGTTCACTGTGTCACAGTGCATCCACACCCTGGCAAGGGGCTCTCCCGCGATTGCCCGGCACATGGCGTTCTCGTTCTCATGGTGGGGAAACAACAACTCCCTTGAGCCGGTGTGGATGTCAAATCCCTCGCCATGGAAATTCATGGCCATGGCCGCACACTGGAGATGGAGGGAGGGGCGGACGTTTCCCCACTTGGTTTTCACACACACACCCCGTTTAAGCTCGGAGAGGCCCACCCGTTTCAACAGGGTGAAATCCTTGGGGTTCTCCTTTTCATAGTCGTCCAGATCCACGGTGGCACCCACCCGGATCTTGTCCAGGTCCACCCCGGAAAGGGATCCATACCCAGGAAGGCTCGAGATGTCAAAATAGAGGGACCTGAGTTTCTCATAGGCATATCCGTTCTCACTGAGCTTTTCGGCAAGGGCCACCATCTCGTCCACATGGTCCGAAACAAGGGGATAGGACTGGGCGGTCCTGACACCAAGGGAATCAAGATCCCGTTTGAACGCTTCCACAAAGGGCCGGGTAAATTCGGCAACGGAAATCCCCTCCTGCTCAGACCCCTGGATGGTTTTGTCATCAAGATCCGTGATGTTGACCACATGGTTGACCGAAAGCCGTCGATACTCAAGGTAGCGCACAAGAAGGTCGGTGGCGACAAAGCGCCTGAACCGTGAAGGGTCCATGCGCTTGTGAACCGTGGGTCCACAGGTGTAGACGGAGACCTTGCCCTGGGTTTTGGGTTCAAACCGCTCCTGGCTTCGGGTCAGGGTGTTGTAGAGATCCAGGCTGATATTATCCTTGATCGTGAACAGGGAGGTGGAAAGATACCGCTCACCGCTGTCAGGGAAGATGGCCACCACCGTACCGGTCTTGATCTTCTTTGCCTCTTCAATGGCAACGGCCATGGCAGCGCCGCTGCTCATCCCCACAAAGAGACCCTCACTTCTGGCAAGGTTCCTGGCCGCTTCAAAGGCGGTTTCATCGTCGATGTTCACCTTTTCATCCAGCCGCTTCTTATCAAAGAGGTCCGGGATATAGGATTCCTTCATGTTCTTGAGTCCCTGGATACCATGGCCCAGATAGGGTTCGGCACAAATGATCCGGATATCGGGATTGAGTTCCTTGAGTTTCCGGGATAGCCCCATGAGGGTACCGCTGGTGCCAAGGGTTGCCACCACGCTGGTCACCTTGCCCTGGGTCTGCTCCCAGATCTCCGGGGCTGTGGTCCTGTAGTGGGCCATCCAGTTGGCATCGTTGTTGTACTGATCTGTCATAAAGTAGCGGTCGGGATTTTCCCGGGCCAGGCGATAGACCTCTTCGATGGCGCCGTCTGATCCCAGGTGACCCGGGGTGAGCCGGATCTCGGCCCCCCGGGCGCTGAGGATGCTCTTTCTCTCTTCGCTGGCCGATTCGGACATGGCGAGAAGGAGGCTGTATCCTTTTTCCGAACAGATCATGGCAAGGCCAATGCCCGTGTTTCCGCTGGTGGCTTCAATCACGGTCTTGCCCGGCACAAGCTCCCCGCTTTTCTCCCCCTGCTCGATCATGGAGAGGGCCGCCCTGTCCTTAATCGACCCCCCGGGATTCATATACTCAAGCTTGGCAAAGATCCTGACCCCGGGCACCGGATTCATCCGTTTTATCTCTACCAGGGGGGTGTTTCCGATGAAGTCGAGAATTGAATGGCTCATGATGCCCTCGTTCCTTTGCCCCGGAGTTCTATCCCAAGGCGGTTGTTAATTCCGGACACAATCTCTTCAAAAACCTGCTCCTGGGTTCCTGCGGCATCAACCACCAGAAAACGCTCCTTTTCCGCCCTGGCAAGGGCAAGATACCCTTTCCTCACCCGTTGATGGAATTCAAGGGCCTCCTGCTCGAACCGGGTCTCATCAGCGGTTCTTGCACCTTTTTCCAATGCGCTGAAGGCCCGTTGGAGCCCGATTTCCGGGTCCAGGTCGAAGAGGACGGTGAGATCAGGCCGAAGATCCTTGACAACCACCGAGTGGATGGTTTCGATCAACCCTTTGGCAATCCCCCGGGCAGCACCCTGGTAGACAGTGGTGGCGTCGGTAAACCGGTCGCAAAGTACGGTTTTGCCTGCGTTCAACGACGGAAGGACGACTTCAAACAGGTGCTGGGCCCGATCCGCTCCGTAGAGAAAAAGTTCGCACAAGTCCGACATTCCGCTGTTATCCGGATCAAGAAGGATGGCCCTGATTTTTTTTCCGATAGGGGTATCGCCAGGTTCCCTTGTGACAACCGTGTCATACCCGTTTTCACCAAAACAGGCTGACAATCTCCCGATCTGTGTTGTCTTGCCGGAACCTTCTATCCCTTCAAAGGTGATAAACATAAGTTGCTCCCAACATTCCTTGACTTTTAAGCATTAAAATGGCTTTATACAGTAAATTTTTATTAAAATGAAACATTAAAATCTGAAACACCTGTTTCCCCAGACTGGACAACCGACCATGGAGCCATCTTTACCCGTAAAATCAAAGCGCCGCAACCTGTCAACACCCTTGGTCATCCTGCTTTTATCCGCGACCATAGCCCTTTGTCCCCTATCGGCAGCAGCACTTTTAGAGAGACCCACCACGGACACCCCTTGGCACATTTCAGCACTAAAGGGGACCCACGACCAGGAGAGAAATCTCTATATTGCCGAAGGCGAGGTGGTTATCAAAGGCGGCAACACCCGGTTGGAAGCGGACTATGTGGAATTTAGCAACGCCACCAAAGATGCCTTGGCCAGGGGACATGTACTCTTGATCTCAGGAGAAGACACGGTGACCTGCGAATCCATGCGCCTCAACCTTGCCACCGAGACCGGGACCATCTACGACGGCACCGTGTTTATCCAGAAGAACAACTTCTATATCAGGGGAGACAAAATCACAAAAACCGGCAAGGATACCTACCAGGCCGGGAAAGCCTCCCTCACCTCCTGTTCCGGTGACGACCCGGACTGGAAAATTTCGGCCAGGGATGTGAAGGTCACCATGGAAGGATATGGATTTGCCAAGCACGCAACCGTCTGGGCAAAAAATGTGCCTGCACTGTACACGCCCTTTCTGGCATTTCCGGCAAAGACAAAGCGGCAGACCGGCTTACTTGCACCCCAATACGCCATTTCAGATCGAAAGGGATTTCAATTCACCCAGCCCCTGTTCCTTGCCCTCTCCAGAAGCTCGGATGCGACCCTCTACGCCGACTACATGGACAAGCGGGGCATAAAGCTGGGAGCCGAGTACCGCTATCTACTTGACAACGGTTCCAAGGGAACCGCGTTCCTGGATTTCATGGACGACCGCAAGATCGATGACGGCACCGACGCCACCAAGGATTACCGCTACGACAGCACCCCCAACAGGACCAACACGGACCGGTACTGGTTCAGGATGAAGCATGACCAGAACCTTCCGGGTCAGTGGACGGCAAAACTGGACCTGGATCTTGTGAGTGATGCCGATTATCTCCATGAATTCAAGGACGGCTACACCGGGTTCACCGAAACCCAGGACTATTTTGGAGACACCTTCGGCAGAACCATGGACGACTACGACGACACGGTCCGGGCCAACCAGTTCAACCTGAACAAAACCTGGTCCGCCTACAGCCTGAACATGAACGTTGACTGGTATGACAATGTCATTGCAAGAAGGGACAACAGTGATGACACGACCCTGCAGACCCTTCCGGCCCTGGAATTCAACTCTGTCCGGCAGCAGATCAAGCAAACCGCCCTGTACATGGATATCGATTCCGAGTTCAAAAGCTTTTACCGGCAGGACACCACAGCCGCCAAGATAAACGGCCAGCGCACAGACATCCACCCCACCCTCTATCTGCCGCTGCGGGCCGGACAATACTTCAGCCTGGAGCCGTCCCTGGGTGTGCGCCAGACGTTCTGGTATTCGGACGCGTACGACCACGCCGCCGGAAACGACGAGGGATTCAACCACCGGGAACTCTATGACCTCAACCTGAAACTGTCCACCGAGGTCTCCCGGGTGTTCAACCCGGCCAACGGGTTTGCCGAAAAGATCAAACACGAAGTCACCCCTGCCCTTGAGTACCACTACATCCCGGATGAGGACCAGGACGACCTGCCCTTCTTCGACGGCATGGACAGAATCGCCAGGAGAAATGACCTGACCTGGTCGGTGACCAACCGGTTCATCACAAAAAAGAGAACGCCCGCCAACGCAACGCCGGATATGAACGATCCCGGGGAACAGCTGAAATCCAAAGGCACGGAATCCACAAAGGAAGAGTATGTCTACCACGAGTTTGCCTGGATAAAACTCTTCCAGACCGGCTACTTTGAAGATCAAACCCATTACGACGATGACGTGAGATTCGACTCTTCCCAGTCTTTTTCCGACATCTCCCTGGAGAGTGAGTTTTCACCCTGTTCCTGGCTTTCCCTGGATCTGGATGCCGACTGGTCTCCCTATGACAACCACTTCATGGCGCACAACGCAGGCCTTACTTTGCGGGACAACCGGGGGGACGCCATCCAGGGTCGATACAGATACAAACGACAACGGACCGAACCGGTAAAGCAGGATCCTTCGGAGACGTTTTACACGAGGCTTGACACAACCATAACGTCGAGACTCAGCGCCTTTTTCAGCTATGAAGAGGATCTGTTCAAAAAAGAGCGGGTCGAAGCCTTGACCGGCATTGAGTATCGCAAAGAATGCTGGTCCCTGCTTGTGGCTTATAAAGACGAACCCGGCGACAGATCCTTTGGTTTTATTGTAACCCTGTACGGCATTGGAGCATTTGGACAAAAATGATTCAAGACAAGCATTGGTACGCCCTTCTCACACGGAGCCGCTTTGAAAACGTTGTTTTCAAAGACATCCAGAAAAAATCCATTGAGGCGTTTCTTCCCAAGATCAAGGTAAAGAGTCGGCGCAAGGACAGAAAGCTGATGCTCGATGTCCCCCTGTTTCCGGGCTTCCTATTTGTCAACATCAGCCTCGACCCCCTGGAACACCTGAACGTACTTAAAACAATGGGGGCTGTCCGCCTGCTGGGGTTTTCCGGCGGCCCGGTTCCCGTTCCAGCCAGCCACATAGAATCCCTTAGAATCATCACAAGCACCGGCCATGACATCATCAGCGGCAACACAGGCACGCTCAAGAAAGGTGAGATGGTGATGGTGGTGAGCAGGCCCTTTTCAGGCGTGAAAGGAGAGTTTTTGCGTTACAAGGGCAAAGAGCGGGTGATCGTAAAGATTGAAACCCTGGGCCAGTTCGCAGGGGTTGAAATTGACAGGGATGACGTGGAACTTTTGCCGGACATCCTTTCCTAACCCCTTGACATAGTATTAAAATTTGTTTAGATAGTGAGTTGCGCCCACCTGGTGGGTTAATTTTTTTTACGGAAAAATGGTCTCGCACACTGGTTTGCTGAAGAACCTGTTCCAGACAACACAAAAGAGGATTTATGAATAAACTTGAACTTATCTCCGTCCTGAAACAGAGGGCAGATCTTACAAAAACTGAAGCCGCTGAAGTTGTTCAAATATTTTTTGATTCATTGACCGATGCCCTTTCAAAAGACGAGCGGGTCGAGATACGCGGTCTATGCAGTTTTTTTATCAAAGACTACAAAAGTTATACCGGTCGAAACCCAAAGACCGGGGACAAGGTAACGATTCCGTCAAAGAAACTGCCGTTTTTCAAATGCGGTAAAGAGTTAAAAGAACGGGTCGATTATTAGCACATGCCTGTTTATGACACAGCAGGGGAGCATTGCCAATGCAAGGAGTCAGGCCTGCCCAAGGCGTTGACAACCATCCTTGAAACCCGGAAAATACCCAATGCTCTTCTGCTCCTGGGCAACCCGGGCATCGGCAAGCAAGACGCCGCATTGCAGTTTGCCCGGACTGCCAACTGCCAGGGGGAGGGGCCATCCAAGATCCTTGCCTGCAACCGGTGCAAATCATGCAAAAAGATGATCGCCGGAATGCACCCCGACATCATCCGGGTTGCGCCGGTAAAGGGTTCCATTCGAATTGCACAAATTCGGGAGCTTTACGGGGCCATCACGGTAAAACCCCATGAGGCCCAATTCCGCATGATTCTCATCCAGGACGCGGATACCATGAACCCGGAAGGCTCAAACGCCCTGTTGAAGATCCTTGAAGAGCCGCCGGAACGTACCTTTTTCGTTCTGACCGCAGCAACAACCGACACCCTTCTTCAGACCATCCTCTCCCGGTGCCGGCAGGTGCGGTTCAAACCGGCAAGCCTTGAAAGCATCCGGAAAACCCTGGTGGACGCCCACCACATCGACCCTGCCATGGCAAGGGTTGCGGCATCATGGTCCGACGGGAGCCTCAACAAAGCCTTACGCTTACTCAACCTGTCCGCGGACAGCAACGGCACGGACTGGATAAAAAGACGGCTATGGCTCATCACCGAGACAGCCGCCTTGATCAAAGGTGGTAACCAGAGCGACAGGACCGCCCTCCTCCTTTTGGCGGAAAAGATCGGCCGGGAACCCGAGCTCTTAAAGGATTCCCTGGCCATCATCAGGACCTTTTTCAGGGACATTGCCGTGTTCGGGCACAACCCCGACACCATTGTTAACATTGACTTTTCACCCCTTTTACAGGATATTGTAAGAATTGAGCCGGTACAACAGGCCCTGGCTCAGAACGCCCTGGAATGGCTCACGGAGCTCCACAGGGTTGAAAAAAAAATCAAAGCCAATGCAGGTGTCAGATTAACCTTGGAAGCATTTTTCCTTAAACTCATACCTGCCAGGCAAACGGCCTGACGCCATAACCGTCCAACAGGAGAGTATCATGACAAAAATTGCAGGTATACGGTTCAAACCTGCCGGTAAAATATACGATTTTGACTGCGGCGCCTTTGTCCTCAACATAGGGGACAAGGTGATTGTCGAAACAGAGCAGGGGCTTGGGTTCGGTGTTGTCACCGTGCCGCCGGCACCCCTTGAATCTGAGAAAAAAAAGAAGCAGCTCAAAAAGGTATTCCGCATTGCCACGGAAGCGGATTTCAAAAAAAGGGAACAGAACAAAGCGCTTGAGCAGCAAGCCTTTGACTTCTGCCAGGGCTGCATCTCAAAGCTTGGGCTGAAGATGAACCTCTTTTCCGTGGAGAGCACCTTTGATGCGGCCAAGCTCACCTTTTTCTACACGGCCGACGGCCGGGTCGACTTCCGGGAACTTGTCAAGATCCTTGTCAAGGAGTACCGCATTCGCATCGAGATGCGCCAGGTGGGTATTCGGAACCAGTCAAAGCAGTGCGGCGGACTCGGCAGGTGCGGCCGGGAGATCTGCTGCTCATTGTTCATGAAGAACTTTGATCCTGTGTCCATAAAGATGGCCAAGGAACAGGGTCTCTCCCTGAACCCGACAAAAATTTCAGGCCTGTGCGGCAGGCTCATGTGCTGCCTCACCTTTGAAAACAAGACCTACAAGCTGTTGAAAAAAGAGCTTCCAAAACCTGGCAAGGTCCTTGACACCGCTAAAGGCCGAGGCAAAGTGATTCGCCAGAACGTGCTCAAGGGAACGGTGACACTCCGCCTTGAAGATGGTTCTGAAATCGAAGCCGACCTAAAAGATCTAAGCAAAGGATAACATTCGATAAATGAAAACAAGCGATCCCAATTTTTTCACCACCCCCATCTACTATGTCAATGCCAAGCCCCACCTTGGACACGCTTATACCACCATTGCAGTGGACGTTGCCGCCCGCTACAGCCGAATGTGTTCAAAGGAGACCTATTTTCTCACCGGAACCGATGAACACGGTGACAAGATTGCCGAGGCCGCAGACCGGGAAAATACGACGCCAAAGGCCTATGCCGACAAGATCAGCCAGGGGTTCCAGGACCTGTGGCCAAAGCTGAACATCAGCAACGACCACTTCATCCGGACCACGGATCCCGACCACATCAAGGTGGTGGAGGGGCTGCTATCCAAGATCTACGAGGCAGGGGACATCTACTTCAGCGATTACGAGGGGATCTACTGCCTCGGGTGTGAACGCTTCTACCAGGAGCGGGAGCTTGTGGACGGAAAATGTCCGGACCACGGCACGGTGCCGGAAACCATCAAAGAATCCAACTATTTTTTCCGCATGAGCAAATACCAGGAGTGGCTCATTGATCACATCAATAGCCATCCTGGCTTTATCCGACCCGAACGCTACAAAAATGAAATCCTCTCCTTTCTCAAGGAGCCCCTGGAGGACCTTTGCATCTCAAGGCCTAAATCAAGGCTCACCTGGGGCATCACCCTCCCCTTTGACCCGGATTATGTCACCTATGTGTGGTTCGATGCCCTGACCAACTACCTCTCGGCCCTGGGGTACCCTGACGGAGAGCTGTTCAACCGCTTCTGGCCCAACACCCGCCACTTTGTTGCCAAGGACATCATCAAACCCCACGGCATCTACTGGCCCTGCATGCTCAAGGCGGCTGGCATCGAGCCCTACCACAGCCTCAATGTCCACGGTTTCTGGAACGTGGGCGGATCCAAGATGTCAAAGAGCATCGGCAACGTCACCGATCCTGTGGAGGTGACCGACACCTACGGCACGGACAGTTTCAGGTACTTTCTCATGCGGGAGATGGTGTTCGGCCTGGACTCCAACTTTACCGAGGATACCATTGTCCAGCGGATCAACTCAGACCTTGCCAACGACCTTGGCAACCTCTTTTCCAGGGTGGTCTCCATGGTCCACCGCTACTTTGAGGGAAGCACCCCCGGGTTTGACGCTGAACTTGACAAAGAACTCACCCTCAAACCCCAGGCGGATAAATGCATTGAGAACTATAGCCGGTTCATGGAGAACACGGAGTTCCACAAGGCCGTCATTGCCGTGTGGGAGTTCATCAGCACCATGAACAAGTACATCGACACCCAGGCGCCCTGGTCCCTTGCAAAGGACGAGGAAAAAGCGTCGGCATTGGAAACGGTCATGTACAACCTTGTGGAAGGGTTGAGAACCGTTGCCGACCTGATCTATCCCATCATGCCCGAAACGTCGATCAAGATGCGAACCCTCCTCAACATCAAAATGCCTGCCGACCGGGAGTTCCACACCATGGAGGAGATTATACCCTGGCACCAAACCGCCGCCGGCACCGTTATTGAAAAGGCACCGGTCCTGTTTCCGAGGATCGATACCACGGCTGCGAAAAAAACAGCCTCCCAAACAGCCCCTGGCAAAGCGAAAGCCAAAGCCAAAGCCAAAGCTAAACCCCTGAAACCTGAAATCACCATCGACGATTTTGCAAAGATCGACCTGCGAAGCGGCACCGTTGTTTCGGCTGAAAAGATCAAAAAATCCAACAAGCTGCTCAAGCTCAAGGTGGACCTGGGTGAGGAAGAGCCCCGCCAGGTCATCGCAGGTATAGCAAAAGACTACGATCCCGACCAGATTATCGGGAAAACTGTTGTCGTGGTTGCCAACCTGGCGCCTGCCAAACTCATGGGAGAGATCTCCCAGGGCATGGTGCTTGCGGCAAACGACGGTAAGAGCCTTGCCCTGACCGGATTCGACAAAGCGGTCAACCCAGGAAACCAGATAAAATAGCAATGGGAGAGCGGTTGCATAATCACACAAAAAACACCAACTGGCGGGCCTTCCAGTCAGATATTCAGTTCGAGTCAAAAAGGAAAAAATTCCTTTCCCGGCTCTTCAAGCTGGTTCTCCTGGTCCTGCTCTGTGTCGGCGCCATGTTCGGCATCACCACGGCAAACATCCCCGGCCTGCCGGATATCATGGCCATGGTGCAGCAATCGCTCCCCCTTGACACCCTGCTGAAAATGGGGGAACAGGAAGTTGAGGCGGCGGTACCGCGCCCTGGTTTGACACGGCAGGATCTGAAAGCACTGCTGGATCCGTCCCTGTTGTTCAATGCCGAGACATCCACCATTGTGGTGGACCATGACCTGGATCGCTATACCATCGAAACCACCCTTGACCCGTCCTTTCAACGGTTTCTCACATCCAAGCTTGAAGGGCTCAAAACCCTTACCCGGGGAAAGCCCCAGCGCATCGGCATGGTTGCCATGGAACCTGCCACAGGCAAGATTGTTGCCATGGCAGGGTTTGACCTTGCCAACCCCAAGGCCAACCCCTGCACCATGGGAAACTATCCGGCCGCAAGCGTGTTTAAAATCGTGACGGCATCGGCAGCCATAGAGGGAATGGGGTACACCCCCCAAACCCCCATGTACTTCAACGGCGGGAAATACACCCTTTACAAGCGGCAGCTCAAGGACAACAAAAACCGCTACACCACCAAGGTCTCCCTTGGCAAGGCCTTTGCGGAATCGATCAACCCGGTATTCGGCAAAATCGCATCCACCCGGCTGAACACGGAACAACTTCGCTACTACGCCGGTACATTCGGATTCAACCAAGAGGTGGATTCGGATTTCCCCTTTGATTCCGGAAAAATTATCATCAAAGACAACGCCTACCAGCAGGCAGAGGTGGGATGCGGGTTCAACAAAACGACCACCATCTCCCCCATGTTCGGCGCCCTGATGTCGGCCACCATCGTCAACCAGGGAAAGCCCCCCCTGCCGTCAATGGTTAAATCGGTTACCGACGCCAACGGCTTGGTGCTATACACCAATACACCATCCGTCTCCGGAAAAGCCATTGATCCAAAAACAGCCCGGGCCGTCATGTCCATGATGGAAAAGACCATCACCTCGGGTACGGCCAGTAAATCCTTCCGGCGGTTCAAGCGGGATTCAACCCTTTCACGGCTTGATATCGGCGGCAAGACAGGATCGCTTTATAACAAGGACAACACCGTCAAGTACGACTGGTTCACTGGATTTGCCAAGGAAAAAAACGGGGACAAAGTTCTGGCCCTGGCCGTGGTCGTGGGCCACAGAAAGTACATCGGAACCCGGGCAGCAAGCTACGGCAAGATGATGTTCAAACACTATTTCAAATCCTATTTTGCATCAAACAAAACAACGATCAACAACGGTTAAAATCCTGGAACGGAGGACATCATGCCATTTCCCATACCACGCCTTTTCACGCTGAAGAAAATTTTCCCACGACTCTTTTCCATGTCCATCCAATTCGGGAAATCCCCGGCCCGAGCCGGGGAAAACAGCCTGGTTTTCTTCCCGGTTCGACCCAACACGTTCTGCTGCGGTCTGTCCTCCCTTGTGAGCTACACGGGTGCCGGCGACCCCGGTGAAGCGGCCGATCTTCCGTCCATGGAACAGGATATGGACATTCTCCGGGAGCGTTCGCTGACCGTCTGCCTTTCCAAGGGGCTCGACCTTGGGGAAAACTATCTGGGGGGAGATGAGCGCCTCTCCCTCTTTCTTGCACAGGCCCATACCCTTCGAAAAAAAGTGCCGTTTTACGAACTCTATTCCAATGGATCCAGGGAGGAAGCCCTGGTCACCCTTATAGAAGCGCTGTACGCCCTCCTCATCCAGGAAAAAGACGAGCTCAAACAGCGGATGGCCGACCTTGCCGCCAGGGAGGTCGACACCGTGGCCCCACGAATCGACAAGCTCCAGGACATCATCTGGTGCCTTAAAAAAGAGGTGCTGGAAAACCTTGAACGGATCCGTGACCTTTCCCTTTACTGCTCCAATCCCGGAACAATGGAACAGATCACGAGTTTCAAGAAGATCAATGCCGTGCTCAACAGCATCGACCGCCTGGAGGTGAGGGGCCGGGATTCTGCCGGAATCTCCCTTCTTTTTGTCTTTACCAAGGCGGAATTTGAAGATTTCCGGGAACTGCTGATCAAGACAGGCCTTGGGGACCAGCTGAAGCAGCGAACCAACCGATTGGTTCTCACCAACAACAGCATCACGGTCCATGATACCCATGACGACGAAGGCAAGCACCTTGTCAGCATCGCCATGGTCTATAAATTTGCCGCTGAGATCGGTGCCCTGGGGGACAATGTCTCGTTTCTTCGCAGCCAGATCCGAAACGACCAGATTCTCCAGATCCTGACCCGGGCAAACGCTTTGTTCAGCACGGTTTCGGCCCACACCCGATGGGCATCGGTGGGGGACATCACCGAGGCGAACTGTCATCCCGTGGACAACGTACCCACGGACAAAGAGATCGAAAAGAGCGGCATCATCCATGTCAGTCTCAACGGTGATATCGACAACTACCGGGAACTCAAGGCCGACTATGAAAACAGGTACGACGCCATTGCCCCGGATATCACCACGGACACCAAGATCATCCCCCTTGAGATCGAGCACTTTCTGAGGCAGGGGGAGACCGTGGAAGAGGCCTTCAGGCTGGCCGTCAATGAATTCAAAGGCTCCCATGCCATCAGCATGCACACGGACCTTGCTCCGGGCAAGCTATTTCTGGCCCAGAAGGGCAGCGGACAGGCGCTCTTCATCGGCCTTGCCCCGGACCACTACATTGCGGTATCGGAACTCTACGGTCTTGTTGAAGAGACCCAGACCTTTCTCAAGCTCAATGGCGAAAAAGCCGGCCAGATCATGGTCCTGGACCAAAACTCTTCCGGCGGGCTCTCCGGCCTCAGCTCCCTTGCCTATGACGGCACCCCCATCGAGATCAGCCAGGAGGACATCCAGACCAGTGAGATCACCGGAAGGGACATCGACCGCCAGAACTATCCCCACTACTTTTTAAAGGAGATCTCCGAGGCCCCGACCTCCGTGGAAATGACCCTGCAAAACAAGTGGAAGACCTGCCCCGAGACCGCCCTCTATACCACGATTCTGGACCGGTCGGTCATTCCGGAGTTCCTTGAATCCGAACTGAAACAGGGAAAAATCAAGCGGATCTACTTCATCGGCCAGGGAACGGCAGGGGTCGCAGCCCAGGGTTGCGCCGACATCCTCGCCTCCTATCTTGTTGATACCGGCATCCAGATCCGGGCCCTGAAATCCTCGGAACTTTCCGGCTTCGCCATCCGGGGAAAGGACGGGGACACCGACTCCATGGCGGAAGACCTGGTGGTCGCCATCAGCCAATCCGGCACCACCACCGATACCAACCGCACCGTGGACATGGTAAAATCCAGGGGCGCCCGCACCCTTGCCATTGTCAACCGCAGGGATTCAGACCTCACGTTTAAGACAGACGGGGTTCTCTACACAAGCAGCGGCAGGGACATTGAGATGTCCGTTGCCTCCACCAAGGCGTTCTACTCCCAGATCACTGCCGGCGCCATGCTCGGGCTTCACATGGCCGCCATTGTGGGGGCGATAACAAAGGAACGGATCACCGAGGAGATCAACGCGCTTGCCGCCCTGCCGGACAAGATGAGAAAAGTCCTCGCCATGAAGGAGGAGATCGGCCGTTCAGCCAAGCGCCTGTCCGTTCAGAAAAGCTACTGGGCCACCGTTGGCAGCGGGTCCAACAAGACCTCGGCCGACGAGATCCGCATCAAACTGTCCGAGCTCTGCTACAAGACCATCTCGTCGGACTTTGTCGAGGACAAAAAGCACATTGATCTGTCGTCCGAGCCCCTGATCATCATCTGTGCCGCAGGCACCCGGGAAAGTGTGCTCGGTGACATCATCAAAGACACCGCCATCTTCCACGCCCACAAGGCAGCCCCTGTTGTGATCACCAACGAGGGGGAAAACCGGTTTGATCCATACAGCAGCGACGTGTTCAAGGTGCCCCGTACCGCAGAACACCTGGCCCCGATCCTCAACACCCTGGTGGGCCACATCTGGGGTTACTATGCTGCCCTCGCCATCAACGAAGGCTCGGAGTTCATGTACACCGCCCGAAACGAAATCAAGGACCTCCTGGATGAATTCACCAGCATGGGCCGGGACATCTATGAGGTGATTCTTGAGAAGCGGTTCAGGGAGAGCATTGCCCGGTTCTACGCCGATTTTTCAAAACGGCGCAGGGAGAAACGCTTTCCCTCGGCCCTGGGCCTTGACAACGCCACCAACATCACCCTGCTGATGAAATATCTCTCAGGCCGCCTCCCCGTGTCGGACTTTGAGATGGATTTTGCAAAAATGGGCACCCCTGCCAACATGCTCAATGCGTTCTTCGAAAACATGGGGGAATCCATCAACACCATGGCAAGGCCGGTGGACGCCATCAAGCACCAGGCAAAGACCGTCACCGTCGGCACCAGCAGAATCAGCGAAACCTTTGAAGGCATCGTGTTTGACGAACTTGAGGCCCACGGTATCGCGGTTGCCCAGCTCACCAACAGGAACGTCATGGTGCTGAAAAACCTCCAGCAGGTGCTTTCCGAAATCAAGGGCGGCCTCTGCTACAGGATTTCCGGCCTCACCCTCCTTGGCGAGCCGTCATCTGAAACCCGCATCGAAGTGGTCAAGAAAACCGGCATCCTTGCCGGCGAAGTCTCCCGGGTGGAGAACGACCACCAGCTCAAGGGCACCAAGAACATCATCGTCAGAGAGGGCAACGTCTATATCGGCAAGGGCCGCAAAGACAATAAGAGCATCCTTGTGATACCCGTGCTCTCATCCTCGGGCCACACCTCATCGGTCATCAAACACATCCTCTCCCTGAACGTGGGGTTCAAGGCGGCAGACCAGGTGTCCCTCATGAAAAAGACCAAGGCCCTTGGGGGTAAATACACCCGGATCAAGGATACCATCCTCGAGTCCGCAAGCATCCCCAAATGGGACGACAAACTCCTTGACCTTGTGAGCATCGATACCCTGTTCGGCGATTCAGCCGAGAAGATTGCAGAAAAAATCGAAGCAAGGGCGTAACGCAACGGGGCAGGTTTCCGAACCTGCCCCCCTGATCCATACCCGGCCGTTGTGTCTATACCTTTTCGATGACGCTGGCCACCTTGTCGGCCATGGTTTGATCCCGGTCGGTCCGGGTGCCGGCCTTGATTGTGGTGGTAATCCTTGGCGCCCCCATTTCATGTATTCGCTCGTGGCATTCCTTTACCACAGCAAACACATGGTCCCAATCCCCTTCGATATTGGTGCCATAGGCATGGAGTTCTGATTTGAGCCCAGCCCCCGTGATGATTTTATGGCAGGCGGCAACATATTCGGAAACTGACACCCCCACACCCAGGGGCACCACACACAAATCAATGATAACCTTCATTTTTCACTCCTTTTTTTATCCCAATTATAAAACACCCTGGCTAAAAAGTATAACCGTCGCTATTTATGATCGTTTGAAAGTGTATGAACAAGGTCATTCATCTTATGGGCCAAATTTCGGAGATCATCAGAACTGTTTTTCACATCAGCACTTCTTTGGGTAATGGTTTCAGCAACACTGCTGACAATTGCGATATCTGTTGCTATGTCAGATGTAACGGCAGTGCTTTTTGAGATATTCCTGCTGATTTCAGAAACCCCCAGATTCATTTGTTCCATGTTATTCGATATTTCGTTAACTGTTGCGGACTGTTCTTCAACAGCAGATGCAAGTGTTGTAACAATATCGTTCAGCCTGTTAATAACGCCGGTTACTTCAGATATGTCTTGTACCCTGTCTCCGATGGATGTTTGAATCTCTTCAACCTGATCTTTAATTTTCGAAGTTGCATCCGCAGTTTGTTTTGCAAGTTCCTTGATTTCGTTTGCAACAACAGCAAACCCTTTTCCGGCTTCGCCTGCTCTTGCAGCTTCAATGGTGGCATTAAGTGCAAGGAGATTTGTCTGCTCAGAGATATCAGTGATTATTTCCGTTACGCTGCCGATTTCCTCGGCTGTTTTACTTAACTCATCAATATTCCTGGAGGCATAACCCGTTTTACTTACTGCGTTAGACATCTCACCCAGTGTGTCGCCGGCCCTGCTTGCGATTTCATCAATCGTTGTTACAAGCTGTTCCATAGCGGTTGAAATTGTGCTCATATTAACAGCGGTCTCTTCTGTTGCAACAGCAATTGAACCGATATTTGAGTTCATCGTTCCTGCTGCGGTTGCGACACCGTCTGACTTCGATGACATCTCTACAGAATCAGAATGCATATTTGTCGAAATACTGCTTAATGATTCTGAGGATTCATTCAGGGCAGCAGAACTGGTTGACAGTTCTGCAATGGTAATTTCCATCTGTTTTTTTTGTTTCTGAATCAAAAGGTTGTTTCTGAGTGCGGCTTTGTATGATGCACTTGAGTCTTTGGCGATGGCAAGAATCACAGTCATATACAGAGCGGTTATTCCTGCATAAGTGTATATCCCGTCGATCAGTGCACCAACGAAGGTGGGAAGTAACATTAATACAATAAAGGTAGTCATCATCGAAATTTCAGGCTCAAGGGTTTTAACGGCCCCGGATATCAGGCCGCATGTCACGATGAAAACATAAACGGAGATAAGGGAATCAGGCCCGTAAAAGCGAACGGACATTGCGCAGAAAATGCCCCATATTAACGCCGATATAGTCGTAAGGGTAAAAAAAACCTTATTCCACCGGTCAGGATTGTCCATGTACTTTTTCTTTACAGTTAAAGCAGCCACAATTCTGAGGATTGAAAACAGCACAATAATCAGAGCCACGGTGGATGTAAAAAGCGTATGGTCTTTAAAATAAGTGGTTCCGAAAATCAAAACCAGGAATAGAACAACGTAGGTCATAACGGATTTAAGGGAATTTTTGTACATAAATTGATAAGAGATATGTTTAATCTCATCAGCTTCAGTATATGTTACTTCATGTTGCTCCATTTTGCCTCCTTAAAAAGGTTATCGCCATGCATCCATATAGTCGTATAGGGTTAAAATTGCAACAACTTAAGTCCATATTACTTATTTTTGTTCTGAACCATATTTTTTTTAAGCTTTCGCATTCACAATTATCTGGGTTCCGCTGTATCAGGTATTATTTCATGAAAATTGTTTTATCTCTATCCATTGTTCCCTATTTGCAAACAGAATACCGATCAGCCGACACGATTTTTAAATAAACGCCTAAATCACATTCGAATCTTGAGCATCCTGACCAATAATAGTAGTATAGGTTCTTACCAATGATTTTGGCAAAAGAATCAGAAATACGCTTTGGTTCCGGCTTGTCCGGTTGAGTTCTTTAATTTAAACAGTTTTCAGGCATCTGCCGCCACAGGCGGGGCGTGCCGGAGTCGATAAAAACAAAAAATGAATCAGGACGATTATTATCAGATATTGGGCGTATCGCCCGGGACAGGGGCAAAGGAGATCAAACTAGCTTACCGGAATCTGGCATTGGAATACCATCCGGACCGCAACGAGAATAATCCCGAAGCCGCCGAAAAGATGCAACAGGTCAACGAAGCCTATGCAGTCCTTTCCGATGCAGGAAAACGAAGGGAATATGACGGGATGCGGCAGCAGTTCGGCTCTTCGGCCGCCGGGAAATTCCGCCAGGGCTACTCGGATCAGGATATTTTCAAGGGATCGGATATCGAACAGATTTTCGAGGAGATCTCCAGGAACTTCGGACTGCGTGGATTCGAGGATATTTTCAAGGATGTCGGCGGTTCCGGATTTAAATCCTTTGATGTGAAAAATTCCGGATTTTCTTTCCGTGGTTTCTTTTTTTTCGGAGGGTCCATGGGACCGGACACGTTCCGGCAGCCCTTACCCCCGGGCGGTATTTTCAGCAAGCTCCCCGGCATGATGGCAAAACTGCTTCTCGGTGCACAGGCGCCGGGAATGGGGGGAATGCGCCTCGAAATTCTTACCCTTTCCGAAACCCTTGCAAGGGACGGCGGACCCTATGCATATTATCATAAGGAACTGTCCAAGAAACTGGTCGTCCAGATACCGCCTGGAACCCGCGAAGGCCAGCGAATCCGGCTGGCGGGCATGGGGACTGCCCCAGGCGACGGTCCAGGCCGGGGTGATTTATACCTTCAGGTCAAAATCAAAAACACCCTGGGCGAGAAACTGAAGCACCTCATCGGCGGCAAGTAACTGCTCCCCTCCCTGGAGGAAGGGGTCTTGCAACACGATTTAAGCATAAAAATGTGCAGCCCCTTTCTAATTCAATTATCAGGAGATTTACCCAGCATGATCATCCGTTGAATCGTTTCTTAGATCCACAGATCACGTTGCCCCGCTGACCTTTATCACGAAAAGTATTATGTTGATGTATTGCGCTGGCGCTGCGTTCCAGGGTCAGGTCTTTTTGTGAAATCGATAATCCGGATTTAGGGTCTTTAAAAAATGAAAATCAGATGAAACGATTAGATCGGATATTGAAACGCCGGCCTGTGCGCGTACAAGCGTCTGCCCGCTGGCAGGAGAATCTGTGGGGGGTGTCCCTCTCTGCCGGGAACCATCGTCTTTGGAACCGTCGCTTTTGCTCCCTTAGGGAATGACTATGTTTCAAAAGGTATTGTCGCAAGCCTGACGGGATCGGTGATCCTGGGCGGCATCGTTGCCCTGCTTGGTGGGAGCCGGTTCATGATTGCGGGTCCTCGATCCTACAACGCCATTATCCTGGCCTCTGTTTTTACCACCCTGGCCCCTTCGGGAATTTTTTCTCCAGACGGGCAGGAAGCACTCTTTGTTTTGATTGTAGCCGGGATGATGACGACTGCGGCAGGTGGTTTTTTTCAGGTGCTTCTTGCTCTTTTTAAAGTGGGAAAACGTGTCAAGTACCTGCCATGGCCTGTTATATCAGGATTTCTAAATACCACAGCACTGATGATTCTGCTGGAACAGGGGCATGTGGAGGTGGTGCGTATGCGAAGCCCGGAAGACCCGGGCCTGGGTATGCACCCCCATGCAGGGAGATATCATTGGTGATCTCACCCTGCTTGATGGTCGACCCCGTCCGGCCGGCGCCATATCGCTCACCCAAAGCAACTGCTTTGTTCTTACCCCGTCGGGTTTTGAAAATTTCAGTCGCCGGTTTCCCCATATTGCCAATCGGGTCCTGGCCAACATGATCAAGATCCTCGGAGAACGGCTGCGGGATGCAACCTGGGTGATCAACGGTCTGGAAAATTAATACTTTTATTGACAAAAAAGCAGCTTCCTATCATAGAACAAATAGGAGACCCTTATGAAACTATACATTGATTTTAAAGAGATGACCCGGATCTTTGCCAATTCAGCCAACGAAGACCGCTATCAGCTCTACGAACATGAAACCTATGGGCTGTTAAGAGCCCTTGGCTCGGAATCAGTTCCGGAACACCTTTTATTTTCCCGGGACATTCGGCTGACCGCTGACCTGCTGGCATCCTTTCCCGAAAACAAAGTAGTTTTAAAGGTGGTAAGCCCGGATGTGGTACACAAGTCCGATGTGGGCGGGGTCAAGGTGGTGCCGCGACTGGCCGGGAAAGTGAGAAGCGAGAGCCGGCGAATGGTGGACAACGTCAGTGACCGGTTTGCCGCTTTTCTGGAAAACAACCCGGACCAGGTGTTGGAACCCTACCAGGGGTTGTCCGGCAAGGCATTGCGGGACGCTGTAAACAGACGGATCCGGGGCGTGTTGATCACCCAATACCTGCCCCCTGAATCCGATGCCCTGGGCAATGAACTTCTGGTCAGCCTCAGGTGGACCCGGGAATTCGGTATGGTCATTACCGCAGGATTGGGAGGAACAGACACCGAACTCTTTGCCGAACGTTTCCGCACGGGACAGGCGGTGATATCGGCATCCACGGCCCATGTCTCGGAAGAGGAGTTTTTTGAACTATTCCAAAAGACCATGGCCTATGAAAAACTATCGGGCCAGACCAGGGGCTTGGACCGCTTGGTTTCCGACGAACAGATTCTGGAGTGTTTTGGTGCCTTTATTGCCGTGGGCAATTATTTTTCTCCCCTGAACGATACTGCCCCCTATATTATTGAAGAGCTTGAGGTCAATCCCTTTGCCATGGTGGACTATGAGATGGTCCCCCTGGACGGGTTGTGTCAATTTGCCCCCCCCTTCAAAGTCCTTGGGAACAGGGGCATCGACCCCATCGGACACCTGCTCCACCCCCAAAGCGTTGCCATCATCGGTGTCAGTGCCACCAAGATGAATTTCGGACGGAATATTCTGCAAAACGTTATCCTGGCCGGATTTCCCCGGGAAAAAATCACCCTTGTCTCCCCCGTTGCCCATGAAATCGATGGGATCCCCTGTGTCAAGGACCTGACCGGCCTTGGGACTGTGGATCTGCTGGTCATCGCCGTGGGGGCACAACAGGTACCGACCCTTGTTGACGATATCATTGACAACCAACGGGCCAGGAGCGTCATCCTTATTCCCGGCGGGCTCGGGGAAAAAAAAGGGACCCAGGAACGGACACGGAAAATGGCGGAGAAAATCCACCATGCCCACGGCCTTGAAGGCGGCGGCCCTGTTTTTCTTGGCGGAAACTGCCTGGGCATGATCAGCCACAAGGGAAAAGTGGACACCTTTTTCACACCGGAAGCCTGTTCGCCGAAGCGGCGTCATGCCGACCCTGGGCCGGTGGCCCTGATCAGCCAGAGCGGTGCCTTTGCCCTGGTCAGGATGACGGGCCTTGTGTCAGGGGACCCTGCCTATAATATCACCGTGGGCAACCAGGTGGATCTCACCATTGGCGATTTTATCACCTGGTTTGCAGCGGCAGAAAACATCGGTATCATCTGCGTCTATGTGGAAGGCTTTAAGGATCTGGACGGCCTCCATGCCTGCCGGGGCATCAGACGGGCGGTTGGAAACGGAAAACAGGTCATTGTTTACAAGGCCGGCCGCACACCCGAGGGAAAAAAAGCCACCTCCGGCCATACCGCCAGCGTGGCCGGGGATTATATGGTCTGCACCTCCTGCCTTTCCCAGGCAGGTGCCCTGGTAACCGATACCCTTGAGGAATTTGACGGGTTGATGAACCTGGCATCGGCCCTCCACGACAAAGAGATCAACGGAAACCGGGTGGCCGGAATGAGCCCGGCCGGATTTGAAACCGTGGGCATTGCCGACTCTCTTCTGTCCAGGGATTCCTGTATGGCGCTGGCGGAATTTGATTCCGGCACAAATAAAAAACTTGCCGCCCTCTTTGACACGGCCCGGCTCACCGACATAATGGACATTAAAAACCCCCTGGACCTTACGCCGGGGGCACCGGATAGCGTATATATGGGCGCCATCGAGGCCATGATCCAGGACAAAAGCATTGATGCCATCGTCATCTCCCTGGGGTCTCTGTCTCCGGCCACAGGGGATACCCCCTCCGCCGACGTCCCCCCGGGATATACCACCGTTCCCGGCAGCATCACCACCCTTCTGCCCGGCCTTGTGGCATCTGCCCCAAAGCCCATAGTGGTGTTCAATGATGCGGGCAGGGCCCATGACCCCATCAATGAACGATTAAGACAAAAGGGAGTGCCGGTGTTCAGTTCCTGCGGCCGGGCCATGTCCCTTCTGGCACGCTATACAGCCTACCGACTCAGACTCCGATCACTCAAGCAGACCTGACCGCTGTTGTTCTTTGTTTATCATACTTTTCTTTCCAAAAAACAGTTTCCTATCCGTATGTTGTAGACATTATCAAAGCGGATGATATATGTTTGTAATCTAGTTGTCTCTCCCTTGTATGGAATGGCTGTTTAGATACCGTGAATTCGGTTATTTTCATGGGTAGACCCATGGGATTTCAAAATATATCCAAATAACGTAAACAGAGAATATCGGATTTTGAAGGAGAGAAAGGGCATTCATCATCTAATACCCCCAATAATCGGTGGCAATCGTACACAACGTTGCGCCGAATCGATTACTGTTTTTCTGCTTTCACTAGGTAGAAAACTGTTTTGGAAAGACAAGGGCTGTCGGACACCCACGGGATTCACCTGCCGGAAAATTCCCGAACTTTGCGCGGGGCTGTTGATTCTATGCCTGCTTACAGGTGCGCCTGCCCACGCTTTTACCCCACCCGAAAAGGTTTCCCTGCAGTTGAGCTGGAAACACCAGTTCGAGTATGCCGGGTATTACGCGGCAAAGGAAAAAGGCTATTATGCCGGTGCAGGCCTGGACGTTGAGTTCCGGGAAGGACTTCCCCAATCGACACCTGTGACTGAAGTTCTGGAGGGACGGGTTGATTTCGGCGTCTGGGTGTCCAGCCTGATCCTCGAGCGACTCAACGGCAAGCCGGTGGTGATGCTGGCCAACTATTTCAAGCACTCCCCCCTGGTTATCATTACAACCCCTTCCATTCGCATGCCGTCACAGCTTCGGGGGAAAAGAATCATGGGCGCTGTTGAAGACGAGGAGATTGTTGAAATTTCCTGGCTTCTGACGGCCAACGGCGTTGAGAAAGACGCCATCGAGTGGATTCCCCAGACCTATGACCCCATGGATATTGCGACGGGCAAGGCCGATGCCATGACGGCGTATATCACAAACCAGCCGTTTGTATTGGATAAAAAAGGGGTTTCCTATAATATTCTAGACCCTGCCAATTACGGGGCGGACTTTTACGGGGACAGCCTTTTCACTTCCGAGGACCAGGTACGGGAACACCCTGGGAGAACCAAAAAGTTTGTGGAGGCCACTTCCCGGGGATGGGAATATGCCCTTAATCATCCGGATGAAATCATCGATCTGATCCTTGAAAAATACACTAAAAAGATAGACAGGGAAAAACTTGTTTTTGAAGCCAAGGGCACCCATGAGATGATTCAGCCCGATGTCTTTCCCGTGGGTTCCATTGATGAAGTAAGGATCAAACGAATTGCAGACAAATTTGTTGACCTTGGGATGGCAACCAAAGGATACACCCTGGCAGGATTTGTTTATGGCTCACCGGTCCAGCCCCCTGGGGCTGAGGGAGGAAATCCTGGGGCGGAGGGAGGTATCCATCTGACAGAAGAGGAAAGGCGCTTTGTGGAAGCCCACCCTGTTATCCGTGTCTCCAATGAATTCGACTGGCCTCCCTTTGATTTTGTGGTATCCGGAGAGCCCCGGGGCTTTGGCATTGAATTGATGAATATGATTGCGGCCCGCACCGGTCTAAACGTTGAATACGTGAACGGATACACCTGGGATGAGCTGATGACCATGTTTTATAAGGGGGATATCCATGTGATTCACTCCCTAAGCCGCACGCCGGAACGGGAGAAAAAAGCCCTGTTTACCAATCCCTACTATCACAGCAAAAACGTTCTGGTTCTGAGGCGGGATTCGGTTGACATTCAGGATCTCAAGGACCTTGAAGGAAAAATTATCGCCCTGCCCAAGGGGTGGTCCTCCATTAATTTTTTCAAGAAAAACTATCCGAATATTCATATCATTGAAGTGGAAAACGCCCGGCAGGCCCTTGAGTATGTGGATCAGGGCAAGGTACAGGCCACCGTTGAGCAGGAGGGGATTGTTTCCTATTTTATCAATAAGTTTGGATTTCAGGACCTGAAACTCTCCAGCTGGGTGAAAGATGTGGCATTGCAAGACACCGGCTCCCTCCATTTTGCGGTTCTTAAAGAGAGAACGGTGCTCCACGGCATTCTGGAAAAGGGCCTGGAAACGGTTCCCCCCGGCCAGATGCTTGATCTGAGGAAGAAATGGTTCGGCAATGACGGGGGCAGTGCCAGCCAGGAAGATGTGGGGCTCACCCTTTCAGAACGGAACTGGCTGAAGCAGAAGGGAGAGATAACCTTCTGCATCTCCCCTGACAGAATGCCTTTTGAGGCATTTTCAGGAAAAGATGTCACCGGTATGACATCTGACTTTCTCATGCTGTTCAGTAAACGCCTCAACGTTCCATTTACCCTTCTGCCAACAGAATCCTGGGAAGAATCCGTGGAACAGGTCAGAACAGGAAAAGCCGATATCCTGACCATCGCAAGCGTCTCCCCTAAACGGATGCAGTTCCTGGACTTCACCCCATCCTATCTCAACTGCAGTGTCGGAATCATTGCCCGGGAGGACTTTCCCTTCATTACCGGTATGGATGAGCTGGCCGGGAAACGGGTCGGCATCATGAAGGACACGTTCATCTGGGATGTTATTCCCGAAAAATATCCGGAAGTCTTCTATGTCCCCGTAAAAAACCGCCGGAGTTGCCTGCTTCAGGTCTCCGCTGGAAACCTGGATGCTGTTATTATGGATCTGCCCGTGGCCACAAACAACATCCGGCAGCTGGGCCTGACCAATCTGAAGGTGGCCGGGCACACCGCTGTTCTCAATGAAATGCGCATCGGGATGCGGAAGGATCATGTCCGACTCCATGATATCATGGACAAACTGGTTCGCTCTCTCTCCAAAAAAGAGGTGAACGACGTTTACCAGAAATGGGCGACCATCCGGTTTGAAAGCGAGTTTGACCGATCGATTCTGTTCAAAGTGATCGGGGTCGCCCTATTTGCAGTGGTATTAATTTTTCTATGGAACCGCAAACTCGTTCATCTGAACCGCAGGATCTCCCAGGCCCACACCGAAGTCGAGGCCAAGAGCCTGCAGCTTCAACGCATCTCCATTACCGACACCCTGACCGGCCTCTTCAACCGAAGGCACCTGGAAGAGGCCTTCTCCGGTGAGATTCAACGATCCCGCCGCTACCAAAGGCCCCTTTCTGTGATGATTATCGACATTGACCATTTCAAGTCCGTCAACGACACCCACGGCCACCAGGCTGGCGACACGGTCCTCCGCCGGATAGCAGACGTCCTTGATAAGAACAGCCGCTCATGCGATATCCTGGGACGCTGGGGCGGCGAGGAATTTATGCTTATCTGCCCGGAAACCAACCTCAGGGGAACCGCTGCCGTGGCAGAAAACCTTCGCCGTAATATTCGTGAAATCGTCTTTCACACCGTGGGCACCCAAACCGCAAGCTTTGGCTTGGCAACCCTCAAGGAGGAGGATACAGGCGAAGATTTGATTCACCGGGCAGATAAGGCCCTCTACCGGGCCAAGGAAAACGGACGAAACCGTGTGGAAACCGAAAAGTCAACGGGGTCAGGCTAATTCGGCTTGACCCCGTTTAAGACTATTTGTTTTTCAGTGAGGCTTTGATGAAATCCCTGAACAGCGGGTGGGGATTTTCCGGACGGGACTTGAACTCCGGATGGAACTGGCAGGCCAGGAACCAGGGATGATCCTTGAGCTCCACGATCTCAACCAGGGACTGATCCGGTGAGGTACCGCTGATCACAAGCCCTGCATCCTCAAGCTCCTTTCGGAACGCGTTGTTGAATTCCCATCTGTGGCGGTGACGCTCGGACACACTCTTCTCCCCGTAGGCCTTCAGGGCAAAGGTCTCTTCCATAAGATCACAGGGGTAGGCGCCGAGGCGCATGGTGCCGCCCTTGTCCGAGGTAGAGTCCCTTTTTTCGATCTGCTTGGACCGTTCGTCATACCACTCGGTCATGAGATAGATCACCGGATAAGGAGTACGGGTGTCAAACTCGGTACCGTGGGCATCTTCCATGCCGGCCACATTCCTTGCAAACTCGATGACGGCCATGTGCATACCCAGGCAGATGCCGAAGAAGGGCACCTTGTTCTCCCTGGCATAGGTGATGGCCAGGATCTTGCCCTCAACCCCCCTGGAGCCGAATCCGCCGGGCACGAGAACGCCATCGGCCTTTCCAAGGATCTCTTCATAGTTTTCCAGGTTCAGGGTTGAGGAATCCACAAACATAAGCTCCACACTGGATTCGTTGTGTATTCCGCCGTGGGTGAGGGCTTCGTTCAGACTCTTGTAAGATTCGGTGAGGTCCACGTACTTGCCCACAATGGCGATGGTGACATGGGAGCGGGGATTTTTAAACTTATCCACCATGTCCCGCCACTCGTCGAGCTGGGGAGACCTGGCCCAGATATTGAGCTTCTGAAGGATCTTGTCTCCAAGCCCCTCCTTGTTGTAGACCAGGGGAACCTCGTAGATGCAGTCAACATCCTTGGCCGTGAACACCGCATCATCGTCGATGTTGCAAAAAAGCGCGATCTTTGCCTTGATATCCGGGGAAAGATAGCGGTCCGTGCGGCAGAGCAGGATATCCGGCTGGATGCCGATGCCCCTGAGCTCCTTGACGCTGTGCTGGGTGGGCTTGGTTTTGAGCTCACCGGCCGTACCGATGTAGGGCACCAGGGTCAGGTGGATGTAGATCACGTTGTTCCGGCCCACATCGGCCCGAAACTGCCGTATGGCCTCAAGGAACGGGAGGGATTCAATGTCGCCGATGGTGCCGCCGATCTCAACGATCACCACGTCAACCCCGCCCGAGACCAGGGAGATGCTCCGCTTGATCTCATCGGTGATGTGGGGAATCACCTGAACTGTTCCGCCCAGGTACTCGCCCCGGCGCTCCTTGGTGATGACGGAGTGGTAGATCTTTCCCGTGGTAAAGTTACTGTGCTTGCCAAGCTTTGCATGGGTAAACCGTTCATAGTGCCCAAGATCGAGATCGGTTTCCGCACCATCGTCCGTTACAAAGACCTCGCCGTGCTGGAACGGGTTCATGGTACCGGGATCCACATTAATATACGGATCAAGCTTCTGGATGGTTACGGTAAGTCCCCGGCTTTCAAGGAGCATTCCAATGGCAGCCGAAGCAAGCCCCTTACCAAGGGAGGAGACGACCCCTCCTGTGACAAAGATGTATTTTGTCGTATCAGACATTGATTCCTCTTCTTTTATATAGCCATGGCATTGCCCACGGCAATTAGTGTTCGATCACTTCATTTACAGCAGTTTGTTACAGTCTTTACTCTTGACGCAAAACCTTGGATTCCGGATCAAAGGGTTCCAACGCATCTTCCCTGGCCGGCTCCGGGGAGGCTTCCACCCCTTGAAACTCGGGATAACTGTCCAGGAGCTGATCAACGTCGAAAAGAGAGGCAGAGAAACTGGATTCAAGTTCAAACGAAATGGTGTTTATCACGGTGACAGGAACATCGTCCACACGGATGCTTATCTCCATGGGATGCCAGGTCCGGCTCACCCTGTGCCAGTTTCGGTAGAGGATTTCAACCCGTCGGCCACTACCAAAAGAGATGTACCTTACCGGAAACAAGGTCTCCTTGTCGACCCAGAAGGTCGAAGCAAGGTCATTCTTCCCATCGCCCACCACGTAGCAGACCGTCTCCTCATACCGCTGAAGGGAGGATTGGGTCACATCCACACCCGTGGCTTCAAGGCGATGCTGGAGGCTCTCCCGGTCCCTGAACAGCAGGGGGTCGGTGTAAAGATCCACCCCGGAAGGTGCGGACGAGACAAGGATCCCGTCCACCACCTTGGCAAACCTGTTGTCAGTCCGGACCCCTAAGGTCCGGGGTGCGCCTTCAACCGTTTCCCACCGTAATTTTCCCGGATAGGAAAACCAGAGGGTCTCTTCTGTCTGGTTCCAGGCATCCTCGCCTTCCGGCGCCACAACCACCCGGGTCTGCTGGTGAACCACAAGGCCCACGGGCCTAACGATCTTCTTGACCGCAAGATCGATGATGTGGGGTCCCTGGAGCACATGGGCCCCGGCCGTACCGGCAGCCAAAGACAAGGCCGCCAGAACGCCCAGGAAACCAAATGCTTTTTTAAGCATCACAATCATACAAACAGATCTTCGGGAAAAATGGCGCCCATGCCGAGCTGCTCTTCGATGCGGATCAGCTGGTTGTACTTGGCAACCCTGTCGCTTCTGGAGAGGGAACCGGTCTTTATCTGGCCGGCATTCACCGCAACGGCAAGATCGGCAATAAAGGTGTCCTCGGTCTCGCCAGAGCGATGGGAGATCACCGTGGTGTAACCGGACTCCTTAGCCATCTGGATGGTATCAAGGGTCTCGGTCACCGTTCCGATCTGGTTGAGCTTAATGAGGATCGAGTTTCCAATGCCCTCGGAGATGCCCTTTCTGAAAATATCGGGATTGGTCACAAAGGTGTCATCCCCCACGATCTGAACCGAGTCGCCCAGGCGCTGGGTCATCATCTGCCAGTTTTCCCAATCCTGCTCAGCAAGACCGTCTTCAATGGAATAAAGGGGATACCGGGTGACCAGGGATTCGTAGTAATCCACAAGTTGTTCCGCAGTCAGCTCCTGGCCCTCGGATTCAAACACGTATTTGCCGTTTTTGTAGAACTCGCTGGCAGCAGCATCCAGGGCAATGCCGATATCCTTGCCCGGCCGGTAGCCTGCATTTTCAATGGCCTTGATGATATACTCGATGGCCTCTTCATTGGAGTTGAGGTTCGGGGCAAACCCACCCTCGTCTCCCACGGCAGTGTTGAGCCCCTCCTTCTTGAGAATCATTTTGAGGTTATGAAACACCTCAGTTCCCATACGCACGGCCTCGGAAAGGGACGGTGCGCCAAAGGGAAGGATCATGAACTCCTGGATATCCAGGTTGTTTGCTGCATGGGCCCCACCGTTGATGATGTTCATCATGGGCACGGGAAGGATCCTTGCGTTGATGCCGCCAAGATGCCGGTAAAGGGGAATTTCTGCGGCATCGGCTGCGGCCCTGGCCGCGGCCATGGATACGCCCAGGATCGCGTTGGCGCCGAGGCGGGACTTGTTTTCCGTGCCGTCGATATCAATCATGGTTCTGTCAAGCCCGGCCTGGTCCATGGCATCAAACCCGATGATCTCAGGAGCGATCACCTCGTTGACATTGGCAACGGCGTTAAGCACCCCCTTGCCCATGTAGCGGTTGGCAGCGTTGTCCCGCATCTCAAGTGCTTCCCGGCTTCCGGTGGAAGCCCCGGAAGGTACAGCCGCACGCCCCTTTGCGCCACAGGCCAGAACGATATCGACCTCAACCGTGGGATTTCCCCTGGAATCGAGGATCTCCCTTGCCTTGACATCTATTATTTCAGTCATTGTATTCACCCCTATATATATTAGATTAAGAGACATAACTACTCCCAATGGACCGTTATGTCAAGATTTGCGGTTAAACAGTGAACCGTTTATCGGCCCGGGTCGACTCGGTGGATCGCGTTCCGGCATCGAACCAGCCGGCCCTGGAATCGGGAAAGGCATCAAATTTGGGCACATAGGGTTTGATGTCGATGAGGGGGGTCTTGTCAACGATGTCGATGCCCTTGACATGGATGATATTCTCCTCGATCCCCAGCAGTCTGACAATAGAAATCCCGATCTGATTGGGTCGTTTAGGGGCCCTGGTGGAAAAAAGTCCCCGCTTGGTATCATCGAGAAAGGGCTTTGCCATGAGGCTGTATCCCTCGGACAGGTGAAAGTGGTATAATAGAATGATCCGCTCAAATCCGTCAAGGTCGGAAAGCCCCTCCTGGAATTCGGGCAAGACCTCCACCCGTCCTTCAAACTCAACGGCCCCGGCAGGCTGTATCGGAGCCCCCTCCCGCTCCTTGTGGGGGGAACGGATAATTCCTATTTCATTAAAGGTGATCATTGCATCTCCTCTATTTTAAAAAAGTTATTTTGACAAACCGAACTAGGATATCAACTCCCCACGGCCGGTTCAAGCTAAAACAAAAAAAGTATCAGGAGCCCCCCGGCAAGGGTTTCTCCCTTGCCTTTGATCCTGCACCTCGTGTAAACTTACCCCATTATGAAATTCGACATCCCCTACATCCCGGACAGGGATTACACCCATTTTATACACCGCCACAGGTCCCGGATCGACTCGGTTCACTTTGGACTCCACCAGGGGCCTGTGCTGGATTCACGACTCAGGTTCAAGCACGTTGACACGGAAAAACTTGCCGAACAGCTTAACGCACTTTGCGTTCCCCGTAGCTATTGCCTGTTGAACTCACGGTTCATGGCCCCCGACCGCTACTTTGACCCCCTGTTTCTGACCGGGCTTATGGAAAACCTTGAAATCCTCATGGAGCGCTCCCAGCTTAACGGAATCGTCTTCTGCGATGCCTATTTCCTCAATGCCCTCTCCAGCCACGGCAAAGACACCCTTGCCGAACTCGAGGCGGTTCCCGGCATCAACTGTATGATAGACTCCATGGACAAGGCCCGGGCCTACCTGGACCTCATTGACCAAACCGCGTTCAAACGCCCGTCGAAACTTGTCCTGGACCGGTCCCTGAACCGGAACCCCAAAGCCCTTGAAACCATTGTGACCCAATTGAGAAAGGAGTATCCGGGCTTAAAGCTTGAACTCCTTGCCAACGAAGGGTGTCTCTACCAGTGCCCGTTCAAGCCGGCCCACGATGCCCAGATCGCGCTGACTAACACGGGGCTTGTCCGAGAACGGGGGTATGAGATCAACCGGGAAAGGGGGTGCATGAAGGTGTTGTTCAACGATCCAAAGCGCCTGTTCAAGTCCCCGTTCATCCGGCCGGAGGATATCAACGACTACGCCCACCTGGTTGATACCATCAAGCTCTCGGGCCGAACCCTTGGCACAGACTTTCTTATAAACACGGTCACAGCCTACATCCAGGGCTCCTATGACGGGAATCTTCTGGATCTCCTGGACGCCATGGAGTGGATGGCGGACCATTTTTTTGTGGACAACAAAAAGATTTCAAAGCATGATATCATAACATTGACAAATTGCACCAAAGAGTGCAACCGTTGTGATCAATGTAACAAAATACAGAACTCAACCACCCAAAAGAAATCAACTCAATTCAACAAGTACAGGAACCCGACATGAAAATTCTCGTTACAGGCGGAGCCGGATATATTGGTAGTCACACCTGCGTGGATCTTTTAAACCAGGGCTGGGACGTCGTCGTTGTGGATAACCTCTCAAACAGCAGCGAAGAATCCCTGAAACGTGTGGAATCGATCACCGGCAGATCCCTTTCCTTTTACAAGGCAGACCTCCTGGACAAGGGCGCCCTGACCGACGTTTTCAAGGCCCATACCATCGATGCCGTGATCCATTTTGCCGGAATGAAGGCCGTGGGCGAATCCATTGAGATCCCCCTCCAGTACTACCACAACAACATCACCGGCACCCTGGTGCTCCTCGAGGTGATGAAAGCGTTCTCCGTGAAAAACCTTGTGTTCAGCTCATCGGCGACCGTGTACGGAGATCCCCACACCCTTCCCATCAAGGAAGGATTTCCCCTGTCCGTGACCAACCCCTACGGCCGCACAAAGCTGATGATCGAAGAGATCCTGAAAGATATCCATCTGGCTGACACGACCTGGAACATCGCCCTGTTGCGATATTTCAACCCCGTGGGGGCCCATGAGTGCGGACGCATCGGAGAAGACCCCAACGGAATTCCCAACAACCTTCTGCCCTACATCTCCCAGGTTGCCGTTGGAAAGCTTGAAAGGGTCAACGTATTCGGCAACGACTACGACACCCCGGACGGCACCGGCATGAGGGATTACATCCATGTTTCAGACCTTGCCGCAGGCCATATTAAGGCCATTCCAAAACTCTTGACCCATCCGGGGGTTGTCACCTACAACCTTGGCACAGGCCGCGGCAACTCGGTGCTTGAAATGATACAGGGATTTGGACAGGCCTGTTCAAAAGAGATCCCCTTTGTCATTGCAGACCGGCGTCCCGGGGATATTGCAGCCTGCTGGGCCGACCCGGCAAAGGCGGAAAAAGAGCTCGGATGGAAGGCAGAAAAATCCCTGGACGACATGTGCCGGGACACCTGGAGATGGCAAAAAAACAATCCCAACGGATATGAATAGGAGCCCCATGAAAACCTTTATCACCAGATTCCAAAACAGCTTGAAGGCATCGGATAGTAAAACCGCAAAAATCATTTTAATTGCCATCCCGGACGAGTCGGACCAGGTAAAACTGGATGTATTGCACGAACTTGCCTTGGCGCCGGATGACATTGCCTGGGATCTGTTGCTCTTACTCTCACAAATAAATTTTGGCACCACCGATATCAGGGAGAGGCTGCTCCAGCTCATCACGGACAGGGCCCACCTCAACTTTAGTTTTCTACCCATCCTCTACAAGATCGGGGGCAAAAAAAAGGTCCGGGAAGCCGCACCCCTGATGAAGCACGTCCTCGTCAATGAGACCAATGTGGGCATCCTGGCGGAAACCATTCGGGCAGCCGGAAAAAACACTATCCAGGCCCTGGTGGATGAGATCAGCGAGTATCTCTACTTCGATGATCCGGAACTCAAAGCCCAGACCATATGGGCCCTTGAACGCATTGGATCTTCCAAGGCCCTTTTCCGCCTGGAAGAAGTTTCACAGACCGTCAAATGCGACCAGACTATCCTGGATGCCATTGCCATTCTCAAACAAAAAGAAGAGGACACAAAGGAAAAAGACGATGTGGTCGTCCCGGATGCCCAGACAAACAAAAAGGCACTCCTCCACGGCAACAACCTCAGCTCAACGGAGCTGGACATTCGGTTTAACGCCCTTGTAAACCTGACGGAAATGGGCGCAAACAACATTGAAATGCTCGAAGAAAACCTTGATTCCGACAACCACGATCTGGTGATAAACACCTTGAGGATCATCGCCAGAACCATTCCCGAACAGATGCTGGGCAGCCTCTATGCCCTGCTCTCAAAAGAGGGACTGCCCAATTCCGTTAAATTTGCCATTTATGAGGCCCTTGGCGCCTTCCCAGGCCTTGAGTCCGCGGCATCGACCCTGAACGGAATCGACGCTCCTGCCCTGCATGTTCGCATGGCCGCCCTGAACGTTCTTGAGAAAACCCCCACTGACTTTGTGCTGGCCGAGATAAAAAACCGCATCGAAACCGGAACAAGAAAGGGGGAGATCCTGGCCGAGACCATACTGGACGTCCAGGCAAAGCACATCATCGAATACCTCAAGATCTCGGACACCTTCTCCTACATTGCCTCCAACTATCTCACAAAACAAGCCCCCCTTTCCTCCATAAAGGGATATATATCCATACTCCAGGACCGGAATCTCCGGTCAACGGCAAAAAAATTCCAGGATATCGTTGAAAAAGTATCCAAGGAAAAGAGACCCGGAGCCATGGTGATCAGCGTCTCAAAAACGGTGCACAACGTGTATGGAAAACTGTTGTTCCAGGCAGGGTACACCCCCATGGCCTTTTTTTCCCCCCAGGACGCTTTTGAAAAAGCGTCGGTGGAAAAGCCGGGGCTGATTATCTCAGATCTTTTCCTGAGCGAAATCACCGCCATTGAGTTTGCCTCGGAAATACGGGAATTCTATCCCCCAGAGGAGGTTGCCTTTGTCATCTCAACCCTTCAGCAGGACTTCACTGACAGCCAGCTTGAACCCTTGTTCTCCAAGATCGGCATCAAGGGAGTCGTGGCGTTTCCGGCCCGGGCCAACCAGATCCCGTCCCCTTGAAACAGACGCCCACCCATTCATTGCCCTGGGAGCCAGACTGAAAGGCAGCTCCCTTGTGCAAACCCTGGGATTTCGGCCCAACTTCTGCGACTACACCGATAAAGAGGTCGACCTGATCAACAATGCCGGGACCATCTACTGGCCCACGGCATTCTATGCCGACCTCTTTACCACCATGGGCAAAAGAATTTTTCCAAGCATTAACAATTACGCCTTTGCCCTTGACAAGATCAAGCAGACGGCCATGTTCAAACTGCTCGACATCCCCCACCCTGGTACCCGGATCTTTTACGGCAGGAGACAGAAACAGGCAGTCACCGATTTTTTTGACTTTCCCTTTGTAGCCAAGATTCCCAGGGGATCGGCCAGGGGACAGGGCATCTTCCTCATCAAAACCCAGGAGGAGCTGGCAACCTACCTGAAGTTACCCGGCCCAGCCTACATCCAGGAGTACCTTCCAGCGACCCGGGACATGAGAGTTATCATCATCGGCAAAGAGATCGCCCTTGCCTTCTGGCGGGTAGCAAAAAAAGGTGAGTTTCGAACCAACCTCTCCCAGGGTGGAATCATCGATTTTTCCCCCCTGCCCTGTCAGGCCCTGGAACTGGCCCTTGAAACGGCAAGCCAATGCAACTGGAACGACGTTGGCCTGGATATCATGGAGCACCAGGGCAGATTTCTAGTGCTCGAGGCCAACATGAAATACGGCACCCAGGGGTTTAAAACCGTTGGTATTAATTATAAGCGAATGCTCGAAAGTCTCATTGTTCAAGGAAAGATTTAAGCCCTTGCACAAAAAAAATAAATATTGTAGGGTTCGACGATTGGCTATATTACTATCAATGATAACCCATGGAGAGATATAATCATCATGAACATGACTGATGCTATAGATCTTTTTACAAAAGAGAAATTGGACCAAATTTTTCCGGCAAACCGGGCGGATACCTTTTTCGAGGCGCTTTACGGAGATGTTTCCGAAGGTGCCTATGATATCAGCCTGGAATTTTCCAGAATAGAGAACGACACCCTCATATTTGAATTTCACCTGAAACAGCGTCCGGGCAAATGTCTTGCCTGCAACCTCACCCACGGACTTCCATTGGTGTTTTCCCGTCACCCGGTAATCAACCTTGACGGACTCATCAAAGAGATCAACACACTTTTAAACGGTAAAGCCACCTGCACAGGCTGGGACGTAAAACAAACCAAAGAGATCAACCGTACTCTTCACCTTCTCCCAGTAGCATTCCACATCACCGAATAAAAAACCTTCACAACCATACAGTCATCGGGTTCCCCGCCAGATATATTTCCATATCACCGCATCCCGGCAACGCTGGGAACCCGAGACTATACCCTAACCTGGGCAAGCCAGAACCGAAGCGTTTTTCTGATTCTCTTACCAAAATAACACGAAGACCAAAGATAAGAACCTAGCTGCCGGCCTCATCCGTCATCCACTCCTTAAGATACTCGCCCACATAGGCCGTTGCCGGTGAGAGAATGGGTTCAGGGGAGAGCAGCACATACCCGATGGTCTCGATGTCCCGGGCAAGGTGCTCGAAAAATGCCGCTTCAACCTCTGCCTTTTCTTCAGAGGTGCAGGCTTCGGTGACCGCTTCGGTGAGATAGCCCACCGGAGTAAAGGAGGAGCACTCGGCCACCTCCCACTCTTCCGGAAAATTTGCGATTCTCCAGGGGCTCAGGCTTTCAGGCTTCAGGATGTTCTTTTTTTTCCGATTAAAAGGTGCCTGGACAAACTTCATTTTCCGTTTATCCCACTGCATCAATTCTTTTAAGAGGGCATTCATATCATCGGAAAAGATCCACTCCTCCGGCTCCAGGAGAACAGGCGGAAACTCCCTGCTGGTCAAAGCATACTTGAACGGCCCCTTGGCTTGCCAAAATTTCTTAAAATCCTGGGATTCAAGTAAAATTATTCGTTGTGCGGTCTTCTCCATAATGCCTCTCCCTAACATCTCTACTGATTCACAGATAAAAGGAAGAATGATACCAGAGAGGGACGGGTTTGAACATAACAAAAGTTTTTCCCTTGACCCTTGAAGTTTTTCCTGTTAACCATTCTTTTAAAACTAGGTTAACGGGGAATAATCCATGAAAGATAAAATCCTAAAATTATTGGGCACTGCCCAGACCCAGTACATCTCAGGGGTTGAGATGAGCAACCACCTCGGCATCTCCCGGGTGGCGGTGTGGAAGCACATGAAACGACTGGTCCAGGAAGGGTATGACATGGACGCATCCCCCAAGGGATATCGATTGAAGAGCTGCCGGGATCTCCTGGGTTTCAGCTTTGAAAGGGGGGTGTCCGCCACCCGTTTTTTCCCCATTGTCGACTCCACCATGGACCGGGCGCGGGAACTTGCAAAACAAGGAGCCGACCATTTCACGGTGGTGATTGCGGAACAGCAGGAAAAAGGCCGGGGCAGGCTCAGGAGAAGCTGGCTTTCCCAAAAAGGAGGGCTATGGTTCACCATCATCCTCAAACCCGACCTTCCGCCACCGTTGAGCTTCAAGGTCAATTTCGCCGCCTCCCTCTGCCTTGCAAGGACATTGAACCGGCTCTTTGACATCAATGCCCGGGTCAAATGGCCCAACGACATCCTTGTCAACAACAAGAAACTTGTGGGCCTTTTATCCGAGATGGAGACCCGGGGGGACATGATCTCCTTTGTCAACATCGGCATCGGCATCAATGTGAACAACCAGCCGGAACAGGACGAGCCCAATGCCGTATCCATACGCACCCTCGTGGGCCACGACGTTTCCAGGGAAGTGATCCTTGGGGCATTCCTGGATGATCTTGGGGCGATGCTTCAAAACATTCTGGATAAAGAGATCATCGACCTGTGGAAGGAGCAGACGTCAACCATTGGAAAGCGGGTGAGGATCGAGACCCTCAACAATGTGCACCAGGGGGTCGCCCTTGATGTGGACGAGACCGGCGCACTGATCCTGGAACAGGAAGATAACACCACACGACGGGTCATATACGGAGACTGTTTTCACAGGGAGAATCAATCATGAACCAAGGCTATCAACTGAAAGAAACCGTGTACTCGGCCCTTTTTGCGGCCCTCATTGCCGCAGGCGCCTTTATCGCCATCCCCATCGGTCCTGTGCCCATCGTCCTCCAGAACCTCTTTGTCCTGCTGGCCGGCCTGGTCCTTGGCCCCCGCTGGGGCCTTGCAAGCGTCGGCCTCTATCTATTGATGGGCGCATTGGGCTTTCCCGTATTTGCCGGGGGAACCGGGGGCCTGGGACGGCTCTTCGGCCCCACCGGAGGATATCTCCTGGGCTACCTTCCAGCCGTGTTTGTCACGGGTCTTATTTCAGACCGCCTGGGCAAGACCCGGGTCGTCGACACAGGCGCAATGGTTGCAGGTTCCCTCATCGTCTACGGCGCCGGTGTTCCCTGGCTGAAGTTTGCCACCAACATGGCCTGGAACAAGGCTGTTTTCGCCGGCATGGTCCCCTTTATTCCGGGTGACCTGCTCAAGATTGCGGCAGGCGTCTTTGCCGCCGAAATCATCAGAAAGGTTATGAAATGAGAACGCTACCCCTGATTGAGGTAAATCAACTCTGCCACGATTATGACGGCACGGGCGGCGGCATCCAACAGATCAGCTTCCGGATTTTCAAAGGAGAATTTATCCTGGTGGCCGGCAAAAACGGTTCCGGCAAGAGCACCCTGTTTCGGCACCTGAATGCCCTGTTGATGCCCACCACAGGCGATCTCCTCGTCCACGGCAGATCCATACGCAAGGACCCCCTGGCTGCCAGGAAGGCCGTGGGCCTGGTGTTCCAGGATGCCGACACCCAGATCGTGGGAGAGACGGTGGCCGATGACATCGCCTTTGGCCCTGAGAACCTCGGACTCGCCCGGAACAAAATCCAGGAACGGGTCGACCTTGCCCTTGACGCCCTGGGGCTGTCACAGTTACGGGAGAGAAATCCCTCCTCCCTGTCCGGGGGAGAGAAACGGCGCCTGGCCATTGCCGGGGTCGTTGCCATGGATCCAGAGGTGATCGTGCTGGACGAACCCTTTTCCAACCTGGACCACCCGGGCACCCTGGATCTCATTGCCTGCATCGAAAAGCTCCACCGGACGGGCCACACCATCGTGCTTTCCACCCATGACATTGAAAAGGTGATCACCCTGGCCACCCGGATGATCATCCTGGACCGGGGCCGCCTTGTTGCGGATGATCTTCCCCAGGCACTCTTGAAACACCTGGAACCGTTCGGGGTGAGGGAGCCCTGCGCATCAAGGCTCGGCATGGCGGTTCAGCCGTGGGCCAGTTGACCCTCTTTACCTATGTCCCATCCACCTCCCTTGCCCATGGCTTGGATGTGCGATGCAAGCTGTGCTGCCTGAGCCTCATGAGCATTGCCACCCTCCAGGGAGGGCCGGTGCCCCTTTCCCTGATCACCGCCATGGTTGCAGGGCTCCTGATTGCAACCGCCATCCGGCCGCTTACGCTTTTTCGGGAGCTGAAACTCTTTTTTCTCCTGGTGGCCATGGTCTTTATCTCACGGTCCGTCACCACAGGGGGGGAACCCATAATCAACCTGTGGGGAATATCGGCAACCAAACAGGGAATCGTGGCGGGCGCCCTGCTCTCCTGGAAGTTCGTCCTGGTGATGCTCATGGGAATCGTGTTTACCAAAACCACAAAGCCCTCCCATGTCAAGGGCGCGGTCCAGTGGTTTCTGCGCCCCATCCCCTTTGTGCCGGAGACCCGGGTCGCGGTCATGATCAGTCTTTTTTTAAGATTCATGCCCCTGATCCTCACGCAAGCGTCCGAGGTGTCCCAGGCCCAGCAGGCCCGCTGTTTTCACCTGGAGAAGAACCCGGTCAAGCGGCTACTCCGCCCCACGGTTCCCCTGCTCAAAAAGACCTTTCAATCGGCGGACCAGCTGGCCCTTGCCATGGAGGCCCGGAGCTACAGCGACAAGAGAACCGACCCTGTCTTCATCCGTTCAGGCCAAGAACCCCTCATCCTTGCCCTGTGCTTCCTTGTTCTGGGGCTGTCCTTCATCGTTTAAGCGTGTCCAAGTGAGGCGTTTATCAGCCGCATCTCCATGAGATTCCAGGCTTCATCCCGGAATGTGAATGCACCGATCTTAAGCCGATATTCCTCGAAACCAAGGCGTTGATAGGTGGCGATGGCCGCCTTGTTGAAGTCAAACACGCCAAGGGTGATTTCAGCAAGGCCCAGATAATCGAAGGCCTCCCTGACGGCCAGCCTGACCATCTCCTTGCCAAGGCCTGCCCCTTGATGGCCGGGAAATATCATTACCCGTCCGATCCGGCAGCATTCCCTGTCGTAATCGATGTTCATCAACTGAATATGACCCACCACCTGGGATGTTGTCTGGAGAACCGCCTTGAACACCTTAACAGAGGGCTGTTTCCCGATCGCCCTTGCCAGGGTTCGCTTCAACTGGGTGGCATCCAGGGGATGACGATAATTGGGACCGGCCCATTGAAGGAGAAAACGGGCGTCCGGTACCACAGCGATCAGCGGATCGCAGTCGCTTTCAAGAAATTGTTCCAACCTGATCATAGAACCTGTCTAACCTCCCATTGTCTTTCCGTTCCAGACATACTAAATTTTATTTGTGGATATACAATTAGTATGTTGGGCGGAAATTTGTGTTGAACATTCAAGAAAACACTGTGTCATTATTTTCTTAAGGTGTGAAGTTAATTATCAAGTGTTATGAATTTTTTTACCACTACCTCTCCCTAGGACTCTTTTCAGGGTGATCGGTTCTTCTTCAAAAAAACCACTCCTGTTTGCGCCAGGTGCAGCATACAGCAATAAATAGCACGACCATCAATCATTATGCCACATCGTGGTACATTAGTTGCTGTAGTTTGAAGCATGGCAAGTATCTTTAAGATTCCTTTTACCATGAAACAATGGAGGTTGTTATGCAAAAACGTATTGTACAATCCTTGATGACACTGTGCTTCTTATTCTCAGCTACCACCGCTTATGCTGTCCCCATTAACTGGGTCGATTGGACGTCAACCGGCCCCGCAACAGTCCTGGGAACCATGGGGGGGGTGGGTGTCACGTACTCTGGCGGATACGCTTCTGCCGATCTGGGTGGAGGAACAAATTATTGGACTGAAGGATCTCCCGCACCCTATACTGGAAATACCCATGTGGACAATGCGCCAACAGCCGGTGAACTGATTCGACTTGTCGGAGCAACGTCCAACCGGGTTCACTTTTCAAGCGCGGTTTTTAATCCTGTCATGGCCATTGTAAGCATGGGACAGGGCGGTTTAGCAGTAGAATACGATTTTGACCAATCCTTCACCCTGCTCAGTGAAGGTCGAGGCTACTGGGGAGATGGGACCTATTCCGAAGGTCCGGGAGATGTCCTCACAGGAAGGGAACTCCATGCCGTTATTCAGTTCAACGGATGGGTTTCAGATATCAATTTCGACAACACATATGAAAACTGGCACGGTTTTACTTTGGGTGCAGCCGATTCTGCTCCAGTACCCGAGCCGGCCACAATGCTCCTTTTCGGTATTGGGCTTTTAGCCCTTGCCGGAGCAAGGCGAAAATTCCAGAAGTAACGCGACGGGGTCAACCCACAGGGCAGGGTCAGAAATGGCCCTGCCTTTTTTTTTACCTCGAAACTATCAGCAAACGAAATGTGATAGGCGCGTGCACGGTAACATGATATGACCATCACAGTCTCCCCCCTGTCTATCCGAACCATCATCCAGAAGATACAAATTGTAACAATTAAACACATAATTAACACAGACACCTGGGCGCCCATGGATATATAGTTAGTCCACATTTTTTATTGCATTTTGAAATGGCATCCACCTTTTCAAGATTTAAGCCATATACGATCCAGGACGGTGACCCCGCCATGGATAAAGATTAGGAGAGACTCAATTGAACCGTAGTCAAACACCCCGTTTTAAGAATTTGTGCCATGTAATTTTTTGGTGCAGCCTGGTTTTCATGTTGCAGGCGTGCAATTCAAGCTCATCGTCAAGTAAAAAAGCTGTCCCCACCATCCCAAAGAAACTCCCCATCGTAAAAAGCGACATAACCCTGGGAGACAGGACATGGAAGGTTGAAAAGTTAGGATCCGGAAAGAGAATCGTGACAGATTTTTATCAAGATAGCGCCCTTCCCGGCCTGATTCTTACCATTGAAGGGCACCCCATGGACTACGCCCTTCTTTCAAGTGAGAATGGCGTTACCCCCACCAGTTCCTATGCTGTTCTCGTTATAGGGGATGTTACCTATGGGGGTACGGACCTGGCAATTTCCGAGATCGGTGATGTTGCGATTGCCCTGACAGGACCGGTGCAGAGATTTCAGGCCGGTGCGCCAACCGGTGAGCCGCTTCCGTGCACGATAAAGGTCACCGCCTCACAGATCGGCGGGGGAACCAGTGAGTTTTATATTGACGGCAACGAAGCGCTTCTCAATGGAGAATTGGGCACAAGGACCTATAACCAGGTCATCGATCTCCTGACAAATCATCCGGAAGTCGACACGATTGTTGAAGTGGATGTCCCAGGATCGGTGAACGATGAGGTCAACATGAAAACCGGCAGGATGATAAGAAACCACGGGCTTAGCACAAAGGTGCCCCCGAACGGACACATCGCCTCCGGAGGCGTGGACCTGTTCTTGGCCGGGATAAAGAGAACCATTGGAAAAGGGGCCCGGGTGGGGGTTCACTCCTGGGCAGGAGGGGATGGGAAAGCGGCTGCGGAGTATCCCGAAGACGACCCCGCCCATCACGCACAGATAGACTATCATAACACCATGCTGGGGACACCCCAGGGACGCGGGTTTTATTTTTACACCATAACCGCGGCAAAAGCCGATAATAATCCCGACTATTCGCCCCTGGATATGCACTATATGACCACGGAAGAGATCGCCAAGTGGAAGATTGAGACAGAATAAATGGATTAAAAGGGAGGGGGGAGACATCCGCCCTAGGATGGGCCGGGCAATGGAAAAGAGAGGCAATGGGATCGCTTTCTTGCCGGTTCCCAGATCATGCAGAGATGTGAGATCAAGGCGCCGCAGGTGATAACACAGGGAGTCCTTTGGGACAGATCAATCTGCTGTCCCACCGAAAGGGATTCAACAACGGTGTCGGCCCCATCCTGGTAGATGATCCCGGGATGGTGGCTGTGACCCCTGAAAAGAACGCTCTGGGGCGATTCATTGAAGAATTTATCCGATTCGTCAATTCCCATGGTACGGATCATGCCCGCCGGCCCCAGCTCTTTTACAAATGGAAGGGAATGGGCTAAAATAACATTTTCAAGTTCAACGGTCTGGGCCAGGTTGCCAAGATAGTCCAGGGTGGTTTGGGAGACGACCTCCCCCGGTTGATCCCGGTGGTTCACCAACACGATATGATCGTTGTTTCCCTTCACCGCAATGACCCCATGGCGTTCCAGAAGATCGACACAGGAATCCGCCGTCCCGGGGGAGCCTGAATCACAAATATCGCCAAGATGATATAAACGGGTACACTCCTTTTCCTTTAGAAAAGAGATGGCCCCTTGGATGACGTCCGATTTCCCATGGCTGTCGGCCATGATCCCGATTTTTTCCGGCATAGAACTCAATGTTAACGTTTAGGCTTGCATTAGAAGAAGGATACTTTTGTTACATTTTTTTACAAAAGACCAACAGACATTGGAGTCTACCGGATATAGACTCGGACTCAAAGTAAAAAATGCCATATTTAAAGGAGAAGACACCATGAAACCATTAAAGACAACAGCGATTCTTTTTCTGACAACCATCCTTTTATGGGGGTGCGGCCATACCGCAGCCAGGTATCGCCCCATTGTGGACGGCCCAATGGAGCAAACATATTCAGCCGATCTTGCAGAATGCCAGGCCCTTGCGGAAAAACGCAGCTACCTGAATGATGATGTAAAAACCAGCGCATTGATGGGAAGCGGCATCGGTGCCGTCACCGGTGCCTTGTCCGACGGCCTGGAAGGAGGTGTCGTGGGTGCAGCGGCAGGTGTCGTGCTGGGTGCCAGCACCCGGGCCTGGGAAACCCGGGATGAACGCAAAAGCATTGTCTGCAAGTGCATGGAGCTACGGGGTCATAAAGTAGTGGAAAAGTAACTCATCTTTCCAACAAACCACTGCTAATCCATGGATTATTCAAGCCGTTTAATGGGCTCCAGGATCGGGTTGCCCCCCAAGGGAAGAAGCAAGCTCTACTTTGGCACCGGCCGCCTGGGAACCCGGCTCAAGGATCATCAGGCGAACCCGCCCCGTTGCCGCAAGCCTGCCCTGGTCATCGTGGACCGTTGCTTCCCAGACATGGGACCGCCGCCCCATGACCAGGGGCGTTGCGGTACAGCGCAGGGTGCCCGCCCGAACCGCCCGCAAAAACGAGGTGGCGTTTTCAAGTCCCACGGCGCTCTTGTTATCGCCAAACACGTTCAAGGCGGCCCCGGTGCTGCACAGGGACTCGATCATGGCGGCGTACACACCGCCGTGGACCAGGCCGTAGGGTTGATATAGTTTTTCGGTAATCTCTACCTCGGCCACAAGTCTGGACAGACTTGCCTCGACAAATCTAAGCCCAATGGTCCTGTTGTACCCCCCGAGGTTGTCGTTGATCATCTCCACCAGATTGTCAGGCACTTGATCACCGGAAATTTCCGCCATTCTCTTGTTCCTCCTGTCCACCATGGGTTTTAGTTTCTTAGGTCTGATTCGTTCAAAGACCTATACCCATAGCAGACCCATGGCCATTTCGCAACAGGTTCAACCGGGTGGCAAGGACAGCTTCTTCAGCAGGGAGGCAAGGACGGCGCCGGTCATGCCAAGGCTCTCGGGATCCAGATAATACTCAGCGCTTTTCTGGAACAGCACGGTGGTGGTTGCAGGAAAGTCATCGTCCTTGTCGTTGAACAACAGCAACAGGCGGATCCTGGAAAGGGCCTTGAACTCCATGGTAAAATCATAGGGGAAACTACCCGTGGGTAAAAAGCCCCCCAGGCCCTCACAGGCCCGGGCAAGTGCGTCGAGCCGTCCCTCAAAAGTTTTGGTGATGGCCATTTCGGTTTCGCTGGCAAAGATGTTACCATTCAAGAAGTGGGAGGTACGCTTGAAATCCTTGAACGCAACCCAGTCAGCGGAATCGTGAACCCGCTCAGGACAGCGCAGCAGATACTGTGAAACGATCACGCTGGTGACATAGCCGGGGGCAACGCCCTCCCGATTTCGGATGCCGTTGCCCGACACATGGTAGATCTCGTTGAAGCAGGGCACAAGAATCCCGTCCCCGTCGGTTTCAAGTCCCAGCACCTCTGCCCTGGGCTTGAGGTCGCAGTCGCCAATTTGTTTCAGGTACGCGTCATGGTTTGTTTGAAATATTGCGGCACGCTTGTTCATGGGTCACCTCCGGGTATCGGGTTTATATGAAACATCCATTGGATGGTAGACCCGTGGGTAAAAAAAACCATCCCCCATCTGGGGGATTTTACTTATTTTTTGTCGCCAGACCCGAATCAATGCAGCCTTGCTACCCCTTGGAAAGGCCATTGTTGACAAAAAACAGGTGCTCCATGCCGTGGAAGTTGCCGTCATTCTCGCTCTTGCGCCGGAACCCGAGCTTGGAAAGCAGATGCTGGGAGGCGGTATTGGCCGGATGGGTGACCGAGACCAGGCGGTCGGCGTTGAGGCTGTCTGCCCCATACCCGACGCAGGCCCGGGCCGCCTCAGAGGCAATACCCATGCCCCAGTAGGGCTCGTCAATGATATACCCAAGCTCGATTTCCCCTGCCACTTCAAGCCACCGAAGACCGCAATATCCCATGGGGAGGCCGGACGCCTTCATCTCCACAACAAACATCCCGTAACCATGGGCTTTCCAGTGACGGATCAAGCCATGGAGCCGTTTTTCGGCCTCTTGGGGCGACAAAGGCCCTTTCGTGGGCGGAATATGCTGCATCACCCGGGGATTGCCGTAGAGACGGGTAAAGAATGCATGGTCAGACAAAAGGGGCGTCCGAAGACACAGCCGATCGGTCTCCAGACAAACCAGGGAGCCGGTTGGTTTGAGAATCAAGCCCGCTCCACCCAGGCACAGAAGATACCGGCCAGGAACCCGCACAGATGCCCTTCCCAGGACACCCCATCAGAATGGGGAATCAGCCCCCACAGAATACCGCCGTAGGCTGCCACGGTCACAAGGGAGACGGCAATGGAGACAAGACTGCGCTTCAATATCCCCCTGAACACCAGATAGCCAAAGTAGCCGAAGATCAAACCGCTCGCCCCCACATGGACCGAGGGTCTTCCCATGATCCAGACACCTGTACCGCCGAGCACCGTGATAATGAGGGTGTTTTTGACAAACACCCCCCGGCCGTGTAGAAGGACCAGGCCGCCAAGGACCAGCAAAGGAAGCGTGTTCACCATCAAATGGCGGATGCCGCCGTGGAGAAAGGGGGCAAGGACGATGCCGGGAAGACCGGAAAGGGTCCTTGGAACAATGCCAAACCTGAGGAGTGCATGGCCCAGCAACAGGTCGACACACGCCACCGCCCAGAGGAAAAGGACGAACCACAGAATTATGGGCAGGGACGCCCGTTGCTTCTTCACAATTGAATGATCACCTTTTCCCGGTTCCGGGTGGTCTCAAAGGTTGCGATGTTCTTTTTTGCGGAACCGGACATCACCTGGCCCGTGAAATCATAGGTGGATTTTCCAATACTGCAACACTGGACGGTCCGGGTGCCGGGAACCGGATCGAGCCTGCGGCCCATGTGTCGGCACTGGTTTTGAAAGGTGTGAAAACTGTCCCCGTCCCCCCGGACCACCAAAAGCCGAACCGGAAGTTTTTTACCCTCCAGACGGATCGCACCAAAAGGGGTTGACAGCTCCTGGGCCCGTGCAAGGTCCACCTCCACCCGTTTACCCGAAACGGTCCAGCATCCCTCGTCCTTTGGCTGGGGTGTGGCACAGATACCAAAAATCCGCTGAATAATCGTACGATTGAGAATCACAGGTCCCATGTCGTCAGGCTCCTTTTATGTGAAGTAACGGTTTGTCTCTGAATTGATCCAGGGTGATACTGAAGGGGGTAACCACGTCCCCGTAACAATCAAATGCCGGGTCGGGTGCCATACCGATCTGTCTTAAAACAGCAAGGGAGGCGCGGTTTTCCGGAACTGCCGCCCCATAAAGGGTGGTCAAGCCCAGGACGGTGAAGCCATAGTCGGCAACGGCCTCGGCAGCCTCCAGGGCAAACCCCTTCCCCCAATACGTTCTCGCAATTCCGTACCGGAGATCCACAAAGGCCGTGCCCCCGGCATGTTCCAGGCCGGCATAACCGACCATTCCCCCCGAGGACCGGGTCCTGAGCATAAAGTTTCCAAACCCGTGGGTTTCCCAATGATCGAGCCTTGCCGCCACATACGCCTCGATCTCCGGCCCTGTGTAGGGGGCGGCCTTGGGAAGATAACGGGTGAGCGTCGGATCTGAGAGAAAGTCGGCCATGAAATCAAAGTCATCGGCACGGATCGGTGCAAGAATAAGGCGATCTGTTTCCATTGTTACTGTTCGTGTACCCACTTCTTTTTCCAATAATAAAAATTCCAGTCAAACACCCTCTCTTCTCAAGGAAGGAAAGAGATGTCAAGTCAAATCGTGGTCCACGAAATACCGGGGATAGAAACCATTGCTATTGGGAAGGGATCGGGGCATTGAAAATCCTGATAGCAAAACCGAAACCCATTCAAAAAAACGATTGGAAAAACATGTTCTTCTGTGGTTACTTCCTGGCATCGTCAAAAACCATTCCAATTAAATAAGAATTACCAGAGGAGAAAAATAATGATAAAACGCGCCATGGTTGCCACGGTGACACTTTGTACGGCACTCCTAGTTGCCCTGCCGATCCATGCCAACAGCCTTGACCGGTTTGCCGGCCTTTCCGGGGACCTCAAGATCGCCGGTGGAACGGCCCACATTCCCGTGGTTAAGGAGGCGGCAAAACAGATCATGACCCTCAACCCCAATATCCGGATCACCATTGCCGGCGGCGGTTCAGGGGCCGGTATCAAGCAGGTGGGAGAGGGACTCATCGACATCGGCAACTCCGGCAGGCGGCCCAGCGACAAGGAGATCACCTCCTACGGTCTTTCACTCCACAAATGGGCCATCGATGGGGTGGCCGTGGTGGTCAACCCTTCTAACACGGTGACCGCGCTGACCCAAGGGCAGCTGGCTCAGATTTTTTCAGGCAAGATCACCAACTGGAAGGCGTTGGGCGGCAAGGATCGGGGAATCAACATTTACACCCGGGACGCGTCCAGCGGCACCCGGTCCGTGTTCTGGAAAAAAGCCCTTAAAAAAGGAGAGATTGCCCCGTCCGCCAACTTTGTTGTTTCAAACGGCGCCATGAAAACTGCGGTAGCCAACGATCCCGGCGCCATCGGCTACATGTCCGCAGGCTTTGTGGACCAGCGCCTCACACCCGTGGCACTGGACGGTGTCACACCCGATGCTGCGTCCATCCGGAACGGAACCTATAAAGTGGCAAGGGGTCTTTTCAGCAACACCCGGGGTGAGGCCCAGGGCCTTTCCAAGCAGTTTATCGACTTTCTTCTCTCAGACCAGGGCCAGGCCATTGTAAAAGAGAAAGGGTTTATCCCGGTGAATTAGAGTCTTATCTCTGATTCTTGTCAAGGTTAAGTATGAACCGATCATTTTTTCAACAAAAGAGAGACCGGAACGAAACAGCAGCCAGGGCCCTTCTATTTATGTCGGCCCTGGTTTGCTGTCTTCTGGTGGTGCTCATCCTCGGCTTCATGGTCGTCACCGGCCTTCCCCTGTTCGGCCAGAACCAGGCCATGGACCTGTTGACAGGCGCCTGGTCTCCCCACAACGGCGGTTACGGCATCGCGCCCATGATATTCGGGACCCTCTGGATATCATTTTTGAGCGTGGTCATCTCCTTTCCCATGAGCCTGGGCTGTGCCGCCTATATCTGTGTCCTCGGCCCCCATGGAAAGGCAACGGTCATGAAACGGTGCGTCCAGATGATGACCGGCATCCCCACCATCATCTACGGGTTTGTGGGCGTCTTTCTCCTGGTGCCCCTGATCCGGAACACCGCCGGCACCGGCAGCGGCATGTGCATCCTGTCGGCAAGCCTTGTGCTCGCCGTACTCATCGCCCCCACCATGATCCTGTTCTTCATCCAGAGCTTTGACAGGGTACCCCGGTCCTGGCTCGATGCCGTGGACGCCCTGGGGGGTTCCAGGGTGCAGAAGCTCGTGTACGTGGTTCTGCCGGCCTGTGTAAAGGGCATCGTCACCGGCACGGTGCTCTCCTTTGGAAGAGCCCTGGGCGATACCCTGGTGGCCCTGATGATCGCCGGGAATGCGATCCAGAAACCCGATTCATTGCTCGACTCCGCACGGACTCTCACCGCCCACATTGCCCTGGTGAGTGCGGCGGATTTCGAGAGCATGGAGTTCAAGTCCATCTTCCTGTGCGGGGCGGTTCTCTACCTCATCACCGCCCTGGTCATCCTTGGGGCAAGGCTCATCGAAAGGAGAGGCACCCATGAATAGATGGGGTGAAAAAGCCATATATTCCCTCTCGGTCCTGAGCTGTGTGCTGCTCTTCGGAAGCGTGGCCATCCTGCTCGGCTACCTCCTGGTCAAGGGACTTCCGGCACTCAATCCCGGGCTGATCTTCGGCTCCACCCCAATGGTTGACGCCCTATTCCTGAAAAGGCAGGTGTTTGACGGCATCTTTCCGGCCATGGCAGGCACCCTTGCGCTCATCGCCCTTGCCATCACCATTGCCGTTCCCCTGGGGCTTCTGGCCGGCATTTACATGGCCGAATACAGCGGCAGGTTCACCCGGAGCGTATTTGGATTTTTCTTTGACCTGCTGTCGGGAATTCCCTCCATTGTGGTGGGGCTGTTCGGTTTTTCAGCCATCCTGTTTTTCCACCACCACATCAGTGAATCCCTGGCTCCCTGCCTTCTGGTCTCAGCCCTGTCCCTTGCCTTTCTTGTTCTGCCCTACATCGTGAAAACCACCCAGATTGCCCTGGAGACCGTTCCCCAACAAACCCGGATCACGGGACTGGCCCTTGGGGCGACCAGACTCCAGAACATCGTCTTCTGCCTGATTCCGGAATCCCTTTCAACCATCCTCGGGGGCATCATCCTTGCCGTGGGCCGGTGCGCCGAGGACACAGCCGTTATCATGCTCACGGGAGCCGTGGTATCGGCCGGGCTTCCCGACTCGCTGTTCAAGGGATATGAGGCCCTGCCCTTTTACATCTACTACATCTCCTCCCAGTATGCCGACCAAACCGAACTCACCCAGGGATTTGGCGCCTGCATCGTGCTGTTGCTGATATGCGCAACGCTTTTCACCCTTGCCGCCATCATCCAGAAGAAGGTAAGACACACCCTCTTGTACCGACACTAAAGGAAACCATCGCTTGACACCCCCAAAGATCAAAATAGAATCCCTGGATTTTTACTACAACACCCATCAGATCCTGTCCAACATCAACGAAACCATTCCGGAGAACGCCATCACCTCCATCATCGGGCCGTCCGGGGCCGGGAAATCCACCTTTCTCTCCCTTTTCAACCGGTTGTGGGAAACCACCCCCGGGGCCAGGGTCGAAGGCCGTATCCAGGCCCGGTTTTCCGATTCTTTCATGGACATCAACGATCCCAAGTTATCGGTGATCCAACTCAGGAGAGCCGTGGGCATGGTGTTTCAGATGCCCAACCCCCTCCCCATGAGCATTTTCAACAACGTGGCCTTTCCATTGAAACTTGCCGGCATCACGGAAAAAGAGACGGTGCAAAACCGGGTAACAACCGCCATCAAGGCCTGCGGCCTCTGGCCCGAGGTGAAGGACCGACTGGATAAAAAAGCAACCACCCTGTCCGGGGGACAGCAGCAGCGCCTCTGCATGGCAAGGGCCCTGGTCATGGAGCCTGAGATTCTCCTCCTGGACGAACCCACCTCATCCCTGGACCCAAGATCCGGGGCAATGATCGAGGAGCTCATGGTTCAACTCAAACCCAGGTGCACCCTGATCATGGTCTCCCACCAGCCGGACCAGGTGGAACGAATTGCAGACCAGGTGATCGATTTTACTCCCGGTTCCGAAAGTTGCCGTTAAAATTAAGATAAGCGTTGACTTTCATTCTGCCGATTCCTATGATCCCTGGAACGAAAAACTGAATTAAGAAACCGGATGGCTTGATTTTCATGTTTATCAACGGATACACTGATTTTTCAATAACAAAAAGCGGGATCCTGTCCATTGCCTATATCGGCATCACCTTTCGCCTTGACAGGGACGTAAGCGAGCTCTTTCCTTACATCAACAAGGAAATTTCATCATCACGATTCCATGACAACCCCGAGTTTATCCAGTTTTTACTCCATGAAAAAATGTGCTCCATCTACCCCACGGAAATCCTTGCAGCACCCTTCATGGACCCAGACCAGGCCCGGGAATTCCCCACCCGGATCATCGATTCCCTCAACGACCTCCATGAAAGGAAAGAGACCCTTGGGACCGACCACCGTAAATACAAGCCCCTCTCGGTCATCGATATTTTCAAGCTGCTGCCCGGCACCAACTGCAAAAAGTGCGGATTTAAAACCTGCATGGCCTTTGCCGCCACCCTGAGCCGGAACATGACCACCCCCTCGAAATGCCCCTATTTTTCAACGCCCATCAGCAACAACGCCGTGTATCCCATCTATGACAGGGAGGGCAATCTCACGTCCACGGTCACCATAGAAGCGGAGAGCCCGGACGCCCCCCAAAGGGACACCGTGGAAACAGACCTGACCCCAAGGGAGGTGGAGGTGCTCGAGCTCGTTGCAACCGGGGACACCAACACGGAAATTTCAAAAAAACTCTTCATCAGCCCCCACACCGTCAAGAGTCACATTATCCACATTTTCAACAAACTCGGGGTCAACGACCGCACCCAGGCAGCGGTGACGGCCATCAGAAAAAAGATCATTTAAGCAATTAATTTTATCAGGAAAACTCAAGCGGCGGCGACGGCGATTAGTAAAAATACCCCTTTTGCAGGTTTTTCCATACAGTGCTCCCGTGTACCAAACAGCTTTCCCTGAAAAACGATGACCAACGCTCACCAGCCCCCCTGCGACAGTGGGTTCCAGACCTGCTGAACCCCGGAAAAGACCAGGTGTCTGAAAAACCCTTCACACCCTTCAACACCCCACGCTTATCGGCGAATCAACAAGTAAATCCTGGGGATAAACAACAGGACGGATGAAGGGTTTTGCCTTCACCCATGGGGGCGAATAATTTCAAAACCACCGGGTTCAAGGACCTGATGCGTCATTTATGGTTGTAAATCATCCCTTTTTGTCTAATTTGGATTGGCACAAGTATTGCTACATTGTCGCTATAGACAATTTTCGCTTTGACGATTCGGATCTGAAGAACAGGGAGATAAGAACATGACTGCGATGAACAGACTTTCCGAAAAACTTTCCACTGCCGTTTGCCTCTTTACCCGTGTTGACAAAAAAAACGCCGACCACGAAAAACTGACCCGTTACATTGTTGCGTTGAACCGGGAAACCCTACCCGATAAAATCATCAAGCACGGCGCAGCATGCCTCAAAGAGATCCTCAACCACAGGCTATTCGCCTTTGCCATGAGAAACGGCAACCGCATTGATGTATGGGGGGATCCCAAGATATCGGAAAAATCGTTTAAAAATATGATCCTGAAGGATTTCAACAAATCAGAGACCCCGTCTCTTAACTTGCAGTGTCACAGTTTTCACCCGGACCAACCGGGATGCCGTTTCAACCTAAATAATCTTGTGTCCCATGAAACAGGCAAAAAAGAAAGTCTCTCAAAGCTCTACATGGTTCCGGACCGTCGGCGTTACGGATACCATGACAACATTGCCGACATTGTCCTTCAAAGCTGCTCTTTGGCGGTTTCACGGCAGATGACCATCAAGCACCTGTCCAAAACGGCAAGAATCGACCCCTTGACCGGCTGCTACAACCGACGGGAATTTGCAAACCAGTTGGAAAGCCAGATTGCAGGCGCCGTCCGCCACCACAGCAAACTGGCCGTATTCATGTTTGACCTGGACCATTTTAAGAAGGTAAACGACAGGTACGGGCACCTGGCCGGCGACCAGGTGCTGAGGGAAATTTCCCTGCTGGTCCGTCAGAATATGAGACAAGGGGATGTTTTTGCCCGGTACGGCGGGGAAGAGTTTATTGCCATACTGCCTGACACCGATAAAAGGAAAGCCATTGAGCTTGCCGATCGCCTGAGAAGAAAAATTCAAGCAATGTCCATTTCCCATGAAAACCGCGCCATTAAAGTGACCGCCAGTTTCGGCGTGGCGTCACTGGATCCCAGGAACAGCCATGGAAACAAAATCATCCAGGATGCGGATAAAATGCTCTACAAAGCCAAGCTCAAAGGCCGCAACATGGTGATGCCCGGCTTGATGAAACTGGTCCGTCCGGGCCGGGGAGCAACATGGGATCAGGAATTGGCAATGGGGGTCATGTAACGGCCGGATCAACCGCCCAGGTAGAGCCGCCGCCCCCCATCACTTTGAAGGAGTTCTTCTCCTGTGCCATACTGGGGCCAAAATCCGTCTTGTTGATACTATTTTTCGAACCGTACCAACAACTCCTTTCCTTGTTTCTTCAAACCGAACAAGGTGTGTTCTTTTTAATTATGCATACCGGAACCGTGGCTTATGTTCAGAATTCTGTTTGTTGATGACGAACCCAACATCCTGAAAGGACTATCCCGCATGCTGCGCAATCAGCACGGCCGATGGAAAATGTTCTTTGTCCAGAATGTGGAAGACGCCCTTGAAATCATCCATTTCAATGCCGTGCCGGGACGGGACGGGTTTGACCTGCTTTCCATAATAAGAAACACGGAACGCACCCATGATGTTCCTGTTCTGATGCTCACCGGTCTGAACGATCGCTGCCTCAAGCGCAAAGCCTTGGATCTGGGCGCCACGGATCTGCTGAATAAACCAGCCGACCCTGAAGACCTGGTGGCCCGAATCAAAAGCATGTTACGCCTCAAAGCCTACCAGAATGAGATAAAGGCACAGAATGCATTGCTGGCCCGGAAGGTCAAAGAGCGGACAGCAGAGCTTGAATTCGCCCGCATCGACTTGATCTGGCGGCTTGGCCGGGCAGCGGAGTATCGGGATACAACCACCGGGCACCATGTGATTCGCGTGGGTTAAATCCAAACCCAATTTATGGATGGGCAGCATTGATCTGAAAAAGGGTATTGCCCACCCCACACCCTCTCCATGGGCGTTATCCCATGGGGATGGTGCGGGGCTCAGGCTGAATGAGGGGAAGCCTGATGATGAACGTGGTGCCTTTTGCGCTTTCGGTGGTAAATTCGATCTGCCCCTTGTGTTTCTCCACAATGGTCTGATAGGCCATGGAAAGCCCCTGCCCCGTTCCCTTGCCCACCTCTTTTGTGGTAAAAAAATGTTCAAAAACCCGGTCCCGGTCCCCATGGTCAATACCCATACCCGTGTCGGAAATCTCGATAACCGCATCGGTTTCATTGGCATGGGTCCGGATGGTGATGCACCCCATGGGTTCGCTTCTTAGGGCAAGAGCATCCTGTATAGTATGGGCGGCATTAAGAATGAGATTGAGAATCACCTGCTTGATGTCACCGATATAACAGGTCACAAAGGGAAGGGCCGGGTCTAAATCGGTTTTCATCTCAGCCACATATTTCCATTCATTTCTTGAAATGGTGATGGTGGTTTCAATGGCCTTGTTGATATCCTCCTCGGCAAAGGAGCCGGTCCCCATATGGGAAAAATCCTTCATGGTCCTGACAATGGTCGTAACCCGCTCAACCCCTTCCCGAGACTGGTTCAGGGCCTGGGGAATCTCTGCTTCAAGGAATTCAAAATCATACTCTTCTTCTATCTCAGCAATGGCCTTTTTGATGGTGTCGTCTTCATCATCCATCTGGAGCACCATCTCCTTGAGGCAACGCAACCCGTCAAACAGATCCTTCATGCTTTCAGAGAGAAATGTGGTGTTGTCCCCGATGAACTGGATGGGCGTGTTGATCTCATGGGCAATTCCAGCGGCAAGGGTTCCCACGGCCTCAAGCTTCTGGGAAATACTAAGCTCTCTTTCAAGGAGGATTCGCTTCTCCTCCTCCTGGATTCTGTCGGTGATATCCCTGTCCACCCCCCGATATCCCGTAACCCGGCCTTCTGCGTCCATTATGGGACTGGCGTTCCTCAAAAAAATGACACGATTTCCGTTCTTACCCACGCAGCTGACCTTGTGGTCAATGACCGGCTGGCTCCCACGGGCAAGCTTCCGATAATAGCGTTCAACATCTGCTCTCTCCTCCTCCACCATGAAGGTTAGAGGGGTTTTCCCCACCAGTTCCGCCGGGGCGTAGCCCAGATTGTTTTCAGTATGGCCAGCGACAAAACAATATATCCCGTCCTTGTCCACTTCCCAGATGAAATCAGCCGAACAAAATGCAATATCCAAGAGTCTTTTTTCTGAAACCTTCAGTTGTTGCCTTGAATCAAGCATTTTTTGGTGGGTTTGATCGAGACGGTCGGCCACCTTCTTCGAGATGGCGCTGGCAACCACCCCGAAGAAAAGAGCAACGCCCACAAAGATACCGAATATCGTCAGATAGATCATTTTCTGGGCCTGGCGAATCTCATTTTCCCTGCGAATGACCAGATTGTCGATATGGTCGGCATATTCACCGGCTCCCACGACCCAGTTCCAGGGTTTAAAAAGCTTTACGTAGGATATTTTATAATACCCGATATCCCCTTTTTCTCCCTGGACCACCTTTGGCCAGTAGTACCAGAGGCTTCCCTCCCCCTGCTGCAGACAGATGGCATTAAACTCCCGGAAGATATCAATGGGGCGGAGATGGGACACCTCGGGATCATTTTTCTCGTACACCCGGCCCCGGTAGTACACCCGATCTAATCGGTCCAGGTCAATGATATCCGTCTGCTCCCGGTTCACAAAGGAAGAATCCGGGTGCACGACGATGAAAGCACTGTTTTCCAACGTGGGGTCCATGCGGTGGACCCACAGGTAATTATTGTCTCCAAATCGAATCGCCGTCAGATATTTTTTGCATTCTTCCTGGGAAACACCCCGATTAAAGCAATCTTCAATAATGGACCACGCCGTCTCAACCCTTCCTTGAACACCGTTTACAACACTTTGTTCCTCAATTGAACGAACTTGGTCCACCTGCCGGGTAATGTCCCCATGCATGACCAGGGAAACGATGATGCAGGTGAGGAGCATGGAAGATAAAAGCGGTATCAACGTCATGGCAAACAGTTTAGTGCTGAGTTTCATTTTTTTCCCCAGCCTGGACAAACCAGAACCCTAAAGGTTGTCTGATTCTCCTGCCGGAACAACGCAAGAATCAGAGCTAAAAAGCAAAAAAATCTCCGGCCAACATGGGTGTTGGTCCAAAAGAACAGATCATTGACCTGGGTACAAGGGCAGTGCCATGCCGCTTAAACAAACACCTCCTTCGGGACAAACACGGAAACGGAATCTTTGATCTTGGAATTCCGGGCATAGGCGAACAGACGCTTCAAAACCATGGTGCTGATCTCCCCTCCCCTTGAGATAAGCAGTACGCCATCTTCTGCTATGATATCCTCCCTGAGTATCATGCCGTTCCTGAGATCTTTTAAGGTGATCGTCCGGGCAATAAATTTTTCCTTTATCCTGAAAACTTTATCCAGTATCTTGATGATATCGGGGTCATATCTTCCGACACTGTTTCGCATCTTCTCAATGGCATCCGGGGAAGAAAACCCCCGGGTTTCAAGGGTATCGTAATCAAGAATAACCTTCAAAATCCTGGCGCCCAGGGGCAATTCTTTTCCCTTTACGGCATCCAGAGGAATGCCGGTCCCATCAAAATGCTTTTCCTGGTAGTGAATAATCCCGGCGATTTTTTCCATCCTGGGAATATGACTCAGAAATTCGTACCCCACCAAGGGGTGCATGCTATAAAGCCGACGTTCTTCAGTTTCAAGGGTTTCTCCGTAATAGATCTTTTTGACAACCGCTTCGGGAATCGTAACACACCCGAGCTGGGAGAGCAGGGCTGCGGTCTCGATCTCCCAGGTCTCTTTTATTTTCAAATACTGCATCAGTTCAAAGACATGACGCTTGATTCGAACAGATCGACCAAAGGCCTCCGGGTTAACAAGCCCGAGGACCTCTGTGAGAACCTTGATACAGCCCTTGAGGGTCTTGTCCAGAATCTCCTTTTCCGCGATGAGCAGCCGGTACTGCCGGATGCCCTGGTCCAGGGCATTGATAAGCATCGTCTTATCACAGGGCTTGAGCAGAAACTGGAAGATGCTTCCCCTGTTGATGGCACCTATGGCGCTGGTCATGTCGGCATTTCCGGAAAGCATCATGCGCACGGTATCCGGCGCCATATCCTTGACCTTTTGAAGGAACTGGATGCCATCCATATGGGGCATGCGAAGATCAGACACCACCACGGCATAGGGGCCTTTAGTGCTGACAGCCGAAATCCCCTCTTTGGCCCCCAGGGCGGTATCAATGGTATACTCTCCCCTTAACTGACGCTTGATGGCGGCCAGAAGATTGGGTTCGTCATCCACAAAAAGAATTTTCTCCTGGATCGCATTCATTCCCTTCCCCTCCTTTACGGATTGGCAGCTGACGCTGCAATTCAAACTTGAAATCCCAATGGATTCCCCTTTTCACCCCGTGGCCGGACTGAAAAACCCTCAGACACGACAACAAATTGTCTCCCAAAATTCAAATTTAGGGAGCAGCTCCAAACCGGTGATGGCAGCATGATCACGCTCCGACAGCTGGCCCCCTTTTCCCAGATCATCACAGCATTGGTGGGCAAAAAAGTTTGCGGCGTATACTGCGCCAAACTCCACGTCCGCAAATCTTGTGGCATCATGATGAAAAACGACGGAATGGCAGGATTTTGGGGGAAACCCCCAAAGTCCCAGCAGGTAACCGCCAACCTCGCCATGGGATGCGCCAAAGACCTGTTTTTCTATCTCGGCAAGCTCAGCCGTCCCATCCGCAACGGTCCCCAGTAAATCGTCATATTGCTGTTGAAAATTCTGGGCAAGCACAACCTTACCGAGATCATGGAGCAGTCCGGCCATGCAGATGCTATCGGTCATTTCCTTGTCCAGGGACTCGGCCCGGGCGATCTTCATTGCGTGGGACCCTGTCAACACGCCGTGGGCAAAAAGATCGTCCAGGGAGAAATGCTTCATTCCAGTCATCTTAAACTGGGAAAACACACCGATGGCCAGCACCAGGGATCTGATAATATCAATTCCTAACAGGTTTGCGGCATCACTCGGATTTGTGATCTTTCGCGGGAGACCGAAGAATGCCGAATTGACCAGATGAAGAATCTTAGTTGTCATGCTAAGATCCTGCTCGATGATCTTTCCCACCCGCTTCAGGGAGCCCTGTTCACAGCTTATCTCCTCCATGATGGCTTGGTATGCGGAAGGGATACTGGGGAGGGTGGAGAGATCGGCAATCAAATCCTTCAACACCTGGGAATCAAGCGTGGCCTGAAGATCGCAGAGGTTAAGGACGCAGGCCTTCAAGGACTCCACATCACTGGGCTTTGCCAAAAACTGATGGGCGATACAGGTGGATTTCAAAACCTGATCCTGGTCGGTATGGCCCGAAAGAATGACACGGGCCATATGGGGATATCCCACTTTAACTTTTTCCAGGAGTTCAAGCCCGCTCATAACGGGCATCCGCATGTCCGTGACGATGATGTCAAACGATTCCCCACCTAGAATGCACAAGGCCTCTTCACCGCCTTCGGCAAATCGCATCTTCCAGCTCTTGCGCATCCCCCGAAGCATGCGCTTGAGTCCCTCAAGCAAATTCTTGTTATCATCTACAAATAAGATTCGTTTTCTTTCCATGGTTGGAAAATCTCCCTATCGATTAACGTCGAAAGGATTGTCAACACTCGTTATTTCAGAATGGGGCATCCCCTGCCATGGTTGGACGAAGCCGCTACGCGGCGGAAAAAGCAAAAATAGTGTATAACTCCTATACTTGCCCAATACCGGGTAA
>JAEINR010000011.1 GCA_016342325.1 Desulfobacterium sp.
ATCCGAGGAATTTTAATAATCGGAGTGGGCGGTTTCATTATTGTTACCAACCAGTGCGTTAAGTTAATGACATTGAGTTATTAACTATTCTTTTGTATTTGCATTAGTGGATAATATACGTTGTTTTATTTTTTCAATAGTTTCCATTTTTATTTGGCCTAAAGTTAAGCCATTGTCTTTCATCTGCTGGACCCATGATTGAATATTCCTTTTATCGTCTGGATATAACGCTAAAAGTTTACTCAAGTAACGAACATCATCAATCCCTTCTCGAAAACCTTCCCATTGTATTGTATCAACAACACCATTGCTAACAGGATAAGCAAAAACATGATCACGATATATTTTGTGATCAAAATCATTCCAAATATTCCCAAAATCATATTGATAAGCGAAATTCATAGCTCCATCGTACTCAGAAAGCCATAAATCAATCCCATAATTTTTTCTATAAATATAGGGATTTTCCACACCCACTTGTGGATTTCCGTATGAGAAAACCTTTGCTCCTTTTTCGTGCCAATTCCGTGCCACTGTGTTTTCCAACCTATCTCTGACAACACCTATATTTAACAAGTTATTTTCAATGTCAATTGCATTCTTCGGACAGGCTACAATTATTCCAGCCCCAGCATCATGGACAACTTCCCATGCTTTTTTCTGAGATTTAATAATCTTCTCTTTCGCCTCATCTATACCATAGATAAAAACTTTATTGTAATTATATTCTTCTGCATAATCGACCCATTGGCTTACTTTTTTTTTCAAGGAAGCTAATTCGATATCACTTTGAGGATTGCCGGTCCACAGCCCCAACACATATAAATTATCATTATCAAAGCCGGCTTCAGACCTCATTTTTAGAGCATCTGGTAACATTGAATCATTTTTTTGATACAACGTCAAAGAAGCTATTCCATGTTCTTTTAAATTATTAAGTTCAATCTTATATTGCTCTTTACTTTTTTTACTATTCCCAACCTCTGCATATTTATCATCAACAAGTTTCCCTGTATAATACATAGAATATTCAATGCAAGGTTGTGGCAAAGTAAAGTCATGCACATCGAGCTCTAAATCAACAGCAACAGGAGAACTGTCAGTTGCTGTAACATGAATTTTCCCTCGATATATACCTGGTTTTGCATCCTCAGGGACATGCGCCGTTAACCATATTTGCTTATTGCTTCCCTTTTTCATAGAAAAGGGAAGTAATTTCACAGAATCTTGAATTATAGTATCAACAGACAATTCAGTTTTTGAATCTGAAATATCGATATAGCTCTCATCACCGTTACGATTAACTTTTAAGTAGTTTTTCTTATTTTTTTCATCAATTAAGATTAATGAATCATCGTGCACCAAAAGTTCTGGAGTTAAATATTTAACGTCACTTCGATAAACTGAATCGTTATTAGCTTGATACCAACATTTCACCAGTTTCAAATCGAATGATGTAGAGGGTATGAGATCCCCTTTTGCATTGATTAAGTCTGTTAATGCAAGCGTTGCATTCTTTAAATCATGCTGAGATCTCATTATAAATGAAGCTGCCTCGTATTCGGCTGGACAAGCTGCCATCTGAATAAGATTTCCTGGCAAGGCGGGAACCGGAAATGAAGTGGGTAATATTTTTTTATCTGTTAAAGGATCCCACGGATAAATTATGACGCTTCCATACTGGGATTCACCAACATTCAAGTAATTTAGTTCATCATTAATATCATTCAGCATTCGATATTCGTAGGTTTTGATGTATCCCCTATTCTTATAAGAATTTAAAATTTCATCGACATCATTTTTCCGATAAGAATTCGTTTGTTCAACTATTTGGTTTATTCCTTTTTCAATCCTGTTCTGATAAGCTTTCCAGACAGTTGTCGAATATAGCGAATATTCTTCGATATCAGGGACTTTACCCATAAGTTTTAGGTTGTCAACATAGACTGTTAATGTATCACCCTTTTTACCATACAAATACAAACCGATTCGATCAGACCAGATTCCTACATCTTCATGCGTTCCATCAATTAGATGTTGATATACAATTTTTTTGGCTTTAGCATAGCATTTTTCTGTAAGATTGGCTTCTTGGGTTATCCAACCTATAGATTTTGTACTTTGCTTATCTAAACTATTAACACCGGATAAAGAACTGGGAAAAAGGGATGTATTTGCCCCTAATGTTGCTTTGGCTCCAGATGTTTTATCCAATAGGATATCCCCTTTGAATAGTAATTCACCAACACTAGGAACAAATAGAGGGATTTGATAATAAACATAAGTAGCCGTTCCAAAAGTTATATCAATCTTAAATGATTTTTGTCCAGATGATGATTTTTCAGATGTAACCCCCTTGTAATTTACGGTGTAGTTACCATTACTAGCCCATTTTACAAATGGGTCTTTATTTTCAAAATCCTCGTTGTAAGAATACGGTTGCAGAGTAAATTTTTCAGCAGTATCAATTAAGCCATCACTCGTTACTAAAAGATTAATATCGGCAAAAAGTTCTGAAGCACCCAATACAATTGTAAAGAGCATACAGATTACCACGATTAAATTTAACAAATTCAAACTTACTTTTTTAAACATTATTCCTCCTTTGCTAACAATTTAGCTGATGTTATCAAAGCTTTTTTTAAAAAAAAGGGGGGGGGGGGGGGCTATCCAATGCCATTGGTTCAAGAGAACTCCAACTTCAATATAGGTAGACATTTTTTCAATTTATGGTAACAACAAGATCGATAACAACGTATCAAAAAGAGCAAAAAAATCTTAAAAAAAATACTCAAGTTGGCATAGACGATGTGACGCTGGAAGTGTGCCGGAATGATAAATTTAAAAAATATTTACACGCAATGGAAAGCTAACCATCAATGATACGACAGTTCAACTACCACGATTCAGTACTATCTCTGACCATTTACCTCTTTGAGATTGGCATTTTCTTAAATTTCTAACAAATTAAATAAATCCGCTCTGACCGATGCAGAGAAGAATCTCCTGGACGGCTTCATCCGGTTTCAAATTTGTGGTGTCAATGCGGAGTTCGGGTTTAACAGGGATTTCGTAGGGATCATCCACGCCGGTAAACCCTTTGAGGAGTCCGGCCCTGGCCTTTGCGTACATGCCCTTGCGGTCTCTTTTTTCACATTCTTCAATGGGGGTTGACACATGTACTTCAAAGAAGCCGCCGTACTCTTCTATGGTGCTTCGGATTTCAGAGCGGGTTTTTTCATAGGGGGCGATGGGGGCACAGATGGCGATGCCGCGGTTCTTTGTGATCTCCCCTGCCACAAACCCTATTCGTCTGACATTTATGTCACGGTGTTCCCTTGAAAAGTTCAACTCGCTGGAGAGATTTCTTCGGACAATATCACCGTCAAGAAGGGATACCGGGCGTGTGCTCATCTCCAGGAACCGGGAGTAAAGCACCTTGGCAATGGTGGATTTTCCAGCGCCTGAAAGGCCGGTGAAAAAGACGGTAAACCCTTGTTCCGCTGGTGGGGGGTAGGATTTTCTCAGTTCCTCGATCACCTTTGGAAAGGTTGCCCAGTCCGGAACTTTTTTTCCGGATCGAATTCTTTTGCGGATATCTGTTCCGGACAGGGAGATGGTCTGGGTGTCTTTTGCCACTTCCGTTGCGGGCTTGTATTCATCCTCAAAGGGGAGATAGACCATCTCTTCAAACGAGACGACCTCAACCCCTATTTCCCTGCCGGCTTCCTGGACAAGGAGTTGCGCCTCATCAAATTTGTAAAACGGGTTGCCGCTGCTGTCCTTGCCCGGGCTTGCATGGTCATGGCCAATGACAAAATGGGTGCATCCGAAGTTTCTTCCGATGATCATATGCAGCAGCGCTTCCCTGGGTCCTGCCATTCTCATGGCCAGGGGAAGCAGGTTCAAAACAAAGGAATCGGGGGGAAAATGGGATGCCACCTGTTTATAGCAACGCATTCTTGTATAATGATCAAAATCCCCCGGCTTTGTCACCCCGGCAATGGGCAGGAGTAATAGATTCGCCTTGGCCTTTCTCATGGCCTGTATGATCATTTCAAATTGCGGTCGGTGCAATGGTTGTCTGGTATGGAAGCCGACCACCCGGGTCCATCCAAGCCGTGTGAATACGGTTCGCACGTCTGCCGGGGTCAACCGGATCTGTTTGAAATCGGAATGTATGGGCAGGTTCAATGCCTCAATACCACCGCCGATATAATACTTTCCAGATCGGTTTAAAAGATAATCCACACCCGGGTGGGTTTTATCAAGGGTGCCATAGACTGCCAGGGCCTCTTTTTCAATTTCAACCGGCCAGATGTCGTCTATGTTCATCAGCCCAAGCAGGAATCCTTCCTGATCCCGAAGCACCACGGATTGTCCCGCTTCAAGGGACATGGCAAGGGTTTCCGGGATATCAAGACATACCGGTACAGGCCATAGTTCACCGCTCTCCAGACGCATCCGGTCAAGAACGGATTCATAATCAATTCTTTTCATGAAACCGTTGAGGGGTGAGAAGACACCTGTTGTCAGCAGTTCAAAATCACAAATCTGACGATCGTTAAGTATCACCTCCGGCAGTGTCGATGTAAGCGCTTTTAAAAGCTGGTTCCGCTTCTCATCAACAAGCAGGTTAACAATTGATGGAGCATTCATATTTTGCCTACCATATTCATCATAAACGTTTGCAATACCAGTCGTATGTGTCTTCAATGCCCTTCTTTAAATCAAGTTGTGCTGTGAAGCCTAAACTGTGTAAATGTGAAATATCCAGAAGTTTCCGGGGAGTACCATCGGGCTTTGAAGTATCAAACCTCAAAGATCCTTTATATCCTACAACCTCTTTTATGGTTTCTGCAACCTCTTTGATGGTGCAGTCCGTACCAGTGCCCACATTGACGAAACAGGGTTTGGGGTAATTGGTAAGATGCTCGTCAATTACCGGTTCAGCAAGGTTCATGACAAATACAGAAGCGTCTGCCATGTCGTCCACATGGAGAAATTCCCTTTTGGGGGAACCGGTTCCCCAGACAACCACTTCTGGTGCTCCGGATTGTTTTGCCTCATTGAATTTCCGGATAAGCGCCGGAAGAACATGGGAGGTCTCAAGGTCGAAATTATCGTTGGGACCATAGAGGTTTGTGGGCATGACGGCAAGGAACCTTGTGCCATACTGGCGGTTGTAGGCTTCACACATCTTGATACCGGCGATCTTTGCAATGGCATAGGGCTCATTGGTCGGTTCAAGGAGGCCAGTGAGCAGATGTTCTTCTTTCATGGGTTGGGGTGCCTGCTTTGGATAGATGCAGGAAGACCCGAGGAAGAGCAGGCGCTTTACCTTGGCCTCATAGGCTGCGTGGATGATGTTTCCCTGGATGGCAAGGTTCTCATGGATGAACTGTGCCGGGAAGGTGTTGTTGGCATGAATGCCCCCGACCTTTGCTGCAGCAAGGAAAACATGGTCCGGCTTTAGTTCTTTAAAGAAGCGCTTGACCTCATCCTGGCAGGTGAGATCGATCTGAACAAGGCGTAATCCCTTGGGCAGGGTCTCTGAGTTGGGGATGAGGGTGAACTTGTCTGCTTGTGGAGGGCTTGAATGAAAGCTTCCCACAAGGTTGTTGAACCCCTTTTCCAGGAGATTGCGGATGATGGCGCTGCCCACCATGCCGCCTGCGCCTGCGATGAAGATTCTGCTGTTCTTATTCACTGGGGTTATACACCTGAAATCCGGCACGCTGGCACAGCTCGTCCTTTTTAGCTTCTTCAAGGTCTGATCTTACCATTTCAGAGACAAGTTGTTCAAAGGTGATCTTCGGTTCCCATCCAAGATTGGTTTTGGCCTTGGTCGGATCTCCAAGCAGGGTCTCCACCTCTGTGGGACGGAAATACCTGGGATCTACGGCAACAATGGTTTTTCCGTTGGCAATGTTGATTCCCTTTTCGTTCACGCCCTCACCTTCCCACTTGATGGCGATGCCGAGTTCACTTGCGGAACGTTCCACAAACTCCCTGACCGAATGCTGTTCTCCTGTTGCAATGACATAATCATCCGGGGTGTCCTGCTGGAGCATGAGCCACTGCATCTCCACATAGTCTTTTGCATGACCCCAGTCCCTGAGGGCGTTCATGTTACCCAGGAACAGGCAATCCTGCATGCCAAGGAGAATTCGGCACAGGGCCCGGGTGATCTTGCGGGTGACAAAGGTTTCACCCCGTAGGGGAGATTCATGGTTAAAGAGGATGCCGTTGCAGGCATAGATACCGTAGGCTTCCCGGTAATTAACCGTGATCCAGTAGGCATAGAGTTTTGCACAGGCATAGGGAGATCTTGGATAGAACGGAGTTTTCTCCGTCTGGGGAACTTCCTGGACCTTGCCGTAAAGTTCCGAGGTTGATGCCTGGTAAAACCGTGTCTTTTTTTCAAGCCCCAAAATACGAATGCCTTCGAGGATTCTCATGGTGCCAAGGGCATCGGTATCTGCCGTATACTCAGGGGACTCAAAGGAGACCTGGACATGGCTCTGGGCCGCAAGGTTGTATAACTCGTCCGGCTGAACCTGCTGGATGATCCGTATAAGATTGGTGGAGTCTGTCAGATCCCCGTAGTGGAGAACCAGATTCCTTTCGGTCTCATGGGGGTCTTGATAGAGGTGATCGATGCGATCGGTGTTAAACAGCGAGGCCCGCCTTTTGATGCCGTGGACCTCGTACCCTTTTTTTAATAAGAATTCGGCAAGATAGGCACCATCCTGCCCTGTAATTCCCGTGATAAGTGCTTTTTTCATTTTACCCTAGGTTGGTCATGTACCAGTCAGCAGCGACATCGAGTCCCTGGGTTACAGAGAACTCGGGATTATAGCCAATTCGTTTTGTTACTTTTGAAATGTCTGCCAGGGAGTGGCGGACATCACCGGCCCTGAAATCCCTGTATTCGGGTTGGGACTCCTTGGCTTGGGGGTATCTTGCCGCCACCCTCTCCCGGATCATGGTAAAGAGCTCGTTCAGGGTGGTGCGTTGCCCGAATGCGACGTTGTAGACCTGGTTGGCTTGGTCGTCGGTGGCAAGGGCTGCAAGGATATTGGCCTGAACCGTGTTGTCGATATAGCAAAAATCCCGGCTGGTCTCACCGTCGCCGTTGATAAAGACCGTTTCTCCTTTAATCAGGGACGCAAACCAGAGGGGGATGACTGCGGCATAGGCACCGGAGGGATCCTGGCGCTTGCCAAACACGTTAAAGTATCGAAGACCAATGGTTTTGAACCCGTAGGTTGTGGCAAACACATCGGCATAGAGTTCGTTCACGTATTTTGTGACGGCATAGGGGGAGAGGGGCTTGCCGATCTTGTCTTCAACCTTGGGAAGGCCGGGATGGTCACCATAGGTTGAACTGGATGCGGCATAGACAAACCGCTTTACCTGGGCGTCCCGTGCCGCGACAAGCATGTTGAGAAAGCCTGTGATGTTGTTGGCATTGGTTATGGCGGGATCTGCCACCGAGCGTGGGACAGAGCCAAGGGCGGCCTGGTGGAGCACGTAATCCTGGTTGGTGCAGGCTTTTTTGCAGGCGGAGGGATCGCAGATATCGCCTTTTATTAAGGTGAAGCGGTTCCACTGCTCCGGGGTAACCGCCTGCTGCACCTGGTCGAGGTTGTGCTGAAAACCGGTGGAGAAGTTATCAAGGCCTGTGACCTGCTGGTCGTTTGTCAGCAGGGTCTCGATCAGGTTTGATCCGATGAAACCGGCAGCCCCGGTTACAAGCCATTTACCACTTATCGTGCTTAGTTTTTCTTTGATCATTTTGGTATCCATTTATCTCTTTGGTACTAAAGCCGCCAGAAATTGACATTGGTTTTTTTGACCTCATCCATATCGACCATGGATTTCACGTCGATGAGGCACCCATCCGCTTCAAGGGTTTGGGTAAAGTCCGCCAGGGATTTCAGGCGGTACTCTTTGTGGGGAACGGCAATGATCAGGGCACCGAGATTGTCCAGTTCCTCCCAGGAGCAGAGCCGGACATTGTAGTAGGCCATGGCCTCTTTGGGGTCTGCCATGGGTTCATGGACCAGGACCTCGACACCGTAGGATTCAAGTTCGGTGATGATATCCACCACCCGGGTGTTTCTCAGGTCCGGGCAGTCTTCTTTAAAGGTGAGCCCCAGGACGCCCACTTTTGCGCCTTTGATGTTCTTGCCGGCATTGATCATCATCTTGATTGTCTTTTCCACGACAAATCGGCCCATGTTGTCGTTGATCCGTCGCCCGGAGAGGATGATCTCGGGATGATACCCCTCGGACTGGGCCTTGAAGGTGAGATAATAGGGATCAACACCGATGCAATGGCCGCCAACGAGCCCCGGGGAAAAGGGAAGGAAGTTCCATTTGGAGCCTGCGGCTTCAAGGACGTTTTTCGTGTCAATGTTGAGTCGGTCGAAAATAAGGGCGAGCTCGTTCATCAGCGCAATGTTGAGATCCCGCTGGGTGTTTTCGATCACCTTGGCCGCCTCGGCTTCCTTGATGGTCTCTGTCCGGTGGACACCCGCCTGGATGATGGACTCGTACAGGGCGGCAACCTGATCCAGGGTGTCGGGGTCATCTCCGGCCACCACCTTGACGATCTTTGTCAGGGTGTGCTCCTTGTCACCGGGGTTGATCCGCTCGGGGGAGTATCCCACATGGAAATCTTGTTTCCATGTGTACCCTGACTCCTTCTCAAGGATGGGCACACAGATCTCCTCGGTCACCCCGGGATAGACCGTTGATTCATAGATCACAACAGCCCCCTTTTTCATGTACCGGCCCGCGGTTACGGAGGAACTCTCCACAGGACCGAGGTCGGGGCGTCTGGCTTTATCTATGGGGGTCGGAACCGCAACGATGATGTAGTCGGCATCCCGGATCATGGCGGGATCGGAAGTGGGCGTGAAGTTGACGGCCCGTTCAAACTCATCGGTTGACACCTCGCCTGTGGGGTCCTGCCTGCGGCTGCAGTTGTCGATGATGCTCTGTTTTAAATCAAGCCCCACGGTCTCATACCGGGCACCAAAATGGACGGCAAGGGGCAAGCCCACATAGCCAAGACCGATCACTGCAATTTTTATATTATTATCTATCATTATGGTTCCTTATTATATCAGCTATTCTATCTGCGGCGTTCCCGTCCCAGAATTGCGGACGTTGTCCGGTTTTCCAGTTATTGGAAATGATCCGGTCAAAAGAGTCAAGGATTTTCTCCCTGGAAGTTCCCATGAGCTCGTTGGTGCCTTTTGTGACGGTGATCGGTCGCTCCGTGTTCTCCCGGATGGTAAGGCAGGGAATACCCAATGCCGTGGTCTCCTCCTGGAGCCCGCCGCTGTCTGTGAGTACCACCTTTGCATCCTTCCAGAGGTTCAGAAACTCCATATACGAAAGGGGATCGATGAGCCGTATGTTTTCAGACGGCTTGATCCCGAATCGTTCCATGTTCTTCCGGGTCCTTGGATGGATGGGAAAGATCAAGGGAAGGGTTTCGGACACTGTGGACAGGGTCGTCAAGATGGACTCCAGGGACGCTGGGTTGTCCACATTGGAAGGTCGATGGAGGGTCACAACCCCGTATTCGGGATGGTCCTGCTTAAACGGGTTGGTGGGAAAAACAGTGCTGTCCATTGCTTCAAGCTTTGAGCGTTGGTAAAACAGGTTGTCGATCATCACATGGCCGACAAAATGAATGGTGCTGTTCTCTTTACCTTCCTTGAGAAGGTTCGCAAGGCCCTGCTCTTCCGTCACAAAAAAGAGATCCGAAATGGCGTCGGTTACCATGCGGTTGATCTCTTCGGGCATCCCAAGGTCAAAACTCCGTAAGCCCGCCTCCACATGGGCCACCATGATGTTCATCTTCTTTGAGACAATGGAGCAGGCAAGGGTTGAGTTGACATCCCCCACCACCATCACAAGGTCGGGCCTGTCAGACAGACAGATCTCTTCAAATCCCGTCATGATCTTGGCTGTCTGTTGGGCATGGGAGCCCCCGCCGGCACCCAGGTGGTAATCGGGTTTCCGGATGCCCAGCTCCTCAAAAAAGATATCGCTCATGTTGCGGTCATAGTGCTGTCCCGTATGAACGACCTTATAGTCAAGGTCTGCATGGCGGTCAAAGGCCCTGGCAATGGGGGCGATCTTCATGAAATTGGGTCTGGCACCGGCAATAAGAAATATTTTCATCGGGAATCTCCATGGGGCGTATATAGCTCCGCTTCCTGGGTTACATTGGGTAACCAGTTCATGACAGCTGTGGGTCAAACAAAAGCCATACACACAGCAATTACTGTGCCAAAAGAAATCAAGGCACCGGGCGTTCCCTCCTGGGAATTCCCGGTTTGTCCGTCACTGCAATCGATGCAAAGACATTTGAGTCAAACCAAAAAAATGAATATTTGTCAAACTTTCATTAATTAAAACGCCAAAACCGCAATTTTATGGGCAAATTAGATAATGAATAACATACTTTCCACACTGTTGAGAAACTTATTCCATGATTTAGACAAAAAGATAGATAACAAAACCTGATTATGGCAAACCAACCAGGTTTCTATTACATTTCTTTCACATTATTGGGAATTTTTTTTCACAAAGGACTACTTCTTTACTGGGAGGGTTTCTTCATTCCCCGTATCATGTTGACCATGATCTTGTCGGCCCGGTCAAGGCGGCCCGCAAGCACGCCAAACAGATGGGATGCCACATCAGGATACTTTTCGATGATCTCGGAAAGCTTGTCCCCGGGAAACCGCTTGATCACGGCCCTGCCTTTGGAGATGATGGATGCAGACCTCGGTTCTCCGGTGATGGCGGACATCTCGCCGAAATATTCGTTGGGTTGGGTAATCTCGGCGATTTTCTTGCCGCCCTTGACAACATAGACAGCCCCCTGGACCAGCTTGAAGAAATCGATGTCCGTATTGCCCTCCCGGATGATCACATCCTTGTCCTCGTAGCGCTCCACATCGGGATTGACAAGGTAGGCTGGCAGGGCCTCCTTGGTGATGGTGGTCTTCTTGAGCACCTCTTCCATGGAGGTCGCGCCCTGGCGAACCTTGATGAGGCCTGCGTCCCGAAGTGTTTTCATGCCCTCCTGGACGGCAAGCTTCCGCAGCTGGTCCTCGGGAACGGCGGCATTGATGGCCTTGGCCACCTCGTCCGTCACCTCCATGAGCTCGTAGAGCCCTACCCTGCCCTTGTATCCGGTGCCGTTGCAGTTGCTGCATCCCTTGGGGCCGTAGAGTTTGAGGTCGGGAATTTCTTTCTTTGAAAAGCCGTATAGCTCCAAATCCTTGGGATCATAACCCGTGACAATCTGCTTGCATTCCGGGCAGAGCCGCCGGGCCAGGCGCTGGGAAAGCACCATGGAGACAGAGGATGCCAGCATATAGGGGGGAATGCCGATGTCCACGAGACGCCCAATGGTGGAGGGACAATCGTTGGTGTGAAGGGTGGAGAACACAAGATGGCCGGTCATGGCGGCCTTGATGGAAATCTCGGCCGTACTGATATCCCGGATCTCCCCAACCATGATGATGTCCGGATCCTGACGCAGAAAGGATTTCAGGGCCGCGGCAAAGGTCATGCCCACTTCAGCCTTTACCGGCACCTGGTTGATCCCCCTGAAGTTGAACTCCACGGGATCCTCGGCCGTGAGGATCTTTGTATCCTCCTTGTTGAGACGGTTGAGAATCGAGTAGAGGGTGGTGGTCTTACCGCTTCCCGTGGGGCCCGTGACAAGGAGCAGACCATAGGGCCGGGAGATACACCGTTTGATCCCCTCAAAGGTGTCGGGCTCAAACCCGAGCTTTGACAGATCCACACTCAGGGCGCTCTGGTCAAGGATACGCATGACCACACTCTCACCAAACAGGGTGGGAAGGGTCGATACCCGGAAGTCCACCGACTTGTTTTTCCCGAACCTGAGCTTGATCCGGCCGTCCTGGGGAACCCTGCGCTCGGCAATGTCGAGTTCGGCCAGGATCTTGAGCCGCGAGATCACGGCGTTCTTGATGGTCATGGGAAGGTTCATGGCCTTGTACAGGGAACCGTCCAGCCGGTACCTCACCTGGAGGGACTTTTCAAAGGGTTCGATATGGATATCGCTCACCCCGTCGTTGACCGCCTTGATGAGTATGCCGTTCACAAGCTTGATGATGGGGGCATCCGAGGCCCTGAACTCGTCATAGTCACCGTCGTCGGTAACGGACTCGATCTCAAGCTCGCCGGCCGCCTCAGACACCAGGGAACCAAAATCGTCCACCGAGGTAACCGGCTCGTCCTGCTCCTGGTCATCCTCAAAATGAATGAACTCCCGGTACGCCTCCTCACTGATCTTGTAGAAGTCCCGGTAGGCCTCGATCACATCGTTTTCCGTTGACACGCAGATCTTGAGGGTCTTGCCCACCTCCTGCTGAAGTTCTTCAACGGCCGTGGTGTCCGTGGGCTCCGTCATGGTGACCACAAGCTCATCCCCCTTCGTGCCCAGGGGGAAGACCATATATTTTTTGGCCGTCTCAAAGGGAAGCAGCTCCAGAATCTTTGGATTCGGCTTGATCTCCGAAAGCCGGACGACCGTGTAGTTGTAGATCCGTCCCAATACGTTGATAATGGTTTCCGGATCGATAAACCCCATGGTGAGAAGCACGCTGGAAAGCCTTGCCCCGGTCTTCTTCGCCTGGGCCATGGCGCTCTGGAGCTGGTTGCTGGTGATCTGTCCCTCCTTGGAGAGAATCTCACCGATACGCATCTTACCTGCCCCGGACTGATCCTTGATGGTCTTGGTCAACGAGGTTGACCTGGCCTTGGTTGGAATATTCATACGCAGCACACGTCTCTATGTAAGGTTACCGGTTCTCGTAGATTTTCTTCCCGCCGCCAAAGATAAGGAGAACGCCGAGCACATAAAAGCAAAATTTAACAATGCCCGGGGATCCGGAGAAAAAAGCAATCTCCGAAACCTTCGGCATCACCTGGGGGATCCTGTAAAACACACCCAGTCCCGCCATCACAAGGGCTGCACCCCATACCAATTGAATTTTTCGTCTCTCCATTAAAATCACCTTTCAAGCTGGTCCAGCTTCTCTTCAAACAGTTTCATCTTTTCATCAAGTTCGTCGGAATAAATTTCCAGATCATCAAACAGGGCGTCAATTCGGTTTTGATGCTCCCCGATGCCGCAGGAGAGCTCTGCAATGGTTTTCCCGTCCTGGCGGTCCACCGCCTCCTGTATCTTGGCGTTAAGGGTCTCAAGGGCCGCCTCATGGGCCTCTATCTTCTCCTCGACGGCCTGGACCTTTTTCTTTAGGGGACCGGCCTCCCGGGAACGCTGGGCAATGATTTCACTCCTGACCTTTCGCATCTCTTTCTTGGAGACTTTAGATCCGTTCAGGCCTTTATCCGCCCGTGCTTCGGAAGCGGTCTCCTCCTCGTCCCACCCCTCTTTTTCAAGGAACTCGTCATAGGTTCCCTCAAACAGGAAGATGGTGTCGTTCTTAAAAACGATGAGCCGGTTGGCAAGGGAGTGGAGAAACATCTCATTATGGGTAACCAGGACCACGGCCCCGCCGAAATTGTCAAGGGCGGCCACCAGGGAATCGCAGGATTCCATGTCAAGATGGTTGGTGGGCTCATCCAGGAGCAAAAGGTTCAGGGGTTTGGCCAGGAGTTTTCCCAGCATGACCCGGCTCTTTTCACCTCCCGAAAGCACGGAGATGCGCTTTAAAGCATTGTCCCCGTCAAACATCACCGCTCCGCAGATGTTCCGGGCCTGTTGCCGGTCAAGATCCTTATGGGAAAAGAGGATCTCCTCCTCCACGGTGGAGGTGGGGTTGAGGGACTGGATGTTGGTCTGCTCAAAATAGCCCATCTCCACCCCGGGATTGTAAGCAACCGTCCCGGAAACCGGCGCAAGCGTTTGTGCCAGAAGTTTCAACAGGGTGGTCTTGCCCTTACCGTTCTTTCCCACGATGGCCACCCGGTCTTCCGGGGCCAGGGTAAAACTTAAGTCCTTTATGAGCGGAACGTCGGGGTCGTGGGCAAAGCTTAAGTTTTCGCTCCGGATCACCTGCTTTCCGGCAAAGGGAAGATCCTTGAAAGAGAACGCCAGGGAATCCATCTTGTCGAGGCTTTCCCGCTTTTCCATCTTGGAGAGGGCCTTGACCCTGGACTGGACCATGCCGGCTAGCCGCGCCTTGGCCCGGAACCGTGTGATAAAGGTCTCCATCTCCTTGCGGCGCTTCTCATCGTTGACCCGGGTCTTTTCATAGACCTCTTCGTCCTGGACGATCTGCTCGTAATATTTGTCCGTGCCGCCCTCGATCTTTCGGACCACGGTTCGGTGTATGCCTGCGATGTGGGTGGCCACCGAATCCATGAAGCTTCTATCATGGGTGACAAGAAGGATCTCCCTGGGCCAGGTGCGAAGGAATCCTGAAATCCACCGGATGGAGGTGATGTCCAGATAATTGGTAGGTTCATCCAGGATCAAAAGATCGGGTTCAGAAATCAGCACCTTGGCAAGGGTGAGCCGCACCTGGAAACCGCCGGAAAACGCGGCCGGATCCTGCTGCATGTCGTCAACGGAGAACCCAAGTCCCGCAAGGATCTTTTCCGCCTTCCAGTAGTGCTCCCGCTCGTCTTCGTTCAGCCCCTGCATGCACTCTTCAAGAACCGTCGTCTTTGTAAAGTCAATGTGCTGGGTAAGATACCCCAGTCTGTAGTCCCCGGGTATTCGAATGACACCGGTGTCGGGCTCCTCAAGGCCGATGATCATTTTTAAAAGCGTTGTCTTGCCATGGCCGTTTCTTCCCACAAGGCCGATCTTTTCCCCGGTATTTATCTGAAAACCAGTATTGGAAAGGAGATCCTGTCCGCCAAATCCCTTTGATATCGATTCAATGTTTATCATAATCCAGGGATCATACCACCAAGACTTATTTTTTTAAACATCGAATTGATCGGGTATGGTATATAAACTATTGTGTTCAATATTTCCTTGACTTGACGTCTGTTTATATTTTACAAGTTTCAGCTACTTATTTCTTAACATTAATTGAGGAAAAAATGACTAATTACATCTATAGCTTTGGCGATGGCAAAGCAGATGGAGATGCGACCCAGAAGGATCTTCTGGGCGGTAAAGGCGCCAACCTTGCCGAGATGGCAAGGCTCGGGCTTCCCGTACCGGCGGGATTTACAATTTCAACCGAATGCTGCAACGACTATTTCAAGGCCGGCGGGGCATTGCCGGAATCCCTGAACCGGGATATTGACCAGGCCATGGCAAAGATCGAAGACTCCATGGATATGAAGTTCGGCGATCCCGACAATCCCCTGCTGGTTTCAAGCCGTTCAGGCGCCAGGAGCTCCATGCCCGGCATGATGGAAACCGTGCTGAACGTCGGATTATGCTCGGCCACCATTCCCGGCCTCATCAAGAATACCGGTAACGAATGGTTTGTCTACGATGCGTACAGACGCCTGATCATGATGTATTCCGATGTGGTCATGGAAAAGGCCGAAGGTCTTGAGCCCAAGGACGGCATGGGCATCCGTATCCACCTTGAAATGATCATGAACGATCTCAAGAACGACCGCAACTACGAGACGGACACCGACATCAGCGCCCAGGAGATGAAGCTCCTGTGCGACAAATTTAAAAGAAGGGTCAAGGACACCCTGGGTTGCGATTTCCCGGACAGCCCAAAGGAACAACTTTTGGGATCCATTGGCGCTGTATTTAAGAGCTGGAACGGAAAAAGGGCTGTATCCTACAGAAGGATCGAGCACATTCCGGACAGCTGGGGAACAGCGGTCAATGTCCAGAGCATGGTGTTTGGAAACATGGGGGACAGCTCTGCCACAGGGGTTGCCTTTACCCGGGATCCCGCCACCGGGGATAACAATTTCTACGGGGAATGGCTGCCGAACGCCCAGGGCGAAGACGTGGTGGCCGGCCTCAGAACCCCCAACCCCCTGAACACCAGCACCAAATCGTCCCATAACCAGCATCTTCCCTCCCTGGAAGAGGCCATGCCCGGGCTCTACGAAGAGCTGGCCCAGATCCGGACCCAGCTTGAAAATCACTATGCCGACATGCAGGACATTGAGTTCACCATCCAGCAGGGCACCCTCTACATGCTCCAATGCCGTGTGGGAAAAAGGACGGGCACCGCTGCCCTGAACATGGCCATGGACATGTTTGACCAAGGCCTCATCGACGAAACCACCATGATCAACCGGGTCAACCCCAAGCAGCTGGACGAGATGCTCCATCCCATTGTGGATCCCGAGGCGGAAAAAACCGCAACCATTGTTGCCCAAGGTCTTCCAGCAGGACCCGGTGGTGCCTTTGGCAAGATCGTCTTCACCTCCGAGGACGCCGTCCGACAGGAGAGAGCCGGAGAAACCGTACTCCTTGTCCGGGATGAAACCAATCCCGAAGATATCGAGGGCATGCGGGCTGCGGCCGGCATCCTCACGGCAAGGGGCGGCATGACAAGCCATGCGGCCCTGGTTGCAAGGGGCTGGGGAAAATGCTGCATCGTCGGTGCCGGCGCCATCAAGATCAACTACGAGAAAAGGGAACTCACAGCGAATTCTCGGGTCTTTAAGGAAGGGGATGTTTTCACCCTGAACGGCACAAAGGGACTTGCCTACGAAAACAAACTCACCATGAAGAACTCGACGGAGAACCCAAGGTTCAAGCAGTTCATGGCCTATGCCGACCGCTACCGCAAACTAGAGGTCAGGACCAATGCAGACACCCCGGCAGATGCAGCCCAGGCCCTTAGTTTCGGTGCCGAAGGCATCGGGCTCTTCAGGACAGAGCACATGTTCTACGGTGTGGATTCCGACAGACCCCTGTTCCTCTTGAGAAAGATGATCCTGAGCAAATCCATTGGGGAGCGCGAGCGGGCCCTGGAAGAGCTGTTTCCCTTTGTCAAAAAAGAGATCCAGAGCACCCTTGAGGTGATGGACCAAAAACCGGTCACCCTCCGGCTCCTTGATCCGCCCCTCCACGAGTTTATTCCCCAGTCCAGGGAAAACCAGGAGGCACTTGCAAAGGAGTTGTGCATCGACCTTGAAGAGGTGAAAAAACGAAGCCTGGTCCTCAAGGAGTCCAACCCCATGATGGGCCACAGGGGGGTACGCCTCGGCATCACCTACCCCGAGATTTCCGCCATGCAGATCCGGGCGATCTTTGAGGCGTCAGCCGAGCTGATCAAACTGGGTAAAACGCCAAAGGCCGAAATCATGGTTCCCGTGACCTGCAATGAAAACGAGATCCTTTTTGTCAAAAAGATCGCAGAAAAGGTCTACGAAGAGGTCCTGGATAAGTTCGGCATCGACGCCATCGATCACCAGTTCGGCACCATGATCGAGATTCCCAGGGCGGCGCTCATGTCGGACCGCATGGCTGAGCATGCCGAGTTCTTCTCCTTTGGCACCAACGATCTGACCCAGATGGCCTTTGGTTTCAGCCGGGACGATATCGGCTCGTTCATGAACGACTACATCGACAATGCCATCCTCGATGCCGATCCCTTTGAGACCCTGGACCAGGAGGCGGTGGGCAAACTCATCGAAATTTCCGTGGAGCGGGGCCGAAAAACACGGCCGGACATCAAGCTTGGTATCTGCGGCGAGCACGGGGGAGATCCCGCGTCAGTGGAATTCTGCCACAGAACCGGGCTGACCTATGTCAGTTGCTCACCCTACCGGGTACCCATTGCAAGACTTGCTGCGGCCCAGGCCGCCATCAAGGATCTGTAAGATAGAATAATAAAAGGGGACGCTGTTACAAAAAGCGTCCCCTTTTATGTCAATAAGGGCAATAAGCTAGGCCTGACCCCCAATTTAGGGCAGCAGTTCCCGGGCAACCTGGTTCAACAGCGGATAGAGTTTATCCTTGTCTGAGGAGATGGGCGCCTCAACCTGCCAGTCGATGTTCAGCCCGGGATCGTTAAAAAGAATCCCATACTCATCCCCGGGGGTGTAGACGTCGGAGCATTTGTAGGTCACATCCACGGTCTGGCTCAACACGGAAAACCCATGGGCAAACCCTTCGGGGATATAGAGTTGTCGCCGATTTTCATCCGAGAGGATGTGCCCGGTCCACTGGCCGAACGTTTTTGAACCTTTCCTGATATCCACGGCCACATCAAATATGGTTCCCCGAACCGCATAGACAAGCTTTGCCTGGGGATGCCTGAGTTGATAATGGAGCCCGCGGACAACCCCCCTTTCGGATCTTGAATGATTGTCCTGGACAAACGCCGGTGCCACGCCATTTTCGGCGTACCGCGCCTGCTGATAGGTCTCCAGGAAAAAGCCCCTGGAATCCTTGAACACATTGGGTTCGATGAGTATGACCCCCTCAAGGGCGGTTTCGATAAAACGGATGGCCATTAGAAAACGTCTCCTTTATTCCCGGCAACTTCCATGAGATAGCGGCCATAATCGTTTTTAAGCATGTCCGAGGCAATTATTTCAAGCTGACCCCCGGTAATGTACCCGAGCCGAAAGGCGATCTCCTCGATACAGGCGATCTTCAACCCCTGGCGCTCCTGGACCGCCTGGACATAGGCTGCGGCCTGTTGAAGGGCCTCATGGGTACCGGTATCCAGCCAGGCATAGCCCCGGCCCAGAAGCTCTACCCTGAGCCGGCCCTTCCTGAGATATTCAAGGTTGATATCGGTGATCTCAAGCTCACCCCGGGCGGAGGGGCTTAGGTTTTCGGCGATTTCGACCACCTGGTTGTCATACACGTAGAACCCGGGAACCGCATACTTGGATTTGGGTTTGTCCGGCTTCTCCTCAATGCCCGTGACCCTGCCTGTCTCGTCAAAAGCCACGACGCCGTACCGCTCGGGATCCTTGACCGGATAGCCGAAGATGAGCCCGCCCTCTTCAAGGGAGACGGCTCTTTTTAACGTGGCCTGCAGGTTGCCGCCATAAAAGATGTTATCTCCGAGAATAAGGGTAACGTTATCCCGGGCAATGAACTCCTTTGCAATGAGAAAGGCCTGGGCAATACCGCCCGGATTCGGCTGCTCCGCATAGGTGAACGCCATTCCCAGGGTCGAACCGTCTCCAAACAGATCCCGAAACCTGGGAAGGTCGCTGGGGGTTGAGATGATCATCACCTCCCGTATGCCGGCAAGCATGAGAACCGAGAGGGGATAGTAGATCATGGGTTTGTCATACACCGGGACAAGTTGCTTGCTGACGACCTTTGTAAGCGGGTAGAGCCGGGTGCCCGAACCGCCTGCTAAAATGATTCCCTTCATTATTTTTCCTGTCCCTTGTAGTGGGTTTCAATCCATTCCAGATACTCGCCAGATTCAATATTGGCAACCCAGGCCAGGTTATCAAGATACCAGGCAACACTCTTCTCTATCCCTGTATCAAAGGACTCCTCAGGTTTCCAGCCAAGTTCGTCCTTAAGCTTTGAACAGTCAATGGCATACCTGAAATCGTGACCGGGCCTGTCCTTGACATAGCGTATCAACTCCCGGGACGAGGCGTGGGAATGAACGGCGCGACCGGATTGGTCAACCATGTCGCAGATCCGCTCTACGATATGGCGGTTCTCAAGCTCGCACTCCCCTCCGATGTTATAGGTTTCCCCCCGCCTGCCGTGTTCCATGATCATCCAGATCGCTTTGCAGTGGTCCCTGACATAGAGCCAGTCCCGCACATTGGTTCCGTCCCCGTAGATGGGAAGCGGCTTTCCATTGAGGGCGTTCAGGATCATCAAGGGAATGAGCTTTTCCGGAAACTGGAACGGCCCGTAGTTGTTGGAGCAGTTTGAGAGGGTCATTTCAAGGCCATAGGTATGGAAATAGGCCCGGACAAGATGGTCGGATGCCGCCTTGGACGCTGAATAGGGACTGGAGGGGGCATAGGGAGTGGTCTCGGTAAAAAAACCGGTCTTCCCAAGGCTGCCGTAAACCTCGTCCGTACTCACATGGTGAAACAACAGGAACCCAGCCTGGTTTCGGGCAGCCTCCAGAAGCGTAAATGTTCCCTTGACATTGGTATTGATAAAGATCTCGGGGGAGGTGATGGATCGGTCCACGTGGGACTCTGCCGCAAAATGACAAACCGAGTCGATACCCTGTCGCTTGAATATTTCGTTGATCGCTGCCGGGTCACAGACATCCGCCTTTTCAAAGCAGTAACGATCTGAATAGTTGCGCTGGATGTCGTCAAGGCTGCTGACGTTGCCCGCATAGGTCAGGTTGTCAACGTTGATGATCCTGCCTGAAAATGATGTTTCCTCAAGCAGGTATCGGATAAAATTGGAACCGATGAAGCCGCAGCCCCCGGTTACAAGTAAATTTTTCATTTTATAAATCCATCCCAAAGTTAAATGGCGCAAGCATACTCTGTCAGTAAAATTTTCTTTGGGATATAGCAGATACGGGATTGGATCTCAATTTTTATTTACAATCCCTTCTCCATTGGAAACCACCATGACCTCAACCCGCCGATTCATCATTCGTCCCCAGGCGGAGTCATTGCTCTCAATGGGGTTCTCACTCCCCAAGCCCGAACTTTCCATCTGTTCGGACAGGACGCCTTTGCCAAGCAGGAAGCTCTTGACAATGTTTGCCCGGAATTCTGAGAGTTTCTTGTTATACGCTTGATTGCCGTAGGTATCGGTATACCCGATAATGGAGAGCCTTGCCCGGGGATAAAACATAAGGGTGTCGGCAAACCGGCTCAACGCCGCCATCCCCTGTTCCGAGAAGTCATTGCTACTGTATAGGAAACGCACGACCACCATTTTTTCCAACACCGGCTTTTCCAACACCGGCGGCACGATGGCAACTTGGGGGACCACGGCCAGGGTCTCCGGTTCAACGGTCTCCTTTGGGGCCTGCTCTTCCTGGGGGGGGACGTTCGCAAGGAAACCATCTACAGGATGGGACGTTGCCCCGGTTTTCAAGGTGTCTCCGGGTGCCTGAAGCGGCTGGGAAGATAAACCAGGGGGCGTCGGCACATCCCCGGAAGGGAGGGTTCGGCTGTTGACAGGTGGAGAGGGAACGTCATCGGCCAGGCGCCCGGACAACGCAGCCGTAAAACCCCCCAGATAGTGATCGGCAGTTACAACAAGGGTTTGAACACCCTCGGGAAACAGAAAAAATCCAGCCAAGAGCAGCAACGCAATCATTATAAACCCGGCATGGGCCAGCCGCCTCCCGGGGCGGGTCGCCGCCGGCGTTTTTCCAGGGGCCTGGGCCAGAGAAGCCGGAGGAACCTGGGTCGCCTGAGACGTCTGGGTCGGCTGGGTCGCCGGCTGGGAATGGGCAACGGGTGGGGCAGTGGCGGTATTGGCTTGTCTCGGTTTTACAGGGATATCCAGTTCCCGAATACACTCCTGGATGATGGCGGCGTCCATGGTGCGTTTGTCCCGGACATATCCCGTGAGAAGTGCGTGGTCGCACAAAACATTGATTCGCCTTGGGAATCCCTGGGAACCATTGTAAATTTCCCGAACAGCCTCGGCCCCGAATAGCCGTTCGGTTGTGCCTGCAATTTTGAGCCGGTGCTTTATGTAGTCATCGGTCTCAGCAAGGCTCAGGGGTTCGAGATTGTAGTTCAGGGTAAGCCGCTGTCTCACCGCCCTGTTCTGGGGCCTGGAGAGAATTTCGTTAAACTCGTTCTGACCGATAAAAAAGATATTTAACAGCTTTGTTTCCGCAAGTTCAACATTGGACAAGAGGCGGATCTCCTCCAAAAGATCCTGGGTCAAGAGCTGGGCCTCGTCAATGATGAGAAGCACTTTTTTGTTGTTGGCATGGGCCGTGTGCAGGAACTGGCTGAACCCGGAAAGGAACCGGCCTTTGGAGGTAACCCCCTGGTCAAAGCCAAACCCCCGGGCCACGTAATTGTAAAAATCGAGGGTATCAAGGCTTGGGTCGGGAACGGCAGTGCAAATCACGTCTTTGCCAAGGCTGATTTTCAAGGTGTTGATCAGGGTTGTTTTGCCCGTGCCCACATCCCCGGTCAACAGGAGAAAGCCCTTGTTGTCCAGAATACCGTAACGAAGGGTTGCCAGGGCCTCCTGGTGGTTCTCTCCCAGCCAGAGAAAAGCGGGATCCGAACTGATCTGGAATGGTTTGAGTTTTAAGTTGTAAAATTCCCTATACATTTCATCCTTTAGAGATTATGGAGATACTCCATATCCTTGGTCTGACTGTTTTTCGTTCCCACCACCAGGACTTCACACCGGTTGTTATCGGTTTTTCGAAAATAGAGCCTGCCATTGTACCCAAAGAGCACCTCAAAGGAGGGAGACTTGTTCTTTTTGCCTGCAAACACCTTTCGCTTGACAATGACCTTTGTCATGTCGGCATCGAGCTGGTGAATGATCTCTTCCGCCTTTATCTGCATGTCATCTTTCAGTTCGAGGAAGCCTGTCAACGCCCGTCTATTCATATCCAGGTTCTTGTATAGTGCGGCAAACCGCTTCCCGGAGAAATCAAAGGTTTTGCGCTTTGGGCCACTGCTTTTCCTCCGTTCATTTTTCTTAAGCTTCTCCTTTAACTCATCTATTTCACTTTCTTTTTCCTGCTGGCGATCGATATTCTCCTGGAGCTTCTGCTCCAGGGATACGATTTCTTCAAACATGTCCTCTTCGGCGATACTTGCCTTTTTCTTATCCTCCAGATTGGCGGATCTCAGGTACTTGATATTCTCAAACAGATTTCGTTTTTCCTTCTCAAGGTCCTTAAATATCTGTTCATAGGCCTGTCTGTCTTCCACAAGCTCGGTAATTCGCCGTCCGGTTTCATTGTCCTCTTTCAAAGCCTTTGCACTTCCCTTCCGGTAGAACACCAAAACAATGGCCAACGGAATGAAAATCAACAGGATTAAAACAAGGTTGGACCCCACCGTTCCATGCCTTAACCGTGTGATGACCTTCACGGAGAACCCTTGATTCATGATCGAATAATTCTGATGGGAAATGGTTACGGAGTCCCACTCATCCTCGGTCATGTAGGGATCGATTTCCCCAAATGAGGGATAGAGGACATCCCCTTCCCGGGTCGTTACCATGATGTCGAAATCAGGTCCGAACCATTTTACAAAGGGATCATTTGCCAAAAAACTATGAATATTATTCCCCACAGCATCTCTGATTCTCACGGTACCGTTCAGCAGGGATTCTGAATCACCGATAATGTGATTCTCGATCTTCTGCTGATACACCGGGGTAAGATATTTTTCAAATTGACTTAACAGAACTGCATAGAGCAAGGGAGGCAGCATCAGACAAAGCAACACAGTCTTCAAAGGAAAATACTTCATTTAAACTCCAAAATATAATTGTCATATCGCATATGAGATATATAGCAGAAGCGCCCATGGATCAAGGGCTCAAGCATTTTTTTTTGTAAATCCGGTTAAAAGCACAATCATTTTACGTCCGGATCGATCCGGCTTCGTTAAAACAGAACCGTTGAAAAGACCGCTGGACGGTCCGACAAATCAGGTTCTACACGCCAGACGGCAGCAATCGCCGGCAACAAAAAAACGACGAAATAAAATATCGCAATAAACAATATTCATGTCACAGCAGCGGATTCTCAATGCATAATTATTTTTTGTTTGACAAAATTGTGTAGCACATAATAATAGAGTGTACAAGCTTCATCCAATCACACAGAAAGACATGGCGTTTCAAATACCGATTCAGGCGGAGGATGCATGCATATCAAAATCAAATCTGTATTTTTTATTCTTATAGCCCTTACGATTTTACAAGGCTGCAAAACAGACGACGAAAAAATAATATCGCACCTGGACAAAGGGAATGCCTATTTCGTTGCCGAACAGTTTAAAGAAGCTGAAATCGAATATAGAAACGTTATTCAGATCAATCCTGGACATTTAGAAGCGTGGTCCCGGCTCAGCGAAACAATGATGAAGCTTGGCGACCCAAGGAGTGCTTTCCAGGCCTATTTAAAGGTTGAAACACTGGATCCGGGAAATCCCGAGGCGTTGATAAAACTCGCAGGTTTTTTCCTTCTAGGCAAAAAGCCTGACAAAGCAAAAGAAAAGCTTGATATCCTTCTTGAAAAGGAGCCTGAAAATATCGAAGCCCTTTTTTTAAAGGCACAAATGTTCACCCAGAAAAAAGATCTTGAACAATCCGAACCCCTGTACGATAAAATCCTAGCCCTTGACCCCGACAATGTAAAGGCCCTCCACGGACTCGCCAGGATAAAAAACTTTCACAAAAAGTTCAACGAGGCCGAGGCACTCCTGTTAAAGGCCATAGCGTCAGCCGGCAACGACGTTCAGCCAAGACTTGCCCTGGTCAGCTACTACATCAGCAAAAAACAATTCACTGATGCCGAAAACCAACTGCTTACAGCGGCCGAGGAGAACCCTGAAAATTCCAATTTGCAAATCATCCTTGGCAATTTTTTCTTCAGAATGAGACAGGAAAAATCGGCAGAAGACGCTTATCTCAAGGCAATTCAACTGGCCCCAAACGCCGTAAAACCCTATATGACCGCAGCCAATTTTTATGATATTACCGGAAGAGAAGATGAAGCCCTTGGAATGTACAAACAGGCCATGGCCATTGCCCCGGATAACCTCTCTGTAAAAACGGCCACGGCACGGTTTCAATACAAAAACAAAAACATTGAAGCCGCAGAAACCCTTATCGCAGAAGCCCTGGACGCAAGGCCGAAGTTTGGCCCGGCCCGCATGCTGAAAAGTGAAATCCTCGCTTATAAGAATGCGTTTGATCAGGCCCTGGCAATTCTGGTTGAGCTTAAAAAGGAAGAGCCCAAGGCGCCAAGAACCCACTATTTTATGGCGTTGTGCCAGACACGGCTCAACCGTAACGAGCAGGCAAAATCGTCAGCCATGAAAGCAGTGGAACTCAACCCCAACTATACCAACGCCCGTCTTCTTCTTGCTGACATTCACTACCAGGAACGCTCCTATGGGTTAGCACAGGAGCAGGCTCAAACGGTATTAAAGCGAAATCCGTCCGATTACCGGGCCGTCCTTATCAGTGCCAACGCCCACATGGGTACCGGCGACCTGGAGCCGGCTGAAAAAGGATTTCAGACATTGATCAATATAGATCCGAACAATCCCGTGGGCTACTATCGAATGGGACTTTTAAAATCCTACCAGAAAAAATATGATCAAGCAGAACCGAGTCTCAACAAAGCCCTTGAAATAAACCCCCTGCTCATGGACGTTTTTACCCTCATTGTTAGAAACAGTATCGCCCAAAACAAGTATACCATTGCCCACCAGCGCTGTGAGAAACAACTTGAGTTAACACAAGACAAGCCAAACCTTGTATGCGTCATCCACAACCTGGAAGCTAGCGTTTTTACGGCTGAGAAGAAGATGGACAAGGCCAAGGAATCGTTAAACAAGGCCATGGAAGCCAACCCCGACTTTCCCCAATCCTACCTCTCCATTGCCCGAATCTACCTTGCTGAAAAGGATCAAGAGAACGCCATTGCCATTTACCGTGCCCTTATTGAGAAGCAGCCGAAAATGGAACTTCCCCACATTATGCTGGGTACTATATTTGACAGCAGGAAACAATACGACAAAGCGGCCGATCAGTACAGAAAAGCCCTGGCAATCAATCCTGATTTTGCGCCGGCCGCAAACAACCTTGCCTATCACCTGGCTGAGCGGACAGATCAATTTGATGAAGCGCTGAAATACGCAAGGATTGCCAAAAGCAAGCTGCCGAATGATCCGGGGATAATGGACACCCTGGGACTTGTTTATTACAAAAAAGGACTGTATGGCAATGCCATCAGTGAATTTCTCGACAGCATTGAACTGATCCCGAAAAATCCCATTATTCATTTTCACCTCGGCCTTGCCTACGATGGAAAAGGTGAAAAGGAACTGGCCCAAAATGCATTGAAACATGCGTTACAATTGGACAGCCAGTTTGAGGGTGCTGAAAAAGCAAAAGAGGTGTTAAAAGAAATAGAGGTTTCAGCCTTTACAAACCCTGAATAATGATTAGATCTATAGGTACCGCTTTTGTCGGCAAACGAACTTTTTTATCGGTTTTTTTTCATTCCAAGGAGGCAGATATGCAACATGAGGAACAACCCTTCCCAAACAAAGACACGGGCTCCTATGAAGAAAGAGAAGAGCATCGAAGACAAGAAGAGCAACGAAGAAGAACAGAAAGTGCAGGATTCACCTACATCAGCACGGTGGGATGGATCTGCCGCAGGGAAAGTTGCAGGAGAAAAGACGATGAATTCATGTTCTGACCATGTCCCCGTCCCCATCATCCAGTATCTCTCTGATTTTCGCGGCCAGGGCCTCCAGGGTGAACGGTTTTTGCAAAAATCCATTACAACCTTGATTCATGATCTCGTTTGCCTGGCCCTTGATGCTGTAACCACTGGAAAGAAGCACCTTGACCTTGGGATCCAGGATTTTCAAGCGTTGAAACACCTCTTTTGAGTTCATGCCGGGCATCACCAAGTCTAAAATAACAAGATCTATCCCAGGGGTGGTGGATTCAAAAAAATCCAGGGCCGCTCTGCCGTTGGTGGCCGTCAAAGCACTATACCCCAGAATCTCCAGCATCTCCTCTCCGACCTCCAGCACCATTGCTTCATCATCGACAAAAAGAACGGTCCCTGTCCCCTTCAACAACTCCGGTGGGGCCTGGATCTCCTTGACAGCCTTGGATTCCGAGGCGGGAAGATGGATGAAAAAGGTGGTCCCCCTGCCCTCTTCGCTCTGGACAGTGATCATTCCCTGGTGGCTTCTGATGATTCCATAGACCGAGGCAAGGCCCAATCCCGTGCCCCTGCCCATGGTTTTGGTGGTAAAAAACGGCTCAAAGATTCTCTGCCTGGTGGCCTCATCCATGCCGGAACCCGAGTCTGAAACCGTAACCAGCACATGGGGACCGGGTTTTAGCCCCAACGCGGCAGCAGGTTTTTCTTCAAGGATCAGGTTTTCGATCCCAAGCCTTAATTGCCCTCCCCCTTCCATGGCCTGCCCTGCATTGACAAAAAGGTTCAGCAGTACCTGCTTCATCTGTCCCGTGTCCGCCTCAACCGCCCAGAGATCATCGCCATAGGTTTCTATAATGGAAATCTCTTTTCTGGCGCTTCCAAACAGGTGGATGCTGTGGGCGATCAATTCCTTCAGGTCAACGGGCTTGACCTCATAATTTCCCTCCCGGGCAAAACCGAGCAGTTGCTTGGTCAGGCCGGCGCCGTCCTGTACATGGTCCTGGATCGCCTTGAGTTTTTCACCGTAGGGATGGGCGTCCCCCATTTTTCTCAGCACCATGGCGGCACACCCCTGTATCCCCATCAGAAGATTGTTGAAATCGTGGGCAATACCGCCGGCCAGGGTGCCAAGGGCCTCCATTCTCTGGGCCTGGTGAAGCTGCTCCTCCAACCGTGCCCGGTGTTTCTCGCTCTCCATTCGAAAACTGATGTCCCGTACCGCAGCCACCTGGGCCTCTCTGCCATTCCACACAATATGACTTGCCATGATCTCCACGGGGAACACGGTTCCGTCTTTTTTTCTATGGTGTTGAATGGGCACCTGCTTCACCTGGTCAAGGGTGGCCTGCCGGGTCTTATCCGGTTCTGCCGAAAGATCGGTGTTTCTCATCCTGGAGAGTTCATCCTTGCCGTATCCGTAAAGGCGGGCGGCAGCACCGTTCGTTTCAAGGATGTGTCCCTTCTCGTTATCAATCAGGAAAATGGCATCCGATTCCAGTTCAAACAGGGTGCGATACTTTTCTTCACTGGCCCTGGAGGCCTCTTCGCTCTTTTCAAGGGCGTTCCATGCGATCCGACGTTGCTCCATCATTGTGTTGGCCGACCTTGCAAGGGAGCGAAACTCGCTGAAATAGACCGTGTCCGGATCGATGCTCAATCCTTGGGTCGCAGCTTTCTCAAAAAATCCGGTGAACATGTCGATGTTGTTCTTAAGTTTGATGGCAAGGAAGTGGGCAAACAGCCAGATGAGACTGCAGATGAGGCCAAGAACGAAAAAAAGATGAATGAAAAACGCCTTGATGTTGTTCCGGGTTTTTTTTTGCATTTGAGCGATGGCTTTTTCCATGTCGTCCACATAAAGGCCGGTTCCCACATACCACTGCCATTCCGGGAGACCCACGGCATAGGAGAGTTTCTGCGACCCACTTTGCCGATGCCCCTTTGGCATCCCATAGGAGACAAAACCAGCCCCTGATCTGGACACCCGGATCAGTTCCCGGACAATGGATGCGCCACTGGCACCGGGGGTCTGGAGCATGTTTCCCCCCTGGTTCGGTCCTGCAAGGCTGAGTCCCTTCCAGGTACCGACAAAGATGTAGTTGCCGGCTTGGCCCTCTATTTTTCTAATCCGGGCAAGGATCTCCTCCTTGATCTCCCTCTCTTCGTCAACCAGGTATTTGCCGTTGCCGATGACCCAGTCAAGGGGCTTGAAATATTTAACATAGGAGGTCTTGGGCGTCTGCTCACCCGGGTTTTCCGGCCTGTTCCAGTGGTAGGACACAAACCCTTCCCCTGTTTTGGATCGTGCCGTTGCAAGGATATTTTTAACAAGAAAATTACCGGTGCCGTCTTTAAAATCGATGATGCTGGACCCTTCAAGTTCCGGATTATTGCGGTTTACCCGTTCAACTCCAGCCATATCCTCGACAAAATAATAGCCCTGCCCATCGTCCCAGGTTGCAGCAAACAATGCGTCATGGACCCGTTTTTTTATGGTTTCAAGGGAGGCGGTGTCTTTGTTGGCTTCATAGATATAAGAGGCGATGGCATGGGCCTCCAGGGTTCTGGACTTGACCTCACTTTTAAGGCGCTCCTGGGCCAGGGAATTTTTATGTTCAATGTAGGAAACCACCGCTTCCACCTCGGACCGGAGGGTTTGTTTGCTCGACGCCAGATAGTCCTTCCTGATCTCAGCGGATTTCGTTTTGAGATGGTTTAACGGTTGAACCACTTCAAGGTAGCCGACCCCCAACACAAAAAGTAGTGAAAACAAGGTGATGCTGTGGACATAAACGTTGATCAGACTCTTCTGTTTTTTCATCCGGTGATCCTGGAATATTTAAATGCGGACCTGGCAGATGATTCGCAGTGGGTCCATTTTGAAAAGGCGATTATTTCCATGACAGCCTTTAAACCATAAAAGACCCGCCATGAAAAGGGAAATATCGTAAAGATCTTTGGGTTCGGGCGTCCCCTGCTCGCCTGACAGATCAGACAACTTTTTTGGTTTTGCCTTGTTCAATGTTAGGCTTTAGGCTTTGTTGCCCCAGGACGTGTCCATGTCAATAATGTCCACGCCTGAGAGGTAGCGCTTGGACTTGTACTCGGTGATCCGGGTCATCCTGCTTATTAGAACAGACAACCGGTCAAGATTCCGCGTGATGATCTCGAGATCCTCCAGGGCCTGCCCGGAAGCCTGGAGATCTTTTTTCATAAGCGTTGCCGCCGAAAGAACGATGGCCAGGGGATTGTTCAGTTCATGGGCCACGGTGCCGGCCATTTCCACGACACCCTGGAGTCTCTCCCTGTTCCGCAGCTCCTTTCGCAGCCGCACATGGTCGGTAATATCCCGGATGGTGCCAATAATAAAGTCGATCTGACCGTCGTCATGGTGCCGGTACATGGGGGTGGCCATCACCTCCAGGTAGAACTCGCCTGTGTCATCCGCCACCTTTGTCGTAAAGGAGACGGTTTTGGCACCCTCCTTCAATCGTCTCAACAGCTTTTCCCTGGATTCACCGATCCTGAGGATCTTGTCAAAATGCCTGCCAATCACCTGGGGCTCTGCCATGGCGTGGTTTTTCAAAAACACCTTATTGACCATCACGATCCTGTAATCGCTGTCCAGCACAAAGAGGTCCGCTTTGAGCCCGTCAAAGATGTTCTGGAGAAACTGCTCATGGCGTTCCAGCTGGGCGACCAGGGCCATTTTTTTCTCAAAATTCATGGAGTTGCGGATGGCAATCCCCCCCTGCTCACCAATGGCCATGGCAAAACTGACTTCGGCATCGGAGAACCGTCGTTTCTGGGAGGTCAAGAGCCTTAAGATACCGATGATCTTCTTGTCCACCACAATGGGAATGGCAAGAATGCTTCCCACCTGTTCCCGCCGTGTTTCCTCGGGATAACGAATCCTCGGATCCCGGGTCGCATCGAAGATAAATACCGACTCTCCCCTGAGGGCGTGGCGGGTGGAGATGTCGTCATCGATACTGCCCCGCTCAAGATAGCGACGGCTCAATCCCGAGGAAGCCATCAGTTGAAGCCGGTCGGAAACAGGGTCGAGCAGGCGTATTGAGCATCCTTTCAACTCCATGACCCGGGGAAGCTCTTTAACGATCATGTCCAGGACTTCGTCCAGCTGCAGGGTACCGTTGATGGCCTTGCCAATCTCGTTAAGGGTCTTGAAGTAACTGAGCTGACGCATACTGTCGCCATGGATTCTTGCATTTTCAATGGCAATGCCGCACTGTTGGGCCAATGCCTTGACAAAGGAGATCTCACTCTTTTTAAACCGGTGGGGAGTTCTTGAAATCAGCCGGAGCACCCCCCGTACCTGCTGGTGGAACACGATGGGGGTGACAAGAATGCTTTTGACACCTTCCTTGCGGGCGTACTTGGCGTAGCGGGTGCAAGGATCCGTTGTTGCATCCCAAACAGCCACCGGCTTTCCGGTCAGGGCCGTGACCACGCTCTTTTCGGCATCAATGGGTCCCCGGTTCAAATAATCCTGGCCCAGGCCGTGGGCTGCCACCAGCTGAAGTCTGTTCTCCTGGGGATCGAGGAGCCTCACCGTGGCAGCATCCAGTCCCAGGACCGTTGGAATTTTTTCAACAATGAGGTTGAGCACGGCCTCAACATCAAAGGTGGAGGTGAGGGCATGGGTCACCTCCTGGAAGAGGGAAAGGTAACGGTCCTGTACGGAGTTGTGGCTGGATGATAACGGCAATTTAAACCCCCAATTTTGCAGCAAGGCCCGAGGCCCTGTGGGTCCGCTGCCCAACGGCTGCTGCCAGGAGATTCACAGACGGGCTTGCCAGGGTAAACCAGGAGCGGGCCCGGGTGATCCCGGTATAAACCAGTTCCCGGGTCAGCACCGGGCTCATGGTGTCCGGCAGCACCAGGACCGTGTGGTCAAACTCCGACCCCTGGGATTTATGCACGGTCATGGCATAGACAGTCTCCACCTCCCCAAGCCGGGAAGGCAGCACCCGTTTCAGGGATCCGTCGGCCATGGGGAAGACCATCCTCAGGCCCTGGATGCCGGGATTTCGCTCATCCGCAACGTCAAGGACGATACCGATATCCCCGTTCATCAGGCCCAGGCTGTAATCATTGCGGGTAACAAGGACCGGACGGCCCGGATACCACCCCTGGGTCGACTGAATCAGTCCGGCTTTATAAAGGATGTTGGCGGTGGTTCCATTGAGTCCCTGAACTCCCCAATCCCCTTTGCGAAGGGGGGTCAACAGCTGAAAACGGTTGAAGCTTGCAAGAACCGCCCGGAGCCAGGCGGTCTCCGACGCCCATTCCCCCGGCCCCTTGGAAATGATTTCAAGGTAGGCCCGGTACCCCACCGGTTGGGCCGTGGCCTTGACCTTGCCAAACGCCTTGGGGTTGCCGTCCAGCACCAGGCGTCGGAACCCAGCATCTTCACAAGACGTTATCCCCAGGCGGGAAATATCGGGAAAGCCCTGGTTCCAGACATCATTCACCCCTTGGCCATCCCCCTGGTTGACCGTTCGTGCAAGGGCGCCGATGCCGCTCTTTTCATCAAAACGGTGGCTCTTTCGCAGGACGACAATCTGCTGGTCAAGGTCACTGCCCGGCCCTGAATAGGATGATAACCCGTACCCGGTGGTCCCTTGGATCCAGGCAACGGTTTCAGGCCGGTAACAGGGATTCACAGCATTGGCGCACAGATCCCCAAGCACCGAACCTGCCTCCACCGAGGCGAGCTGATCCTTGTCCCCAAGGAGGATGAGCCGGGCCGTTGGCGGCAGGGCCGCAAGCAAAGAGTCCATCATCTCAAGGTCGATCATGGACGCCTCGTCCACCACCAGAAGATCCACGTGGAGGCGGTTGTTCCGGTTGTGTTTAAAATTACGGGAATCGGGACGGGTGCCCAGGAGCCTATGAAGGGTTGAGACCTCCGTGGATATCTTTGTCCGGACCGCTTCAGGCAGCCGGTCGATTGCCGTGCTGATGGATTCCGTGAGCCGGGCCGCAGCCTTGCCCGTGGGGGCGGCCAGGCGAATCCTCAGCACCGTGCCCGCTTCCATGGCAAGTTCCTGGAGCAGGCCCAGGAGCTGAACCACGGTGGTGGTCTTTCCCGTGCCCGGTCCCCCGGAGATCACGCTAAAGGCGCTGGTTGCGGCAACGGTGGCGGCAACGCTCTGCCAGTGCACCTCCTGCTTATCCTTTTCTCCGGGGCTTCTCAAATCGGCAAAGATTTCATCCAGGCGCGCTTCCAGGTTGTCGGGCACGGAGAATTTCCGGCCAAGCCGCCCGAGGATCTCTTCGGCCACCCGTTGGGTATAGTGCCAGTAACGGCGGAGATAAAGGCGACCCTGGTTCATCACCAGGGGGGTGTTGCCCGTGTCCGACCCCACAAGGGATGACGCCCCAAGGCTGTGTTTCCATTCTTCTTCAGTGATGTTGCAGAGCACCTCCGAGGGTTTCAAAGGCAGTTCCTCCCCGGTCTCCCCCTCGGGGGGAAGGGAGAGGGTGGCATCGGGATCGGCCAGGGCCCCGGCAAGATCAAGACAGATATGCCCCCGGCCAAGCTGGTGGCTGGCAAGGGCCGCCCCCAGGAGCACCAGGGGGGAAGCATCGGGGGCCTGTCGGCTTAGAAACATCACAAAGGCGCTGTCAAGGGGCCGCAACCACCCCCGGGCCATCCAGGTCTGAACAAGCGCAAAGAATTCATCAGTGGTCATCATGGGTATCTCCTTCTTGGAACAGGTGATCCAGGGCAGCAATCAGCTCTTTGGGGGGTTTGTCCACATAAACGCCCTGGCCCGAGCCATTGACGCCCCTCAGGAACAGATAAACCACCCCGCCCACATCACGGTCGTAGTCATAGTCCTTAAGCCTTGCCTTGAGCAGTCGGTGCAGGGCAAGGGTATAGAGCACATATTGAAGATCGTACCGATGCTCCAGCATGGCGTTGGCCATGGCCTCGGTCCCGTAGGCGGCTTCGGTATCCCCCAGGTGGTTGGACTTGTAATCAAGGACGAAATAGCGTTCTTCAAAACAGAAAACAAGGTCGATGAATCCCTTGAGCATGCCGTTCACCCGGTCTTCCCTTAACTCCGGCCGGACTTGTCCCGGTAGAACCGAATCCCCGACCAGACGGTCGAGCTTTCGGATGTCCACCCCATGGGCTGCGAGCATGAACTCCATCTCAGCCTTGCACTGGTCCTGGGCAAGGTCCGACAGTTTCAGGGTTTTCCCGGCCTTCATGGTCTGCATGGTTTCCATGGCCGGACCAGCCAGGGTCAGCTCCACCCGGACAAGTTCCATGAGCCAATCGGTCAAAACGTCGGCCCACTCCTCCCATCCCCGGCGTTGGCAGAGCTGGGTCACTTGCTTAAGGGTGGTGTCGCGGTCCGTGGCCACCCGGTCAAACCCATGGGTTGAAGCCTGTTCCAGGATATCGTGGAGAAAGGTTCCGGGTTCCGGCCCCCGTGCAAAGGTGTGGATGGATCGGGCATTGAGCTTCACCTCCGGGGCCAGGCTCTCTTCGGTTTCCGCCTCCTGGAGCTGGTCCTGGGACGCACTGTCCGGGGAGTCAACACTGCCAGGTGAAAGCGTGGCAAGGGAGGTCCCATGTTCGGGCATGGACGCCCCTGTGAGAATGCCGGAGTAACTTGTGATCCGCCAGTTCCGGGGGACAGTACCGTTAAAGGCCCGGGCCGGGGCCAGGGTCACGGTTTCTTCACGTGGGACAAGGATCTCGGCTGACGGTTCCGGAAGCGCGTTGATGGCCAGGCACCCGCAATCCCCCTTGAAATCGTGGAGAATCGAGGAGAGCTCCGCCGTGCCGATCATCTTATCCCCTGAAAGCAGGTAGCCAAGGCCCGACTGGTGGAGGGTGGTGGTTTCCCCGGATTTCTTGGTTGTCTTGCCCATCACCCCGATGCCGAGCCAGCAGGCGTACCTGGGCCGGGTCAGGGCAACATAGAGCATCCTTAAGTCCTCGGCCAAACGCTCCCGGTCGGCCTGTTCAAGGGCCTCCTCCCCCGGGTTCACCACCATTTTAACCCCTCCCTGGTCATCATGGAACTTGACCATGGGAGAATTCCGGGAGGTGAGCTTGCGACAGGTACAGATAAACGGCAGGAACACCAGTGGATACTCCAGGCCCTTGGATTTATGGATGGTGACCACCCTGACCAGCTCATCGTCGCTTTCAAGGCGCAGGATCTCGTCGTCAACACCGCCCTCGGGATTCTCGATCCGACCGGCCAGCCACCGGATCACCCCCTGCTCTCCGTCAAGGGTTGCGGCGGCGGTCTGGATCATTTCGGCCAGGTGGAGAAGGTTGGTCAGCTGCCGTTCGCCAAAGGGTTTTGCCAGAAGCCGGGCCGCCACATTAAACTCAACAAGCAGGGTGCGCACCATGGGAAGCACCCCCTGGGTGCGCCAGATCTTCTGACAATTTTTAAATCGCTGGAGTTCGGCCTCCCAGGCCAGCTCGTCATTGTTCAACCGGTCAAGGGTCGTAAGGGAAAGATCCAGCATCGGGGTGGCCAGGGCCGTTCGCAGCACCGGGTCGTTTGTGGGATCGGAGCAGGCCCGGAGAAGATAGAGCAGGGAAACCGCTTCCTGGCTGTCAAACACCGACTCCCGGTCCGAGAGGTAGACCGATCTCACCCGCCTTTTTTCAAGGGCGTTTCGAATGGCACGGGCTTCCATGCCGTCCCGTACCAGCACGGCAATGTCCGACGGCCGAAGGGGGGTAAGTACGTCCTTATCCTGGAATCCTGCCCCACAGGGCAACGTCTGGCCAAGGTTCAGGAGCCGGACGATCTCGGACGCCCCAGCCTCTGCATTCCGGGCAAGATAACCGTCCGGGCCGGTCTTTTTAATGGGTTCATCCTGGTCCATCTGCCACAGGGTCACAGGCGGTGCTACTTCACCTTCCACCATGAATTCCTCAGGTCGTCCCTGGGCGGCCACCTTGTCAAAGGGGATATCGTCCTTGAACAGGAAGGCGCCGTCGGGAAATATAGCCGCCCGGCCAAACATTTGGTTCACGGCGTCCACCATGCCCTGGGTAGAGCGATAATTTTTCTCCAGGGTGTAATGGCGTCCCCGGGTATCGTTCCTGGCCCCAAGATAGGTGTGGATGTCGGCCCCGCGAAAGGCGTAGATCGCCTGCTTGGGATCCCCGATCATGAACAGGCCTGACGCCTCCCGGTCCAGATAGATGGTGCCAAAGGAAGCGTACTGCACGGGATCCGTGTCCTGGAACTCGTCGATCATGGCCACGGGAAACTGGCAACGGATCACGTCGGCAAGGCGACTGCTCTCCGGCCGGGCCAGGGCATCCCCCAGGCGGGTCAGAAGATCGTTAAACCCCATCCTGGAGAGCCGGGCCTTTGCTGCAATCACCCGGCGGTTGATCTCTGCTGCGGCATGGGAAACAAGGGCTTCCTTGACATCCAGGGAGTCCAGGAGCCCGTTCAATCGGTCAAGGGCGTCATAGGCCGGATGGGCAGGGGGATTCTTCTTCTTTGACACCCCGGCAACAAGGCCTGTGGTTGAGAATTTCTCCAGCACCTGGGGGTCCGGCAGGGGGCCTGCGCTGTTGACCCAGGTGTCCAGCTCCTGGATCCAACGCCCAAGGGATGCTTTTCGATACTTGTTGTTGTTCAAGCACTTGTCTGCCTGGGCGGTTACCACCAGGTCCACAGCTTGTTTATAGTCCAACGCCCAGACGTTCCGGGCTTCTTCAACCGCTTGCCTGCGTTGTTCAAGCATCTCAAAGGGGTTGGCACCATTCTTTTTCCCGGCATTGACCAGGGGCATGGCCTGCTTCAACAGTTCCTGGGGGGTGGTGATTTTGGCCACGGCCTTGAACTCGGACAGCACCGCCTCGGTCCGGGGATAGAAGCCGGCACGCCAGAAATCGCAGGCCGCCTCCTCCAAAAGATCCTGGTCGCTGGGGGCAAGTTCGAGATCAAACAGGGACAGGCTGTCAAAGGCGTGCTGGCGAAGCATGCGCTGGCACCAGGCATGGATGGTGTGGATGGCGGATTCATCCATCCACTGGGCAGCCTGGTCAAGCAACATTGCCTTGCCCGGCCAGAGGTCGGGGGCATAATCATTCCTGAGGTCTTGAAGAAAGTCGTCCCCCTTCCCCATGCCCCGGAAAAAGGCCGCCGCTTCAGTGAGGCGACTTCGGATCCGCTCCCTGAGTTCTTCGGTGGCTGCATTGGTAAAGGTAACCACCAGGATCTCCGGCGGGGTCAACGCCCTTGCAAAGCCGTTCTCTTCTCCGCCGTGGCCCAGCACCAGGCGCAGGTACAAAGCAGCAATGGTATAGGTCTTGCCCGTTCCGGCACTGGCCTCGATGAGCCGGGTACCGTGGAGGGGAAAGGTGATGGGATTCAGTTTTTCTGCCATGGTTACGCCTCCTGTCTCAGGGCACCCACCAGGGGTTCATACAAGGTTTCACAAAGGCTCACAAAACGGTTGTCCCGGGCCTGCCACAAATCATCAAAGGCCGGGTACGCCCGTTGCAAATAGCGATCATACCCAAGCTCTCCATGGACCCTGAAACCGTCTCCTTCATAGGTTTTTAACGCTTCAAGCTTTGCCTTTTCGCCATCCTTCGTTTTCAGCACATCCACATAGGTGATGCCGGTTTTTGCGGTCACCGGCAGGGGATAGGTGAGCCCTTCCCCCCAAAGCACGATGATGGTCCTGAGAAGCTTTCCGGCCGTTGTTTTATCCAGGGGCCCAAGGGTTGCCACACCATCCGGGGCCACCAGATGACTGGCAAGGTCCATGCCCTGGGCACAACCGGCAAGATGGCTGACCCAGAGGGGAACCAGGCTGTAGAGCCGAAATAATTTACCCCCCTTGTCCATGATGGGCCGTGGATAGAAATCCCACCGCCCGAACCGGGCCAGGGCATCCGGGGCATCGGTTTCATGGAGCCGGTCCAGCCAGTCGTCCAGGCAGGCGGCCGGAGAAATTCCCGGGTCAAGGGGAATGGAGATCTCCATGGGATCGCATTCCCGGGGCCATTGGGCACAGAGATCATGGTGATGGTGGACCATGGAGACAATGGGCTGTTTAAGCTCTTTGGCTGCAAGGGTGCCGAATCCCGCCATGGGCAGTTCCCCTGTACGGGTGAGGCGCTCGGCCTCCCGGGAGATGACGGTCTCAATCTCCCCAGGGTCTGCTGAAAGCCCTGCCTCCAGCAGCCGGTTGCCAAGGCCGAAGGGGGCGAGAAAATCCAGGGCAAAGGGCTCCTGATCCTGGCTCACCACGGACACCTCGTCAAAACGGACCGCCAGTCGCTGGTTGAAAAAGTATTGCACGGGATTTTTCAAAAACCGGGTCAGGGAAATGAGCTGGAGGGCGCCGTCAAACCGGGACGACTCCAGGGGCTGATCCCCATTTTCAGGGGCCTCAAAGTCAAGGGAACTTCGCCACTCATGGGCATAGGTGTAAAGCGCCGGGCGCTCCTTGAGGAAATAGGCGCTGCCAAAGGGCTGCAACGGATGAATGCAGGTGAGGTTATTGAGCAGGGCATCCGGCGTGTTATCATTGTCATCCCCGTCCCTGTCCGGCTGCCAGTCGGTGTTCAGTTGCCAGCCGGCGTCAAGATAATCCCTGAGTTGGCCCACCAGCACCGACGGCATGCGCTCGCTGTTGTCCCGGACGTCCCTTCCCACATGGGAGATATAAAATTTCTCCCGGGCCGACAGCAGGGCTTCAAGAAAGAGGTACCGGTCATCCTCCCTGCGGGAACGGTCCCCGGGCCGGTAAAGCCCCTGGCCTGACATGAGGTCGAAATCAAGGGGAGGATGGCTCCTTGGGAAATCTCCGTCGTTGATTCCCAGAAGGCACACCACTTTAAAAGGGATGGCACGCATGGGCATGAGGGTGCCGAAGTTGACCATGCCGGCTAGAAAGCGCTGGGAAATACTGGACTCGACCATCATGCTAAGAAAAAATTCCCGCACCACGGCCAGGGTCAGCTCCTCGTCAAGCTCGGCCTCGTTACAGGCTTCAAGCCAGCCATCCAGCACCTGTTCCAGACGATTGAGGGTCAAGCGATCCTGGTTTCCCCCGGCCAGGAAGCAATCCCTTGCAAGGTCACGGATCCTAAGACACCATTGCCCGGGCGTGCCTGGTTGGCTCAACGACCGCCACAGGCTCTCCATCCCATCGAGCACGGCGGCAAGGGGACCGACCAGGGCGGCTTCAAGCCCCCCCACCTCGTCATAGGGTTCGATGCCGTTCCACGCCTCCCCCGTGCCCACGGCATAGCCCAGGAGCATTCTTTTAAGACCGAATTCCCAGGTGTTCTGGCCAAGGCCGGAGGGCAATCCAAAGCTTGTGCGTTGGTCTGAAGTAAGTCCCCAGGAGATGCCGGCCCCCTCGATCCATTGGTGGAGCCGGGGCAGGTCTGCCTCAGCAAGGCCGAACCGGTCCCTGAAGGCCGGAACCTCCAATAAATCCATGAGGTCACTGACGGCCATGCGGGAGTCGGGCAGATGCAGCAGCTTCTCCAGGGCCTTGAGCATGGGCACGCTCTCCCTGTTGGGCTTGTCCGCAATGGTAAAGGGAATAAACCGTGGATCCCTGGAGGAGAGGTTGCCGAACACAGCCTCGATGTGGGGGGCATAGGCTTCGATGTCCGGTGTCATCACGATGACATCCCTGGGATTCAGGTCTTCAACCGTCTCAAAGCTGTGGAGGAGCTGGTCCTGGAGGATCTCCACCTCCCGCTGGCGGCTGTGGGCAATCTGGAAGCAGATGGATTGGTCGTCCACTTCAACCCCTTGCCGTGCGGCCCGATCAATGGGAAGGGGCTCAAGGTCGAGGATCGCCTGCTGGACCTGCTGGAGCAGTGTCCCCCCTGTCCCCGGCGCAATAAAATCATCGAACAGGTCTATTTCGGCAAAATCCTTTTCATAGTTTTCGGGCTGGTCATAGCCGTAGAGCAGGCCGATGTAGTCCCTGCCCTGCTTGCCCCATGCCGCAAGAAGCGGGTTTACGTGCTGGTGGAGCAGCTCGGGATCAAGGGGTTCCGGCATGGTGGCCTTGGCGTTGTGCCGGGCATGTTCGATGCGCAGGAGTTCCCGGTCTTCGATGATGTCGGCCCAGAAATGGCGGCAGGGATTGTGGACAAAGAGCAGTACCTGGCATTGGCGGGAAACACCGTGCAAGGCCTCAAGTACCTGTTTGGGCAAAGAGGATATACCGAACACGATCACCCGTGGGGGCAAGGCATGGGGCCGTTCTTCAAGTTCAGCCATCTGCTTGAGAAAGCGCTGGTGCAGGTCAGAACGGCCAATCTGCCGAAACACGTCCGGGACATCGGCCTTAAGCCGTCTCCACAGCTCGGCCTGCCATTTCTGTTCCTGGGGCAGTTCAACCGGTTCTCCCCCACCCTTGCGAAGCTGGTCCCTGCCGGCGGCCCAATCCTCGAGCCAGTCAGCCCGGTAGACCTGGTACTGGTCATAGAGGTCTGCCAGGTGGCAGGAAAGCTGATGGCGTTTACGCTGGTCTTCGTCCTGCTCAAGGAACCGGTTAAGGGGAAGAAAAGAGCTGTCCCCAACAAGGGACGGCAAAATACGAAAGAGCCGCCACACCAGCCTTTCTTTATCATAGGGAGAGTCCACAGGGATGGTGTCGTCCCCCAGAACGGAACGGTAGGCGGTCCAGATGTAGCGCCCGGGCAGCTGCACCTCGAGCCCCGCACTGATGCCGCACCCGTCGTCCGCAGCCAGGGCAAGCTTAAGCCATTGGGCCATGCCGTTGCTCTGGACAATAAATTGCTCGGTTTCGAGCACCTTGAGGGGGTGGGCCTTTATCCAGCCCACAGCCACCTTTCTCAAGTCCTCCAGATGGTTGGAATGAATAATGGAAAGGCCGGGGGCGAGCCCCTGCCCGTTGTTTCTCCTCTGGGTCTCCATGGCTATCTGTTCCTTTTTCTTATGTTTTCTATGGAATATCTCCAACACAGCTCATGGAAATCAGGATGCTTATTTTCATCATGAAATTACAAATCGCAGTCCTTTTTCCGTGGGGCGGTATTTTTGCAAACGACTCTTTGGTTTTCCCGGGATCGTGTATTCAAGCAAGCCCTCCTCTCTCAGACGTGGTAGCGCTTTACGTAAATTGCCGCTTAATTGTTTGTGTCCCAGTGCGGCTGCGATTTCTGCTGAAGAGAGTGGTTTTGAGGCACATGCCGTAAGAATCTGCAAATCAACTTGTGCTAAATCTTGTGCCTGAACTTGTGCCTGAACTTGTACTTCAGGTCTTTTGACAGCAGTTTCAATACGCACCTGCTCCGCCAAACGCACAATAAACCTTACTCTCATTCCCAGTTCCACAATCTGGGGTTCCGGCAGCCCCAATTCTTGTGCCTGGCTGAACATGCGGGGCACACCGGTCCCCCATTGCTCAATCAGGTTTACCTCCCGAAAGAAACGGGCAATGACTGGATTTCTAATTCTTGAGATACCCTGTTTCATATCTTCGATGGTCATGCCGGGCAAAAGGATTCCGGGATTTTCGATTTCAATGCGATCATCAAAAAAGGCAATGCGGATTGGAGCACCCCGCTGGGAGTAGTCCGCATGAACCAGCGCATTAATGACAGCTTCACGCAGGATACCAAGGGGAACGCTGTCTCACCAATTGGATATTTTTCACGGACACTTTGGGCAATCGCTGGGGTATCTATATCATCTATGGAAAGTTCAGGCATTGACATCTCGTCAAAAGCGACTCCTTCCACAGATCGACGGAGCTCGGAAATCAGCTCACGGTCAGCCTGGCGGTTGGTTGAACCAAGCCGAACATAAACGCCAGTTTCCGCACCTTCTGAACGCAGGAAATGGGGGCGGGAACTGCTGAGAAAAACTTCAGCAATTAAAAGGGTTTTATCCTCAATTGTTACCATCTCTATGTTTGGCACAAGGCGGGGTGCAATTGAATCGGCAATCATACTGCACAGACGTTCCTCTTGTGACAGCGGGTCGTCAACTCCCAGAATCTGCCGGTCGTCATTGACACCGATAATCAAACGTCCACCGGCCGTATTGGCAAATGCCACAAGTGCTTTCATCATTGGTTTGGGGGAAGATAAATCCCGTTTAAATTCAATAGTTTTACCTTCCTGTTGTTCCAAAAGCCTATGGTAAAATTTGCTCAATGAAACACCTCCCAGAACATTTTTGTTTTTCTAAACTTCAAAACAGCCGACAATCACATTTTATCATGCAGCCTTCTTTATCATGCAGCCTTATAACATTCAAGAACTATGGATTGATCTGAAGAACGACTGATTGTGCGGTCAAGGTGTATAAATACAAACAGTGCCAACGAAACAATGGACTTTCCCCCTTGATCAATGGTATCTATTTGACCAAGTTAGGCGGTTCCAAGACCTGAGAACCGCAAATTTTATAAGCTAAACGAAATTGCTTGCCCTTTGGTCCATCTACCGCGTTGCATCAAAGGCCCAATAGGCCAGCTATGGAACCTTTGATACGCCTTGTAGATGAACCAAAGTTCGGCGCTATTTCTGTTTACCTTATTTCATCTGCGGTCCTAACCTGGACAAGCCGGAACCAAAGCGTTTTTCTGATTCTCTTGCCAAAATAAGACCAAGACCAGAGATAAGAACCTAAGCCATAACACAACGAGACTGTTAATCTAACCGGGAGATACACATGCGGCTGTTTAGTTTTTTATCAGGCAAAAAACCTGAACTCATTGAAAAAAAAGGGGACCGACACTTTGACCAGGGAGCATTCGGCCCTGCAAAGCTTGAATATGAAAAGGCTGCTGCCAGAAACGACGCATCCCCCAGTGACGACCCTGTTTTCAAGAAACGCATCCTTAAAAAGATAGCTGAGTCAAAGCACAAGCTCGCCCGCCAGCACACCCAAAAGGCCAGGGAACTCATGGAAGCCGGCTGCTTTGCCGACGCAAATGACAAACTCACCCTTGCCATGACCCTGACAGAAGACCAGGCGCTCAAGGCTGAGATCCAGACACTGATGGACCAGGCCAATGACTCCCTTCAGGTGGATCCCGGGGAAACCATTGACACGGTGGCAGAGGATGCTGATCCGAGTGACCTTGACATGGATGAAAGCGAGTACTTCACGGCCCTGCTGAACGCCCTGCCCCCGGAAGAACAAGAGGCGTATCCGGGTTACGGACCCAATTTTGCCAAAGGATTCATTGCCATGAACCAGGGGGAGTTTGACTTGGCATCCACCTGTTTTGAAACGGCCCTTGACGACCATGGACCGGAAACAAGCTTCATCCATCTGGAACTTGCCACTTGCCGTCTCAACCAGAACGACTCCCAGGGTGCAAAAACCCTGGCCCTTGGGTTTACAGCCCATCTCCCCACATCCACCCGGGGTTGGCAGATTCTGTGCGAGGCCTTGTGGAGCGTTGACGAGTTTGATCAAGCCCTGGAGCACCTTGACGCATGTCCCGAGGGTATCACCACAACCGCCGAAATCGAGATTTTGAGGGGAGAGACCCTGATACAATCCAACCGGATCCAGGAAGCGGAAGCCCTTTACCAGGGGGTGATCGACTCTGGAAACCGGGACGTGGCCATTGTGAGAAGCCTTGCCAAAACCTGTGAACTGCTGGAAAAACCCCAACAGGCATTCGATCTCTACGCCGAGCTGATGAACCGGTGCACAAGCTGCGGGTCAAGACCGGATCCCAACCTGAGTCTCAGGTATGCGGAGACGAGCATGGCCCTGGGAGACCCAAGCGAGCAGGTACTCGACATTTATCTTGACCTTGCCAACCAGGATCCTGCCAACCAGAGCTATTACTTTACCAGGGTCAGCGAAATATACTCAAAACTTGGGAACGAAACCCAGGCCGAACGGTTCAGGCAATTTGCAGAAAACAAGGAAGAACAGAACTGATATGAGCCATGATTTGCAGCAGACAAGGGAGGGTAAACCCATGATTTGCTGCAAACATGGAAGAGCAAAAAGATAAAAACCATGGACGGTTGTCATGATAGATGGAGTGCTACTTTCCAAAATACGAAAGGTTGCCCCGGGAACCCAGCTTCGTCGGGCCCTGAATGAAATCGTCGACGCGAATATCGGTTCCCTGATCGTTTTTCTCGATGACCTCAAGGCCAGGGAATCCATGCTCCAGGGCGGATTCTATATCGGGTCGGCCTTTTCCGTCCAAAAGCTCTACGAACTGTCCAAGATGGACGGTGCCATCATCGTTGACAAGGCCATCACCCGGATCTTTGCAGCCAATGTTCACCTGATCCCGGACGGAACCATCCCCACCGATGAAACCGGCATGCGCCACCGGACCGCCGAGCGTGTGGCAAAGCAGACCGGCAGACTGGTCATTGCCGTGTCCCAGAAAAAAGGCGGAATCACGATATTTTACAAAAATTTCAAGCACCGGCTCCACAATCTCAACATGCTCATGACCCGGCTCAACCTGACCCTTAACTCCCTGGAAAGACTCAGGGAAGCACTGGACAGGCAAATCCACGGCATGAACATCGAAGAATTGGAATACGAAGTCCAGCTTCTGGACGTGGTGAGCGTCATCAACCGAGCCCGGGAGATTCTGACCATTACCCAGGAGATCGAGCCCTTTGTGGTGGAGGCCGGGGTCGAGGGAAAACTCAGCGCCATGCAGTTCACTAGCGTATCCCGGAACATCCGCACCCTGCTGACCGCCATCATCATGGACTATTCAAAACAGGAACTCCGGGATACCGAGGTGACCGCCATCATCAAGGATCTCCTGACCCGGAAACCCACGGATCTTATCCTGATCGCAAAGCTGCTGGGGTGGAAGGTCTCAGCCGAGGCCGAACTTCAGGAAACCGCCCTTGTTCCCCGGGGGTACCGGCTGCTCACCTGCCTGGCCAAGATCCCCATGCCCGTGGCAAGAAACGTGGTAAAGGAATTCTCCAGCATCTCCCGGATTCGAACGGCCAACGCCACAAGCTTAAGCCGGGTCCAGGGCATCGGCGAAAACAGAGCCGGCTCCATCCTCGAGAGCATCCAGATGATCCGCGCAAGACTCCTCTACCACTGAAGTCCTCTCCCAAGATGGTTTGCATGTTTTTTTAGAGTGTGGTTCCTACCTGGGGGAAACAATATAAATTGTCCCCCCACCCATAAAAAAGAAACTTATTATTTTATGGGCGTCCCCAAGTTCCAATAAAAAAGAAACTTACTATTTTATGGGCGTCCCCAAGTTTAAGAAAACACCTATCCCAGAAGGCCCGGCAAGAAGGTTACCAGGGCGGGGAAGAGGATCAACAACAAGATGGTGAGGGTGTAAGCCGGAAGAAAGAGGGCCACCCCTTTGAACACATCCTTCAGGGGGATATCCCCGGCAACCCCTGCCACCACATAGGTAGTGGCCCCCACCGGCGGTGTGACGGCCCCAAGGGTGGTGACAACGGTGATGGTGACGGCAAACCAGACGGGATCGTACCCCATCTGAAGGGCCAGGGGAAAAAAGATGGGAATGGTGATCAACAGAAGCGCCAGGGCATCCATGATGGCTCCCCCGAAAATGTAAATCAGGCAGATGGTACCCATGATGGCCCAAGCGGGAAGTGCCAGGGCAGCCACCCCAGAGGCAAGGTCAAAGGGAATCCGTGTAACGGCAAGGAACCGGCCGAATATCATGGCCCCGGCAATGAGCATGATCACCATGCAGGAGATTCGCAGGGTATCGCGGATCGCCTTTTTAAAGTTGGCCCAGGAGAGGGTCTTGCCCAGGACCGCGATCACCAGGGCAAAGAACGCACCGGCAGCACCGGCCTCGGACGGGGTGAACACACCGGCCCAGAGCCCGGCCATGACAAGGCCGAACAAAAGGAGCATCTCTCCTGCGCCGGACAGGGAGGCGATCCTGGCCTTCAGGGATTTTTTTTCAACCGTAGGTCCCCAGGAAGGACGCACCCGGCAGACAAGGCTGACGGTGGCGGTCAACAGAAGGGTCAGGACCATGCCGGCGCCGATACCCCCGTAAAAGAGTTTTGCGATGGACTGCTCCGTGGCAAGGCCGATGATGATGAGCACCACACTGGGCGGAATGACGACCCCCAGGGTGGATCCGCAGGCAATGGCGCCGGTGCTGAGGATGGTTGAGTAACCGTATTTTCTCATCTCAGGCAGGGCAACGGTGCTCATGGTGGCGGCGGTGGCCGTGTTGGAACCGCAGATGGCGGCAAAGGCGCTGCACGCCATGACCGTGGCCATGGCAAGCCCGCCCCGGATATGGCCGGTCCAGGCATGGGCGGCCCGGTAGAGCCGCTGGTTCACCCCGGAATAAAAAGCGATCTGCCCCATGAAGATGAACAAGGGAATCACGGTGAGCCCGTATTTGGAGCACACCGACCAGAAGACCGATCCGGCCATGTTCATGCCGGCATTAAGGTTGATCACATGGGAAAATCCCAGGAATCCCACCAGGGCCATGGAGAACCCCACGGGCATGCCCAGGAAAAAAAGGATCACCAGCAGGGCAACGATCCCGACGATTCCGATAAGGGTAAGACTCACGACGCTTCTCCAAAACCTGTAAACAACTCATAAACAAAAAGGAGGACAAGGACGGCCACCCCAAAGGCGACCACCAGGACAACGGGGTAATAGGCGAATCCCAGGGTTTCAGACACCTCCTCCACCGCCCTGAGGTTCAATCCGGTCTTGACCAGCTGATAGGAGATAAGGGAAAAGAGGCCGATGGAGGCAAGGGTGTTGATCCCCCTTGCCACCTGCTGCACCTTTTGGGGAAACCTGTCAAAGAGGATGCTCACATAGAGGTGCTCTTTTCTAGCGTGGGAAAACGAAAGGCTCAAGCCGAACACGGCAGCCCCCAGGAACCCCATGAGTTCAAAGGTGCCCCGGATGGGAAGGCCCACCTGCCTGGCAAGAATGTTGGCCGTGGTCAGGACCACCATCATCACCAGGAGCATGCCGGCCACCCCGGTCTGGAGTCTGTTGAGCAACGACAGGAACCTGTGCATCAGCTGTCCTTTCCATGCTTTTGGATGAGCGTCTTGATGGTATCCACGATATTTTTACCGTCAAAGCCCTTGGCAGACGCCTTCTTTATCCACTTATCCGTAATGGGCGAAAGGGTCTGGTTCCAGGCCTGGGAAGTTGCGGAATCAAGCGCCACAAACTCGACCTTGTGGGTCTCTTTGGACCAGGTGACCGCCTCTTTGACATGGTCGTCCATGTAGTTGCCGGTCCACAGGGCCTGCTCCCGTGAAAGACCTTCCATCACCGTTTTAACATCTTCGGGAAGGGCATTCCACCGGTCAAGATTCATGATCACGGCAAAGGGGTAGACCACGGTGTTGGTCAAGGTCACATAGGCGCACTCCTCGGCAAATTTCAGGTCCTTCATCACCTCAAGGGAGGAGAAGAGTCCCTGGATCACGCCCTTTTGCAGGGCTTCCGGGGTGGCGGACATGGGCATGCCGATCTGGTTGGCCCCCCAGGTTTTAAGAATTTCGGCAGCCCCGCCCGAAGCCCTGAGGTCCATGCCCTTCAGATCCGGAAGGGTTGCCACCCGTTTCCTGGACATGATGTTTGCAGGCGCCGTGGTAAAGAGGGCCAGCACCTTGACCTTATTAAAGGCCTTGGGGTTTTCCTTTTTAAAGAGATCCGTGAGCACCAGGCTGCCGGTCTTGGAATCCGGGATGCCAAGGGGCAGGCTCACGGCATTGGTCACAAGGAAGCGCCCGGGCTGGTAGGCCATGCACAGGCACCCGATGTCGGCCTGGCCGGATATCACGCCGTCCATCATGTCCCTGGCCCCGAGAAGGGTGCCCCCGGGAAAGGTGTTGATGCGCACCTTGCCCTGGGTCTGGGTTTCAACCTTGGCCTTCCAGTCTTCCATCTGGACACAGGGAAAGGTGGGCGCCGGTGGAAAATTGGCGTAGTTCAGGGAAATGGATTTCGCCTCCACCGGTGACTGGTAAAGGAAACCTGCCAAAAAAGCGGTCATGATTGCCGTGGTTGCAAACTTCTGGAATCTCTTCATATTTTCTTCCTTTAACTGCTGTTTCCGTTTCTGTTGTCAAATACCCGCTGGCTTTTCTTCTGGGTCCTTGGCAGGGCTTCGGGATCAAGGATCTCAACCGCGGCCCTCACAAGAAGTTTTCTTCTCAACCTGTCGGAAATCATGGCGCTAAGGGCGGTATCGTCGTTGGTCGAGGCACTGTCCGAACGCTCCACCTTCAGGGTCATCATGTCCCGGCCGTTCTCCTGGTGATCCAGCACGATCTGGTACTCGCTGCCCACCCCGTCCATGGGGTCAAGGATGAGATCAATCTGGTTGGGATAGATGTTGACGGCCCGGTAGATGAACATATCATCGCTCCGGCCCTGGATCCGATCATGGCGGGGAAACGAGAGACCGCAGGGACAGTCCCCGGGGATGATCCGTGTCATGTCGTGGGTGCGGTAACGGATAAGGGGACTTGCCTCTTTTTTCAAAGAGGTGATCACAAGCTCGCCCACCTCTCCGTCCGCCACGGGCTTCAGGGTGACAGGATCAATGATCTCATAGATAAAAAGATCGTCCCAGAAGTGGATCCCTTCATGGGCCGTACAGTCAAGTCCGGCTCCCGGGCCGTACACTTCGGTGAGGCCGTAGATGTCATAGATTTCGTCCACCCCCAACAGCTCGCCGATGTGGTTGCGCATGGCGTCACTGTGTCGTTCGGCCCCGAGGATGATCTTGTTGAGCTTGATCTTGGACAGAAGCCCCCGCTTCTTAACCTCCTCTGCCATGAGCAGCGCCATGGAGGCTGTGGAGCAGAAGACCGTGCTCTGCATATCCACCAGCATCTCCACATGCATGTCCGTGTTCACCGGTCCCATGGGCACGGCCATGGCACCGAATCGCTCACACCCGAGCTGGAACCCTGCTCCGGCGGTCCAAAGACCGTAACCCACGGCAATATGGACCCGGTCTTGCCGGGTCATGCCGGACAACTCGTAGCACCGGGCAAACATGTCGGCCCACACATCAATGTCCTTCTGGGTGTAGCACATCACCTTGCGCTTGCCGGTTGTGCCGGAGGAGCCGTGGATCCGCACCACCGCTTCGTCGGAAACCGACTTCAAGGGCATGGGGTAATCCGCCTGGAGATCGTGCTTGTCCAAGAAGGGCAGGTTTTGAAGGTCATCAAGACTTCTGACGTCTTGGGCCGTGATACCGGCCTTGGCAAAGTTCCGCTGGTAGAGGGAGGAGTTGGCAAGGGCATGGTTCACGGTCCAACGCAGTCCATCCAGCTGAATCTTTTTGATGGCTTCCCGGGTTAAATTCTGGGGGATGAATCCCATTACAGCTCCTTAGAAATGTGGTTGTATCCTGTTTCAAGGGCCAACAGCGCCTTGGCTCTGACGGTGTCGCTCTTTGCTGAAAAAACCTTCACGATCTGTTCTTTGATCCTTTCAAGGGAACAGACGTCCACCGCTCCCAATGCCGCCCCCAGCATGTAGAGGTTGGTGGAATGGAGATTTTCATCCCGGGATGCCATGGCATCCGCATCCACCGGGGTCAGGTCTGCCCCCTCAACCTGGGTGGATGCCGTGTTGACGATGGCTTTGCCCCCCGACCTGAGAAACCCCTTGTGCTGGGGATAGTTCTCCTCCTTCAGGGCCACGAGAAGGTCGGCGTTACCCGGCCGGATAAGAGGGCTCTTAAAAGACCCCACCTTGAGGTGTGAAATTACGGTACCGCCCCGCTGGGCCATGCCGTGGGTCTCTGAGGTGAGCACCCTTTTATTGTCGTCCATGCAGGCCTGGGCAAGCAGTCTTGTCACAAAGAGAACGCCCTGGCCCCCTACTCCGCTGATTACGATCTGATAGTTCATTTGATTCCCCATTGAATTAATTGACATACCCTGGAACGATGGAGCCCTTTGGGCAGACCTGGACGCATACCCCGCAGCCGGAGCAGAGGGATACGTCGATATCCACCCGCCCATTGTCGCTGTCAAGGACAAGGGCCGGGCACTCGAAGTGTGAGACGCAATAGCCGCAGCCGTCACAATCTTCCGAGACCGCCACCTTCTGATATTGGGCAGTGCGCTCATCCTTTGACATGCTCAAGAGACAGGGGGATCGGGCGATCACCACCCCGGGACCGTGTTCCCTGGTATGGGCCACCGCCTCCTTGAGCAGGGAAATGAACCCTTTGGTATCCATGGGATCAGCTGTCTTGCAATAGGTGATGCCGCAGCCTTCAACCAGTTTTTCCATGTTCACGGCGGTAACCGCTTCCCCGAGCACGTCAATGCCTGTGGCAGGGGTGGGCTGGTTGCCGGTCATGGCCGTGGTTCGATTGTCAAGGATCACCAGGAGGATGGGTGCCTTCTGGACCACGGCATCGATAAGGGCGGGTACGCCTGCGTGGAAAAAAGTGGAATCCCCCATGGTGGCCACGATGGGCGGCCGTTTCTCATCCGTATAGGCGTGGGCAAAGCCTGCGGCCTGGCTGATGGCGGCCCCCATGCAGAGCACGGTGTCCACGGCCCCAAGGTTCATGCCCAATGTGTAGCAACCGATGTCGCTGGTGTAGATGCCCTTGGGAGCGGCCTTTTTAATGGCAAAAAAGCTGGCCCGGTGGGGGCAGCCGGCACACAGGGTGGGCCGCCGCCCGGGTACGGGTTCCATGATCGAGGACCGGGGCTCTGTACCGCAAAACCCAGCAATGATGCCCTCCATGATCTCGGGAAGCAACTCACCTGTCCGTGGCACATGGCCGCTCTCTTTTCCCTTGACCTTGTCCCGTCTTGCCAGCTGCATCTCGATGATGCCGGTGGTCTCCTCCAGCACCAGGATATCGCTGTGATTCTCCAGGATTTCGTCCATAAAAGCCGTGTGCAGGGGATAGGGCTGGACCACCTGGTAGAGGGCCACCCGGTCGCTGACATCCAGCTCGTTGATGATGTCCCTGGCATGGGCGGCACTGACACCTGCCACCACAACGGCCTTGGATGGTTTGCCCGTATCCGGGTTGAGTCGGACCGGGGCGGTGGCTTCAAAGCTTGCGATCCTGGCAAGCTTTGCCTCAAGTTCGTTGTGGAGCTTGAACCGGAACTTGGGGGTGGCGGCCCATCTTCCCGGGTCTTTCTCAAAGTTTGCCTCAACAGTGCCGGGGACGACCTTATTTAATTGAATATCCTGGCGGGCGTGGCAAACCCGTGTGGTGGGCCGTATCATCACCGGGATCTCGAATTCTTCAGACAGCCTGAACCCGAGATCAACCATGTCCCTTGCCTGCTCCGGCGAATCCGGGTCCAGCACGGGAATCTTGGCTGACATGGCATAGAGTCTGGAGTCTTGTTCGGTCTGGGAGGAATGGGGACCGGGATCATCGGCGCTGATCACCAGGAATCCCCCTTTGACCCCCAGGTAGGCCGCACTCATGAAGGGGTCGGAGGCAACGTTCAGCCCCACCTGTTTCATGGCAACGGCACTTCGCTGTCCGGCAATGCTTGCCGCATAGGCGATCTCAAAGGCCACCTTCTCGTTCACGGCCCACTGCACATGCAAGGCGTCCAGGGCTTCGGATTTTTTCAGGGCTGCAACCGCCGGAAGAATCTCGGATGCAGGGGTTCCGGGATAGGCGGTGGCCATCTGGCAGCCGCTCTCGCAAAGCCCCCTTGCCAGGGCTTCGTTGCCCAACATGAGGCGTCTTTCATTTATCTGTGTCACTGGTATCTCCTTTTTCAGCACTGTTTGTTCCTCGTTTCAGAATCTTGAGAACCATGGAGTTCTCCTGCTTCAGGATCTTTGATCCCCGGGTTATCTTGCAGAGGCTGATACTATATTTTTCGGCAATTTTACGTTGGGTCATGCCTCCATGGAGGTCTGTCATAAGCGTCCACCGTAAGGAAAGGTCGGCAAGCTCCCCCGGCGTGAAAATCTCCTGGAATAACAGCTCGAGTTCCTCTATATTGTCGATGGCGGCAACAGCTTTCAACAACTCTCTCTCAACAGGCATAGGTACTCCTTTACTTAAGTTTGTTTCTGCGAAGAGAAACATACACCAATAAAAATTATTTGCAAGCTTTTTATGAAGGGGATGGTTCTTGACTCTGGGCAAATGATAGTGGTATTAATTCTCCATATTATCAAGGTTGTTTTATTACGACTCCACACGGAAATTGCACTCAAAAAGAAGGAGGGATCATGGAAATTGTGGGAATAGATGTCGGTTTTGGATTCACAAAAGCATTTAACGGCACAAATTCTGTTATCTTTAAATCCATTATCGGAGATTCCACAGATATCCAGTTCAACTCCTCCCTGGGTGGTGATGAAAGTACCTCTAACCTCCATGTCACCCTGGACGGCGAATCCCATTTCATTGGCAACTATGCGGAACTTCAGTCCAATGTCAGGGAGTTTACCCTGGACCAGGGGAAACTGTTATCGGACTTTGTAAAAATACTTGCCGTCACCGCCGCCGGGATATGCTGCGAGAACAACACCTCTTTGAACGTGGTTTCCGGACTTCCCGTGGGGTTTTTAAAGCGGGATTACAAACGATTTGCCGACCAGATCACGGGCCGCCACGAGATCACCTACCACCACCAGGGCGGAAAAGATGTCACCAAGAAGATCCACATCAACAAGATCCACATGATCCCCCAGCCCGTGGGCAGCATCTTCAACCTGATCATGGACGACAATGGCAAAATAAACGACAAGGCCCTTTCCATGCAGAAGCTTGGAGTCGTGGACATCGGCTTCCGGACCACCGACTTCAGCATCTTTGACCACCTCCAGTACGTGGAGAGAAGTTCCACCACCATGGATACCGGTATTTCCAAATGCTTTTCCGTGATCTCCAGCAAACTTCGCCAGGAGAGCGGGGTCAACATCGAGCTCTACAGGATGTTCAAATTCATCGAATCGGGCATGGTAAAGATCAGGGGCCGGGAGTACAACATCGCCAACCTGAAAAAAAGGGTCTATACCCACGCAGCCTCGGCCATTGCAACCGATGTGAACCGACTCTGGGAAGATGACTGGGACATCGACTCCATCATCCTCTCCGGCGGGGGCAGCATGGAGCTTGCCCAGTACCTCCAACCCCAGATACAGGGCAACGTCATCCCCGTGGCAAACGGGACGGATGCACGACTCAACAACGTCCAGGGATATCTCAAGTTCGGAAGATACAAATGGGGCTACACCGAAACCCCGGCTTCCAACCCAACCGAAAATTCAGAAAAAAAAAAGCCCTCAGACAAGCAGGCCGCTGAAACCACCCCTGGAAACAGTGATGGGACAAAGGGCTCAAAAGGACTTGCCTGGCTCAAGGGCAACAGGGTATAAACCATGAATCAACAACGGCTTGCAGACATTTTAGACCGGGTCGCCAAAGGCCTCATATCCCCGGACGATGCCCAGACATCCCTCAAGGCCATGGCCTATGAAGATATCGACTATGCACACATCGACCATCACAGATCCTTGAGAAAAGGGTTTCCGGAGGTGATTTTCGGCCAGGGAAAGACGCCCGACCAGATCATCGGCATCATGGGCTCCATGGCAAAGAACGAAGAGATCATCCTGGTAACCCGCATCAACCGGGAAAAGGCCGACCAGGTCAGAAAGGCATTTCCCAACGCCGAGTATGACGATGCGGCAAGGATCCTTTTATTAAAAGAAAAGGAACCTGAACTCAAGTCCCTTGGTGAAATTCTCGTCATATCCGCCGGCACATCGGACATTCCCGTTGCCAAGGAGGCAACCATCACCGCCCAGGCCATGGGGAACCGGGTCCGTTCCATCTTTGACGTGGGCGTGGCTGGCATCCACCGGCTCTTTGCCCATCGGGAATTCATAGAAAACGCATCGGTCCTGGTGGTGGTCGCTGGAATGGAAGGCGCGCTGCCAAGCGTTGTGGCAGGCATGGTACGGGCGCCTGTGATCGCGGTTCCCACAAGCGTGGGCTACGGCACCAGCTTCGGCGGCATGACGGCCCTCCTGGGCATGCTCAATTCCTGCAGCTCCAACATTGCCGTGGTCAACATCGACAACGGATTCGGCGCCGGCTACATGGCCGCCACCATCAACCAGATGCCCAAGGTTACCGAATAACCAGCATGGCCGAAGCATGGTATTTGCGCTTCGGCCACAACCAGGCAGCGCTTGGATCATTGAGCAAGATAAGCAAAAACACCGTCCGCACTTGCATCCCCGTCAATGGCGGATGAAATAATGCCCCCGGCATAACCGGATCCTTCACCCGCAGGAAAAAGACCCGACACCTGGGGGTGCATCCGTGTATCAGGCCGTCTGGGGATTCTCACCGGAGAACTGGTACGGCTCTCCACGCCCAGGAGGGTGGCCTCTTGGCTAACGTATCCCTTCATCTTCTTGTCAAATATGCTGAACCCCTGCTTAAGGGCGTCACTGATAAAGGGACCCAGGACGTCTGCCAGGGGAAAAGAGGCCATGCCCGGAATATAAGAGGTTTTCGGCAGGGTTGACGATACGCGGTCTTCCAGGAAATCGGTGAGTCTCTGGGCAGGCGCTGCCAGGGTTTTTCCACCGGCCTCATAGGCTTTTCGTTCCATCTCCTTCTGAAGTTCAAGACCTGCGAAATGGTTGAACTTGGAATATTTCTGATAAAGCTCCGGCCCAACGGTCACCACCATGCCGGCATTGGCAAGGGGCATGTTCCGAAGGGAGTTAGACATACCGTTGAGAACCAGCTCACCCGGGGCGGTGGCAGCCGGAACCAGCATGCCCCCCGGGCACATGCAAAAGGAGTAAACCCCTGTTTTACCCACCTGGCAGGCAAGGGAATAGCTTGCCACGGGAAGAAAGGGCGCGCGCTCCGGGGTTCTGTACTGGATCGAGTCGATGAGCGCCTGGGGATGCTCCACCCGCACGCCCATGGCATAGGATTTCGCCTCAAGCAGTATGCCTTTTTGGTCAAGCAGGTCATAGATATCCCGGGCCGAGTGCCCGGTGGCCAGAACAACGGCATCTGCCGGGTATTCCCCATCCCGGGTGGTGACCCCCTTTATGGCGCCCTCCTTAATAATCAAATCCATGACCCTGGCGTTGAAATGGATCTCACCATTGCATTCAAGTATGGTGTTTCGCATGGATTCAATGATTTTGGGCAACCGGTTGGAGCCGACATGGGGATGGGCATTAATAAGGATATCCCGAACAGCACCGTGGTGGACAAGGATGGAGAGCATTTTTTTCACATCTCCCCGTTTTGTTGACCGGGTAAAGAGCTTGCCGTCACTGTAAGTGCCGGCGCCGCCCTCCCCAAAGCAATAGTTGGAATCCGGGTGGATGGTGCCATCGGTGTTGATGGTTTTAAGGTCAAACCGCCTCTCCCGCACATTTTTGCCCCTTTCCAGGAGAATCGGCCGGATACCGTGTTCAATAAGCCTGAGTGCGGCAAACAGACCTGCCGGACCGGTTCCCACCACAATGGCCGTTTTTCCCTCTTTTACAGGCCGGTAGGAGACCGGCTGCATGATCTCCTGTAAAGGTTCACCACAATAAACAGCCACCTGGATTTGAAAAACAGGTTTTCTGCTCCGGGCATCCAATGAGCGCCGGAGCACCTGGACGGCATCTATGGATTCAAGGGAGACCTTCAAGGCTTTTGAAGCCATATCCTTTATATATAGGAGGTCTGAACCGTTCTCAGGATCAACCCTGAGGGTGATTTGTTTCATCATTGTTTCGTTCCTGTTCTCTTTTTTGGGGCGTGTCCTTTATCCAGACCCAGCAATGTCCGGTTAAAGAACATGAATCGGTGTGAATTAAGAGTTGACATTTAAATCGGTTACATCATACTTCGTTTATAGGGAATGCACAACAGGTAATGGTTTGCTTGATATGGGGCCTGACCAAGACTGCAGGGGGTATGGAATAATCCCATATTTTTGATTTTTTGCTTGACATCCGGGTTTACTAAGGCTACTCATTACAGACTAAAAATTCTTAAAGGACTTACTACAAAAAAATGATCAGAAATCTTATTATCAATTTGCTACTATCCGTCGACGTCGTGGAGGTGATTATTATCACCTTCCGAGGGAAGGGCTGACAGTGGCATAAATAAGATTAAGACCTTTAAAAGCCGTTATCAGCCCAAAGCTGATAACGGCTTTTTTTTTATTTTTTTTTAACGGAGATGGGATATGAGAAGTGATATAGCAAAAAAAGGTATTGCACGGGCGCCCCACCGAAGCCTCATGAAGGCCGTGGGCTTTACCGACGAAGAGATACGACGGCCCCTGGTGGGCATTGCAAACTCAGCCAACGAACTTATTCCCGGACACATGCACCTTGATACCATCGTAAAAGCGGTCAAGGCAGGAATCACAATGGCCGGGGGAACCCCCATGGAGTTCTCCACCATCGGCGTGTGCGACGGCATTGCCATGAACCACAAAGGCATGCACTACTCCCTGGCAAGCCGGGAACTCATTGCCGACTCCATTGAGGTCACGGCCATGGCCCACCCCTTTGACGCCATCGTCCTGGTCCCCAATTGCGATAAGATCGTCCCGGGCATGCTCATGGCCGCCGCCCGGCTCAACATCCCGGCCATTGTGGTGAGCGGCGGCCCCATGCTTCCCGGAATAGACCCCAGGGACGGGTCAAAGAAGATCGATCTGATCTCCGTGTTTGAGGCCGTGGGAGCGGTCAGCAACAACACCATGACCGAAGCGGAACTGACCTGCATCGAGGATGCGGCCTGCCCCACCTGCGGGTCCTGCGCCGGCATGTTCACGGCCAACTCCATGAACTGCCTCACCGAAGCCATTGGCATGGGGCTTCCGGGCAACGGCACCATTCCCGGGCCCATGTCCGAACGACTTCGCCTGGCCAAACAGGCGGGCATGGCCGTGATGGATTTATATAAAAAGGACATTACCCCCCTCAAGATCCTGACCGAGACCGCCTTCCGCAACTCCCTGGCCGTTGACATGGCACTTGGCTGCTCCACCAACACCGTGCTCCACCTCAAGGCCATCGCCCATGAAGCGGGCATTGACATTGATCTGGAACTGATCAACGAGATCAGCAAAATAACGCCCCACCTCTGCTCATTGAGCCCCGGAGGCAAGGATCATATTGTCGACCTCAACCGTGCCGGCGGTATTTCAGCCGTGATGAAGCAGCTTTTAGATGCAGGCCTCGTCAACGGGGAGTGCATCACGGCCACTGGAAAACTGCTCAAGGAGAACCTTGCCACGGCAGTCACCAAGGAGCCGGACGTCATCAGGCCCATGGAAGACCCCTACCACAAAGAAGGCGGCCTTGCCGTTCTCTTTGGCAACATCGCTCCGGAAGGATGCGTGGTCAAGCAGTCTGCGGTCAAGCCCGAGATGATGCAGCACAAGGGACCTGCCAGGGTGTTTCACTCGGAAGAGGCCGCCACCGAAGCCATCCTCTCAAACAGCATCAACAAGGGCGATGTGATCGCCATCCTCTATGAAGGACCTGCAGGGGGCCCTGGCATGCGGGAAATGCTCACCCCCACCTCAGCCATCGCAGGCATGGGCCTTGACGGAGATGTGGCGCTCATCACCGACGGCCGCTTCTCAGGCGGCACCAAGGGCGCCTCCATCGGCCACATTTCTCCGGAAGCCATGGAGGGAGGCCTCCTTGCCGCCTTGACCGAGGGAGACATCATCTCCATCGACATCCCGGCAAAGACCATCGAACTCATGGTGGACGAAGAGACGATTAATCAGCGACTCAGCGTGTGGAAACGACCCGAACCCAAGATCAAGACCGGGTATCTCGCACGGTATGCAAAACAGGTCAGCTCCGCAGGCAATGGCGCCGTTTTCAAATAATGAACCAAAGATATTCCATTTCACAAGGAGATACGTGATGAAGCTCACAGGCGCTCAAATCCTGATAAAAATGATCAAGTCCCAGGGAGTCGATACCATCTTCGGCTATCCCGGAGGGGCCGTCATAGATATCTATGACGAACTTGCCAACCATCCGGACTTAAGACACATCCTCGTTCGTCACGAACAGGGAGCGGTGCATTCCGCAGATGCCTATGCCAGGGCAAAGGGAGACGTGGGCGTGTCCCTGGTCACCTCCGGCCCCGGTGCCACCAACACGGTCACGGGCATTGCATCCGCCTACCTGGACTCCGTCCCCATCGTTGTGTTCACAGGCCAGGTCAACTCCGCCCTCATCGGCAACGACGCCTTCCAGGAAGTGGATATTGTCGGCATCACCCGGCCCTGCACCAAGCACAACTACCTTGTAAAGCATGTGGAAGATCTGGCCCGAACCATCAAGGAGGCGTTTTTCATTGCCCGGTCGGGTCGTCCAGGCCCCGTTCTTGTGGACCTTCCCAAGGATGTGATGACGGCAACCATCGAGTTTGAGGAGCCGGGGGAGGTCCACATCAAGTCCTACCGCCCCACCTACACCCCCAACAGAAAGCAGCTGACCAAGGTGGTGGAGCTGATCAAGCAGGCAAAGCGACCGCTTATCTTTGCCGGCGGCGGCGTGGTGCTCTCAAAATCCTCCGACGAAATCACAAAGCTTGCAAAAAGGGCCGATATTCCAGTCACGGCCTCCCTCATGGGCCTTGGCACCTTTCCCGCCTCCGATCCCCTGTGGCTGGGCATGCCGGGCATGCACGGCACCTACCGGGCCAACATGAGCATTGACAGCTGCGATCTCATGATCGCGGCAGGCGTCCGGTTTGACGACCGGGTGACCGGACGCATTGAAAAATTTGCCCCAAACGCCAGGATCGTCCAGATCGACATCGACCCCACTTCCATCCACAAGAACGTGAGTGTGGACTGCCCCATTGTGGGGGACTGTAAAAAGAGCCTGGCCCTCCTCAACGAGCTGCTTGACAAAGAGGATAGCGCCGAGGTCCTGGGAGACAAAAGCCAATGGCTTTCCCAGATAAGCGAGTGGAAATCCACCATGCCCCTCAGGTACGACCAGGGCGGTGAGATCATCAAACCCCAGTTTGTCATCGAGACCCTCCACGAACTGACCCAGGGCAAGGCGATCATCACCACGGAGGTGGGCCAGAACCAGATGTGGACAGCCCAGTACTACGGTTTTGACAAACCCAACCACTTCATCACCTCAGGGGGGCTCGGGGTGATGGGATTCGGCCTTCCCGCCGCCATCGGCGCCAAGGCCGCCTGCCCGGACAAGCTTGTCATAGACGTTGCCGGAGACGGAAGCATCCAGATGAACATCCAGGAGTTGAGCACTGCCCTGGAAGCCAACCTGCCGGTGAAGATTGTGATTCTCAACAACCGCTACCTCGGCATGGTGCGCCAATGGCAGGACCTCTTCTATGACAAGCGTTACTCATCCACCCCCATGGAATGCGCCCCCGACTTTGTCAAGCTTGCCGAAGCCTACGGCGCCACGGGCATGAGGGCCTCAAAACCCTCAGAGGTCAAAGAGACCCTGGAAAAAGGCCTTGCCGCCGAGGGCACCGTGATCATGGAATTTGTGGTTGAACGCGAAGAACTGGTCTACCCCATGGTTCCCGCCGGCGGCGGCCTCACAGAAATGCTTCTCGTATAGAATTTTAAAGGAAAAGGGTTAAGGATGAAAGACCAAAAACACATATTTTCGATCCTGGTGGACAACGAACCAGGTGTGCTGTCCAGAATCGCGGGCCTCTTCAGCGGCAGAGGGTACAACATCGATAGTCTGAGCGTTGCCCAGACCGTGGAATCCAACGCATCCCGGATCACCATGGAGACCCGGGGCGACGATCACATCATCGAACAGATCATCAAGCAGCTCCACAAACTGATCAACGTCATAACGGTTATCGATCTTACGGACAAGCACCATATAAAAAGGGAACTGGCCCTGATCAAGGTCCATGCGAAACCCGAACACCGGGCAGAGATCCTGAGAATCGTGGATATCTTCAGGTGCCGGGTGGTGGATGTGGGCCACGAGCACTACACCATCGAGCTGTCCGGGGATGAAGAAAAACTCAGGGCAATCATGAATCTCTTGAAACCCATGGGCATCATCGAGATGGCAAGGACCGGTGCCATCGCCCTTGCCCGGGAAACAGCAACCAAAAACAGCAACTAAAAAGAAATCCATGGCCGGGATAGATGTGGGCGGTAATAAAACCGCCATCGCCCCGGCCCCTTCCAATATATCGTAAAAACAACCGTTCGGGGGGGGATGCGAATCCTCCCCCCCCTAACGTCCTTTGGAGAGAAATCAGATGAAACAAGCACTTCTTTACGACACAACCCTCAGGGACGGAATGCAAGGCGAAAATATCTGCTTCTCCCCCGAAGAAAAGGTGAAAATAGCCCAGAAACTGGACGACCTCGGCATTCACTACATCGAAGGCGGATGGCCGGGTTCCAACCCCAGTGCATTGCGATTTTTCAACCTGATTAAGGATGTGGAGCTGAAGAGTGCAAAGATCGCAGCCTTTGGATCCACCAGGCGGGCCAACACCCGGCCGGAGGAAGACCCTAATCTCAAGGCCCTCCTGGATAGCGGCACCCCAGTGGTGACCATCTTCGGCAAAAGCTGGGATCTCCATGTGGAAACCGTCATGGAGAACACCCTTCAAGAAAACCTTGCCATGATCCTGGATAGCATCGCCTACCTTCTTGCCCAGGGCCGGGAAGTTTTCTACGATGCCGAGCACTTTTATGACGCCTACCAGGAAAACCAAGCCTATGCCATGGAGACGTTGAAGGCCGCCGTGGATGGCGGATGCCGCACCCTGGTGCTGTGCGACACCAACGGCGGCACCCTGCCCCACGACATCGAAGCCATCACCCAAACCGTGATGCAAACCCTTGGGGACCTCTACGATTTCACCATCGACATCGGCATCCACGCCCACAACGACTGCAGCATGGCCGTTGCCAACACCATCGCGGCGGTCCGGTCCGGGGCGGTCATGGTCCAGGGCACCATCAACGGCTATGGCGAACGGTGCGGCAATGCCGATCTGACATCCGTCATCCCGGTCCTGGCCCTGAAACTGAAGATACCGTGCATGACTGGCGACAACCTGAAAAAGCTTCGGTCCCTGTCCAGGTTTGTCAGCGAAACCGCCAACATGATCCCCCTGAACTCACGGCCCTTTGTGGGCAAAAGCGCCTTTACCCACAAGGGGGGCATCCATGTGAGCGCGGTGATGAAGGAATCCCGTGCCTACGAGCACATGGACCCGCTCCTGGTGGGCAACAAGCGCCGGGTGCTCGTATCCGAGCAATCAGGAAAGAGCAACATCGTGTACAAGGCCCGGGAAATGGGGATGAACCTGAGCGGCAAAGACTGGTACGAACGAAACATTGTTTCGAACATCAAGGAGCTCGAGGAGGAAGGATTCCAGTATGACGTGGCCGAAGCCTCCCTCAAGATCCTCATGGAGAGACTGTCGGAGCAGTATCAGCCCCATTTTGAGCTGGAATCCTTCAGGGTCACCATTGAAAAGAACAAGGAGCATCCCTGCTACGCCCACGCCACCATCAAGATCAAGGTCGGAGACGCCTATGAGATCACGGCGGCCGAGGGGGACGGTCCGGTAAGCGCCCTGGATAATGCCCTGAGAAAGGCATTGAGCAAAGTCTATCCCACCATCAACGACATGCATCTGGTGGATTTCAAGGTTCGTGTGATCGAAGGCACCGACGGCACCGATGCCAAGGTAAGGGTCATCATCGAATCCAGGGACGAAGACAATATCTTCAGCACCATCGGGGTGAGCGAGGATATTATCGAGGCAAGCTGGCATGCCCTTGCCGACAGTTTTCAGTACAAGCTCTCCCTTGACATGGAGAAAAACGATTAAACCTAACCAGGACAAGCCAGAACCAAATAACACAAAAATCAGAGCTAAGAAGCTAAAAACGAGGTTGGTATGAAACAAGAACACAGAGTCACCATATTCGACACCACCCTTCGGGATGGTGAGCAATCACCCGGAGCAAGCATGAATGCAGCAGAGAAACTTCGCATCGCCATCCAGCTTGAGCTATTAGGGGTGGATGTGATCGAGGCGGGATTCCCGGCAGCCTCTGAAGGGGACTTCAAGGCCGTTGAGATGGTCGCCCGGAAGATGAAAAAATGCCAGGTCGCCGCCCTGTGCCGGGCTTCGGAGCAGGACATCACCAAGGCATGGGAAGCCATCAAGGATGCGGCGTTCCCAAGGATCCACACCTTTATTGCCACCTCCGATATTCATCTTGAGTACAAGCTCAAAATGACCCGGGAAGAGGTGCTGGAGAGCGCTGTCAAGGCTGTAACCTATGCCGCCTCCTTCACCGATAACGTGGAATTTTCCGCCGAGGACGGCTCAAGGAGCGATCCTGAGTTCCTGTGCAAGGTTTTCGAGGCCGTGATCGAGGCCGGCGCCACCACGGTCAACCTGCCTGATACCGTTGGCTATGCCGTGCCCGAGGAATTTGGAAAGCTCGTCGCCTATGTGATGGAGAACACCCCCAACATGGACAAGGCCGTGTTGAGCGTCCACTGCCACAACGACCTGGGTCTTGCCACGGCCAACACCCTTGCCGCCATCCGGTCAGGGGCCAGACAGGCGGAGGTGACCATCAACGGCATCGGGGAGCGGGCAGGCAACACCTCCCTTGAGGAGGTGGTCATGTCCCTTGGCACCCGGCCCAATTTCTATCCGGAGTCCACCGCCATTGACACCACCAAGATCTACCCCACAAGCCGCCTTGTAAGCTCCATCACCGGCATCATGGTCCAGCCCAACCGGGCCATCGTGGGCGCCAACGCCTTTGCCCACGAAGCCGGTATCCACCAGGACGGGATGCTGAAAAACCCCATGACCTACGAGATCATGAGACCGGAAACCGTGGGCGTGAACAGAAACGCCCTGGTCCTTGGCAAGCACTCCGGCCGTCACGCCCTCTACACGCATATTGCGGAAAAAGGGTACAACCTCTCGGATGAGGAACTTACCACGGTATTTGCGAAATTCAAGCACCTTGCCGACAGGAAAAAGAGTATCCTTGACGAGGATATCGACGCCCTGATCAACGAAGCGTTCCTGAGAAGCGCCGAAGTGTTCAGCCTCAAATACCTCCATATTGCCAGCGGCACCACCGTGCATCCCTATGCCAGCGTCCATCTTTCCATCAACGACCGCCTGGTCAAAGGCGCCACCGAAGGAAACGGTCCCATCGACGCCGTGTTCAACACCATCTCCCGGCTCACCGATACCAAGTCCGAGCTGCTGCGGTTCACCATCAGCGCCCTGACCGAAGGCACCGATGCCCAGGGTGAAGTTACGGTAAGGCTGTCCGAAGACGGCATCGTGGCCCTTGGCAAGGGATCTGACCCGGATATCATCACGGCAAGCGCCCTTGCCTACATCAACGGACTCAACCGCCTCGAGTACCTCAAGGTCAATCCCGTGGTCAAGCCAGAGTCCTTGTAACCTGCCGGGATGGCGTAATAGTATCCCGGAATACCGGGTGCTTTAAAATAAGCGAGCAAGCCTGAAAAAAAAACGGGCCGGAACCATGCTGTTCCCTTTGCAAATAGCATGATACCGGCCCGGCCTTCCATTACGGCCTTCCCAGTGGTGGTGGGCAACCCAGTATCAGAAATGGCCCATAGCAGTGGTGACCACCGTCATGGGCCATTCAGTGAAGACAGGAATGCTTTCATCATTGTCTGATCATATCAGCGATTTGGAAAGCCACTTCCAGACTCTGCTCGGCATTCAAACGTGGATCACAAGTGGTATCATACCGATTATGAAGTTCTTCACTGACAATATTTCTGGCACCGCCCACACATTCGGTTACGTTTTTACCGGTCATTTCAAGATGGACGCCTCCCGGAATTGTGCCTTCTGCCCAGTGAATTTCAAAAAACCGGGTAATTTCTTTTAAAATATTATTAAAATCCCGGGTCTTATGCCCGGATGCCGAGGTATAGGTATTGGCATGCATGGGGTCGCAACTCCACACAATATGATACCCTTGCTTTTTGGTCTCGCGAAGTAAAGGGGCCAGCGCTTTTTCAATATTATCAACCCCCATTCTGGTGATCAGGGTCAATCGCCCTGCTTCGTTTTCAGGGTTAAGCGTTTCAATAAGCTGTTTGATATTATCAATATCATAATCCGGCCCGATTTTAACACCAATGGGATTGTGCACACCTTTTAAAAATGCAACGTGAGCACCATCCACCTGCCGGGTCCTCTCTCCAATCCAGAGCATATGTGCCGAACAGTCATACCAGTCTCCGGTAATGGAATCTATCCGAGTCAATGCCTCTTCATAGTTCAATAAAAGGGCTTCATGGGACGTAAAGAACTGGGTCTGATTAAGCTGAGGGATATCTGTGGGGATACCGATGGTGTTCATAAACTTGATGGCCTGGTCAATCTGTTTGGCTAAGCGGTTATAGGACCGGCCCATGGGAGATTTAACCACAAATTCCTGGTTCCAGGCCTGAACCCTGTCCAAGGCTGCGTAACCACCTCGGGTAAATGCCCGCAGCAGATTCAAGGTGGATGCTGCCATATAATAGCCTTTGAGCATAAATTTGGGATTTGGGGTCCGGTCTTCGATGGTGGGTTCGATCTTGTTGACCATGTCGCCGCGATAGGATGGCAACTCAACGCCATCTACCAGTTCAGTATCTGATGAGCGGGGCTTGGCAAACTGACCGGCAATCCGGCCGACTTTGATAGTTGGTTTTCCTCCGGCATAGATCATAACCACGGACATCTGCAGCAATACTTTTAATGTTTCTCTGATATTGGGTGCAGTGACTTGGGAAAAATCCTCTGAACAATCACCTCCCTGAAGCAGAAACGCTTCCCCTCTTGAGGCCTTGGCCAGCATGTCTTTTAATGCTCTTATTTCTCCTGCAAAAACCAGCGGTGGCAGCAAAGCCAGGTTGTCGATGACTTTGTCCAGTTTTTCCCGGTCCGGCCAGTTGGGTTGTTGGAGGGCAGTGTGACTTTTCCAGCTTGATTTTGTCCATTCTTTTACCATGTTTGTATTCTCTTATCTGCAATTAGTGGTTTTAGCCTTCAATTTATCAGCCTTACCTTTTTTAGGCAAGATTGATTCTTCCCAAAAAAATAGAGACTGGGTCAAACCACGTTGTTAAGAAACGACGTATTGATGCCGCTTAAGACCCGTTATAAAAAACCAGAGCCAGATAAAAATGGGTGTATCCATAGATGGCCCCCGCTATGGGTAGGTAGAAACAATTGCAGAATCAAAGGATTTTCCCCAATTGACATGCATTACTATTGATATTTATTTTTAGTCATGGACTTCGAACATTACAGAATTCACATCGCGAGGATCAGAAGTTGGAAAAATTCGAAAATAACGATCACGTACCCATTCCCAGACCTTTTTTCAAATTTATCATGGATTGATCTGCTGCTTTTTTATCCAACACATCATGATCAACGTAAGCGCTTTTTTAAGACGCCTTTTTGCATCCATTGCTGCACCATTAGACCCAGGCGCCCTGAGGGCAGCATTGATTCTGCGGTATTTAAAAGGACAGGGGCGACCATCCCATTACGTGTCCGCTTCCAGTGTTTTTTTTATTTCCTCAACCCTTTTGGAGATATCCCGAACCGTCATTCGCCGGTTATCGATCCACCATTTGGCTGCGGCTTTTTCGAACCACTCCTGGAAAAACAAATCAAACGCCTGGTCGGACAACGCTTTGTCCTCCCCGTTGGCGAAGGAGAGGCTGTCTTTTAAATACTTGACCTTGTTAATGAGTTCAGCCCGAATTTTTTCGGCCCAGGTCACCGTCTTGTCCGTGCCGGTCAGCTCAGAAAAACCGATGGCCTGGCTGGCATTCAAGTGCTTATCCGCTTCCTTCCTGAGAAAAGCCCGCTTGCATTCCTCACAATACCAGTCCTTTTTATCCACCACGAAGAGATTCTTTTCATGGCTGCCAAACAGCTGAACCGTATAAACCTTCCGGCATGTGCTGCATTTCACTTCATAATCACAAATATTTTCCGTCATCATTCATTCCAGGGACAAAATGTCCATATTTTTATGGGTTATAATTATTTTTTTGTGTCCATCTGTTTACCTGCCTATTTTTGATGGGGCAGAACCCGCTTGTCGCAAATGGTGCCCGCATAAAAAAAGACATAAACCGCGGCAATGGTGACAAGGGCGCCAAGCATCTGCGACGGACTGATGGTCTCGTGGAGGAGGACGTAACCGGCCACCGTCGTGACAAAGGGCTGAAGCAGCGCATAAGTCGTGATACGGCTGACCCCATGGGTATTGATGAGCCGATACCACAGGTAATAGGCCAGAACCGACGAGCACAGGACCACATACAGGGTGGCCAGCCCGCTTTTCAGGGTGATGGCATCCGTTAGCAGTTTCAAATCCAAGCCCCCCTCAAACAGGTAGAGCAATATGCAAAACGGGGCGCTGACCGCACCGATCCAAAAATGGATGGTAAAGGGTTTCAGGTCCTTAATTTTTCGGATCTGGAGGTTTCCCCATGCCCACATGGTTATGCTGAAAAGCATGAACAGCGATCCGACCCTAAGTTCCGGCGCATTGGTGGAGAGAATCGGTGAGATCGCTCCGCAAGCCGCCACAAAGAGGGCGGCGATCTGGATTTTTGTCAGCCTCTCCCCTAAAATCAGAAAGGCTAAAATGGATGAAATCGGGGCCCCAAAAATGATAATCATCGCGGCAGTGGCGCTGTCCACCAGACTCAAGGCAATACTCAGCATCAGGAAATGGCCGATCCCCATGGTCAAGGCCACCTTGAAAACATCTTTCCGGTTTTCCGCCGAAATTTTCCTGAAGGGGAACAGAACAACGGCGAGCAAAACAAACCGCAATGCTGTAAACAGCGCGGGGGGCATGTCATGGACCGCAATTTTAATCATACAAACATTGATGCCCCAAATGCTGATCACCAGCAACGCCGGCAATACCGGGGAGGATCCGAAAAATCTCAACCACATGTCCTTATATTTCTGTTGTTGACGTCACAGTGACCACTCTCTGGTGAAAGGCTACAGCCTGTCACTGACAGGCTTAATTATCAAGCAATAAAAAACAAAAGAATATGGATTACCCTGATGAATCCATACCCTCTCTTTTTTTATCCCTGCACCGCTCCTCGATTTGCTTGATCATATCTGTAAAGATAAAATAGTGAAACGGAAGAAACAGATACCAATAGCACCTGCCCCCATGAGAAGACTGTCAATCACACCCCTTATTTTCCATAACACATTTGAATTAAACCAGCCTGACGCCCCGCCAATTCGGGTGACAGAAAAAAATATTGATTCAGCCTTTTTTTTGGATAGGATTGAATAGGAACATGAATAATTCGGGGGTGGGTCAAGATCGGAAAGCTTTTTTTCAAGGGAGTGGGCAACGGGATAGGCGTCTGACCATCTGGTGTCCACATCTTCTTCAATTTCCCGCGCCAATGCTTTCCGGACCATTTCCCTGTATGACGCCGGCGTAAATGGTATTATTTTTCTAATTTCATAACTGGAGCAGACAATATCATGGGAAATCCCCTCCATTAAAAAACGAATAATGGTCACAGAAACCGGTGTCAGGAGGCTCAGCAAATAAGAAAATGAGGCAATTTTCAAAAAAGGTACATGGATAAACCTGCTTTTTTTTCCAACAATCTCCCCCATAATCGTAAACAGATTAAAATAGGTGAGAATATCTTTTCCCCCGATATCATAGGATTTATCTTTTGTTTCAGGTGTTTCCAGCACCCCCACAAGATACTTTAAAACATCCCTGATTCCGATGGGCTGACACTTTACGTTAAGGTAATCGGTCAAGAAAATAACAGGGGAAGAGGTAACGAGGTGTTTGATCATTTCAAAGGAAGCACTGCCGGACCCAAGAATAAGGGATGTCCGTAGAACGGTTACCGGAATGAGATCACCCTTCAACAGCCCAGCGACTTTCATTCGTGTTTTGAGTTCAGGTGAATGTTCCCCCACGCCTGCACCCAGACCGCCAAGATATATAATACGTTTAATATTATTTTTCTCGGCAGCTATTCTAAAATTTTCAGCCATGGCACAATCGACTTTTAAATAATGCGCGGATCCAAAAACCAGTGAGTGAATCAGATAAAAGGCGGCACCGATACCATCAAGGGCCCTTTCCAGGCTCTCCGGATCAAGGGCATCTCCCACAACGATTTCTGCTTCCGGCCATCTTGCATTATAATCCTGGGATAATGACCTGACCATAATCCGCACCCGATAGCCACGCTTCAATAATCCAGTCACAAGACGCCCGCCAACATAACCCGACGCGCCGGTAACAAGAATAATTCCTGAATTTAAATCGGGACGTGTTGGAAGATCGTCACAAAATAGTGAGCTGTCGTACCAGTCCATTATAATACCTACAATCAGAGCTAAGAAGCTAAAAAAGCACGGGCAGGCTTCATGGAAGCCTGCCCGTGCTTTTAGGTGTTTTTTACATGGGTTTACGTTTTTTTTTACAGGCCGAGGTAGCCATCTCTCAGGTCACTGTCCGCTTTTTCACCCAGGCTGTAACGGTAGTACATCTGGGCAAATTCAGCGCCTTCGATGGTTCCCTTTTCAACACCGTTGAGGATCAGGGTAAGGCCTTTGCCCGGCACGTAGATGGACTCCGAGGTAAACCCTTCTTCCATGTCCAGGTCAAGCCAGGAGGCGTACTGTTTGATCTCAGCATCGTGTTTTGCCACAAGATCAGCCGGATTGGTATCGACCATGGTCTCGATAAACCCTTCCTGGAGTTTTTCGGCTGTGGCCAGGTCAGTCAGGTAGTGGAGATAAAAATACTTTACCTGCTCCGTCTCAATGGCCTGTTTGGCGTCTGTGGTTGGGTTTTCCAGGTAAAGGCCACCGGCAAAAATTTTGATAAAGCCGAGGGCCTTTCTCAGGGCAACCCCGTTGAGCTTGACTTCTTTCCCTGCAATGGTCTTGCCTTCAGGAAAGTTAACCCCCTTGAGTTCAACAGCAGACACCATGGTTGAAGACAGGACAAACAGAGATGCTAACAAGGCCAACAATGCTTTTTTGAACATGACATACCCCTCTCAAATTTTAGTTAATTGTTTGAATTCGTGAACGATGTTCATTTAATTTTACATAACACTGTTTACATCTAAGATCCAGCATTTTTTTATCGCCCTGACAGACTAGTCCAGGCGGATCCGTTTTTTGAGCTGCTCCCGGCATTTCTCTCCCCTGTAGGACAGCACCGGCACGGGTGAACGCTTGAACACCTGCTTTGCCACCCCCCCGATGGAGGCGTCCCTGAAACCGGACCGCCCCTGGGTTCCCATGACCACAAGGGCCGGAGACTCCCTGACAAGGGTTTCCAGGATCTCATCCACGGGATGGCCGACCTTGAACAGGATTTTTACCCGATCCTGGGGAAAGCCGCTGGTTTTAACGATGGTGTCCATCATCTTTTTCCTGCCCTTCTTGATTTCCGCCAGATAGTGCTCTCCGTCCACATCGTACCCCATGGAGACAACACTCTCCACCGATAGAACATCCCGTGAATTAATGACGCTGATCACCAGGATATTTGTGTCGTACTTTTCGGCAACGCCTGCGGCATAATCGAAAACACCCTGGGAATACTCCGTCATTGCCAGGGGAACCAGAATAATGTTTTTGGTTTCCATATTACCCTCCCGGATTAAGAATCGCCAAATGCCTGCTTAACCGTAATGTCCTTTTCTATCGGAATCCTGGGACGCTGTAAAAGATAAAGCAATCCAAAGAGCGCCATACCCATTGGATAGACCCAGTAGCGCTGATCGTGGGGAATCCCAAGAAAAGACGCCACGGCATCCGGTCGCATCAGCATGAAGGTGACCCCAAGGAAAAGGGGCACCTCATAGAAGCGGTTTTTTGCAACAAACCAGCCCTGGGTGGCCGAGGCAAAGGCAAAGTTCCCAAAACAGGCCATAAGGAATATCAGGATTCCCTGGGCCCAGGAGGTGATGTTGTAGAGGATCAGGTCGGAATTGAAGATAAACATGAATGGGAGGATCGCCGTCCTGATATCGTACATGAACCCCTGGATTCCCGTTTGTATGGGCGGAGATTTTGCGATGGCCGCAGCCGCATAGGCCGCAAGTCCCACCGGGGGGGTGTCATCGGCCAGGATGCCAAAGTAGAAGCAGAAGAGATGGGCGGACATCAACGGCACGATAAAGTCATTGGCGCCGCCGATCATGACGATGGCCGGAGCGGTGAGGGACGCCATCACGATATAGGTGGCCGTGGTGGGAAGTCCCATGCCGATGATGAGGCTCGCCAGGGCCGTAATAACCAGCATTAAAAAGATGTTGCCCATGGAGAGCACATCGATGACCTGGGTGATGAGTCCCCCAAGTCCCAGGGCCACAACCCCGACGATGATGCCGGCAGCCGCTGTTGCCAGAGCCACGGAGACCATGTTGCGCCCACCTGAGGCAAAGGCCGATAAGATGTTCAAAAACCCCTGTTTAAAGGCGGGTATGATCTGCTCTTGTTTTCGCCAGGCCTTAAAAGGCTCCTGGATGATCATGATCAGGGCCATCACCCAGATGGCGTTGAAGGCCGACAATTCCGGGGAGTGGCGCTTGACGATGAGTTCGTAGAGCAACATGAAAAGGGGGATCAAAAAATGGATGCCGCTCATAAGTGTTGAAAAGAACGGCGGCAGCTCGTTCTTGGGAAGTCCCTTAATACCCAGTTTGGACGCCTCGATGTGGGAGATGTAGAAAAGGGCTGCATAGGAGGCAAAAGCGGGAACGGTTGCGGCCTTCACCACCTCAATGTAGGGGACGTTGACATACTCTGCGATGATAAACGCGGCAGCGCCCATGATGGGGGGTGCCAGCTGGCCGTCGGTGCTGGCTGCAACCTCAACGGCAGCGGCCTTTGTGGCGGGATAGCCCACCTTTTTCATCATGGGGATGGTAAAGGTCCCGGTGGTGACGATGTTGGCGATGCTGGATCCTGACACCATGCCGGTGAGCCCGCTGCCCATGATGGCCGCTTTAGCAGGCCCGCCTTTGAACCCGCCAAGGAGGCTCAGGGCAAGCTTGATAAAGTATTTACCGGCGCCTGCCTTGTCCAGCATGGCACCGAAAAGCACAAAGAGAAAGACAATGGTAGCGGAGACATCCAGGGGGATGCCGTAGATCCCCTCCGAAGACATGGTCATTTGACCGACGAACCGGCTCATGGAGGTTCCCTTGAATGCAATAAGATCAGGCATGTAGGGACCAAGAAAGGAATAGCCGATAAATACCATGGCAATGATGGGAAGGGCCGGCCCGATCACCCGTCTTGCCCCCTCCAGGAGAAAGAGGGTCAAGGTCATGCCCACCAGGATATCCCGGCCGTTGGGAAGGCCGTAGCGCTGGGTGATACCGCCGTAGTCGATCATGATATAAAGGGCCGCCAGGCAGGCAACAATGGCGACAAAGGCATCAACCATGGGGATGCGGTTCTTTGCGGATAAAAAGGCGGGTGCGAACCGGCTCTCCTTGAGAACCGGGTAGTTGAGAAACACGAGCAACAGGGCAAACCCGAGATGGATGGCCCGGATAAAGATGGTATCCAGAATCAGCCAGCTTGCGATGGAAAGCTGGAACAGGCTCCATATCACGGCAATGCCCGGAATAAGAAAACGCAACGGGCCTTGAACCCGTCTGCCGATGCCGGCCTCCTCATCCGCAAGTTTTTGGGCCAGTTCTTTTCCGGCCTCGTCCTGGTCCTGGTGGTACTCCTCAACGGCGTTCATATGATTCACCTGTCACGCTTGAAACAGAGCCTAGGTGGATCAGGCCCCATGGATATTACGGGTGATGGAACAAAACAAAGTATGAACCGGGCAGCAGACACCCGTTACTGTTGCCCGGTGCAAAACTACTTGAGTCCGGCTTCCTTGTAGTAACGCATGGCACCGGGATGGATCTTGGCTGAGAGTCCTTCGAGCATGTTCTGTTTTGTCAGGACCTTGTAGGCGGGGTGGAGTTTCTTGAAATCATCGAAATTATCAAAAACCTCCTTGGTGACGGCGTAGACAATGTCATCGGAAACCTTGGCCGAAGTAACAAAGGTGGCCTTGACGCCAAAGGTGATAACGTCTTCTGTATTGATTGCACCGGGGTAAAATTCGATGGGCACGATGGCCTTGGCGTAATAGGGATATTTGGCAAGCAGAGCGTCGATACCGGTGATGGGAACGATTCTCACCTTAATTTTACCGGCAGTGGCTTCCTTGATGGCGCCGGAGGGGTGACCCACGGTGTAGAAAAAGGCGTCGATCCGCTCGTCCTGGAGAAGACCCGGGGCCTCTGCCGCCTTAATCCCTTCGGCATTGAGATCTTTGTTCAAATCCAGACCCACGGCGGTGAGGGCATCGATGGCGTTCTGCCGCTGTCCGGAACCGGGGTTACCGATATTAACATTTTTTCCTTTGAGATCCCGGATGGATTTAATTCCGGAATCCACCGAAGCGCAAAGGGTGATGGATTCGGGATGGATGCTGAAGACCGAGCGAAGGTCGGTCTGGGGACGTCCTTCCCATTCAGAGTTCTTGGATCCGTTAACGGCCTGGTACTGACGGTCTGACTGAACCACGCCAAATTCAAGATCCCCTGCCATAACCGCGTTGACATTGAACACAGACCCGCCGGTGGACTCCACCGTGCAGCGGATGCCGTACTCTTTTCGCTTTTTATTGACGATCTTGGAGATCGCGCCGCCTGTGGGGTAGTAAACACCGGTGATTCCGCCGGTTCCGATGGTGACAAAAGTGGTTTTGGCCTCAACTTGCGGTGGGGTAAACCCAAAGGAAAAAACAGCAGCTATAGCCAGGGAAAGACCGACAATTAACGTTCGCTTCATTCAGAAACCTCCTTAAGGAAATGATTGACTGCACACGAATACCTAACATCTGATAACGATTTGTTGTTCACATACTGCTCGAGAAGGAGCAGGATGCTCCTTTTTGGACCCCTGAACAGGAGGTTCAGGGGCATATTGAACCAGTTTTTTAATTAGCTTATCGTTAGATATTTGTCAATGACAACCATTTTGTCAAGGAATTTCATCTTTTTTTGCGAACCTTAATTACTTGATTTAAGCACGGACAGGAATGCAGACTGGGGAATTTCAACCGAGCCCACCATCTTCATCCGTTTCTTTCCTTTTTTCTGCTTTTCAAGGAGTTTTCGCTTTCTCGAGATATCTCCACCATAGCATTTGGCGGTAACGTCCTTCCTGTAGGCGGAAACCGTCTCCCTGGAAATGATCTTACCGCCGATGGCGCCCTGGATGGCGATCTTAAACATCTGTCGTGGAATCTCCTCCCTGAGCTTCTTACAGGCGTTCCTTGCACGGTCAACGGCCTTGTCCCGGTGGACCAGCTGGGAAAGGGCATCCACCCGTTCGCCATTGACAAGAAAGTCGAGTTTCGCAAGATCGGTCTCCTGGTATCCTGCGACCTCGTAGTCAAAGGAGCCATACCCCTGGGTAACGCTCTTCAGGCGATCGTAGAACTCGTACACCACCTCGGCCAGGGGAAGGGTGAACTTCATCTCGATCCTGTTGCTGGTCAGGTACTGGTAGTTGGTACTCACACCCCGGTGCTCAAGGCAGACCTGCATCACGGCCCCCATGTACCGGTCCGGAACGATGATCGAAGCCGTGATATACGGTTCCTTTGTCTTTTCAATCTCTCCGGGATCGGGATAGAGGGAGGGGTTGTCGATGATCTCCACGGTTCCGTCTGTTCGGGTGATCTCATACCGCACCGACGGTGATGTCAGGATCAAGGAAAGATCATACTCCCGCTCCAGCCGCTCCTGGACCACCTCAAGATGGAGAAGGCCGAGGAATCCGCACCGGTATCCAAATCCCAGGGCTGCGGACGAATCCTTTTCATAGACCAGGGACGCATCGTTGAGCTTGAGTTTCTCCAGGGCTTCGGTGAGCTCCGGGTACTCGTCGGAGGCCACGGGATACATGGAGGAGAACACCACCGGGTTGGGATCCCTGAAACCGGCCAAGGGCGTTTCACACGGGTTCCCGGCAAGGGTGACGGTGTCACCGCACTTGATATCGCTGATCATCTTGATACCGGCGACCATGTACCCCACCTGCCCTGCCATGAGGCGTTTCGCAGGCATGCGCTTGATTTGAAAGAGTCCCACCTCCTCCACCTTGTAGACAGCGTCTGAGGAGAGAAAGGTGATTTTGTCACCCGGGGCAACGCTTCCCGCAAACACCCGGAAATGGATGATGATTCCCCGGTAGGGATCGTAATGGGAGTCAAAGACCAGCGCCTTAAGTGGCGCCTCATAATCCCCATCCGGCGGGGGGATAAGGTTCACGGCGGCCTCAAATACGCTCGCCACACCCTCCCCTGTCTTTGCCGACACCAAAAGAGCCGTTTCACTGTCAAGACCCAGATCCTCGTCGATCTGATCCTTGACCCAGTCGATCTCGGCCGAAGGCAGGTCAATCTTGTTTACAACCGGAACAATCGCAAGGTCATGCTCCATGGCAAGGTAGATATTGGCCAGGGTTTGGGCTTCCACCCCCTGGCTTGCATCCACAAGGAGAAAAGCACCTTCACAGGAGGCCAACGCCCTGGAAACCTCGTAGGAAAAATCCACGTGCCCCGGGGTGTCGATGAGGTTGAGAAGATACACCTCACCATCTTTGGCTTTGTAGGGCAGCGACACCGTCTGACTCTTGATGGTGATTCCCCGCTCCCGCTCGATGTCCATGGAGTCCAGTATCTGATCCTGAAAATCCCGGTCTGCAACGATGCCGGAAAGCTGGATGAGCCGGTCGGACAGGGTTGACTTGCCGTGATCTATGTGGGCAATAATACTGAAATTTCTAATATTTTTCCGCTTTATATTCAAATTAACCTCAAACAAAGAGTTGACATTTTTTATTGATATATATAGTTCTTTTCTATGACACTTTGATTTTTCTTATTTTTATCAGGTGACATCAAAAGTGTCAAGGATGACGCAAACCACAAACCACAAACCGATAGTTTTCAGGATCATTCCATGACAATTTCAGTTCTGCTTGTTGACGATGATATAGCGGTCAAATCCTCCACCGAAGAATTCCTTGAAATGTCGGGTTTTAATGTCACTTCAGCGTCCAGTGCCGAAGAGGCCCTTGAACTCCTCGATACATTTACGCCGGATATCGTTATTACGGATATCATGATGCAGGAAATGGACGGCCTGGAACTGACCGAACATATCAAGAAAAACTACGGTGCCGCCGTCATCGTCATGACAGGCTACAGTGCAGACTACTCCTATGAGGAGGCCGTCAATGCCGGTGCCAGCGACTTTATCTTCAAACCCTTCCGGTTCGAGGAGCTGGATCTTCGCATCAAGCGGGTGTTACAGGAGATGCGGCTTCAGAACGAACACGCAAAGATGATGAAAAAGTTAGAGGCACTTGCCATCACGGACGGGCTTACGCGCCTGTTCAACTCCCGCCACTTCTTCAGCCAGATCAAGATCGAGATGGAGCGCTACACCCGCTACGGCCATCCCCTCTCCCTCCTGATCCTGGACATCGATCTGTTCAAGAACTTCAACGACACCTGGGGACATCTTGAGGGAGACAAGGTTCTCATGGCAATGGGGGAAATCATCACCTGCTGCCTGAGATCCAATGACACCGCCTACCGTTACGGCGGAGAGGAGTTCACCGTTATTCTGCCTGAAACCCGTTTGGAAGAAGCCTGCCTTGTTGGCGAAAGAATCATGGGGATCCTGGCTGAAAGACACTTCACCCCGGTTCCAGGAGAAAGCGTCCAGGTTACCATCAGCATCGGTGTCACCGATTTTTCAAAAGAGGACAACCTGGAATCCTTCATCAAGCGGGCGGACAAGGCCATGTACTGTTCAAAAAAGGCAGGCAGGAATCGATTGACCTGCCTGCCCTTACCCATTTAAGCCTTCATCTTCTGGATTCGTTCCAGATTGTTTCTCAGCTTGTCGTTCTTGAGCTTAAGTTCGGCCTGCTGCTCGTTCACCTTGCGAATGACCTCATCGGGTGCCTTCTCAAGAAAGCTGTCGTTGTTAAGCCGCTTGGATATGGAGAGGAGCTCTTTTGTCACCTTTTCTATATCCTTTTCCAGGCGACGCTCCTCTTTGTCGAAATCGATCACCCCTTCCAGGAACACATGAACCGTGGTGGCACCGACAACGGCGGTGGCGGACGAGGCGTTGTTCTCCCCTGGCAGGGAGACCTCAAGGCTCTCCAGCCGGGAGAGATTCTCGACCATGGACCGGTTCGCCTCGATCAAGGCGGTTTCCTGCTCGTCCTGGGTCTGCATCATCACCTTGAGCTGCATGGAGGGCGGAATATTCATCTCCCCCCGGATGTTTCGAATACCTGAAATCACCCCAAAGACAAAGGTCATGTCCGCTTCGATGCCCGCGTCCTCTTTGCCTGAACTTGGGTAGCCTGCATCCATGATGCTGCCTTCAACCGTGGGCAGCATGTTCCAGATCTCCTCGGTCACAAAGGGCATAAAGGGATGGAGCATCAGAAGACTCTCCTCAAGCACCTTTGCAAGTACCGCCCTTGCCGTATCCCGGCGTGCTGCACCCTCTTTATCGTACAGGGCGGACTTTGCCGCCTCAAGGTACCAGTCACAGAACTCATGCCATACAAACTGGTAGACGGCGCTGGCCGCCTCGTTGAACTTGTAGTTTTCGATGCCGTCTTTCACAGCCCGGGCCGTTGCGGCCGACCGCGACAGGATCCACTTCTCCATTGGGGAGAGATCTGTCAACGCCGTGTTACCGGAGGTTTCATCCAGATGCATCATGGCGAACCGTGACGCATTCCAAAGCTTGTTCACAAAGTTACGATAGCCCTCGACGCGATCTTCGCTCATCTTCACGTCCCTGCCCTGGGCGGCAAAGGCCGCCAGGGTGAACCGGAATGCATCGGCGCCATAGGTGTCGATCACCTTGAGGGGATCGATAACATTCCCCTTGGACTTACTCATCTTCTTTCCGTGCTCGTCCCGGACCAGGGCGTGGATGTAAACATCCTTGAACGGCACCTCATCCATGAAGTGAATGCCCATCATCATCATCCTGGCAACCCAGAAAAAGAGGATGTCAAACCCGGTGACCAGGGCGTTGGTGGGATAAAAGGTCTTTAAGAGTTCGGTCTGCTCCGGCCATCCCATGGTTGAAAAAGGCCACAGGGCGCTGCTGAACCAGGTGTCGAGGACATCGGTCTCCTGGACGATAGACTTGGATCCGCAGGCGGTGCAGCAGTCCGGATCATGCTCCTCCACGATCACCTCACCGCAGTCGGAACACTTCCATACCGGAATCCTGTGCCCCCACCAGATCTGCCGGGAGATACACCAGTCACGGATATTGTCCATCCACTCAAAATAGGTCTTTGACCAGTTCTCAGGGACGATCCGGGTTTTTCCGCTACGAACGGCATCGGCAGCCTCCTTGGCCAGGGGGGCGACCTTGACAAACCACTGCTTGGACAGGCAGGGTTCCACAACGGTCTTACACCGATAGCACTGTCCAACGCTGTTTTTTAACGGCTCAGTCTTGATCAGGAGGCCCTGCTTCTCAAGCGCCTCCACGGCCGCCTTTCTACAGTCAAAACGGTCAAGGCCGACAAATTCTCCAGCGTCCTCGGTCATTTTTCCGTCATCGTCAATCACCTTGATGCTCTCAAGGTTGTGGGTCTTGCCAAGGTTGAAGTCGTTGGGATCATGGGCCGGAGTGATTTTAAGGGCACCGGTTCCAAATTCCGTATCAACGTAGGTATCCCGGACAATGGGGATCTTCCTTCCGGTCAGGGGAAGGATCACCTGGGTCTCCGTAAGATCCTTGTACCGGTCGTCATGGGGATTGATGGCCACCCCGGTATCACCGAACATGGTCTCAGGCCGGGTTGTTGCGACGACCAGTCCGTCCTCTCCGTTTTCAAAGGGATAACGGATGTAGTATAGAAAGCTATCCTGCTCTTCATATTCAACCTCGAGATCGGCAAGGGCGGTCTTGCACCTGGGGCACCAGTTGGTGATGTACTTGCCCTCGTAGATGAGATCTTCCTTGTACAGCCGTACAAAGACCTTGCGCACGGCCTCTGACAAGCCCTCGTCCATGGTGAATCGTTCCCGATCCCAGTCGCAGGAGGCTCCGATTCTCTTAAGCTGGTTGATGATGGCGCCGCCGGACTGCTCACGCCACTTCCACACCTCTTCTATAAACTTCTCTCTTCCAAGCTGATCCCGTGTCACGCCCTTTTCTGCAAGGTTACGCTCAACAACATTCTGGGTCGCAATACCGGCATGGTCGGTTCCGGGCAGCCAAAGGACATTGTCACCCATGAGTCTTCTGAAGCGGCACATGATATCCTGCACAGTAATATTCAGGGCATGGCCCATGTGAAGAACTCCGGTGACATTGGGCGGGGGTATGACGATTGAATAGGCTTGTTTGTCACTCTTGTCCTGAGCTTTAAAAGAACCCTGTTTTTCCCAATATTCATACCATTTCTTCTCAATCCCGACAGGATCATATCCTTTGTCAAGAGAATCAGCACTCATAAATTAACTCCTAAAAGCACATTAATAAAAAAAGGGGATCAATTATCCCCTGGTTATCTTTTTTAAACAGATTTTAACCGGAAGGCGATGTGGCTTGCGCTCCGGGTCAGGAAAGATCCTTGAGCAGGCTCTGCTTGATCGCTGCAATCTCTCTTTCCACCACCCTTTCAACCGTCTCGACGAAAAGGGCGTCCAACCGTTTAGCATACTTTTTTTCAATGATCCTGGAAAGAGCCGCTTCGATGGCCTCATCCGTTGGTACAATGGTGTTGCCTGTTTCAACGGCATCATCCTGTTCTACCAGTTCAAGGACCCCATCCGCATTAGACCCATCATCCAGACGCTCCTCGATAAGGTCGGTAAGCTCAATGATATCCCCGGGGTCATCATCCAAAAAGCCTTTGCTCTGGTCGATTGTCTCTGTCATAACAAAGATTCCCATAATGCCCAGCTATCAGGCATTTCTAAAATTAGTAGTTATAAACCGGTAAAAAAATATCAGAGGGGTATCATTGTGTCAAGTCCTTTAAACCCATGGAATCCCCCTTAAACCTTGAAATTTATTTGCCAATGCACAAACTTTGCTTTATAAAGGGGCCATGCATAGATTTTACATTACAACAGATGCCATCAACGGCAACGAGGCAACGCTCACCGGCCAGGATGCAAAACACCTTGCAACGGTGCTGCGTCTCAAACCCGGAGACAGGGTTGAGCTTGTGGACGGCAAGGGCACCAAGGCCAAGGCAGAGATCCGGTCGGTCACCCCCCGGATCGCATTGCTCGCCATAGTAGAAAAATCAGAGGCAATCTCGGAATCCCCGGTCCACATTACCATTGCCCAGGGCATGCTCAAGGACAAGAAGATGGACATGCTCATCCGCCACCTCACGGAACTCGGCATCTGTGAATGGCTACCCTTCTTTTCCAGCCGATCCATCCCAAAACCCGACGCCAAACGGCTGAAGTCCCGACTGGAGCGATGGAACAGGATCTCCCGGGAGGCGCTCAAGCAGTGCGGCAGAAGCATGGTACCCGTCATTGGAGAGCCGCTCCAGTTCATGGACCTGCTGGCACGGGGGGCGGAGTTCGATGAAAGAATCGCCTTTTGGGAAAACGCTACAACGCCCATCGGCGATGTTCCTATACAGGACCGGGAACCCATCGAACGGGTTATTGTCCTTATCGGACCGGAAGGTGGTTTTTCAGAAGATGAGATTGAGGCCGCAAAAAATAATGGATTTGACTCATACTCACTAGGCCCCCGAATACTCAGGGCAGAAACGGCTTCCATCACCTCAGCCGCCCTTGTTCAACATTTTTTCGGTGATCTTGGCAAAAATAATTCTTGACATAAGCCCGAATTCCACATATAAACGCTTTGTTTTTGAGTGAGCCCAGGTAGCTCAGTCGGTAGAGCAGGGGACTGAAAATCCCCGTGTCAGCAGTTCGATTCTGTTCCTGGGCACCATTTTTAAAAAAGGGTTTATAATCATTGCGATTATAAACCCTTTTTTTATTCCCATGCCACTTCACCCAGCGAACCCGGTCAAAGCACGATCAACCTGCTGCGGAAATTTCAGACAGTTCACGTTTAGTGATGTCGATCTTCTGCTTCTTTGAAAAAGAACGAACATCGACCCAGGCCCTGTCAAGAAGAATGGAAAGATCCCTGGAGAACATATCTAAACTGTTGATGAGACCCCTGAGCCTTGCAGTCTGCTTACGATCGAGGACACCGCCTGAAAAGGCACACAACTCTGCTGAACAGAACGGAAGATTGACAACAAGGTTATCCCTGGTTGTTCCGATGCGATTAAAGAAACACACCCTGAGGCTTTCAATGGTGATAAACGAAAATTTCCATTCCCGAGCAAAATGAATCCCAATGTTGTCATAGGTTGTGCCAATAATAGTTCTGGCGGCTTTTCTTTTGCTGCAAGTTCTACTGACCATTGCTTTTATTTCGTAGTACGCTTCCGGATAATAATACAGAACAAGCATCTGACCGATATTATGGATCATGGAACTGATGCAGATCTCTTCCGTATCCTTCACATCTGCCTTCATGGCATAGTTTTTGGAAATGCTGTTGCTCATGTATGAACTGACAAAGATATATTCCAGTTCCTTTCTCAAGTCCGCATCATCAACGTCCTCCAGGGTAATAAACTCATCAATCCTTTTTTTCAGCACCTCATGACCGATAAGCATGATGGCATGGGATACGGTTGCAACAGGCTTCCCCTGCCTTTTTTGATTGACCATCTTCAAGAGATTCACGGTCATGGCCACATCACTTAGGATAATTTTCGTTATGTCCCCGGTGGCATATAAGGACCGCCCCATCTGCTGCCTGAGATATTGTCCGTTGAGGGGAAGCACAGGCAACTCTCCCTTTTTCCCCATGTTCTTCTTAATCTGTTCGATTGTCTTCTCTCGTTTTATTGCCCGCTCTTTAAAGATGGCCCTGAACGAAGAGTTTCCGCCCTGGGCTTCTCGAAGGGTTTCACGGAGCTGAAAAGCAATTTTTTTAACCCCAAGCCTGTACCCATCGGATATTTCATTTAAATCCAGGGCAACCCCCTGGCTTACCAAGACATGTGCCACCTGTTTAAGCGCTTCCTCCAGGCTCTTTCTAAGGGACTTGACCTCTTCTGCGGTCTGGGTAAAATACGCAACCAGCAGCAACCCCTGCATGGTTGGATAAACAAGACTAAGGACCTTAATCAAAACCTGGGACAGCGACCCGGAATAGTATCTATCCTCGTCGTCAACAGAGATATACTCTTCGTTCTTTATCTGGCCAAGGATATCATCATAATCGCTGTCAACCATAACCCCGATATCCGTGAGTTCGTCAAAGAGGGTCTCACTGGTATACCGTTCAAGGGCAGCACCCTCAGAACGGGAAATTTCCTTTTCCCTTTTCTGTATTAGGAAGATACATGAAAAGGCGGCAATACTGACATTAAAGCCAGGCACATCGGAGTTGAACCCAAGATGGTTAAGGGTTTGTTCCCTGAGAACGTTGTCCAGTTGTTTTTCGACCATTTAGTGTACAGCCTTTTTTTTAAAATCTCTGATCACGATTCACAAACCACAAACCACAAACCACACAACAAGCCGGTTCGCATTGTCAGCCTTGACCAGTTTATCCCCGACCATGACCCTTCCCCTTCTACATCACACTCTGTTTTTGTAACCCATCCTGTTTTCCAAGTCCATCTGTTTTACCACGATTTTAAATTAACGGCAAATACACATACGCTCCCAAGTGCCACCATCGCCTCCAGAAAAGCTAATCATTGCAGTCCAGCCCCGTCCTTAGATACAACCTAAGACGGGTTGACAGCCCATCGACCAGTCTTTATAATACATAAATTCACGCTCTATTTTTCAAAAGGAATGTTTGCCAAAACAAAGACTCTTGAGTTCGTTAGCGGTTGGGAGATTCCCGGTGTAGCGCAAGCTTCAGCGCTGTGCCATGCGCGATATCCCGCGACCCCAAAGCGTGCAAGCTCTCCACACTTCATGCGGATCCCTCTTTATTGAGAAAGCCCTATTGTTCAAGCAATAGAACCATCAATCTCAATTATACCCAAGGGGACTCAAAATGAACGAAATAATTTTTTGCAAGGAACCCATGAAAACGGAATCGGTGACAAAAGACTTGGGCATCAACGGCACCGAAATCGCAGGAATTGCCTGCTCCAACCCCACCATGCTTAAGCCCTATACCCCATACAGGGTCGGACTGAAATCACCACATCTTGGTGGATGCATACTCACCCAACTCACCCCAGCCCCCATCTCCCGCAACCTGACCGACCTGTCGCTCTCCTTGGGCGAAGACAATGTTACCACCCTTGCCGACATGTTTGCCATATTGCAGCAACACGGCCCAGGGCCAATAGGTGCAGCCACAAGCGTTTACGCCCATCGAATCGATGGTTTTATTAATTCCGTAACAAAATATCAGGCAGCGCTCATGGAATATCGAAAAATCATAAAAACCAATCCCGTAGCCAGCGCTTTAGCCAAACAAAAGGCCCATGCCGCATTTCAAAACATGCAGGTTCGTTTTCGCCATACCTTGGCCAAAATAGCATCACAGTCAAACGCCCGCAAAGGCACCCCCCTGACCCGTCTTCAAAGGGGACTGAATATTGCCAAAAGCGGCCGGAGTGCAACCAAGCTGAACATCACCAGCCAGGTTCAGGCCAATAACCTTGTCATGCTAAGCAAAAACATGAAACATTTGGGCAATGGGCTGGCGATCATAGACCTTGGAAGCCGTGTGGGCAATATACATAACAGCTACCGGACCGGCGAAAGCTGGGAACGGGAATTATTTATCGAATCCAGCAGTTTTGCAGCCAGTGCTATTGCTGGTGCCTCTGTTGTGAAGGCAGGTTCTGCTGCACTCACACTCCTTGTGGCTGCAACACCTGCCACCTGGGTAGCTTTAATATTCTGCGGCGTTGTTGTTACCGGAACGGTTGGGGTTTCAATGTGGACAAATAATTATCTCCAAAATAATAGCGGAGCTTTGTATGACAGTATCATGAATAGGATAGGTTCATTATGAGCTTACTTACCAAATTAGTTGGAATTGCTTGCGCAGTAGGTTTTTTGGCTCTAATTACATTTGTTTTGTTTGGCCAGATCACCGTACGCAAGCTTAGGAAGAATCCAAAGACCAAGGATGAACTGGGCCTTGAATTCATGAGCGGGTGGGATATCCTTAATGTAGCGCAAGCTCTATCAATACCAAGTTTCATGGCTCGCAAATTTAAAGATAGCCCGCTATCAGCACTTCATGCTGATTCCGATTTATTAAAAAGACATACCAACAAATTCGACAAGGTATTGGGAACAATTTTTTATGTACTATTTATGTCTTCAGGGCTGACCTTAGCTTTTCTGGCTCTTCTCGATGTTCTGGGTTTTTTTGAGTAAGCGGGATGAATTAAAATTCGGGAAACACGATACTTAATTCCACTATAAAATTCGTGGGACATGACAATTTCACGGCGTCCGCTTAACAGCAAAAACCAATCCCGCACCCAGGGGTTAGCCAAACAAAAGCCCCATACCGTATTTCAAAATATGCAGGTTCGTTTTTGCCATGCCTTGACCACAAAAGCACCCTCCCCTGACCCGTGCTCAAAGGGGACTGAACATTGTCAAAAGCGGACGGAAGGCAACCAGGCCGAATACCATCAGCCAGGTTCAAACCACAACCTTGCCATTTACAATCCAAGGGCTGAACAACTGCTGCAATGGACCAAGCCAGTCGTTTCACTCTATACCAGCACGGTAAAAAAAAAGACCCGAAAAACAAAAAAGGCTTCCAGCAAGAAAAATGCTGGAAGCCTTGATGTAAAATGGTGGGCCGTCGCGGGATCGAACCGTGGACCTACTGATTAAGAGTCAGTTGCTCTACCAATTGAGCTAACGGCCCTTGCCGAAGCAAGAAACACAGCGAAAGTACCAGTAAGCAACCCATCTGTCAAACCTTTTTTTTATAAAAAACGGATTTAACCAAAAGGCATAAAAATATTGACCTGATTTTACCTGTTTGATACAAAAGAAAGTTTGTTTAGGGATGTATATCTTGAGGGTTTCAAGTGTTAATATATTATTCGAGGATTAAATATCATGGATACAACCAAATCTGAAGCGCTGTTCAATGAGGCTGCCGAACTTATTCCCGGAGGTGTCAACTCGCCTGTTAGAGCGTGCGGGTCCGTGGGCGGAAGCCCCCTTTTTATAAAAAAAGCAGATGGCAGCAAAATTGTTGATGCCGATGGCAACACCTACATCGATTATATTGGATCATGGGGCCCCATGATCCTGGGACACCGCCATCCCAAGGTCATCGACGCGCTGACCAATGCCCTGGCATCCGGGACAAGCTTTGGCGCTCCCACCGCCCTTGAGAGCGAGCTGTCAAAGCTTGTCACCGCAGCGGTTCCGTCGGTGGAAATGGTGAGGATGGTCAACTCCGGCACCGAGGCGACCATGAGCGCCGTCCGACTGGCCCGGGGATACACGGGCCGGGATATCATCATCAAGTTTGACGGATGCTACCACGGCCATGCAGATACCCTTCTCGTTGCTGCAGGCTCGGGGGTTGCAACCTTAGGGATTCCCGGAAGCCCCGGCATCCCCGATTCCGTCATCACCCACACCCTGAGCATCACCTATAATGATATTGACGGTTTCAAGCAGCTCATGGCGACCAAGGGAGACAAGGTTGCCGGCATCATTGTGGAGCCGATAGCCGGTAACATGGGCATGGTTCCGCCGGTTGAAGGTTTCCTTGAGACCCTTCGGAGCGAAAGCACAAAACATGGCGCCCTTCTCATCTTTGACGAGGTGATGACAGGCTTCAGGGTGGCCAAAGGGTCTGCCCAGGGCCTTTTCGGGATCACCCCGGACCTCACCTGTTTTGGAAAGATCATCGGTGGCGGACTTCCCGTGGGCGCCTATGGCGGAAAACGGGAAATCATGAATCACATCGCCCCGGTGGGACCGGTCTACCAGGCAGGAACACTGTCGGGCAACCCCTTGGCCATGGCAGCCGGAATTGCAACCCTGGAAGAGATCAGAAAACCCGGGTTCTATGAAGCCCTGGATGCCAAGACCGAGAAACTGGTCACAGGACTTCGGAATGCCGCAGACAAGGCAGGCATCGACTTTTCCACCGGGCATATCGGCTCAATGGCGGGACTGTTTTTCACCAAATCAGTGGTTACCAATTTTGATGAGGCCAAAACCAGCAACCTTGAACGGTTTGCCACCTTCTATAACGAGATGCGCAAGCGGGGTATCTACCTTGCGCCATCCCAGTTTGAAGCCTTGTTTGTCTCTGCCGCACACAGCGACGCAGACATAGAGGCTACGATCAACGCCGCCGTTGAGGTCATGGAAGGTCTTGCCTGATATGGGAAACTACATCCCGGAAACGGTAAAAAAGATTCATATGATCGCCGCCTGTGGCACCGGCATGGGGGCCCTTGCCTGCATACTCCAGGACATGGGGTATGCGGTGACAGGGTCGGACCAGGACGTTTATCCGCCCATGAGTGATTTTCTTTCGCATAAGGGGATTCGGCTGATCAAGGGATTCCATCCGGACAACCTTGATCCGGAAACCGATCTTGTGATTGTGGGGAATGCCGTTTTCAGAAGCAACCCCGAGGCCGTGGCCACAATGGAGCGCAAGATACCCTACTGCTCCATGCCCCAGGCGTTGAACCGGTTTGCCGCAGCCGGCAAAAAGATCATCCTGGTCACGGGCACCCACGGAAAGACGACCACGGCCTCACTCATGGCCCATGTCCTGAACGAGGCCGGCCTGGACCCCTCGTTCATGATCGGCGGAATTGTCACGGATTTCAACGGCAACTACCGGATTGGAAAAGGCGAGCACATTGTCATCGAGGGAGATGAGTATGACACGGCCTTTTTCGACAAGGGTCCCAAGTTCATGCATTACAACCCGTATGTCACCATCATGACAGGGGTTGAGTTTGACCATGCCGATATCTTCAGGGACCTTGATCACGTCAAAGAGGTGTTCACAAACTTTGTGAAGAAACTTACGCCGGAAAGCCTGGCCATTGCCTTTAATGAAGACCGGAACCTTGACGAGGTCCTTGCCTTTGGAAAATGCGGCATCCAGCGCTATGGGGATGATGCCGGGGATTGGTCCTGTGTTGATTTAAAGGCAGAGGACGGAAAAAGCGTCTTCAAAATAAAAGATCCCACAGGAAGCCTGGGCACGTTCACCACCCCCATGATGGGCCACCACAACATCATGAACGCCCTTGCCGTGATCGCTGCCTCAAAACGAATCAACGTTCCGGACGAGTGCCTGGCCGCTGCCCTGGACAGCTTTGCCGGCGTCAAACGACGCCAGGAGGTAAGGGGCGTTAAGAACGGCATCACCGTAATGGATGACTTTGCCCACCACCCCACCGCAGTCAGGGAGACCCTGAAGGCCGTGGGTCCGTTTTACAAGGATGGAAGAATCATTGCCGTGTTCGAGCCCCGAACCAACTCCAGCATGCGCACTGTTTTTCAAGCGGTTTATCCCCCAGCCTTTGACGGGGCCGACATGGTCTGTGTCCGACGGCCGTCAAAGATCGATAAAATCCCCCCGGAGGAGAGGCTCTCCCCGGAAAAACTGGTTGCAGATATTTGTGAACGGGGAACGGATGCCCATCTGTTTGATAACACCGATACCATCATAAATTTTCTCGTCCAAAGGGGTGAAAAAAACGATCTCATGCTTATTATGTCAAACGGAGGTTTTGACAACATCCACGATAGATTGCTGGAGCGCCTTTAAGAATGAAAAAAAGTGCTGTCCTGAGAATCGTTGGGATCGGAACCTTTCACATGTTTCTTTACCTGTGGCTGGTGCCCTTTGTGATCTACCCCAGGTATGGAGATAGCGGACTGAAGATGACCGTTGCTGTTGCGGTCCTCGTGTCTGTGGCTGTTATCGCCACCCTCTTTATCGGCAAAAAGCGTTGAAGATAAATTTATAAAAAGGATTACTGACATGGAAAACATAGAAAAGTTTGAATGGAATGAAGAGTTGAGCGTAGACATCCCGGAGATCGACGAGCTCCAGAAAAAAATGTTCGCCCTCTTGAATGTATTGATTGACCTAAAGGACAACAACAAGGACGGCAAGGAGTGTTCCAACATGGTTGCCGAGCTCAATGAGTACAGCAGGTATTTCTTCAGCAAAGAAGAAGAATACCTGAGAAAGTGCGGCTACCCCGAGATAGACTACCATGCCAAGGAGCACCGCAAGTTTGTCAAGAACACGATCAGCCTGCGACGCCAGGTAACCGAGGACAAGGACAACTTGAGCTACGAGGTGATCAAGCAACTCCAGGAGTGGCTTGTCGAGCACATCATGACCAGCGATCTTCTTTATGTCCCGTTTTTGCGGACGACCAACTACATCAAGGAGTCCAAAAAATAGAGATTAAAGATTTTTTCTTAGTTGACGATATCTAAGAGTAATAGAGTAAAAAAGCTTTTCAACCAATTAACCCTGTAACTGGAGTTAAGAGAACATGACTGGCGCACCATTAATAGTACCGCTGAAAAAGGGACCTGTAAATGCTGCAGTATCGGTTGGTGAAGAGTCGAAACAGGAGAGAAGGGCCTTGAAGAGGCGAAAGCTGAAACGGGAACGGCGAAAAAACAGACGGGACCGACGAAAAGACGTGAGAGCCGGAGTTGTGGTTCTTCTCTCCTCCACAAACGACAGGCGGGCAAGAAGGGACAGGCGGCAGGGTTAGTTCAGATCCTTTTCAAGACGGAGGCTGGTATAGGGAATTTGAAGGTAATTGACAATCTTTGAAGTCTTGTTCAAGGAAAAGTGGTTAAAAAACCTGGGCATGTTGATGCCCACACCAAGATAAAGGTTTCGGGATCTCTTTGTTTGATTGTCGGAATACCCTTGGATAAAATAGCCAAGGTGAATCTCTAATAATTTGAGATACCGGTTTTCAATGGCGTCAAAACCGTCCAGTTTGACTGCTGCAAGATACCGGGTTCTTTCATAGTCGGTAAAGATATCCGGTTCCGTGAAGTCCGGACGGTATTCCACCCTGATATCGATTTTTCTGGCAAGCCCGGGACAGACCCTGAAGTAATAGCCGGCAATCCCCCCAAGGGCGTTCATAATAAAGTCTTCATGGGAAAAACCAAAGTCGCTGAACGAGTCTCCCGCCTCCATGGCGCCCATCAGGGCAAAGGAGGAGAGCGCCCCCAGGAGCGACGCCTTTTCATGGGAATACCCCCAGCGTTCATAGCGTGCACCAAGAATGTGGGAGATGGCGTAGGTGAAATAGAAGTGCCCCAGTTTGTCAGCACCGCCCTCGTCCGTGTCTTCTGAAAACCAGTTTTCATCCCCCAGGGTCGGGCTTTTGGTGAAATAGTCCCAATTGGCGACCCCCCATCCGGTAATGGCAAGGAGGCCGACCCCGTTGGCCAGCAACACCTTTTCTTCTTTTGAGAGTTCAGGTTCGAACCCGTCTGCGCCAAGGGGAACCATTGCAAGGACGAGGACGACTCCAAGGAACTTTTTTAAAATCCCGGTCATGGCTCTCTCCTGATCGAAGTAAACTGCGGATAATTTGGAAATGTGTTTGTTTCTGCTATATATTTATCAGATACGACAAAAAGAACAAGAGATTTCAAGACAACGCCGGCCCGGGTATGCTATTCTGCCCGTGCCGGCGTTTAAGCCAACAAACAAAGAGAGATGCCAAAGAAACATGGAGATAATTGTTCACAACACCTTAACCCTCTCCGGCATGGACGAGGAACTGGCCCAGGGGATCAAAGCCAAACTCTCCATGCCCAACCCCAAATATGCCGAGGCTGAAAAACGTGGCAGACGAACCGCTGGCATCCCTTCAACGCTGACCTTTTATGATGAAAACGACGACACGATGACACTTCCCAGGGGATTTTTCCATCAACTCAAGCAGATGGCAAAAGCAGCCGGCGTTAGCTGTGAAATCAACGATCGGCGAAGGACGCTATCGCCCCGGGAGATTTCCTTTTACGGTAAATTACGCGCCCTGCAGCTGACTGCGGTCAAAAGCCTCCTGAAAAATGATTTTGGCGTGCTGCACATCCCCACCGGAGGCGGCAAAACCGTTATCGCCCTTTGGGTCATTGCCCATCGGAAACAGCCGGCCCTGGTGGTTGTTCATACCAGGGAGCTGCTAAACCAGTGGATCAACAGGATAGAATCGTTTTTGCACATTCCCAAAAAAGAGATCGGCATCATCGGCGGCGGCAAATTCAAGATCGGCAGGGAGGTCACCGTTGCAACGATCCAGAGCCTTGTAAAACGGGCGGACAAGGTGGTACCCCAGGTGGGTTACCTTATTCTGGACGAATGCCACCGGGCTCCGGCCATGCAGTATATCGAAGCCATCAAGCAGTTTGACTGCAAATACATGACAGGACTCACGGCCACGCCTTCGCGAAGGGATAAGCTTTCAAAGGCCATCTTCTGGCACATCGGAGACATCACCGGAAAAATCGATAAACAGGCGCTACTTGAAACCAACCATCTTTGCCAGGCCGAAGTGCTCTGGGTAAAGACAGGGTTTGATACGGATATCGACACCTCCAACAACTATTCCCAGGCCCTGTCGGCCCTGACAAAGGATCACAAAAGGAACCGGCTCATCTGCGACACGGTGACACGCCGCACAGGCAAGGGCATTGATCTTGTTCTCTCCGACCGCAGGGAGCACTGCCTGGAGCTGGGCCGACTGCTTGAACAAACCGGACTGGTTACCCCCGCCGTCCTGACCGGAGACAAAACCGCAAAACAGCGGGCCGAAATCATGGAAGGTCTTGATAGAGGAAGGTTTACCGTGCTCATCGCAACCGGGCAGTTGATCGGAGAGGGGTTTGATCTGCCAACGTTGTCAACCCTCTACCTGACCACGCCGGTGAAGTTTCCGGGCCGGGTGATCCAGTATGTTGGCAGGATTTTGAGACCGTCAAAAGAGAAAACCAAGGCCACCATCATCGATTTTGTGGATGTCAACAACCCGGTGTTCAAAGCGTCTGCCACCTCTCGATTTCACACCTACCGACAACAGGGAATCACCGAGCAGAAGGCCCTCGACTGATGGGCGGTAGATTCGACCGGCTCACAAACTAAACGGCTTTGGAAAATGGAGAAGAATTCTCTCGGGAAGTTCAGCCATCGCAAGTTCAATTTTCACCTGGGCAAGCACATCGTCCACCGAGGCAAATCCCTCCTCACTTGCAACCCGACTGCAGAACATCTCCCCCCAAGAGTTGAGGTGGATAATACTGAACTCATGGATACGCTTGCTTCTCCTTGGCACACAGAGATTCAAGGAGATGAAAACCGCCTTGATCGTCGCCTTGGCCAGCAGGCTCCCAAAACTGATGGAGTCAGCATTGTCATGGCGGTAAAAGGTGTAAAGGGCATGGAACAGTCTCCGGACGTCATCCGAGGAGACCGGCGTCGGGTTGGGAACAAGATTGATGATGGTGGTGGTTGAAAAAAGCCGATTCTGGATGAACCACGCCGCTACCTCTTCGATGCTTTTGGCCCGTTTGAGGCGTTCCGATTTCTCCCGCCCTGACCGGTGAACAAGCTCCCACACGTTTTTGAAGCCCGGTTTGGAAACATACTGCAACACCAGTCCCTTAAAAAGGCGGTCACTCCTTGACACCAGCAGAATTTTGGCGACCTTTTTTTCATCCTGCCTGGAAAATTCCACAAACATCTTCCTGCCCAGAATGGTTCTGTCCTCCGGGGTGATCATGGAGCGTTTGCCACCCTCCAGGGCCTGGTTCACCCGTTTATATGTCTTGAGCATATACCGTTCCACCAACAGGCTCAACCGTGTAACCTTGGCATAGCTCCACTCCCTGAAGCTGCCGACCTCGAACACCTTGGTCCTGTTCCAGGCCCACTCTTCCATGCACCGGGTGATGAACACCGCCCGAAATCCAAACAGGGTGCGGTCCAGGTCCTCATCCTTGGATATGCCGGTTTTAAGGAAAAAGCAGAGCTGGACAAGCTTTGCTGCCTCGGGATAGTCCTCCTCCCGGTAATAGTCAACAAGGCTCGTGATCAGGGTGTAGTAAGGATCTATTTTTCCGAGGACCGGACGGGGACCGGAATTCATCCACTCATCCTTGAACCGGTTACACAGCAGTTGTTTTTTACCGCTGGCATTGATGAACTCCTCCAGGAGCGCCATCTTGATCACCGATTTGAACGGGCTTTTCAACCACTTGAACAGCTGCCATATGGACGCGCCAAAATACTCTTCCGAAGGAATTTCATGGATGTCTCCAAGATCGATGAACCGGCACATGACCGGATTGCTGCAGATCCGATCATGGAGCCTTTGGTAGTATGGTCGGCTGATGGACACGGGTAGTGTGCACCAAAGAGGTAGTTTCCCGGCCACATGAATCATGGTCCTGTAAAACTCCTCCTTGAGGATCCGCCCCTGGGCCGAGCCCGAACTCTCCGTGGTGGAATCGCCAAAATCGTCGTTCCTGGCCCTGTCGATATCCACGATAAAAAAGTGGATTTCGGTTTTAAAATAGTCCTGGGCCCATTGTTCAAGACGGGTTAATTTGTTCTGAAAGCTCACGCCTTCTGGGCTTTTATGGTCATGATCGCGCACACAGACCCAGTAGTCGATATCCGAGTCCGGCGACTGGGCAATGGTGCCGATGCTTCCAATGGTAAACAAACCCTCCACATGGGGAGAAAAATCAAACCGGTATAATATTTTTTCAGGATCCACATGGGGTGCTGCGCTGACACCCGTCTGCCGGGTCGGGCAGTAGCCCGATATTCCGCAGGGAGTGTTTTCACGGTCAGCATCAAACCCGGGAAAATCGATATTCTCGTGGAGAAGCAGGGGAACGATCTCAAAGAGATCCGCCTGTTTTGGATCAAAAAGGTCAAAGGCGGTCAATAGGGAGAACTTGTTCTGCTTTAAAAACATCTTTTTCCCTGAATGGACAAGATCGGTGAGGAGCAGGAGGTCCAGTTCATCAAGGAGATAGGGCTCGCTGACCGCCGGATCAAACAGGGAATCGGGCAAATCTTTTTTATCAAACATAAACGACCGGGCATTGAAATCAGCAAACTCCGACTCAAGCAATACCACGGTGTAGGAAGGAAACCGGGTGAACCTGGCCTGAATCCCGGAAAAATCGGAATTCTGCAGGTTTGAATCGGCAAACGAGACATTGGCGGTTCGGGTGCAGGCAAAGGTTGAGCCGGAAAGATCGGTTTTGAGAAACAAAGAGGTTGAAATCAAAGCACCGGTAAAGATGCAATTGATCATCTGGGTGGCTTCAAAGCTTGTTTTGAAAAACGAGGCGTTTTCAAAGCTGCAGTTGATAAAGGTCGCCCCCTTGGCAGACACGTTGATAAACACCGTATCGTCAAAGCATATGGAGTCAAACCTGGCCCCGTTAAGATTCACTTTGTGAAAACAGGTGCCCCGGAAACTGGCATTAACAAAGGAGGAGAAAGAGATGTCCGAATTCAGGATGGTACAACCGTTAAAGATCGTGGAAGCGAAAAAGAGCCCCGACGACAGGTCGACATTATCGATAACCTCGTTGCTGAAATCCAGAACCTCTGTGGCGGTACCCAGCTTGAGGCTCAAAATCCGTTTTTCCACAGACACGGAAAGTACCTTTCCCAGAAAGCCAAGCTTCTTCCCATTGTGCTGTTTCAGCTTCAGCATCAACGCTTCGCCGTTGGCTGCAATCTCCTCCTTCTCCGTTGACAGGGCCGTTCGGATTTTTTGAACAAGATGCACCACAGCCTGTTTCCGAAAATCGCTGAAATGGTCACCACTGGCCTCAAGCAGCTTAATAACCCGCTCCGGTCTCTTTTTTATCATGCCGTAGACAAGGGCCTTGTAGACGTCGTCGTTTGCATGGAGCCAGCCCGCTCTGTCCACGACGATCTCCTTGATAAAGAGAAACGAGATCGCTGACAGAGTAGAAAGCTCATCAAGGATGGGACCCATGAGGCGGGGAACCCTCTTCCGAATGGTGTCCAACAGCCCGAGCAAGGGAGTGGGGGTTGAGACCACCAGGGCCCTGAACCAGGAGAGGACCTCACCCTTCTGGGTGCAAAGCCGGTCAAGCAGGGTCTGGCACAGCTCCGGATAGGTCGCCCTGGGCGAGGCCACGATAACGGCCAGAACGGCACGGTGGACTATTTTATCCTCCCGGGAAGACAACAGGGATTGAACAAGCCCTGAATCCATGCACGGAGCAATCATGGCCAGGGCCTTTACAGCCAGGGCCCGTTCTTCCGGGTCGGAAGAGGCCAACTCCCGGGAGATCAGGGTGTCCGGGTCTCTCAAGGCCGGATCCAAGGTGACCAGGATCGGATCGGACGGACAATTCCTGTCAAAGAGATAGGCAAGGAACAAAATCACGGGTTTACGGGTGCTGATTCCCCGCAGTATCAACTTAAACTCCCGGGCAAAGCGCCGCCTCACATAGGGAGTGGATCTCAGGTACTGGGCCACAAGGGCGAGCCGGGCCTGCTCGGAAATCGTGGTCAGAACCTTTTTCATGTTATGAATCGAAATGACACCGCTCTGGCAGAACCGCCAGGCATAAAACGGTCCCCGTCCTCCGGATTCCAGGAGAATCTCCATGTAGATGCGAATCTCCTGAACCGGAAGGGTCGGTTTCAGAACCTCATGTATCCTGGCACAGAACACCGAGGACTCCTTAATGGAATCGTACAGGTTGCCGTACAGGCGATGCTCCTGAAGGTGCTGGATCTCAACGGCTTTTGCCTTCAGCAGGTTAAGGCCCATCCTGGCCCTGTTTCTAACGGAATAATGGCAGGAGTCGATTCCTGCCAGGATAGGAACGATCCCCCGGGCAGGAGAGAGTTCGGCCGCCCGTTTGATGAGGTCAAGCTGGCCTGCCTCGTCGGCACTGCTCCACTCCCGGTCAAAACCGTTCAGATCTAACCCGTTTTTATCTTTTTCTCCCATGGACCATCCATACTGATTCGTTTGTTGTTGATCTCTATCCATAACCGGCGGTCCCCGTCCAGAACAAGCATGGCACCCCCTCTCGATCCGCCAGCAAGTTCCCGACAGGAGGAGCGAAGGCGCGGAAAATCCATGGTTTCCAACACGGTTTTCAACAATTCAATGATCTGCCCATCATCCACTGAAAAGCGGCCGTTCTTCAGGCATTCCCCCACCCTTGCATTGTAGATCCGCCGGATCTCCGTTTCCACGCAATGGTTGTCGAGATTGAGGTTCAGACGCATAAGTTATCAAATCTCTGTTGAATTAAAAAGATACTTACACTTATATTTTGTACTGAAAGATTTTGCAACCTAATAAAAACAATTGAATTTATACCAAAATTGTATATTATAGCAGATTTGGCCATGAACCTAATACTGTATTTATAGAACCCAATGAAACTATTTGATCGAGATACAGAGAACATAAAGCAGGGCAGCCAGTACAATGCCGAATCCATAGAGGTCCTGAAGGGACTTGATCCCGTCAGAAAAAGACCGGGCATGTACACGGACACCTCAAGCCCGGACCACCTGGCCCACGAGGTCATTGACAACAGCGTTGATGAAGCCATTGCGGGGTTTGCCGACAAGATCGACGTGGTCCTCCACACGGACAACTCCATCGAGGTGACCGACAACGGCAGGGGCATGCCCGTGGACATCCATCCTGAAGAGGGGATCTCCGGTGTTGAACTGATCCTGACACGGCTCCATGCCGGGGCAAAGTTTTCCAGCAAGGATTACAACTTTTCAGGCGGCCTCCACGGGGTGGGCGTTTCCGTGGTCAATGCCCTGTCAAGCTATCTTGAAGTCAATATTCGAAGGGACGCTGCGGTCCACAGGATCACCTTTAAAAACGGATACAGGGACCAGGAACTCACCCAGGTCAAAACGGTGGGAAAAAACAACACAGGCACCAGCCTCAGGTTCTATCCCAACACTGACTACTTTGACCGTCCCAACTTTTCTAAAAAGGTGCTCAAGCACGCCCTAAAGGCCAAGGCTGTCCTTTGTCCGGGTCTTTTGATCACTTTTCTGGACGAGGAGACCAAGGAGAAATTCGAGTGGAAGTTTGAATACGGGTTGAGGGACTACCTGGCCGAGGCCCTGGATGGGGTTCCCACGGTATTTGGTTTGCCTTTCACAGGGGATATCACCGCTGAGGAGTCCACAGTTGCCTGGGCCGTGGACTGGACCGAGGAGAAGCATACCAACCCCTGTGAAAGCTATGTCAACCTTATCCCCACCCCCCTGGGCGGAACCCATGTCAACGGTTTCCGGTCAGGCCTTCTGGAATCGATCCGGGAATTCTGCCGGTTCAGGGACCTTTTGCCCAAGGGGGTCAACCTCGCCCCCGAAGATATCTGGGAAAACATCGGTTTCATCCTGTCGGTCAAGCTTGTGGACGCCCAGTTCTCGGGCCAGACCAAGGAACGGCTCTCCTCCCGCCACTGCACGGCCATTGTGAATTCCTCGGTTAAAGACGCCTTCAGCCTCTGGCTCAACCAGAACACGGACGTGGGCGAGAAGCTGGCCGAACTTGCGGTGGAAAATGCCAGGGACCGGCTCAAAAAGGCAAGGAAGGTGACCCGAAAGCGGGTGACCAACGGCCCGGCCCTCCCGGGCAAGCTCAGCGACTGCACCAGCAGCGACCCCGAAAAGAGCGAGCTTTTCCTCGTGGAGGGAGATTCTGCAGGGGGCTCGGCAAAACAGGCAAGGGACCGGCGGTTCCAGGCCATCATGCCCCTGAAGGGTAAGATTCTCAACACCTGGGATACGGACTCGTCCATGATTTTAAGCTCCAAGGAGATCCACGACATCTCGGTGGCCATGGGGGTGGATCCGGACTCCGAAGACATCTCGGAACTGCGGTACAACAAAATCTGCATCCTGGCCGATGCGGACTCGGACGGCCTCCACATTGCCACCCTTCTCTGTGCCCTCTTTTTCCGGCACTTCAGGCAGGTGGTGAGGGGAGGACACATTTTCATGGCCATGCCCCCCCTGTTCCGCATTGATGTGGGTAAAGAGGTGTTTTACGCCCTGGACGACGCCGAACGGGAGAGCATCATCAAGCGAATCCAGATGAAAAAAAGACACGGCAAGATCAATGTCCAACGGTTCAAGGGTCTTGGCGAGATGAACCCGGTGCAGTTGAGGGAGACCACCATCGCCCCGGACACCCGGCGGCTTGTCCAGCTGGTGATCAACCGTGATGAAGAGGATGAAGATGAGACAGTTGCCGAAGACAGGGTGTTCAAAATGATGGACATGCTCCTTGGAAAAAAACGGGCGTCGGACAGACGCAGGTGGATCGAAACAAAGGGAAACCTCAGAGAGATTGAATCATAATGGGAACAAGTGCAGTTACAAGCCTTGAGGGTTTTGAGAAACAGCCCTTTGAAGATTTTGCAGAAAGCGCGTACCTCAACTACTCCATGTATGTCATCCTGGACAGGGCCCTGCCCTATATCGGGGACGGCCTTAAACCGGTACAGCGACGGATCGTCTACGCCATGAGCCAGCTGGGGCTTTCCGCCACGGCGAAATACAAAAAATCGGCCAGAACCGTCGGAGATGTTCTGGGGAAATTCCATCCCCACGGGGATTCTGCCTGCTATGAGGCCATGGTCCTCCTGGCCCAGCCCTTCTCCTGCCGGTACCCGCTCCTGGACGGCCAGGGCAACTGGGGTGCCCAGGACGACCCAAAATCCTTTGCAGCCATGCGTTACACCGAGTCAAGGCTCTCAAGGTACGCAGACCTCCTCCTGTCCGAGCTGGATCTCGGGGCCACCGAGTGGAACCCCAACTTTGACGGCACCCTGAAGGAGCCGGCCCTGCTGCCGGCACGGCTTCCCAATATCTTGCTGAACGGCACCACCGGCATTGCCGTGGGAATGGCAACCGACATTGCCCCCCACAATCTCACCGAGGTTGCCCAGGCACTGGTCTATCTTCTTGACCACCCCAATGCCGGACTTGACAAGATCTGCGACTTCATCCATGGGCCGGATTATCCCACCGAGGCTGAAATCATCACTCCCCCGGCCGAGATAAAGGAGATGTACAAAACCGGCAACGGCAGGATTAAAATGCGGGCAAAATACCATGTGGACGACGGTGACATCGTGGTGACCGCCCTGCCCCACCATTCCTCCGGGGAGAAAATCCTGGAACAGATTGCGGCCCAGATGCAGGCAAAACGACTGCCCATGGTGGTGGACCTCCGGGACGAATCCGACCACGAAGATCCCACCCGGCTGGTCATCATACCCAAGCCCAGGACCAACACGGACGCCCTCATGGACCACCTCTTTGCCACCACGGATCTTGAGCGCTCCTACCGCGTCAACATGAACATGATCGGCATCAACGGCAAGCCCGAGGTAAAACCTCTGCTCACCGTTCTATCCGAGTGGCTGGGGTTCAGGACCGAGACCGTACGGAAACGCCTGGAGCACAGGCTCGAAAAGGTCATTGACCGGCTTCATCTCCTCGAAGGCCTGCTCACGGCATTTCTCAACATTGATGAGGTCATCGCAATCATCCGAAACAGCGACGATCCAAAGCCGGACCTCATGGAGGCATTCCAGCTCAGTGACCGCCAGGCAACTGCCATCCTGGAGATAAAGCTTCGCAGCCTTGCAAGGCTCGAAGAGATAAAAATCCAGGCGGAAAAGGATGAACTCGACCTTGAGCGGAAGGAGCTGGAAAAGATCCTTGCCTCGGAAAAACTGCTCAAGAATCTCATCAAAAAAGAGCTCCGGGAAGATACAAAGAAGCACGGGGACAAGCGGCGGTCTCCCATCACGGAGCGGAAAGAGGCCGAGGCCTTTTCAGAGGAAGAGGTGATCCAGACCGAGGCCGTGTCCGTGATCCTGTCCAAGAACGGATGGATTCGTTCGGCAAAGGGCCATGACATCGATACCGAAAAGCTCAAGTTCAAATCCGGGGACTCCCTGATGGCGGTGGCCCCCACCATGAGCAACCGGCCCGCCGCCTTTTTCGACTCCACGGGCAGGAGCTACTCCATCGCCTCCCACACCCTGCCCTCGGCCCGGGGCATGGGGGAACCGCTGACCGGAAGGTTGACCCTGCAGCCGAGCACCCTTATCACAAGCGTTGTCACCGGGGATGATGACGATCTCTTCCTTCTTTACACGGACACGGGCTTTGGTTTCATCACCCAGTTTTCCAATTTCATTGCAAAGAGCAAAACCGGCAAGGCCATCCTGAACTTGAAGGATTTGGCTCAGTTCATGGAACCCCAACAGATTATGAATCCCGAGACCGACCTCCTGGCCGCCATCACCACCACAGGGCGTCTGATCATCTTTCCCGTAAGCGAAATGCCCATCATGGAAAAGGGCAAGGGCAACAAGATCATCGGGATCCCCAAAGACCAGCACTCCGTGCCCGGCACCGAACGGATCATGATACTAAAACTGTTGCCGGAAAACGCCACCCTTGTTATTTATGCGGGAAAACATTTTCTAAAACTCTCTGCTGGCAACCAGGACAACTACAGGTCAAAGCGGGGGTACAGGGGGAAGAAGCTGCCCAGGGGATTCCAGAACGTCACGAGTATCAAGATCATACAGGCGGAAGATTAACCCGGCAAAACCTATGTTTAAAAAAACAATTTTCATACTCTTTGTTTCCGGATTCATGCTGATCCTTGGTATAGAGCTTGCCGTCATCTGCGTTGAGAAGAAAAAGAACGGCAACCGCTTCATCGGCGGCACCACCCTTTACAAGGTGAACAAGGCAAAGACCATCCGCATGATCACCTACGCCAACGCCAACTCCTACTATCTTTACCAGGACATGCCCATGGGATTCGAGTATGAGATGGCAAAGGCATTTGCCGATTATCTCAACCTGAATCTTGAGGTGGTCACCCCAGGGTGGAGCAGCATGACCCGCTTTCTTGAGCAGGGCTGGGGCGACTTCATTGCTGCGGGCCTCACCATCACGGACGACAGAAAAAAGGTGATCACCTTTTCCAACCCCTACATGACGGTTCAGCAAAAACTCATCCATCACAAGCTCATCTATGGGGTGAAAACCATCGAGGCCCTGGCCGGAAAGACCATCCATGTACGCCGGGGCACCTCCTACCATACAAGGCTTGAAGAGATCAAGCAAAACGGGGTGGACATCGACATCGTTCTCCACGACGAAACCTCCACCGACGAACTGATCCGCATGGTCGCAGACCGGGAAATAAAGTACACGGTGGCCGACTCGAACATCGCCCTGCTCAACCGCAGGTACCATCCGGATATCGCCATCGGCCTCGACCTTGAACAGGAGCAGCCCCTGGCCTGGGCCGTCAGGGTAAAGGAGCCCAAATTCCTGGAAACCATGAATCAATTCCTGGCATCCGCCAAGACCCAGGAGATCCAGGAGCAGATTTATAAGAAATACTACAGCAATGTGGATTCCTTTGACTATTTTGACCTGAAAAAGTTCCACGAACGCATTGAGACACGGCTTCCCCGGTACAAGAAAATCATTGAGAGGGAATCCATGAAATACGGATTTGACTGGCGAATGATCGCGGCGGTGGTCTACCAGGAGTCCCACTTCAACCCCTGGGCACGGAGCCGCACCGGCGTCCGGGGGCTCATGCAGGTCACCCTGGATACGGCAAACGAAATGGGCATCACCAACCGGCTCAACCCCGAGCAAAGCCTCAAGGCCGGCATCCAATACCTGGACAAACTCTACCAACGGTTCGACGACATCGAGGACAGCCATGAGCGGTTGCTCTTCTCCCTGGGTTCCTACAACATCGGCTACGGCCACATCCGGGACGCCCAGGTCATTGCCCAGGAACTTGGATGGGACAAAAAAAGCTGGTACACCATGGAAAAGACCCTGCCCCTGTTAACCAAGAAGCGCTATTATCAAACCACCCAGTACGGCTATGCCAGGGGCCGGGAACCGGTCCACTACGTCAAGCAGATCCTCACCTACTACGATATCCTGAAGCAGAAGCCCAGGGCATGATGAAGTGCTAGGGCATTTGTAGACACTTCTGTATTTATGTTTTCATTGGAGCGATGCAAAAAAACCTTTCACCATTCAGATTTTTGGCATAAGTGTTATTGCGATGGGGACTTCTTTGCCAAGCTGAATCGGGGTGTAGAACATTGGGTGGGAAGTCGTTGATTGAATATACCGTGCATATCTTGGGGGTGCGGGTTACCGGCCAAGATTGAAGAAGAACCGACGTTAAGCCAGAAGAGGAGCAGAAATGGCGACTATAGAATGGATGGACAGCTTTAGTGTTCACAATAAAACACTTGATGACCAGCATAAAGAATGGATCAAGATTTTCAATAGAGCCCATGGCCAGATGATGGGGGAGATACCAGAAGATGATACCCTTGAGATTGGCGAAGCTGCTCTAATAGAAATGATCAAATATGCAAAATTCCATTTCTCTTCGGAAGAGGATTATATGAAAAAGATTGGTTTTCCAGGGTATGAAGAACACAAAAGAATCCATAAAGCCTTCACTCTGAAACTTGATGAGATCTCTTCACAAATTCAGGAAGGTACCTTTGTTATGAATTCTGAAATTGTGAAGGTGATTGAAAATTGGCTCATTGACCATGTTCTGAAGGAAGACCAAAAGTATGCAACGTATTCAAGGTAGGTGCGGGGAGCAAGTTTTGGGGATGTGGGTTGCCGACCAAGATGAAAAAGAACTGATTGTTTCATGCCAGGAAGAAAGGAACCGAAATGCCGAGAATAGGATGGGTGGACAGCTTTAGTGTTCACGATGAAAAGATTGACGACCAGCATAAAAAGTGGATCGAGCTATACAATAGAGTCCACGCACAGATGATGGGCATAGAACCTACAGATGACTATCTTGGAATTGGTGAGGCTGCCCTGGCGGAGATGATCGAATACACAAAGTACCACTTCTCCTCGGAAGAGGATTTCATGAAGATGATTGATTTCCCTGGGTATGAAGAGCACAGGGAAATCCATCAAGCCTTTGTTCGGAAGCTGGAAGCTATCTCTTCTCAAATGCAGGAAGGCACCCATGTACTGAATTCTGAAATTCTGAAGGTGATTGAGGATTGGTTCATTGACCATATTCAGAAGGAAGATCAAAATTATACCACCCATTCAAGGTAGGCGCGGGGAGAAGAATTTCATATAACGGTCATGGCCTTCAGCCAACAACGGAAATACAGTACACCGATATGAATTTGAGCAGTCATTAATAGGATACGGTTTCGTGTTCGGATTATGAAATTCCCTTGAGATGTCGCACTATAATCATCAGTCCATATCCAATCAGTCACCTGCCCTTTGCAAATAATTAAATTTGCGGCATTTGTTTAAAACAGAATCGACAATTTTCCGGCGACCAAAGCATCACGCCAGTTACCCCAGATCCGGGAAAGCAAAATCCATAAGAGACGATCTATACCGCGAATTTTAGGCCGCGATATAGATTATTTCATGATAGCCAACTGCTGGCGAAGTGCAAGATTTTCAATACCAAGCTTATTTTTGCGAGGGACAGGCTTGTGGCAAGAATGAAAATATGGTCTATTGCCACAGCAACCGATGCACATCCAAGGTTTGCCGGAATGTGGAAAAATGGAAAAATGGAAAAATGGAATGAATTTTGAACGACTCAGACTGCTGTTGATTGCCGCATTTATGATTGTATCATTGGTGCCCCTGGCGTCTCTGGGCTTCAAAGTCATATCCCAAGGACGGGTGTTGATCGAAGAAAAGGCCTCCTCCTATTTAAAGGGGTTGTCCCACAGTAATGCAGAGGAAATTAAGACCTTTATGTCGGAACGGCGCAGTGATATCGACAGCCTTTCCAACATCATCGGCATATTCGGGTATGACAAGAAAAAAATGGAATCGCATTTTGAACAAATGAAAGACCCCTATGATTCCTATCTTGCTTTTTTGGTGATGGACAGTTTCGGACCCCCGGTCTTTTTTACGCTTGGTTCAGCGTCCAGCCAGATCACATCCCGAGCCAAACATCTTTTGGGTGAAACCCCGAGTATAAAAAACTGGACCGTCTTCATGTTTGATAACGGACAAACCAAGGTTCCGGCAGTCATGATCTGTTCACCGATCCGGGATCCTTCAAAGAAGAGGTCCGGCCATCTGTGCGCCCTGGTTGATTTCAGGCGGATGGACAGGCTGTTGCACAAAAGCAATATTGAAGTGACGGGGGAGGTCTATCTCGTGGATGAAACCGGGCGGTTCCTGTCTGTATTGTGCGACAACTACCTTGGCCGGTGACGACAATTAACTTGTCCGGTTGATCATGTGATAAAAGTCCGACATT